>NZ_FOFJ01000096.1 GCF_900110885.1 Azotobacter beijerinckii | reverse complement strand
CGAAGGTGCCCTGGGCGTAGCCGGTCAGCGCGGCGAGCATCTGCCCGGTCTGGTTGTTGTCGCTGTCGATGGCCTGCTTGCCGGTGATCACCAGCCGCGGCTGCTCCTGGTCCACCACCGCCTTGAGCAGCTTGGCCACGGCCAGCGAGCTCAGCTCGTCGTTGCTCTCGACCAGCACGGCGCGGTCGGCGCCGAGGGCCAGGGCGGTACGCAGCTGCTCCTGGGCGGCACTCGGGCCGACCGAGACCACCACCACTTCGCTGGCGATGCCTTTTTCCTTGAGGCGCACCGCTTCTTCCACGGCGATCTCGCAGAACGGGTTCATGGCCATCTTGACGTTGGCCAGGTCGACGCCGGAGTGGTCCGCCTTGACCCGGACCTTGACGTTGTAGTCGACCACGCGTTTGACGGTGACCAGAATCTTCATCGGGGATTTTCCTTGTTCGATCATTCGGGCAGGAACGGCAGCGGCTGGCGGCTGGCCTCGATCAGCGCCAGGCGATGGTCGGCTTCCGGCAGCAGATAGGCGAAGAAGAAGGCCGCCGACTCCAGCTTGCCGGCATGGAAGGGATCGTCCGCGCGCCCGGCAGCCAGGCGCGCGCTGCGCACCCAGGCGAAGGCTAGGGCGACCAGGCCGAGCAGGCGCAGGAAGTCGCCCGCCGCCCGGTAGGGCCGCTCCGGGTCCTGCGCCGCGGCGGCGACCAGTTGCTCGACGACGGTCGCCAGGCGGTCGCCGTACTGTCCCAGCGCCGCGCCGAAGTCGCGGCAAGCGGGAATGGCCGCCGCGGCCCGGGCCTCCTCGTGGAACTGCTCCAGCAGGCCGCGCAGCGCGGCACCGCCGTCGCCCAGTACCTTGCGCAGCAGCAGGTCGTTGGCCTGAATCTCGTTGCTGCCCTCGTAGATCATCGCGATGCGGCTGTCGCGCAGGATCTGCTCGACGGCGTAGTCCTGCACGTAGCCGTAGCCGCCGAATACCTGCAGCGCCGAGCTGGCCAGACGAAAGCCCTGCTCGGTGAAGTAGGCCTTGACCAGCGGGGTGAGCAGTTGCGCCCGGCTTTCCGCCCGGGCGCGCTGCGCCGGATCGGCACCCTGCTCGGCCTCATCGAGCAGGTGCGCCGTCCAGTAGCCGAGGGCGCGCATGCCCTCGGTCAGGGTGCGCAGTTCGAGCAGGGTGCGGCGCATGGCCGGGTGGTAGTGGATCGGGTCGGCCGGCGCCTCGGCGCGGCCTTCCGGGCGGCGCACCGCGCGCATCTGGCGGCGCTCGGCGGCGTAGGCCGCGGCGCTCTGCCAGGCCGCCTCGGCATGACCGAGGCCCTGCAGGCCGACGTGCAGGCGCGCCGAGTTCATCATCACGAACATCGCCGCCAGACCCCGGTGCGGCTCGCCGAGTAGCCAGCCCTCGGCCTGCTCGAAGCTCAGGGTGCAGGTGGCGCTGCCGCGGATGCCCAGCTTGTGCTCGATGCCGTCGCAGCGCACCGCGTTGTGGCGGCCGTCGGGCAGCCGCTTGGGCACCAGGAACAGCGAGATTCCGCGGCTGCCGGACGGTGCGTCGGGCAGGCGGGCGAGCACCAGATGGAGGATGTTCGCGGTCAGGTCGTGCTCGCCGCCGGAAGCGAAGATCTTGCCGCCGGTGATCCGGTAGCTGCCGTCCGCGGCCGGCTCGGCGCGGCTGCGCAGCAGGCCGACGTCGCTGCCGGCCTGCGGCTCGGTCAGGCACATGGTCGGCAGGATCTCGCCGCTGACGATGTCCGCCAGATAGCGCTCGCGCAGCTCGGGCGTGCCGTGGGCGCGCAGGCACTCGTAGGCGCCGTGGGCGATGCCGGGGTACATCGCCCAGGCATGGTTGGTCGAGTAGATCATCTCCAGCAGCGCGGCGTTGAGCAGCTGCGGCAGGCCCTGGCCGCCGTGCTCCTCGGCGCAGGCCAGCGCCGCCCAGCCGCCGTCGACGAAGGCCTGGTAGGCGGCGGGAAAACCGTCCGGGGTGGTCACCCGGCCGTTGTCGAAGCGACAGCCCTGGCGGTCGCCGGAGGCATTGAGCGGCGCCAGCACGCCGCCGGCGAAGCGTCCCGCCTCCTCGACCACCTGCGCGGCCAGCTCACCGTCCAGGGCGGCGAAGGCCGGCATCCGTTGCCAGTCGGCCGGCGCCGCCAGCCATTCCTCGATGACGAAGCGCATGTCGCGCAGCGGAGCCTGGTAGTGCCACATGGGAAATCCTCCAGTGAATTCTCAGCCCCGGTAGTCGGGGTTCTCGATCAGCACGGCCATGCCCTGGCCGCCGCCGATGCAGGCCGCGGCCACGCCGTAGCGCAGGTTGGCGGCGCGCAGCTGGCGCGCCAGGGTCAGGGTCAGGCGCAGGCCGGTGGCGGCCAGCGGATGGCCGAGGGCGATGGCCCCGCCATGGACGTTCAGCCGCGCCGGGTCGATCTCCAGCTCGCGCTGCACGGCGAGGATCTGCGCGCCCTGGGCCTCGTTGATCTCGAAGCGGCCGATGTCCGCCAGGCTCAGCCCACTGCGTTCGAGCAGCAGACGGATGGCCGGCACCGGGCCGCTGCCCATCAATTCCGGGGCGACGCCGCAGGCGCTGGCCGCACGCAGCCAGGCCAGCGGCCGGGCACCGGGGAAGTCGCGGCGCGCACCGACCAGCGCGGCGGCGGCGCCGTCCACCACCGCGCAGCTGTTGCCGGCGGTCTGCACGCCGCCGGCATGCACCGCCCGCAGGCGCTGCAGGGCCTCGAACGACGAGGCGCGCACATGGCTGTCTCGCTCCACCGTCTCGACGCCGCGCGGCAGGTCGAGGCGGCGCTCGCAGCCGCCGTCCAGGGCGAAGCGCGCGCGCTCCAGCGGCAGGATCTCGCCGGCGAACCAGCCGGCCTCCTCGGCCGCCACGGCGCGGGCGAAGCTCTGCGCGGCGAAGCGGTCGACCTCATCCCGCTTGATGCCGTGGCGCCGGGCGAGGTTTTCCGCGGTCTGGAGCATGTCGATGCCGGCCGCCGGATCGAACAGCGCCTCCCAGAGGAAGTCCTTGAACTCCACCGGCGCGCCGAGGCGGAAGCCGTCGCGATGGGTGTAGGCGGCGATGGGGTTGCGCGACATCGACTCGCTGGCTGCACACAGCACCAGCCCCGCGCTGCCATGCTCGATCTGCTCGCCGGCCTGGCGGAGGATCTCGAAGCCGGTGCCGCAGATGCGCTGCACCGCCAGCGCCGGCACCGCCTGCGCCACGCCGCTGTAGAGACCGATGTGACGCGGCAGGAAATAGGCGTCGAAGCTGGCCTGGGCCATCGACCCGGCGATCACCGAATCCACCGCCGCCGCGTCGATGCCACTGCGGGCGAACAGCCCGCGGGCCGCGGCGATGCCGAGGTCGATGGGCGAGACCTGCGCCAGCGCACCGCCGAGGTCGACCCAGGGAGTGCGCAGGGCATCCACCAGGCAGACCTCGTCGAAGGCCGAATACAGCCCGGCCGCGCGACTCATGCGAGCACCCGCCCGGCATCCTCGCCGGCGTACAGGGCGTCGATCTGCGCCGCGCGGAACTGCAGCACCGCGCGCTGGTTGATCGAGCCCTTGTCGGTCACTTCGCCGCGGTCGATGCACGGCGGCTCGGCGAGCAGGCAGGCCCAGGCCAGCCGGCTGGCGTTGCCGGTCGCCGTGCGGTTGAGCTCGTCCAGCAGCCCCTGCAACCAGCCACGCACCGCTGGCGCCGCCAGCACCTCGGCGGCCGATGCGGCTTCGGGCAGGCCGGCCAGGGCGCGGCACTCGGGCAGGCGCGGGAAGATCAGCAGGCCGATCTCGGGGCGGTTCGGCCCGGTCACCACCACGTCCTGGATATAAGGGGCACCGGCCAGGATGATCCGGGTGCGCAGCGGCCCGACGCTGACGAAAACGCCGGAGGAGAGCTTGAAGTCCTCGGCGATCCGCCCGTCGAACAGCAGGCCCAGCTCGGGACGCTCGGGATCGACCAATTTGAGGGCGTCGCCGGAGCGGTAGTAGCCCTCCTCGTCGAAGGCTTCGGCGGTGAGTTCGGGCTCGCGCCAGTAGCCGGCCATCACGTGCGGGCCGCGAAAGCGCGCCTCCAGCTTGCCGTCCACCGGCACCAGCTTGACCTCGCAGCCCGGCGCCGGTAGGCCGACGTAGCCGGCCATGTCCACCGGCCCGGTGCTGAAGGTGCAGGACGGCGCGGTCTCGGTCATGCCCAGCCCGGCCATCATGCGGATGCGCTCGCCGCAGTGCGCCTCGGCGACCCGGTCCAGGCGCTCGCGAACCGACTGCGAGAGACCCGCGGCGGCAAAGAAGAACAGCTTGACCTTGGCGAAGAAGCGCTCGCGCAACTCGCCGTCCTGCTCCAGCGCGCCGACCAGTTCCTCCCAGCCCTTGGGCACGGTCAGGTAGGCGGTCGGCGAGATCTCGCGCAGGTTGCGCAGGGTCTCGGCGAACCCCTGCGGGGTCGGCTTGCCGTCGTCGATATAGAGAGTGCCGCCGTTGTAGAGGGCGATGCCGACGTTGTGGCTGCCGCCGAAGGTGTGGTTCCAGGGCAGCCAGTCGACCAGTACCGGCGGCTCCTCGCCGAACACCGGGAAGGTCTGCAGCAGCATCTGCTGGTTGGCGCAGAGCATCCGCTGGGTGGTCGGCACCGCCTTGGGCAGCTTGGTCGAGCCCGAGGTGAAGAGGAACTTGGCGATGCTGTCCGGTCCCACCCGCTCGAAGGCGGCGTCCGCCGCGGCGGTATCGGTCGGCCGCTCGAGGTCGGCGAAGACCCGGCACGGCCGCCCGGCCAGCGCGCCCTCGCTGAACAGCAGCGGCACGTCCGCCGGAATCACGGTTTCGATGGCACGCGCATAGGCCGCGCTGTCCGCGGCGAAGACCAGGCCGGGCTGCAGGCGCTCGACGATGTGGCGCAGCTTGGCGAGATCCTGGGACAGGGTGGAATAGGCCGGAGACACCGGGCAGTAGGGAATCCCCGCGTAGAGGCAGGCGGTGGCCAGCTTCAGGTGATCCAGGCCGTTGCCGGAGAGGATCAAGAGCGGCCGCTCGGCGCTCAGCCCATAGTCGAGCAGGTGCTGGCCGATGGTCCGGGCGCTGGCCAGCATCTGCGCGTAGCTGAGGCGCTGCCAGGCTCCGTCGTCGCCGCGGCGGGCGACCAGGGTCTGCCCGGGGGTCAGTCGGGCCCAGTGGCGCAGGCGGTCGAGCAGGCGCGTCGGCAGGGGCTCCAGAGGCTCCCGGGGACGCATGTAGAAGATCTCGTTCGCCTCTGCGAAGGCGACGCCGGGCTGGCCGATCGTCACCGACCGCCAGCGCGGACGCTCCGCCGGAGCCTGCGGCGAAAGGGAAAGGGACTCGCAAGCCTTGCTGTTCATTCGCATTTCTCCCGCAGGGCGCCGCCGCACGCTCGGGGACGCGGAGGCGCCTGCCTATGCGGACCGGTCATCGCCGGCCCTGTGTTGTTCTTGTTGTTCCGGAAGATCGCTCGCCACCCGCCCATGGCCGCACGCCGGCCACGGGCAGGTTCTCAGATCGGATAATGCCGCGGTCCGTTCTGCAGGGTGACCCAGCGCAGCTGGGTGAAGTGTTCGATCGAGGCGCGGGCGCCGAAGCTGCCGTAGCCGCTGGACTTGACGCCGCCGAAGGGCATCTGCGGTTCGTCCTGCACGGTCGGCCCGTTGATGTGGCAGATCCCCGATTCGATGCGCTGCGCCAGCGCCAGGGCGCGGGAAACGTCGCGGCTGAAGACCGCCGCAGAGAGGCCGAACTCGGAATCGTTGGCCAGGCGCAGCAGCGCCTCGTCGCCTTCCCCGCGCAGCACCACCGCCACCGGGCCGAAGGATTCCTCGCGGTACAGGCGCATGTCCGCGGTGACGCCGTCGAGCAGGGTGGCCTGCATCAGGCTGCCCTCGCTGCGGCCGCCGCACAGCAGCCGCGCGCCCTTGGCCAGGGCATCGTCCACCAGGCCCTGGATGCGCCGGGCGGCACCGGCGTCGATCAGCGAACCGAGCACCACGTCGGGGCTGGCCGGATCGCCGACCCGCAGCGAGGCGGCCTTGTTCGCCAGCTTCTCGACGAAAGCATCGGCCACCCGCTCGTCGACGATCAACCGCTCGGTGGACATGCAGATCTGCCCCTGGTTGAAGAAGGCGCCGAAGGCCGCCGCCTCCACCGCGGCGTCCAGGTCGGCGTCGTCCAGCACCAGGAACGGCGCCTTGCCGCCCAGCTCGAGCACCGCTGGCTTGAGGTGGCGCGCCGCCAGTTCGCCGACGATCCGCCCGACGTAGGTCGAGCCGGTGAAGTTGACCCGCCGCACCGCCGGGTTGGCGATCAGCCGCTCGACGATCGCCGGGGCATCCTCCGGCGCGTTGCCGAGCACGTTGACCACCCCGTCGCCGAGGCCGGCGTCGTGCAGCACCTGGCCGAGCAGGCGGTGGACGGCGGGACTCTGTTCGGAGGACTTGAGCACCACGGTGTTGCCGCAGGCCAGCGGCATCGCCACGGCACGCGCGGCGAGGATGATCGGCGCGTTCCACGGCGCGATGCCGAGCACCACGCCGCAGGGCTGGCGCAGCGCCATGGCGAAGCTGCCGGGGATGTCGGAGGGAACGACCTCGCCGGTGATCTGCGTGGTCATCGCCGCCGCCTCGCGCAGGACGCCGGCGGCCAGCTGCACGTTGAAGCCGTACCAGTTGGCCATCGCGCCGGTCTCGGCGGCGAGGGCGACGAACTCGGCGGCGCGGCTTTCCAGCAGGTCCGCGGCCTTCGCCAGGCGCGCCCGGCGCTCGTTCGGCGCCAGCGCGGCCCAGGCCGGAAAGGCCCGCTGCGCCGCGGCGACCGCGGCATCGGCGTCTTCCAGGGTAGCCGCGGCGGCGGTCGAGACGATCTCGCCATTCAGCGGGTTGCGCCGCACGAAGGTGCGTCCGTCGCCGGCCGGCCTGGCCAGCCCGTCGATCAGCAAGGGCACGTCAAGCATGGGGGGAATCCTTGTCTTGTCATTGTTCTTCACAGGACCCGGACGGGCGGGCGGCAGGCGCCCTTCCCGTCCTATCGCGGTCAGCGCTTGTAGGCCTGCAGGCCCGGCTTGATGCTCTTCTCGTCGAGGAACTGCTTCATGCCTTCCTCGCGGCCGCCCTCCTCGTCGAGCAGGCGCGACTGGTCGAGCTTGGCGTACAGGTAGTCCTCGTTCTGCTCCCAGGTCAGCTCGCGGCAACGCTTGAAGCCGTTCTTCGCCGCGCGCAGCACCACCGGGTTCTTGTCCAGCAGGTCCTGGCAGAGGGTGACCACCGTCTCGCGCAGTTGGGCCAGCGGTACGCTCTGGTTGACCAGGCCCATTTCCGCCGCCTTGCGGCCGTCGAAGGTCTTGCCGGTCATGATGTAGTAGAGCGACTGGCGGTGGCCGACGGTGTCGGCCATGGCCTTGCTGACCAGGTTGCCGGGCGGGATGCCCCAGTTGATCTCCGAGAGACCGAAGGTCGCCTCGTCGGCGCAGACCGCCAGGTCGCAGGCCACCAGCGGGCTGAAGCCGCCGCCGAAGCACCAGCCGTTGACCATGGCGATGGTCGGCTTGCTGTACATGCGCAGCAGCTTCCACTGCCACTCGGAAGCCTCGCGGCGGATCTTCTCCTGGAGGATCTCGGGACCGGCGTCGACTTCGCGGAAGTACTCCTTGAGGTCCATGCCGGCGGTCCAGGCCGAACCGGCGCCGGTCAGCACCAGCACCCTGGCCTCGGCGTCCTGCTCCACGGTTTCCAGCACGTCGCGCATCTCGCGGTTGAGCGTCGGGCTCATGGCGTTGCGCTTTTCCGGACGATTCAGGGTGACCCAGGCGATACCGCCCTCGATCTCCACGGTCACGGTCTTCCAGCGGCCTTCGTACTTGTTCATGTCGGATCACCTTCGAGTTGTTGTTGGTGTGTGGCCTAAATTAGCGCCTGAAAATTAGTTATGTCAATTAATTATTTTGTACATTCCAAGCCTCTCCCCTACCGCCGGATGGGCGGCAAGAGCCGCCGTCACGGCCCAAGGACGAACAGCTCGCGCACCTCGTCCGGGATGCGGCGGCCGGAAAGCGTTCCCCGCTCGCTCGAAGTCCAGACCCGGATATCGCGTGCTTCGACGGCCAGCGTCCCGTCCGCCTTGCAGGCCCGGTGCCGGACCTCGAAGCTGCTGCGCTGGAAGGCCTGCAGGTGCGACTCGATGCGCAGGACTTCGCCAAAGCGCGAGGGCAGCCTGAAACTCGCCCGGGTGTCGACCATTGGCCAGCCGACGATGCCGTGACGCGCCATGGCCTGCTCCAGAGGCAGGCCGACACTGGCGAACAAGGCATCGGTGGCGGCGTTGAACCAGGCAAAATAATTAGGATAAAAAACTATTCCCGCGGGATCGCAGTCCCCCCAGGCAATCCGGACTTCATATACGTTGCGCATGGCGTTCCCCGCTGGCCATCGAGGCGATGGCGCTTTTCAACCCGACCTCGGCAAGGCTGTCTCGACAGACTTGCCCCGCGGCCTACCAGAGCTTCCAGGTGTAGTCGACGTTGATCCGCGTCTCGTTGTCGTCGCGCATCGTCGCGTTGGCCGCGAAGCTGTTCTGGTAGCGCGCGTTGCGCACGCGAAACGCCACGTTCTTCAGCGGCCCCGACTGCACCACGTAGGACAGCTCCAGGTCCCGCTCGCTCTCGCTCTGCCCGCTGCCCCCCAGACGCTCCGGCAGGTCGACGTTGGTGCCCTTCATGAACCGCGCCATGCCGATCAGCCCGGGAATCCCCAGCGCCGCGAAGTCGTATTCGTAGCGCACGTGCCAGTAGTGCTCGTCGGCGTTGAGAAACTCCGAGCTGAGCGCGTACTCGGAGATCAGGTGCGGTTCCGAGCCGGCGATGTAGGGCATCGCCGAGTCGCCGCTGGACAGCGAGCCGCCCACC
>NZ_FOFJ01000094.1 GCF_900110885.1 Azotobacter beijerinckii | reverse complement strand
CCTGCACCCCACCGCACAGCCAGCGATAGGCATCATGCACTTCGCACAGCCGCGCCAGAGCCCGCGCGCTGCCGACACCCTCCAGCGTCGCATACAGCCACAGTGCCAGCAAAATCTCCGGGGCAATCGCGCTGCGCCCGCATCCGCCATCCACCGCCTTGATCCCGGCGTACAGCGGCGAGAGGTCCTGCTGCTCGACGTAGCCCCACACCAACCGCGCCGGATGATCCTCCGAAAGCAGACTCTCCAGGTCGCTGGGGCGCAGCTCGATCTGATTCCGGTTCGGGCGCTGCACACGCGCCGCCGCCTTGGCCTTGAGGGGCGGCGCGGGCCGTGCGTCTGGAATAGGTAGATCGTCGAATAACTCGCCACCTGAGCCTGTCATTTTTTGCATCCAGTCCAAATCCTGCGCCCATTCTCGCAACATGCTGGCCTCGGTGGTTTTTTCACAGCCTCTCAGTCGGATTGTTTCCCGGTTGCCTCGAGCGCCGGCTGGTTGCGGGTCTTCCACAGGGAGAACAGGACACCGCCGAGCAGCAGGCCGAAGGTCACGCCGAGCGAGATGCCGGAGGGGATCTTGCCGATGAGGTTGACCAGGAAGATCTTGGCGCCGATGAACACCAGCACCAGGGCCAGGGCGTACTTCAGGTAGGCGAAGCGGTGGATCAACGCCGCCAGGGCGAAGTACAACGCGCGCAGGCCGAGCACGGCGAAGATGTTCGAGGTGTAGACGATGAAGGGGTCCAGGGTGATGGCGAAGATCGCCGGCACGCTGTCCACCGCGAACACCAGGTCGGCGCATTCGATCAGGATCAGCGCCAGCAGCAGCGGGGTGGCCCAGAGCACGTTGCGGCCGTGGGCGTTGGGCTGGCGGACGATGAAGCGCCCCTCGTGCAGCCGGTCGGTCACCCGCAGGTGGCGGCGCAGGAACTGGACGAACTTGTTGTTTTCCATGTTCTGCTCGTCGTCGACCCGGGCGAACAGCATCCGCAGGCCGGTCAGCAGCAGGAACAGGCCGAACACGTAGAGGATCCAGTGGAACTCGGCGATCAGCGCGGCGCCCAGGCCGATCATCAGCGCGCGCAGCACGATCACCCCGAGGATGCCCCAGAACAGCACCTCGTGCTGGTATTTGCGCGGAATCGCCAGGTAGCCGAAGATCATCGCCATGACGAACACGTTGTCCATCGACAGCGACTTCTCGATCAGGAAGCCGGTGTAGTAGTCGAGGCTCGCATCCGGCCCCTTCCAGAGCCAGACCAGCAGGCCGAACAGCAGGCCGGCGCTGATGTAGCCGGCCGACAGCAGCAGGCTTTCCTTGACGCTGATTTCATGATGGTCGCGGTGCAGCACGCCGAGGTCGAAGACCAGCAGCGCGATGACGATGCCGATGAACAGCAGCCAGAACCAGGTGGAAGTACCGAGAAAGGTGGTCGAGGCAAACGCCATGAAAGCGTCCATGAGCCCCTCCTTGCAGTCGAAGTTGAATGAACTGTGACTCCGACATGGCGGCAATGACCGTCAGAGGGGCCCGGCGTCACCCATTCAGGCTAGTGATCCTGCACGGGGCGCTCAAGGGGGAAGCCGTTGCAAGCTTTTTCAGGCCTCGAACAGGGGCGTCCACCGGTCGGCCTCAGGGCTGGAAGCGGTAGCCGACGCCGATCTCGGTGAGGATGTGCTGCGGCTGGGCGGGGATGCGCTCGATCTTCTGCCGCAGGTGGCCCACGTAGACCCGCAGGTACTGGTTGTTCTCCACCGCGCGGCCGCCCCAGATCTGCAGCAGCAACTGGCGGTGGGTGAGCACCCGGCCGGGGTTCGAGGCCAGCAAGATCAGCAGCCGGTACTGGATATCGGTCAGGTGCAGGGGTTCGCCGGCGCGGGTGACCTGGCGGCGCACGCAGTCGATCCGGCAGTCGCCGAATTCGATGGTCGGCTCCAACTGCTCGCGTTCCGCGGCGGGGCGCCGCAGCAGGGCGCGGACCCGCGCGAGCAGCTCGGAAACCCCGAAGGGCTTGGTCAGGTAGTCGTCGGCGCCGGCATCCAGGGCGGTGACCTTGCTGATCTCCTGGGAGCGCGCGGAGAGCACCAGGATCGGGACCGCGGACCAGATCCGGTAGTCGCGGATGAAGTTGATGCCGTTGCGGTCCGGCAGGCCCAGGTCGAGGATCAAGAGGTCCGGCTTGCAGGCGCCGGCCTCCACCGCGCCCTGGACGGCGGTGCCGGCCTCGACGATGGCATAGCCCTCGCCCTCCAGGGTGGCGGCCACCAGCTCGCGGATCTGCGGGTCGTCTTCCACCAGCAGGATGGTTGGGGTCTCGCTCATGTTTCGTCCTCCAGATCGCTCAGGGTGGGCGCGCTGCCCAGCGGCAGGCGCAGGCGGAAGCAGGCCCCGCCGCCCATGCGGTTTTCCGCCAGCACCTGGCCGCCGTGGGCCTCGGCGATGCTGCGGGCGATGGCCAGGCCGAGGCCGACGCCGGGGATGCTGGACTCCGCCTGGCCGCGGCGGAACAGGCCGAACAGTTCCTCGCCGCCGTCCGCCGGCAGCCCGGGGCCCCAGTCGCAGATCATCACGTCCAGCCACTCGCCGAAGCGGCGCACCACCAGCTCCACCGGGGTATCGGCCGGCGAATACTTGATGGCGTTCTCCAGCAGGTTCCACAGCACCCGTTCCACCAGCACCGCATCGAAGCGCAGCGGGGGCAGGCCCGACGGGATGTCCAGGGTGACTTCGCGCTCCTTCCAGTGGGCGCGGACCTGGCGCAGGGTGGCGCCGATGACCTCGTCGATCGGCTGCCATTCCTGATTCAGCTCGATGGTGCCGGAACGCAGGCGGGCCATGTCGAGCAGGTTGGTGACCAGCTGGTTGATCGACAGGGCCTGGTTGCGCAGGGCGCCGAGCATGCTTTTCTGGCGCTCCGGCGAGGCCTTGCCGAGGGCCAGGGTGTCGGCCAGGCCGACCATCACCGTCAGCGGGGTGCGCAGGTCGTGGGACAGCGCGGAGAGGATCGAGCTGCGCAGGGATTCGGCGGCGCGGCGCAGCTCGGTTTCCCGGGCGACTTCGGCGAAGTGGGTGCGCTCCAGGGCGACGGTCAGCACCGATGAGGCGGTTTCCAGGAAAGCACGGGTCGCCTCGCTGCCCGCCTGCTCGACCGGCAGCTCGCAGGCCAGCACGTGCGGCGGACCGCTGGCGATCAGCGGGGTCATGGCCAGGGTGTGCCGCGGGTCGCCGCCGGCACTGAGCAGGGGATGGCGGCCGGCGAGGGCCGACTGCAGCAGGGCCGCGGTGAGCGGGGGCGGTGGTGCGGCGAAGGCGCTTTCCGGAAGGATCCGGGTATGGTTGGCCTGCAGCGCGGTGCCGAGAAAGCGGCTGGCGATCTCCTCCACCTCGATCGGCGTCTGGGCGGCGCTCAGGTGCCGGGCCAGGTCGTAGAGGGCGCGGGCCTGGGTTTCCCGGGCCTGCACCTGTTCGGCCTGGGCCTTCAGGGAGGCGGTGAGGTGCCCGACCAGCAGGGCGACCACCAGCATGACCACCGCTGCCAGCAGGTACTGGACCTCGGTGATCGCCAGGGAAAACAGCGGGGGAACGAAGACATGGGCGTAGAGCAGGGCGCTCAGCAGCGCGGTGGCGATCGCCGGGCCGCGCCCGTAGCGGCTGCCGATGAGCACGACGACCAGCACGTAGAGCAGCGCGGTGTTGGAAAGGTCGATGGCCTCCTGCAGCGGCAGCATGAGCAGGGTGAGGCCGGTGCTGACCAGCAGGGCGGGCAGGAATTTTCGAACGGACACGGTGACGGCGCATCGCCCTGGCGGCTGGGGAAGAGGCCATCCTAGCCGGAGCGAAATAAAAACGGGGTAAAAATCACCGGCGGCGCGGACCGGCACGCCGCCCCGGTGGGGCGGCGGTCGGCGATCAGCGATCCTGCAGGGTGTAGGCGAAAGGTGCGACCACTTCCAGGGTGCCGTTGGTCAGCAGCTCCGGCGGTGGCGGCGGCAGCGGTTCGGCACGCCGGATCATCTGCAGGGTAGCCTGGTCCAGGGCGGTGCGCCCGGAGCGGCTGACCAGCTCGAAGGAGAGCAGCCGACCCTGCCCGTCGATCTTGAAGCGCAGCGTGACGGTGCCTTCGTCGCCGCGTCGGCGGGACTCTGGGGGATAGCGCTTGTAGCGGCTCAGGTGAGCGCGCAGGATGCCCTGCCAGCTGGGCAGTGCGTTCGACGACTCCGGGCTGCCGCTCTGGCTGGCCGGCTTCGCGTCGCTGCGCGGGGCGTTCGAGGCGGCTGGCGCGCTGTTCTGGGGCTGCGGCTGGCTCTGGGCGACCGGCTGCGACTCGGTTTTCGGCACCGGCTTGGCTTCGGGCTTGGGCGGCTGCGGCTTGGCCTTGGGCTTGGGCGGCGGCAGAGCCAGCTTGGGCTTGGGCGCTTCGATCGGTTTCGGCTGCACCACCGGCTTGGGCGGCGCAGGCGGCTCCGGCGGCGGTGGCGGCGTTGCCGGTGCGGCCGCAGCCGCGGCGGCGGGCGCCAGTGCCACCATCATGGCCGGCGGTGGCGGCGCCAGTTCGATCGGCTTGCTCTCCGACCGCCAGTACAGCGACCAGAGCGCCACGCCGACGTGCAGGCCGAGCACCAGCAGCAGGCACAGCCCCCAGCGCGGCAGGGTACGCAGTTGTTCGCTCATGGCTTGCCCACTGTCTCCAGGCCGACCAGGCCGATCTTCAGGTAGCCGGCCGAGCGCAGCAGATCCATGACCTCCATCAACTGCCCGTAGTCCACGTCCTCGTCGCCGCGCACGAAGATGGTTTCCTCCTTGTCGCCCTTGGTCTGCCGGTCGAGCGTGCTGCCGAGCAGGTCCGGCTCGACCCGGTCGTTGCCGACGTAGAGGCTGTGGTCCTTCTTGATGCTCAGGTAGATCGGCTGGTCCGGGCGCGGCGTCGGCTGGGCGGTCGAGGCCGGCAGGTCGATCTTGACGTCCACGGTGGCCAGCGGGGCGGCGACCATGAAGATGATCAGCAGCACCAGCATGACGTCGATGAAGGGGGTGACGTTGATGTCGTGGGATTCCTGGAGGTCGTCACCCCCCTCGTTCATGTGCATTCCCATGGTTGCTTACTCCACTGTCGCCTTGTGCAGCGCCTGGGCCTGGGGCTGTCTGGCGGTCGACGGCTGGTCGAGGTCGCGGCTGACCAGCAGCAGCACCTGGGACGAGAGGTCTGCGACCTGCGCCTTGTAGGCGGCGATGGAACGGGCGAAGACGTTGTAGATGACCACTGCCGGAATCGCCGCGACCAGGCCGATGGCGGTGGCCAGCAGGGCTTCGGCGATGCCGGGGGCGACCACCGCGAGGTTGGTGGTCTGCGATTTGGCGATGCCGATGAAGCTGTTCATGATACCCCAGACGGTGCCGAACAGACCGACGAAGGGTGAGGTGGAGCCGATGGTGGCGAGCACCCCGGTACCCACGCTCATCTTACGTCCGCTGGCGGCGACCAGGCGCTCGAGACGGAAGCTGACGCGCTCCTTGATGCCGTCCTTGTCGACGGTGCCGGCGGAAAGCTGCAGCTCTTCGCGGGCGTCCTCGATCAGCTGGGCGCTGAGGCAGTGGCTGGCGCGCGGCAGGGCGGAGGCCTGCTCGAGGGTCCGCATGCCCTTGAGGTCGGCCAGCGCGCCACGCAGGCGGCGGCGTGCACCGAGCAGTTCGAGGCCCTTGGCCAGCCAGATGGTCCAGGTGGCCACCGAGGCCAGCAGCAGGCCGATTATCACGCCTTTCACCACGATGTCGGCGTTCTGGTACATGCCCCAGGGCGACAGGTCGTGGGCCAGACCGGTATCGGCGTGCGCGTCCTCCGCGGGGCTTGCGGCCGGAGCGGCGCCGGCTTGCGCAGTGGCTCCGGCATCGGCGGGCTTGTCGGTGGCGGCGGCCGGAGTGGCGGGGCTCGCTGCCGGTGCCGTGGGCGCCGCTACCGCGGCGGCGGGCGCTGCCGCCGGCGCCGGCTCGACGGCCTGGACGGCGGGCGTCAGCAGCAGGCCGCAGAGCAGCAGGCTGGCTGGCAGGTGGCGTAGGAGTGTTCGGGTTGGCTGGGCGCAGGAGACGATAGGGTGCATGGGACCGGATATCTAAGTGAGGGCAGGACGGGGCTGGCACTGCCGGGACAGACGGAGCAAGGGGGACTGCGCCGTGGCCTGGTCGACAGGGCCGCCGGCGGGTCCATCACCTTGATGATTTTCTAGGTAGCTATCGTAACCCCAGAACAAGAAAAACGGTACAAAAGAGAATCAGTCTTGTCTTTGTGTGGGGTCCACAGCCGATCAGCGTCCCTGCCTCCCGGTAGCCTGGGGCTCGCTGACAGATATGGTAGAAGAGAAAACCGCTCGTCTCAGTGGCACCCGTCGGGCGGCTGATCCGATCAGCCCAACCGTACCGTCACTGAAGAGCCGGCTTCAACCTGCGCGCGTGTATATATGGCCGTCAATTCCCGCTGCAACTGCTGCTCGGCGATCCGCGAGCCGTCCTTGAGGACGATCAGCCCCAGCGGAACCTGGCCCTTGACCGCATCGGGCACGCCGATCACCGCGCACTCCGCCACCGCCGGATGCCGGGCCACCGGGTCTTCTATCTCGCCGGTGGAGAGGCGGTGGCCGGCCACCTTCTTGCGCATGGTGCGGATCGCCGTCGGCGGGCGGAACCAGCTCACGGCTGTACCTGTTCGGCCCAAAAACCGGCGGGATCGGCGATGGAGCGCTCATGGGAGTGCTGATAGTTCATCGTTTCGGCTCTCCATTGTTGTTATTGGGGAGAACGGCGAATGCACGGGAAGCGTGGCCGCGTCGAGGCGGCCGGCGGAGGCATCGTCTTTCCGTGGCAGGACAGCGGCGGTCATGGCGGCTATTCCCGCCCGCTGCGGCGGGTCATCTTTGAGCCTAACAGTGTGGCCTCCCCTGGCAAGGCGACCGGGCGCAGAGCCGGTCTGCATTTATGCACAGCTATCAAGCGTGCAGGTCCTGGATGTGCAAAGGTGCCCGGGAGTTGGATGATCGAGTCCGTGATTTTTCCCGAGGCACGGACATGGACTGGGACAATCTGCGCTTCTTTCTCGAACTGTCGCGGGCGAAAAAACTGACCGTGGCGGCCCGCCGGCTCGGCGTCGATCACACCACGGTGGCGCGGCGAGTGCCGGCGCTGGAGAAGAGCCTGGGGCAGCCGCTGTTCATCCGCGACGGCTCGGGCTACGGCCCGACGGAGGCGGGGCACCGCCTGCTGGTCTAGGTGGAGGCCATGGAAAGCGCCTTTCGCGCCATCGAGCAGGAGGATTCGGGCAGCGCCGACACCCTGTCGGGGCTGGTGCGCATCGGTGCGACCGAGGGCTACGGCGTCGAGCTGCTTGCCAGCCAGCTGGCGGCCCTGACCCGCCGCCATGGCTCACAGCGGGTAGTCGGCCAGCTCGCGGGCGATCAGGAGGCGCTGGATCTCGCTGGTGCCCTCGTAGATCTGGGTGATCCGCGCGTCGCGGTAGTAGCGCTCCACCGGATAGTCCTCCAGGTAGCCGTAGCCGCCGTGGATCTGGATGGCCTTGGAGCAGACCCGCTCGGCCATTTCCGAGGCGTACAGCTTGGCCTGCGAGGCTTCCGACAGGCAGGGCAGGCCGGCGCTCTTCAGGCGCGCGGCGTGCAGGGTCAAGAGGCGCGCGGCGTTGAGCTGGGTGTGCATGTCGGCCAGCAGGTTGGCGATGCTCTGGTGCTCGGCGATCGGCTTGCCGAACTGCACGCGCTCGCGGGCATAGGCCAGCGCCGCCTCGAACGCCGCGCGGGCGATGCCGAGCGCCTGGGCGGCGATGCCGATGCGCCCGCCCTCCAGATTCGAGAGGGCGATGGCCAGCCCCTTGCCGCGCTCGCCGAGCAGGTTCTCCGCGGGGATGCTGCACGCGCTCAGGCTCACTGCGCAGGTGTCGGAGGCGCGGATGCCCATCTTGTGCTCGCGGCGCTCGACGACGAAGCCTTGGGTGTCGGTGGGCACCAGGAAGGCCGACAGGCCCTGCTTGCCGAGTTGCGGGTCGGTCACCGCGAAGACGATGGCCAGTCGGGCGCGGCTGGCGTTGCTGACGAACTGCTTGGCACCGTCGAGCACCCAGCGGCCGTTCCTGAGTTCGGCGCGGGTGCGCAGGTTGTGCGCCTCCGAGCCGGCCTGCGGCTCGGTCAGGCAGAAGCAGCCGATGGCGCGGCCGGCGGCCAGCTCGGCCAGCCAGGCATCCTTCTGCGCCTGGCTGCCGTAGTGCAGAAGGGGGCCGCAGCCGACCGAGTTGTGGACGCTCATCAGCGTGCCGAGGGCGCCGTCGCCGGCTGAGATCTCCTCCACCGCCAGGGCGTAGGCGACGTAGTCGACGTAGCTGCCGCCCCATGCTTCCGGCACCACCATGCCGAGCAGGCCCAGTTCGCCCATCTGCGCCACCAAGGCATCGTCGATCCAGCAGGCCTTTTCCCAGGCCTGCGCCCGCGGGGCGACCTCGCGGCGGGCGAAGTCCCGGGCCAGGTCGCGAATCATGCGTTGCTCTTCGCTCAGTTCGATATCGTGCATCGCGCTCACCTCTCGTTCGCTCAGGCCTGGCGGCGGGTCTTGCCGGCGCTCGGCCGGAAGCCGGCAAAGAAAGTCTGGACCCGTTCCGGCGTGACGTCCGCCAGGGCGGGGCGGGTTCCAGCGCGGCGCCTTGTCCTTGTCGATCAGCGGGGCGCGCACGCCCTCCAGGATGTCGCCGCTGGCGAACCACTGGCGGTCCAGGTGCAACTCCAGGGTGAACCGCCCCGGGTTTTCCGGAGGCTCCAACCTTTGAGAGGATGGAGCCATGAAGACAGCAACGAAGTATTCTCCTGAAGTCCGGCAACGGGCGGTTCGCATGGTGCTCGAGCATCAGGACGAGCACGAGTCGCAGTGGGCGGCGATCCACTCCATCGCGGCGAAGATCGGTTGCACGGCCGAAACGCTGCGCCGCTGGGTAAGGCAGGCCGAACGCGATACCGGACTTCGTGAGGGGCAGACGACGCCCGAGCGTGAACGGATCAAGGCGCTCGAACGGGAAGTGCGTGAACTGCGACAGGC
>NZ_FOFJ01000011.1 GCF_900110885.1 Azotobacter beijerinckii | reverse complement strand
CTCCACCACGGATGCCGAGGCCAGCGTGATGAAGATGCCCGACGGCGGTTTTCGCCCGGCCTACAACGTGCAGCTGGCCACCGACACGGCCAGCCAGGTAATCGTGGGCGTGGATGTCGTGACCCGCGGCAGCGACCTGGGCCAACTGGCGCCGATGGTCGGGCAGCTCGACGAGCGTTACGCGCGCCGTCCGCAGGAGATGCTGGTGGAGGGTGGCTTCGCCAAGCATGACGACATCGAGCGCCTGGCGCCGACCACTACCGTGTATGCCCCGCTGCCCAAGCCCAAGGACACCGGGCGCGATCCTCATGCAGCCCTCCCGGACGACAGCGAGACCATCGCAGCCTGGAGGGAGCGGATGGGCACGGATGAAGCCAGGGAGATTTACAAGGAGCGCGCCGCGACTGCCGAATGCGTCAACGCCATCGCCCGCAACCGCGGCTTGCAGCGCTTCAACGTGTGCGGGCTGGACAAGGTCAAAAGCGTGCTGTTGTGGTACGCGCTGGCACATAATTTGATGCGCCTGCTTGAGCTGGCGCCTGGGTTGCTGCCGGGGGTGCCGACAATGGCCTGAGCGGGCCGCGGCGACCGGGACAAAACGCTCTGCTGTGCGTCTCTGCTCCCCAGCGCGGTTCGGGCACGGCAAAAGCACGCGAAGCTGAGAATCCAACACTGTCTCCCTACATCACGGCACAGCAGGCTCCAGAGTCGAAAACTTCACAGCCTCTGAGGCCACGCGGCCGGTGAGTACGGCGCACAAGCCGCACTCGCCGGCCCTGGCGAAGTGGATCGACCTCAGCCCTTGGCCAGACCGCTCCGCCAGCTTTCCAGCTGGGCCACGTGTTCGGCCTCCTCCTCGGCGAAGGCCTCGGCCATGCGCTTCACCTCCGGGTCCTGGGCGGTCTCGGCGATACTCCGGTAGTAGTCATAGCTGCGCCGCTCGCCGTCCAGGGCCAGAGCCAGGGCGCCGGGCACGTCCATGAATCCGTCCACACCGGCCCAGGCGGCCGCCTCGGGGCTGGTACCCTCGGGCCACTCGTAGGCGTCGGGGGCCAGCTCCGGCAGGTCGTGGAAACCGCCGCGCTGCATGGCCTCCTTCAGGTGCAGGCGGGAATAGTGCGCCATCTGCCGGAAAAACTCGGCCACCTCCATGCTGCCGAGGCTCTGCATCGCCTCGGCCAGCTCCTCGTAGCGGCGCGCCGACTCCCTCTCCAACTGGATGGCATGGGCCAGGAAACGCTGGATATCGTCCATGCCCGCCCCTCAACCGAACTTGAACAGGATGCCGAACCCGCCCCGCGGCCATTCCCAGGCCACATTGCGATGTTCGTCGCAGATGATCCGGCAGGTCCCGCATTCCAGGCAGCCGTCGGTGGCCAGCGCCACCGAGCCGTCGGTCTCGCGGCTGTAGCAGCCGGCGGGGCAGCAGACGGTGCATTGCTGGTTGCGGCACCTGGCGCAGACCGCGGCATCCTTGATCTGGATGTGCGGGCGGTCGATATCGACCCGGTAGCGGTCCTGGAACAGCTTTTCTTCGATCTTCGACATGCTCATCTCCTTACTCGACGGCGCGCCAGAACTTGAAGGCGTCACCGATCAGCCCGAACAGCGAGCGGGACTCGACGAAGCTCTTCCTGATTTCCTTCTCCTTGCTCTTCTTGTCCACCCCGTCCACGCGGATCAGGGTCTGGACGGCCTTGGAGAGCAGGTCCGGATAGGTGGTGAAGAACTGCTTGTTCTTGTGGAAGATCTCCGGCATGCGCCGGTACTTCTTCAGGTCCTTCATGACGAAGCTGTCGTCCAGCTTCTGCTTGTACTCGGCGAGGTTGGCGGCGCTGAACGGCTTGCCGGCGGCCTTCAGCTCGACCAGGGTCTGCGCCGCCAGCATGCCGGTGGTCATCGCCAGGTTGGAGCCTTCGCGGTGGATGCCGTTGACGAACTGCCCGGCGTCGCCGGCGATCATCCAGCCCTCGCCGTAGACCTGGGGGATGGCGTGGTAGCCGCCCTCGGGAATCAGGTGCGCGGCGTATTCCTTCATTTCGCTGCCGGCAATCAGCGGCGCGATGGAGGGATGGGCCTTCATCCGGTCGAGCAGCTCGTAGGGGGTGACCTTCTGCTCCTTGAAGTCGGAGAGCATGCAACCGACGCCCAGGGTGATCGACTCCTTGTTGGTGTAGAGAAAACCCGTGCCCATCATGCCGGCGCTGATCTTGCCGGCCATCTCGATGACCACCCCTTCCTCCTCGCCGATGTTGAAGCGCGCCTCGATAGTTTCCTGGGGCAGGAAGTGGATCTCCTTCACCGCCAGAGCCACGTTCTCGGGCTTGATCTCCGGCTGGAAGCCGGCCTTCACCGCCAGGCGCGAGTTCGCCCCGTCGGCGAGGATCACCGCGTCGGCACGGATCTCGCCGCCCTGGCGGTCGGTGCGCACGCCCACCACCTTGCCGCCCTCGATCAGCAGGTCGGTCACCGTGGTTTCGCAGATGGTCAGCACCCCGGCCTCGCGGGCCTTCTTGTTGAACCACTGGTCGAAATGCACGCGGATGATGGTGTAGCGGTTGTACGGCGGCTTGTTGAAGTCCTCCGAGCGGTAGTGCGTGCCCATATAGGACGCATCGTCCATCACCCAGACGCGCTGCTCGATCAGGTGGCGCTCCAGCGGGGCGTCGTCTCGGAAGTCGGGAATGATCTTCTCGATGGCGTCCGCGTAGAGGATGGCGCCCTGCACGTTCTTCGAGCCAGGCGTTTCGCCCCGCTCGATCTGCAGCACCTTGAGCCCGCCCTTGGCCAGGGTGTAGGCGGCCGCGTTGCCGGCCATGCCGGCGCCGACCACGATCACGTCGAATTTTTCAGCCATGGTGTTCTCCTGTCAGCCGGTCTTTTTCGCCTGGGCCAGATGGGTCTTGAAGGCTTCGGTCAGCGCCGGCAGAACGGTCGTGGCGTTGCCGACCAGGCCGTAGTGGGCGAAGTCGAAGATGGGTGCGTTCGGATCGCTGTTGATGGCGATGATCAGGTCCGCGCCGTCCATGCCCACCCGGTGCTGGATGGCGCCGGAGATGCCGGCGGCGATGTACAGCTTGGGCCGCACGGTCTTGCCGGACTGTCCGACTTGACGGTCCAGCTCGGCCCAGCCGGCCTGGACCACCGGACGCGAGGCGCCCACTTCGGCGCCGAGCACCCTGGCCAGGTCCCAGACGTGGCGGAAGTTCTCCTGGTTCTTCAGGCCCCGGCCGCCGGCGACGATGATATCGGCGAACGGCAGGTTGGGCTTGTCGCGGGTATCGTCGGGGATGAACTCCAGCACCTTGGTGATGATCGAGGTTTCGATCATCGAGAACGGCACCTCGACGATCTCGCCGCGGCGGCTGGCGTCGGGCTCCGGCATGGCCATCACCCGCGGACGCACGGTGGCCATCTGCGGCCGGTGGCGCTGGGTCATGATGGTGCAGAGCAGCGAGCCGCCGAAGGTCGGACGGGTGGACGCGAGGTTGCGCGTCTCGGTGTCGATGAGCAGCTCGGTGCAGTCGGCCACCAGGCCGGTACCCAGGGTGGTGGCCACCGAGCCGGCCAGGTCGCGGCCCAGGGTGGTGGCGCCGAGCATGAGGATTTCCGGCTGGTAGCCGTTCACCAGGTCGGTGAGCGCCTTGGTGTAGGGCTCATTGCGATAATCCTGGAGCACCTCGTCCTGGAGCAGGTAGCACTTGTCGGCGCCGAAGTGGAAGGCCTCGGCGCAGATGCTCTTGCCGCGCTCGCCGGGGCCGCAGATGACCACCCCGCAAAGCGCCACGCCCAGCGCGTTGGCCAGCTTGCGGCCTTCGCCCAGGAGTTCCCAGGACACCGGATGCACCTCGCCGCGCTCGCTCTCGATGCAGACCCAGACGTGACGGTAATCGACGAAACGGGGGTCCAGCTCGACCTTCTTCTTCGCCGGCTTTTTCGGTTGTTCGCTCATTTCGTTGTCCTCATACCGCCCGCTTGGCGATTTCCTGTTCCAGCTTGGGATGCTGGGTGAACAGCTTGGCCAGCAGGGTCACGGCCAGGTTCTTCGGATCGCTGTCGTGGACTTCGATCATCTCGGCCCGCTTGCTGCGCGGCTTGGGCGCGAAGACCTTGCTGACCACGGTGGGGCTGCCCTTGAGGCCGATCATTTCCACCGCATCGATGCCGGCGGCCTCGCGGTCCCAGACCTTGAGTTCGTGGCGGGCGGCGCGGAACAGATCGTCCAGGTCGCCGAAGCGCATCTCGTTGGTGCCTTCGAGCATGGTGATCAGGCACGGGGTGGAGGTCTTGAGCAGCTGCACGCCGCCTTCGGCGCGGCGCTCCACCTGGATCTCGCGCTTCGCCAGGTCCACGTCGACGATCTTCGACACGTAGGTGAGCAGCTGGAAGTCCAGGCGCTTGGCGATGCCCGGCCCGACCTGGGCGGTGTCGCCGTCGATGGTCTGCTTGCCGGTGAAGATCAGGTCGACCGGCATGTCCTGCATGACCTTGCGGATGGTGGCGCTGAGCGCATAGGAGGTGGCCAAGGTGTCGGAACCGGCGAAGGCCCGGTCAGAAACCAGGATGGCATCGTCGGCGCCGAAGGACAGGCACTTGCGCAGCGCCGCCTCGGCCATGGGCGGGCCCATGGTGATCACGGTGACCGTGCCGCCGAACTTGTCCTTGAGGCGCAGGGCCTCTTCCAGGGCGAACAGGTCGTAGGGGTTGATGATCGCCGGGACGCCCTGGCGCATGATGGTGTTGGTGACCGGGTGGACCCGGATCTGGGCCGAGTCCGGCACCTGCTTGATACAGACGACGCTGTGCATGGGGGTGGCGCTCCGAAGAGTGGGACGAATCAGACGGCCTGGTAGCGCGGAACGCTCTTGTCGATGCGGATGCAGTCGACCGGGCAGTTCGACGCGCACTGGGCTTCGTCGTGGTCGCCCACGCACTCGGTGCACAGGTCGGTCTTGATGGCGTAGACGCCGTTCTTTTCGTAGATCGCGTCGTTCGGGCACTCGGATTCGCAGGCGGCACAGGCGGTGCACTCGGAACCGTTGATCTTGTAGGGCATGGGAATTCTCCTGGTGAGTATCGGCTAATTGGCTAACCAGTGAATTGCAACCGCCATACCACGCCGAATTTCCGGGCCTTTTATATAAAACCAATATAAAAATCCTTTAAAATCAAAAAGATAAAAATTGTCGTCTTTATGCATGAAGTGCCCGTCGAATATTTCTTTCGGTGGCCTTTGCTGCAAATAAAAATACGCCGGAGCGCCGCCCGATAAATCGGGACACATAAAAACGCACATCGAAAGGCGTGCAAGTTTCCGCCGGTTCGTTAAGGTATCGCCGGATTTGTTTATCGCCCGTCCGAGGAGTCCCATGTTCCCCGCCACAGCTATCAAGGAAGCATCGCCGTGCCGCACAACCTGCCTCTGATCACCACCCTGGCCACCGCCTTCGGCCTGGCTCTGCTGCTGGGCGTCCTCGCCGCCCGCCTCAAGCTGCCGGCGCTGGTCGGTTACCTGCTGGCCGGCATCATGCTCGGCCCCTTCACACCGGGCTTCGTCGCCGATGCCCATCTCGGCCACGAACTCGCCGAGATCGGCGTGATGCTGCTGATGTTCGGCGTCGGCCTGCATTTCTCCCTCGACGACCTGCTGGCGGTGCGCAAGATCGCCCTGCCGGGGGCCATCCTGCAGATCGCCGTGGCCTCCGCCCTGGGTGCCGGCATCGCCGCCGCCTGGGGCTGGAACCTCGGCGGTGCGCTGGTGTTCGGCCTGGCCCTCTCGGTGGCGAGCACCGTCGTACTGCTCAGGACCCTGGAAGCGCACGGCATCCTGGACTCCATGAACGGGCGCATCGCGGTCGGCTGGCTGGTGGTCGAGGACCTCGCCATGGTGCTGGTGCTGGTGCTGCTGCCGCCCCTGGCCGGCGCGCTGGGCGGCGATGCGCCGGACGCCGGGGCAGGGAGCTTGTGGGGCACCCTCGCCCTCACCCTGCTCAAGGTGTCGGCCTTCATCGCCCTGATGCTGGTGGGCGGCCGCCGGGTGCTTCCCAAGCTGCTCTGGCTGGTCGCCGGTACCGGCTCGCGGGAACTCTTCACCCTCTGCGTGGTGGCCGCCGCGGTGAGCATCGCCTACGGGGCGGCCGAACTGTTCGGCGTGTCCTTCGCCCTGGGCGCCTTCTTCGCCGGCATGGTGCTGCGCGAATCCGAGTTCAGCCACCGCGCCGCCGAGGAATCGCTGCCGCTGCGCGAGGCCTTCGCCGTGCTGTTCTTCGTCTCGGTGGGCATGCTCTTCGACCCGCGGGTGCTGCTCGAGCAGCCGCTGCAGGTGCTCGCCGTGGTCGGCATCATCGTGGTCGGCAAGTCGATCGCCGCCGCCGCCCTGGTCCTGCTCCTGCGCTACCCGCTGAACACCGCGCTGATCGTCTCGGCGAGCCTGGCGCAGATCGGCGAGTTCTCCTTCATCCTCGCCGGACTCGGGGTGAGCCTGGGCCTGCTGCCGGTGGAAGGCCAGAGCCTGATCCTCGCCGGCGCGCTGATCTCGATCGCCCTCAACCCGGTGGTGTTCAAGGCCGCCGAGCCGCTGCAGGCCTGGCTGGGTTCGCACTCCAAGCTGGCGCGCCGGTTGGAGCATCCCGCCGACCCGCTGGCCGAACTGCCGATGAGCACCCACGAGCGCTACCTGTCCGGGCAGGTCGTGCTGGTCGGCTACGGTCGCGTCGGCCGGCGCATCGCCCAGGCCCTGGCCGAGCGCGACATTCCCTACGTGGTGGCCGAGCAGAACCGCGAGCTGGTCGAGCGCCTGCGCGCCGAGGGCGGCGCCGCCGTCTCGGGCAACGCCGCGGACCCGGCGGTGCTGATCCAGGCGCACATCGCCCGCGCCAGCATGCTGGTGGTGGCCACCCCCGACACCCTCGACGTGCGGCAGATGATCGCCACCGCCCGCACCCTCAACCCGGTGATCGAAACGGTGGTCCGCACCCACAACGAGGAAGAGGCCGAACTGCTGGAGCGGGAGGCTGCCGGGAAAATCTTCCTCGGCGAGAACGAACTGGCCCACGGCATGAGCCGGCATGTGCTGGAGCGCTACGGGAAAGCCCGTTGAGCGGCCGGCAGCCGGTAATCCGACGGAGCGTGACTACCCTGGATAGATGATAAGAATTATCATCTATCCCCGCCCTCGCCGACCCGCGTCGTTCCCCGCCGATGTCCGATCACGATTCCCCTGCCGACCTCGACCCGCCGGACGCCCCGGCACCGGGCGAAGCGCCGGAGCAGGACTTCCTGCGGGTCTTCCTGGCCCAGCGCGAACGGATGGAGGCCCTGGTCAGCCGGCGGGTCGGCTGCCGCGCCACGGCGGCGGATCTCATCCAGGACCTGTTCCTGCGCTTCTGGAAACGGCCGCTCAAGCCGCTCGACGAGCCCGGCACCTACCTGCTGCGCAGCGCGCACAACCTGGCCATCGACCATCTGCGCGGCGAAGGCAAGCGCAACCGCTCGCTGGACAGCCTGGCGCCGGAGCACGACGGCGAAAGCGCCTCGCTCGAGGCGGCGCTGCAGGCCGGCGACGACCTGCGCCGGGTCGAGGCCGCGCTGCGCGGCCTGCCGGAGCGCACCCGCCACATCTTCCTGCTCAACCGCATCCACGGGCGCACCTACGGCGAGATCGCCAAGGCCATGGCGCTGTCCCAAAGCGCCGTGGAAAAACATATGATGCGCGCCCTCGACACATGCAAGGCGAGCCTGGATCATCCGCCCCAGCGCCGCGACGCCACGCCAGGGAACGACCGCCGATGACCCCGCCGCCTTTCATGTCTACCGCCCAGGAACGGGAAGCCTGGCGCTGGCTGCTGCAACGCCAGGCGCCGGACGGGCTGCGCGACGAGCCGGCCTTCGAGCGCTGGCTGGCCGCCGATCCCCGGCATCCGCAGGTCTATGCCCGGGCCGAGGCGGTGTGGACGCTCAGCGCCGCGCCGGCGGCCCGACTGGCGCAGGAGGAGTCGGCCGCCCTTGCCGGGTATCTGGCACGCATGGACGCCCCCCGGCGCACACCGCGGCGGCACCGCGCCCCGGCCTGGTCGCTGGCCACGGCCGCCTGCCTGCTGCTGGCGCTGTGGACCGGCGGCTGGTGGCAGCCGGAGCACTGGCTCGGCGATCTGCGCGCCGACTACGTTTCGGCGCCCGGCGAAGTCCGCGAACTGACCCTGGCCGATGGCTCGCAGCTGGTCCTGGACGGCGACAGCGCCCTGGCGGTGCATTTCGATGCGCAGCAGCGGCAGATCGAACTGCTGCGCGGTGCCGCCTCGTTCAAGGTGGTGCGCAACGGCCTGCCCTTCGTGGTCCGCGCCGAGGCGGGCGAGGCGCGGGTGCTGGGCACCGAGTTCGAGGTCCGTCGCCTGTCCCGGGAAACCCGCGTCACCGTCGCCTCTGGGCAGGTGGCGGTGCGCGCCGGCGAAGGCCCTGAGCTGCCGCAGGCGGTGCTGCACGCCGGGCAGCGGGTGGCCTTCGAAGACGGCCGCCTGGGCACGCCCGAGGCGGTCGACAGCAACGCCGCGCTGGCCTGGCGCCAGGGCTGGCTGGCCTTCTACCAGGCGCCGCTGGGCGAAGTGCTGGAGCGCCTCGGCGACTACTACCCAGGGCGCATCCTGCTGCTCGATACCGAGCTGGCGGCGCGCCGGGTGACCGGCTCCTTCCCCAGCGCCGATCCGCACGCGGCGCTGAACTCGCTGCAGGCGGTGCTCGGCTTCCGGCAGCGCGAGCTGTTCGGACGGCTGATCGTCGTCCACTGAAAATATTTTCGTTTTTCGTTGAGGTATAGCGGCTCGGGCTCCGTGTAGTAGCTGAATTGCGATTCATTTGCATCAGCATTCCACGCTTACGAGAAGATCCCGATGACCCACCGCGCCTCCCTGCTGTCCCGCTCCTCCCGGCAGTTCCTCGCCACCGCCCTGCTGGGACTCGGCCTGAACGGCCTGCCGGCGACCGCCGCCCAGGCCGAGACGCCCCAGGCCGCCTGGCAGGACCGGCAGTACACCTTCGCCATCGCCGGCGGTTCGCTGCCGCGGGCACTGGGCGAGTTCAGCCGGATCACCGGACTCAGCCTGGTCTACACCGACGAAGCGCTGTATGCCGTGCAGGCCCGGGCGCTGGAGGGGCACCTGAGCGCCGCCGCCGCCCTCGAACGGCTGCTGGAAGGCTCCGGCTACAGCTACCGGCAGATCGACGAGCGCACCCTGACCCTGCAGCGCCTAGGCGGCGCCGACAGCGGCCCGATGACCCTGTCGAGCACCCTGGTCAGCGCCGACAGCGATCCGGAAAGCAGCTACCAGCCGGAGCCGACCGCCTCGATCATGCGCAGCGACACGCCGGTGCTGGAGATCCCCCAGACGATCAACGTGGTTTCCGCCCAGGTGCTCAAGGACCAGCGCCCGCGCAACCTCGACGACGCGCTGAACAACATCAGCGGCATCACCCAGGCCAACACCCTCGGCGGCACCCAGGACGCGGTGACCAAGCGCGGCTTCGGCGACAACCGCGACGGCTCGATCATGCGCGACGGCATCCCTTCGATCCTCGGCCGCAACTTCACCGCCAGCGTCGATCACGTCGAGGTGCTCAAGGGGCCGGCGAGCCTTCTCTACGGCATCCAGGATCCCGGCGGGGTGGTCAACCTGGTGAGCAAGAAGCCCGAGCTGACCGCCCACCACTCCATCAAGGGCAGCGCCAACGCCTACGCCCACGGGCGCAACGGCAGCGGCGGCCAGTTCGACAGCACCGGAGCGCTGGGCACGCTGGGCGACTATGGGCTGGCCTACCGGCTCATCGTCGACTACACGGACGAGGACTACTGGCGCAACTTCGGCACCAACCGCCAGACGACGGTCGCGCCCTCGCTGGCCTGGTACGGCGCGGACACCACCGTGCTTATGAGCTACGAGCACCGCGAATACACCTACCCCTTCGACCGCGGTACGGTCATCGACCCGAACACCAAGCGGCCGCTGGACATTCCACGCCGGCGCCGGCTGGACGAGGCGTTCAACATCACCGAGGGCCGCTCCGACCTGAGCCGCTTCAGCATCGACCATACCTTCGACGAACGCTGGAAAGGCCACTTCGCCTACGGCTGGACCCGCGAGACCTACGACGACAACCAGGCGCGGGTGACCGCGGTCAACACCGCCAAACAGACCGTGACCCGCCGCGTCGACGGTACCCACGGCGCGGTCAGCACCGACAGCTTCGCGCGGCTCGGCCTGAACGGCGACTTCGAACTGTTCGGCCTGCGCCACGAGCTGATGACCGGCATCGACAGCGAGAAGCGCAAGATCTTCCGCGCCGACCTGATCCGCGGCGCCACCTCGACCCTCAGCTACACCGATCCGGCCTACGGCCAGATCGATCCGTCGGACAACGTCGATCCGTCGAGCAGCGACCAGACCGACAAGCTGCGCACCGACTCCGTCTATTTCCAGGACTCCATCCACCTGGACGACCGCTGGATCCTGGTGCTCGGCACGCGCTACCAGCGCTACGATCAGTGGGCCGGGCGCGGTCGGCCGTTCAAGGCCAACACCGACGTCCAGAGCCACAAGTGGACGCCGCGCGCCGGTCTGGTCTATCGCCTCAGCGACGAAGCCTCGCTGTACGGCAGCTACACCTACTCCTTCAAGCCCAACTCGACCATCGCGCCGCTGGCCAACAACCAGGTCCTCGACGGCGCGACCCCGCCGGAAGAGGCGCGCTCCTGGGAGATCGGCGGCAAGCTGGACATTCCCGGGCGGATCACCGCCAACCTCGCGCTATTCGACATCCACAAGCGCAACGTACTGATCAGCCAGCTCGACGCCAACGGCGACAGCTACAGCCGCGCCGCCGGCAAGGTCCGCTCCTACGGCCTGGAGCTGGACATGAGCGGCCAGCTCAGCGAGCACTGGAGCCTGATCGGCAGCTACTCCTGGCTGCACGCCGAAGTGACCGAAGACCCGGAGCTGAAGGGCAACCGCCTGCAGAACGTGGCCAAGACCACCGCCTCGGCCTCGCTGGTCTATGACGTAGGCTCGCTGTTCGGCGGCGACCAGTTGCGCCTCGGCGGCGGCACCCGCTACGTGGCCAAGCGCTCCGGGGATGCGGCCAACTCCTTCACCCTGCCCTCCTACACGGTGACCGACGCCTTCGCCACCTACGAGACCCGGCTCGGCGAACAAAACCTCACCCTCCAGCTCAACGTGAAGAACCTGTTCGACAAGACCTACTATGCGTCCAGCGCCAACCAGTATTACGTGTCGATCGGCGAACCCCGGCAGCTCCAGCTCTCCAGCACGCTGGAGTTCTGAGTGCCTGCGCGCGATCCTTTCGACAAGCCTGGCCGGAGGATACCGGCCGGCCAAACCGGATCTGGCGGTCAGCGGCGACTGGCCGCCCTGGCGCGCACGACCAGAATACGTCCGAGAACGAGACCGATGGCTCCGGCCAGCCCCGAAGCGAGCAGCACTCCCAGCTTCGCGGCACTCAGCAGACGTTCACCGTCGAACGCCAGCGTGGCGATGAAAATCGACATGGTGAAGCCGATCCCGGCCAGACAGCCTATCAGCCACATCCACGACCAGCTCATGCCCTCCGGAAGCCGGCACCAGCCCAGACGGACCAGGGTCCAGCTGCTGAGCATGACCCCCAGCGGCTTGCCGACGACCAGGGCCAGCGAGACCCCGAGCATCACGGTCAACGAACCGCCATTCGCCAGATCGATGCCATCGAGGCCCACCCCGGCATTGGCCAGCGCGAACAGCGGCATGACGCCATAAGCGACCCATGGATGCAGCGCCATCTGCACGCGGACGACCGGCGGCAGCAGCTCGCGCTGTGCGTGGCGCAGCCGCTTCACCGGCTGCATCAAGCGGTGCGCATCCTCGGCGCCTTGCCGTACGCGCTCGACGAAGTCCTCGATGGCACCGGTTGCCGTTTCGACGGGGCGCGCGAGGCTTGGCGACGAGACGACCGGCGTCATCAACCCCAGTACCACGCCGGCCAGCGTCGGATGAGCGCCGGTCTGCAGCAGACCGAACCAGAGCAGGGCTCCGGGGACGACGTAGGCCCAGGCCGAGCCGATGCCGATCCGCTGAAAGCCCAGCACCAGCAAGATTCCGACCCCGGCGATCGGGAAGCCCGACGGATCGAGTCCGCCCGAAAAGAACAGCGCAATGATCAGTACCGCAACGATGTCGTCGATGATCGCCAGGGCCAGCAGAAAGACCCGCACGGAGCCGGGAATCGACTTGCCCAGCAGGGCCAGCACACCGACGGCGAAGGCGATGTCGGTTGCCGTCGGCACGGCCCAGCCCTGGCGAAGAGCCTCGCTGCCGTTGACGGAAAGGTACAGCAGCGCCGGCACCGCCACGCCGCCCAGGGCCGCCGCCATCGGCAAGGCAGCCTGCTTGAGGCTGGCCAGGGCTCCGTCATGGATTTCCCGGCGAATCTCCATGCCGACGACCAGGAAAAACACGGTCATCAGCGCGTCGTTGATCCAGAAGTGCAGGGAGCGCGAGACGACATGCTCGCCGATCCCGACGCTGAGCGGCATGTGCCACAGATGCTCGTAGCTCGCTGCGGCCGGCGAGTTGGCCCAGATCAGCGCAAGGGCGGCGGAAAGCAGCAGGACGATGCCGCTCACCGCTTCGATGTGCAGGAAACGCTCAAGCGCGTCGAACGCTTTGTCGGCCAAGCGTTGCGCAGACGGCAACGCCTTGCGGGAAGGGTCTTGGTTCATGAGGTCGCTCGCTCTCGGCTGTGCGGCGGCCCGACCGGCACAAGAAACCTGTCCGGCTGCACCCGCAAACCCGACACCCGTTGCCGACCCTACACAAAAGGATCGGCAACGGGAAGGCCGGCGATCGTGTCGGGAAGTGTCTCGTCGACGAGACGCGGCTTGCCCGTTCGAGGACTCCTCAGCTCGACTGGGCATCCTCGTCGTCCGGAGTCTCGTCCAGCGACTCCGGCGGCCCCGGCAACTCGGTAACCACGCTGAAGTCGCTGACCTCGACGGCTCCCAGCCCGTGGCCGAGCAGATGGAAGGAGAACGCCTTGCGCGATTCCGGGTTGTCGAAACCGAAATCCATCACCAGCGGCTGTTCGGCAGTGACCCGCACTTCCGCGGGCAGGCCCAGGGGCACGTCCCGCTCGAACTCCTTGGCCTTGAGCAAGATGTAAGCGTCCTGCTGCGGGTCCACGGAGCGTACCGTCAGGCGCACGCGGGTGTGCGATCCCTTGGGCATCTCCAGATACTGGGCGCCGATGAGGTTGTCCGCCCAGTCGTCCGGGACCTGCGCCCGAAGCGGGATATGGGCCGGGCTGCCGAACTGGTAGCGCCGGTTCGACGCCGTCCGCAGCAGGGTGCGATCCAGCGCGGCGGCTCGCGAGGCGATCTGGCGCGCCCGCTTGCCGCCATACTGGCCGAGAAAGGTCGCCCGCTCGGCGATGAAGCCTTCGCTGGCGTAATACCGGCAGTGCTGCTGGAAATCGCATTCGGTCAAGGTTCCCCGACCGTCGTGATAGCGCAGCTTGCCGTTGGTGAACGACATGATCTCCCGGCCCGTTCGATAGTCCCGGAACAGCGAACGACCGCTCAGGGTGGCCGGCACCGGGAAACCGAAGTAGTCGAGTAGCGAGGCGCTCAGATCGACATGTCCGTAAACCCCGGACTTCAGCCGGGGCAATTGCTCCCGCTCCGGGGCCAGCACCAGGTTGAAGCCCCAGGACGAGGCCAGGCGCACGCCGTCGATGCCGTGGGACTCGTCCGAGGTGACGATCACCAGCGTGTCCTTCAAGACGCCCCGGCGCTCCAGTTCGGCCAGGAATGTCCCGAGCGCGTCGTCCAGATAACCCACCGCGGCCTGCTTGGGCGTGTCGTGGCGCTGCAGGTAGTCTTCGGGCGCCGAATAGGACTGGTGAGTGCCGACGGTCAGCAGGGTGAGCATCCAGGGCCGGTTCTTCTGCCGCAACTGTCCGACGTAGTCCAGCGCCCCCTCGAAGAAAGCACGGTCGTCCATGCCCCATGGGAAATCCAGGTACGACGGATTGGCAAACCACTCCCGGCCCCGGGTGGCGTCGAAGCCGATGTGCGGCATGATCTGGTCCTTGGCCATGAACCTGAGACCTGCGGCCTGCAGGTAGTGCGTGGCGAACCCGTTCTGGCGCAGCTGGGCCGGCAGGCAGTCCCGGTTGCGCCGGGTCAGGGTCAGCATCTCGACGCCCTTGGGCGTGCCGTTGTCGAGCTTGTCGTAATCGCCGCAGAGCATCGCGTAGAGGCCGCGAATGGTCTGGTGGCTGTGCAGCACATAGTCGGGCGTGTTCATGCCGCGCTCGGCCCATGCGCTCAGCTGCGGCATCGGGTTTTCCCGGTAGCTGCTGTGCAAGGCCTGCCGGTTGACCCCCACGTAGGCGCCCGGAATGCCCTCCAGCACCACCACCAGTACGTTGCGTGCGCGGCCGGGAGCCGGCAGCAGTTTTCGTCCCTTCAGGTCGAGCCGGGTGAGGCCCGCCATCTGCGGCGGAAGGTCGACGCGGTCGCCCTCCAGCCAGACCTCCAGCCGGGCCTGCCCTTCCCCGAGGCCCGCCGTCAGCAGTTGATGCGGCAGGTTGAACAGCCGCCACTGATCCTCCTCGCCGGGGTGCAGGTACTGCACGCCGCCGTGGGCCAGCAGAAGCAGCGGCGGCACTATCCAGGCACGCCGGGGCAGGCCTGGAGCGGATCTCGAACGGCCGGCCCATCGGCTGGCCAGCCAGATCGCCAGGCCGAGCGCCAGGGCGGCGGCCAGCCAGGGCTGGGCAAAACCGCCGCCGCTGGAGTTTCCCAGAAACTGCGGGTCGAGCAGGTAGTGGAGATCCGCCACGTCCGGCAGCCTGCCGACCGCGCTGACCAGTTCGGCCGCAGCCAGGGTCATCAGGCTCCACACCGACAGCACCGGCAATCCCAGCCACCACGGACGGCGGTGCACAAGCACGATCAGCGCGCTGGCAATACCCAGGTCCGACAGGTACCCGAGCGGACTGGACCAGCCCAGGGCAAGGCGCAGGCCCAGCGGAACGACCAGTACCAGGCCGGTCAGGGCGACGAGGGAGAAAAGGGGATGCGCTAACCCGCGACGAATGAAGTTCACAAAAACCTGTCCGCAGTAAATCGTCATGGAGGTGTGGGGAGCCGAGGCATCGGAAACCTGACGCCGGCCCGGCGCTCGAGGCACGGGATCGGCGGCCGGCGCCGAGCGGCGACCTCTGCCCGCAACGGGGGAGCGGCGCCCTCGGGCAACGGATCTCCCGCGACGGGTCATTATCCCGATGTGAAAAGATTGTGAAAATAGGCCGAAACACCCGGAAAATCAAAAGCCGGACGACGCATTGCGCTTCGCCCGGCCCTAGGGAGCATCGGCGGGCCGGTTCCGGACGGACTCCGGCCCCGGCGGACGACTCAGTTGACGGCCGTCAGCTTCGCCAGGTTGGCCTGCCAGACTTCCAGCTGGACCACGTGCTCGGCCTCCTCGTCGGCGAACTCGGTGGCCATCGCCCTCACCTCCGGATCGGCGGTTTCGTCGGCGATCGTCTGGTAGTACTCGTGGCTGCGCTGTTCGCCGTGCATGGCCAGCGACATCGCGCCGAGGACGTCGATGCCGGGGTTCACATGGCCCCAGGCGGCTTCCGGGCTGGAACCGTTGGGCCAGTGGTATTCGTCGGCAGCCAGGTTCGGCAGGTCGTGGAAACCGCCGCGCTCCATGGCTTCCTTCTGATGCAGGCGGGAGTAGTGCGACATTTGCCTGAAGAATTCCGCCACCTCGGCATTGCCGAGGGTGTCCATGGCTTCGGCCAGCTCCGCGTAGCGGCGGGCCGATTCCTTTTCCAACTGAATGGCATGGGCCAGGAAACGCTGGATATCGTTCACGCCTTCTCCTTGATTGACTGAAGGTGAATGAAAGCCGAAGCCGCCGCGGCCCTGTCGAACGACCGGGTGGCCTCACCGAAAGTAAGGATAATGCGGCAGGTTTCACATCCCCGGCAACCGGCGATTTGCCGCGGCAGGCAGTGCATGGCCGGTGCGGCACTCGGTAGACTCGACGCGGTGACCGCAGAGACCGCCGCTGGAGGTGGCCTCTCCCCTATCCTGAGGCATCGACGACCATGCAGATCGACGAAGAACTGACCTTCAGGAAGCTGGAAATCTTCCTGGCCTTCATGCGCAGCGGCAACCTGTCGCGCGCCGCCGCCGAGCTGGAAACCAGCACGGTCAGCGTGCACCGCGCCCTGCACTCGCTGGAAAGCGCCCTGCGCTGCCCGCTGTTCAGGCGCGAGGGGCGCAAGCTGAGCCCGCTGGAAAGCGCCCATGTGCTGGAGGACCGCGCGCAGAAGCTGGTCGCCGACGTGCTCGACACCGTGCGCCTGACCCGCGAGGCCGCCGGCTTCTCCGCCGAGCGCTTCAAGCTCGGCGCGCTCTACTCGCTGACGGTGAAGACCGTGCCGCAGCTGATCATGGGCCTCAAGCTGCGGCGCAGCACGCTGAACATCGACCTGATCCTCGGCTCCAACGTCGACCTGCTGTACAAGCTGAAGAACCTCGAGCTGGACGCCATCCTGGTCTCGCTCAACGACAGCGTGGCCGATCCGGACTGCGACTCGCTGCCGCTGTTTCGCGACGACATCTTCCTCGCCGTGCCGGTCGACTCGCCCTTCGCCGCGCAGGCCGAGGTCGATCTGGCCGAGCTGCGCGAAGCCACCTTCATCACCCTGACCCAGGGCTTCGCCACCCACCAGGACGCCCTGCGGGTGTTCCGGCAGGCCGGCTTCGCGCCCAAGGTGGCGATGCAGGTCAACGACATCTTCACCCTGCTCAGCATGGTCAGCTCCGGGGTCGGCTACGCCCTGCTGCCGGGGCGCATCGCCGCGGTGTACGAGAACCGCGTGCGACTGATCCCGCTGCAGCCGCGCTACCGGATGCAGCAGCAGATCGGCGTGGTGTTTCTCAAGAGCCGCGAGCGCGACCCCAACCTGCTTGCCCTGCTCGCCGAGTGCCGGATGTACGCCAAGCGCCACGAAATCTGAACACGAAAGGCTCCGCACGGGGCGGAGCGTTTCGGCAGCCTGGGGCCGTTCAGAAGAAGAACAGCGTCAGCAGCACGAACCAGGGCAGCAGGATCGCGCACGACCAGCCCATGTAGCCGAAGAAGCTCGGCATCGGCACGCCGCGCTGGTCGGCGATCGCCTTGACCATGAAGTTCGGCGCGTTGCCGATATAGCTCAGCGCGCCCATGAACACCGAGCCCATCGACACCGCCACCAGGGTCTGCGGCAGGTCGTTCATCATCACCTGCGCATCGCCGGAAGCCAGGTTGAAGAACACCAGGTAGGTCGGCGCGTTGTCGAGAAACCCCGACAGCAAGCCGGACATCCAGAAGTACATGCCGTTGAGCGGCGAGCCGTCGGCATGGGTCACCGCCGCCACCAGCCCGGCCATGCCGCCCTCGCTGCCGGCGCGCAGGATGGCGAGCACCGGCACGATGGTCAGGAAGATCCCGGCGAACAGCTTGGCGACCTCCAGGATCGGCCCCCAGTCGAAATCGTTGCCGGCCCGCACCTGCGCCGGCGTGATCTTCAGAGACGCCAGGGCCAGGCCGAGCATCAGCAGGTCGCGCACCAGGTTCTGCAGCTCGATCGGCGTGCCCGCCACCGTGAAGGCGGCCCCCGGCTTCCAGACCCCCGACAGCAGCACGGCGCCGACCACCCCGCCGAGCAGCAGGAAGTTGACCGTGCCATAGAGCTTGAGCGGCGAGTCCGGCGACGGATCGCTCGGCAGCAGTTCGTCTTCCCGGGCGTAGAAATAGCGGTCGACGCAATAGAAGACGCTCAGCAGCGCCAGCGTCGACAGCAACACCGGCAGCAGCATGTGCTCGACTGTCCAGAAGAAGCCCACCCCCTTGAGGAAGCCGAGGAACAGCGGCGGATCGCCCAGCGGGGTCAGCCCGCCGCCGATGTTGGCGACCAGGAAGATGAAGAACACCACCACATGCACGCGGTGCCTGCGGTTGTCGTTGGCGCGCAGCAGCGGACGGATCATCAGCATCGCTGCGCCGGTGGTGCCCATCAGCGAGGCCAGCGCCACGCCGATGGCCAGCAACGCGGTGTTCAGGCGCGGCGAGCCGTGCAGGTTGCCGCCGACCAGAATGCCGCCGGAGATGGTGTAGAGCGAGAACAGCAGGACGATGAACGGCAGGTACTCGGCGAACAGCGCATGCACGATCACCGCGACGGTGTCGTGCAGACCGAAGGCGACGACGAACGGAATCAGGAACAGCAGCGTCCAGAGCGCGGTGATCTTGCCGAAATGGTGGTGCCAGATCCGTCCCGCGAACAGCGGAAACAGGGCAATCGACAACAGGATTCCCACGAAGGGAATGCTCCAGGCAAGACTCAGGGCGGCGCCGTCGACTTCCGCCGCAAACAAGAGTCCGGGCGACAGAAGCAGTACATATAAAAACCGGCTCAGGAACGACTTCATTAACTGACTCTCCCAATGAAAGGTGATTACAGATATCCGAACTCTTGCGAACGGCGACTAGCCCGGAGCAGCAGTCCATCAACCAGAACAGGCTTTATCCATGAAGGCATTAATTGCGCCAGATCAACATAGGAATATTCATTTCCCATGAAAATTCATCATCAACTATTCGGCCCTTCGTCGGCGGGCTCTCCCGCCAGGCTCCCCGGACAGTGCCAGTCAGCCGCGACATACAGGGGGCCAAACCGCGCCAAAGCCCGCGGTTCCTGACAGCTGGCCCTACAGGGACTTGCCGCGATGCCGGCCCCCCCTGCAGGTTCCACGGGAAAAGCCATACTCGAAATTGTGTGCCGCTCTATCTCATGGCACATGAGCACATGTCTCGAAGAGCAACCCAGCCCTGTATTGAAAGCGCCACGCATTAATTAATGCGGCGTAAAAAAATGGCTGAAATGCTACACGCCAATATTCACTTACCATTTAAGTGGATAATATTTCCGAAACAACGCCTGTTACTCATATGCGCTCGCCGGATGAGCCGAGCAAACTTCTGCTCGAAGCCTTCTCCAAACGCAAAAAAAATGGCCGCCTCGCGGCGGCCAAAGGTTTCGACGGTAACTGCGGAACGGGCGCTCAGCCGAACAGGCTGCGCATCATGAAGTACAACCGCGGCGCCCTATGGGATAGCAGACGACTGCGCAGCGGCAGTAAGAAAACCGCCAGAGAGCAGCCTGTATGCTGAAATCCTGCTCCCCGTGAGAGCGAAAATACGACTTCGACAGATCAGGAAAACAGTTGAACGAATTTGTCGATGTATGTCCGCCATGTCGGAATATCCGACATGGCGGATTATCGGTGGTCAGCCAATCAGTCCGCGCACGCAAAAGAAAAACAGCGAAGGAGCAAGCAGGCAACCTAGCCCGGTATGGAACGTGGCAGTAAGGGCGCCATAGGGGACGAGTCGGCGATCGGTCGCGGCGAGGCCAGCCGTCACGCCGCTGACCGTGCCGGCCAGGCCGCCAAAGACCATCGCCGAGCGTGGATTGTCGAGACCCATCAAGCGGGACGCTGCCGGGGTAAAGACCATAACCATAATCGCCTTGATCAGCCCGGTAGCAATGGAAAGCGCTACTACGTCCGAGGTCGCTCCGATTGCGGCACCGGTCACCGGTCCGACGATATAAGTCACCGCACCGGCACCGATGGTGGTTACGCTCACGGCATCGCGATAACCGAATGCCCAAGCCACTGCAGCACCGACGATAAAAGGCAGAACAGTGCCCAGTAACAGCGCAACAGCTCCGATCATGCCGGCTTTGCGTGCTTCGGTCGCTTGCACTTCGAAGGCCGTGGCAACGATAGCGAAGTCGCGCAGCATGGCCCCGCCCATCAGGCCAATACCAGAAAACAGCGTCAGATCCGCCAGCCCCTTTTGTCCGCCACTTAGCGTGCCACCGACCCAGGCCAGGACCAAGCCGATGACAATCGCAATTGCCGAGCCATGGACGCGACCTCGGGTGAGACGCTTGGACAGGATGGCCGATATCCACATGATCACCCCAACCAGGGCGAAAGCAGTGACTAGGCTGTTGTGCTCCAAGCCGTGTTTGATGACGTCCCACATATCAGCGACCTCCTACCGGAGCAGCGGTAATATTCAGCTCAATCGACTTTTCCGGCAGTGGCTCTATCGGCTCGGCAGGAAGCGGCTCGCCCTTGTGGCTACGACTGATTACCGTGATGGCAAAGCCACATACCAAGACGGAGCCGATTGCACCAATCAGTGCGACCGGGCCGCCGTGTAGCGCGGTTACGACGTTCTGCTGAGCCGCCATGGCTACGACTATCGGAATATACATGCAACCCCAGAAACTGACGCCAAGCTCAGTCTCCTTGGTCGTGTGGCTCATGCTTCCGTGCTTGTGCATATACAAGCGAGCACAGATCAGGAAAATCATGGCGATACCGACACCGCCCACGTTGGATTGAACACCCAGTAGAACACCCAGAAAGTCACCGATGATGACGCCAGCCAGGGTGCAGATGGCCAGCAGAGCCACGCCGTAAACAATCATTGTTATTGTCCTGTGTTGGATTGAAATCGTTGTTCTGGTACTTCGCAAAGTCAGCGGCTCGAGCAGCCCTCCTCGCGCAGCAGCGCGTCCAGCGTGTCGAGACGGGCGCCCTGGAAGGCGACCACGGTTCCTTGTTTCATTATCCGCCGCGCCAGGCCGCTGAGCACCGTGCCCGGCGACAGTTCGACGTGCAGGCGCACGCCGCGTTCGTAGGCGTTGCGCAGGGTGCCCCGCCAGTCGACCACGCGGCACATGTTGAAGGTCAGGTCGTCGCGCAGCGCCTCGGGGTCGAGCACCAGGCGCGCCGAGCTGCCGCTCAGGTAGCGCAGCGCCGGACGGCGCAGTTTCACGCCGGCGAAGGCCTCGGCCAGGTGCGCCGCCGGCTCGGCCAGCAGCGCGCAGTGCGAGGGCACGCTGACCGCCAGCCGCCGTGCCGCGCCGGCGCCGATGCTGCGGGCCAGCTCGCCGACCGCCGCCATCGCCGCCTCGCTGCCGGCGATCACCAACTGGTTGTCGGCGTTGATGTTGGCCAGGAACACCGGACTGTCCGGGCCGTTGACCCGCGCCAGCAACGGCTCCAGCTCGACGATGCCGAGGCCCATGATCGCAGTCATGCCGTAGCCGCCCGGCCAGGCCCGCTCCATCAGCTCGCCGCGCAACGCCACCAGACGCGCGGCATCGGCCAGCTCCAGCGCGCCGCCGACCACCGCCGCCGGGTAGGCGCCGATCGACAGCCCGGCGACGTAGTCCGGCCGCGCGCCGCGCGCCATCAACAGCCGCGCGCTGGCGACCCCGGCGAGCAGCAGGCAGAGCTGCACGGCGCGGGTCGAGGCCAGGGCCTCGGCGCTGTCCAGCGCCCGCACGTCCTCGCCCAGCGCGTCGCCGGCCTCCTCCAGGCAGGCCCGTACCAATGGCTCGTCCGGCAGCTGGCGAAGCATGCCCGGCTGCTGGGCGCCCTGGCCGGGGAAGGCGAACAGGCTGCTCATGCCGCCACCTCCCGCCAGGGATCGCCGACCAGCCGCGCGCCGCTGCAGGCCTTGAGCAACACCTGCGACGCGGAGCCCGCCCACTCGCGCAGGGCGACGGCACCGGCCGGGGTTTCCAGTTGCAGGTCGACCCGACAGGGCAACTGCTTCAGCCGCTCGAGCAGAGCCAGGGCCTGCCGGCGCTCCAGCGGCCGCGGCACGCGCAGCAGCAGGTCGAGATCGCTGTGCTCGCCGAGCACCGTCACGCCGGTTGCCAGTTGGTAACCGGCGCCGCCGGTCACCCCCCAGGCCAGGCCACGCTGGCGGCACAGCGCATCCAGTTGCGGCTGCAGCAGGGCCAGGGCACGCAGCGGCGCGCAGACGCCCTCCCGTTCCCCGCCGCCGGTCAGTTGCTCCGGTTGCACGCGCCGGCGGATCGCCGCCCGCGGCATCCAGGCGGCGTGGCGCTGCTCGCGTCCGTGCCCGCGCACCCCGACGGCGATCCAGCCGTCCCGCGCCGGCGCGCGGCGCACCACCACCGGCCGGCCGGCGGCGAGCACCTCGGCCGCCCAGGTCGGTGCGGCGGCGTCGAGCCGGTCGGTGCACATCCCCCAGAGCAGGTCGTGGGGCTGCGGCAGCAGGCGAGTTTCGTGCATCGGCGTCTCCTCCACCCGGCCGGTTACCACTGCGCCCGCAGCAGCTCGCGCACCCGGCGCGAGGCAGCGCGGTTGGCGGCGCCGAGGCGGCCGCGCAGGTCGCTGCCTTTGGTGCGGATGTCGGCCTGCGCGTGGGCCAGGCAGGCCTGTACCCGCGCCAGGTCGTCGCCCTGCGGCGCCTCGATGGCGTCCACCGAGAGGGTTTCCCAGAGCAGGCCGAGCGAGGCGTAGCTGTCGAGGTCGTAGGCCATCGGCGGCACCCTGGCGGCCAGCGCCTCCAGCTCGTCCACGGTGCGCAGGGTGACCCGCGCGGCGGATTCCTTGCCCATGGCGTGAACCATCACCCCCGGATCGCGCAGGGCGACGATGCGGTTGGCCTGGTAGCCGTGGGCGAGGAAGGCGCCGGACATCGCCTTGCCGACCAAGAGGGCGATCACCGGATGCCCGGCCAGGCGGGCGCGGGCGTAGCCGTCCACCGCACCGGCCAGCGCCTGGTGGATGCCGAGGGCCTCCTCGCGGCGGCCGTAGGCCTGGCTGGGCACGTCGACCACCGCGACCACCGTGCGCTTCACCGCGGCGTCGCGGTCGGCGGCGATCACCTCGTCCAGCGCGCGGCCGAGGCTCCAGCCTTCCAGCAGGCCGACCTCGCCGTGGCTGGCGCGCGGGAAGCGGTTGTCGGCATCCGGCACCACCGCGATGTAGCGCGCCGGCTGGCCGCCGAGGCTGGCGTCGACCACCCGGACCGAGGCCGGGTAGCCCGGCTGCGCGGCGGCGTTGGCGGTGAGGGCGCGCAGCCAGTTGAGGCCGCGTTGCGAAAGGACGGTGCTCATGCCTGATCTCCTTGGTAGAGGGCGCGCACGGCGGCGGCGTCGGCCTGCGGTACGGCGTCGTAGCGGCCGAGCAGGTCGAGGAAGCGGGCGTACTGGCGGCTGCGCGGCAGGGCCTCGCCGGGTTGTTCGAGAATCGCCAGCAGCCGGTCGTGGATGGCGACCACGTCGTCGGCGACGTAGGCGTCGACCAGGCCGCAGGCGAAGCGCTGCTCGCCGCCGGTGAGGCTCCAGATGAACGGACGGTCGCGGGAGTCGTACTCGTCGAGGCCGGCTTCCTGCTCGATCACCTGCGGACCGTTGAGGCCCAGGCGGGCCTCGCGGGTGACCAGCAGATGGCTGCACAGCGCGGCGGCAATCGACATGCCGCCGAAGCAACCCACGGGACCGGCGACCACGCCGATCACCGGCTGGTACTGGCGCAGCTCGACGATGGCCGCCTGCACCTCGGCAATCGCCGCCAAGCCCAGGTTGGCCTCCTGCAGACGCACGCCGCCGGTCTCCAGCAGCAGCACGGCGCAGGTCGGGATGCCGTTGCGGTTGTCCTCGGCGGCCAGCTCCAGGGCGCCGGCGATCTTCGCGCCGCCCACTTCGCCGAGGCTGCCACCCTGGAAGTTGCCCTCGATGGCGGCGACCACCGCCGGGCGACCGCCGAGGGTGCCCTTGGCCACCACCACGCCGTCGTCGGCCTGGGCGACGATGCCCTGGGCCTCCAGCCACGGCGACTTGATCCGGGCGAAGGGGTCGAGCAGCTCGCGCAGGCTGCCCCGATCGAGCAGCGCGGCGACCCGCTGGCGGGCGCCCAGCTCGACGAAGCTGCGGCTGTGCAGCAGTGCATTCAGATCAGACATTGCTCACCTCCTCCAGCGCCTGTTCCAGACGCAGCCGCACCACACCGGGAGTGGCGCCGAAATCGTGGATATCGACGTTCAGGGCCGGCGGGTTGGCGCCGGCAAACATGCGCTCGAACAGGTGGCGCCAGCGCTCGGCGCTGCCGTTCACCGAGGTGACCACCTGGATGTTCAGGCGACCGGCCGGGCCGGGCTCGAGCAGCACCTCCAGGTCGCCGGAGCCGACGCAACCCACTTGGGCGCGCTGGCGGGCCGGCTGGCCGGCGGGAAATTCGAAGGACAGGGTTTCCATGTTTACAGGCTCCCAATCGGCGCCCCGAGCATCGGCTCCAGGCGGTCGAGGAATAAGGTCACGGCGAGCAGATCGGCTGCTCCGCCGGGCGAGGCGTTCAACTCCAGCAAACCGAGCTCCAGCTCCCTGAGGCTACGGCGTCCGGCCAGGCTGGCGCTGCCGCCGGCCACCAGCACCGCGCGGGCGCCGTCCTGCATGCAGCGCAGCCCCTCCAGGCCGGCGCGGTGCAGCACGCAGGTGTCCTCCAGCTGGGCCATGATCGCCAGCAGCGCATCCAGCTGCGCGTGGTTCTCCTCGACGCCGGCTGCGCGGCTGCGCCGCAGCTGCGGCAGGCCGTGGGCCAGCGCGCCGGGGAAACCGGCCTGGGCCTCGGCGCGGGCGCCGCGCACGCCGTAGCGCCGGCGCACCCGCTCGCCGTTGCTCGGCGGCTGCGTCGGGGCCTGGCGGTCCTCCAGCCGGGCCAGTCGGGCGGCCTGCAGCGCGACGAGCGAGACCCGAGCCCGCGGCGGCGCCAGCGCGGCGGCGCTGACCAGCAGACCCAGCGCCCAGATCGCGCCGCGGTGGGTATTGACCCCGCCGGTGACCGCGAGCATCTGCGCCTCGCCCTCGCGGCCGAGGCGGCCGAGGGTTTCGCGCAGGGCGACATCGACCTGCCCGGCCGCCTGGCCGGCGGCGGCCATGTCGTGGAAGGCCGGCCACAACGACCAGGCCGAGGCGTGCATCAGCTCCAGGCTGAGGTCCAGGTGGGCACCGCTGCCGCGGCGGTCGACCAGCGCCGGCTTGGGCGACAGCTCGGCCTCGTCGATCAGCGCCTCGACGGCGAGGTCGGCGAGTTGCTCGGCCAGGCTCAGGCGCGGGAGAACGGCAATCTGTGCGTTCATCACCAGCTCCTGAACTTGGCGGGCGGGTTGTAGAGGCCGCCGGACCAGTCGACCAGCTCGGCGATGCTCTTGGCGGCGAGCAGCTCGCGGCTGGCGTCGGTACGGCGGATGCCGAGGTCTTCCGGCAGGGCGATCAGCCCCTCGCGGCGCATGCGCTCGGTGTCCCTGGGATCGTGGCGCAGGCCGATGCTGGTGACCCCGGCCACTGCGGCGATCATCGCCTGGCGTTCCTCCAGCGAGCGGGCCTTGTACAGGTAGGCGATGCCCTCCTCGGTGAGCAGGTGGGTGACGTCGTCGCCGTAGATCATCACCGGCGCCAGCGGCATGCCGACCTTGCGCGCCACCTCGACGGCGTCGAGCTGCTCGACGAAGGTGGGTTTGCCGCCTTCCTGGTAGGTCTCGACCATCTGCACGACCAGCTTCTTGCCGCGCTCGAGCAGGGTGACCGGCTCGGTCATGTCGAGCCAGGCGGGGGTGGCGTGGCGGCGGCCACGCGGGTCGTGGCCCATGTTCGGCGCGCCGCCGAAGCCGGCCAGGCGGCCGCGGGTGACGGTGGAGGAATGGCCGTCGCCGTCGACCTGCAGGGTGGCGCCGATGAACAGGTCGACCGCGTACTGGCCGGCCAGCTGGCACATCAGGCGGTTGGAGCGCAAGGAGCCGTCGCGGCCGGTGAAGAACACGTCCGGGCGCGCCGCCACGTAGTTCTCCATGCCCAGCTCGGTGCCGAAGCAGTGCACGCTCTGGACCCAGCCGGTCTCGATGGCCGGAATCAGGGTCGGGTGCGGGTTGAGCGTCCAGTTGCGGCAGATCTTGCCCTTGAGGCCCAGGCGCTCGCCGTAGGTGGGCAGGATCAGCTCGATGGCCGCGGTGTTGAAGCCGATGCCGTGGTTGAGCGACTGGACCTTGTGCTTCTCGTAGATGCCGCGGATCGCCATCATCGCCATCAGCACGTGCACCGGCTTGATGTGGCGCGGGTCGCGGGTGAACAGCGGCTCGATGTAGAACGGCTTGTCGGCCACCACCACGAAGTCGACCCAGGAGGCCGGGATGTCCACGCGGGGCAGATCGGTGGTCTCGTCCACCAGCTCGTTGACCTGCACAATCACCACCGCATCGCAGAATGCGGCGGCTTCGATGATCGCCGGGGTATCCTCGGTACTCGGCCCGGTATAAATGTTGCCGTGGCGGTCGGCCTTGAAACCGGCCAGCAACGCGACGTTGGGGATCAGGTCCACGACCAGCCGCGAATACAGCTCGATATAGGTATGGATCGCCCCGACTTCCAGCAGGCCGTCCTCCAGCAACTGGCCGATGCGCAGGCTCTGCGGCCCGGCGAAGGAGAAGTCCAGCTTGCGGGCGATGCCGCGTTCGAACAGATCCAGATGCTCGGCGCGACTGACGCTGGGCATGATCATGTGCAGGTCGTGCAACTTGCCCGGATCGGCCTTGGCCAGCGAGCGGGAAAGAAAGTCCGCCTGCTTCTGGTTGTTGCCTTCCAGCACCACGCGATCGCCGGGGGCGATCAGCGCCTCCAGGGCGGCGACGATCCGCTCGGTCGGCAGAACCACGCCATCGGCGAGGCTGCGCACCTGGTCGAGACGGCGCTGCTTCTCGCTGCGCCGGCGCGCCCACTGCGGCGGGGGGGAAATTGTTGTTGTCATGGCTACTCCACGGGTTCCGCTGTCGTGGTCTCACGGTAGGGGGCGGCCGGGAAGCGTTCAATCAAGCAGGGCGGTCGATCGTTACTCTGAAGTTAACGATTTCTTGCCGACGAGCGGCACGTTATCCCGTCATACCTTCGTCTGGAGGAGTAAACGGGCACGGTTGTACAAAGTTGGACACTGCTATAAGTTCCCTCTTGGTTCGGTGGCGCAGCGTCCCTACTGGTCAGGTACCCGGACGCTGCGCCGCTGGACCTATTCCATCGGTTGTGCGAGTCCCCCATGAGCGCGTCCCCGGCCCCCATCCTGATCACCGGCGCCAGCCAGCGCATCGGCCTCTACTGCGCCGAGCGGCTGCTCGACGCGGGCCAGCCGCTGATCGTGACCTTCCGCCGCGAACGGCCGGGCCTGGCGCGCCTGCGCGAGCGCGGCGCGCTGACCCTGCCTGCGGACTTCGCCGACGAGGCCGGCATCCTCGCCTTCATCGAGCGGCTCAAGGCGCACACCGACCGCCTGCGCGCCATCGTCCACAACGCCTCGGAATGGCTGAGCGAAGCCCCCGGCGCGGAGGCGCAGACCTTCCAGCGGCTGTTCAGCGTGCACATGCTGGCGCCCTACCTGATCAACCTGCACTGCGCCGAGCTGCTGGAACGCTCGAGCCCGGCGGACATCGTGCACATCGGCGACGACGTGACGCGCAAGGGCAGCGACCGGCACATCGCCTACAGCGCCAGCAAGGCCGGCCTGGAGAACCTCACCCTGTCCTTCGCCGCGCGCCTGGCGCCGCGCGTCAAGGTCAACGGCATCGCTCCGGCGCTGATCCTCTTCAAGCCGGAAGACGACGCCGACTACCGGGCCAAGACCCTCGCCAAGTCCGCCCTCGGCATCGAGCCCGGCGCCGAGGCGGTCTATCTGGGCCTGCGCTATCTGTTGGACAATCCCTACGTCACCGGCACCACGCTGACCGTCAACGGCGGCCGTCACCTCAAGTGAGTGCTGCCCCACTTCCGCAACCGACAGAATGGAGCAAGGCTATGCCGCGACTGGAACCTGGCATGGCGCGGATCCGGGTCAAGGACCTGCGTCTGCGCACCTACATCGGCATCAAGGAGGAGGAAATCCTCAACAAGCAGGACGTGCTGATCAACCTCACCGTGCTCTACCCCGCCGTCGATGCGGTGCGCGACAACGTCATCGACCACGCGCTGAACTACCGCACCCTGACCAAAGCGATCATCCGCCACGTCGAGGAGAACCGCTTCGCCCTGCTCGAACGCCTGACCCAGGAGATCCTCGATCTGGTGATGGGTCACGCGAGCGTGCGCTACGCCGAGGTCGAGGTGGACAAGCCCCACGCCCTGCGCTTCGCCGAATCGGTGTCGATCACCCTCGCCGGCCACCGCGAGGCCTGAGAGGCTGTGAAAAATTCAAGCTGCTGCTGAGCCCCCTTCAAAACCCCCGCTAAAACGTTGCGCTACGTGAAAAGTGAGACTATTTGGTCCGCAAACTCTCCTGCATTTCACGTAGCACGCCGTTCTGAAGGTGGTTGGAGAGGTTCTCGCGGCGCTATTCGATTTTTTCACAACCTCTGAGCGCAGCCCGCCCGGGCACGCTGGTGACGGCCGCCGGCAGCGCGCTATGATCGCGCCCGGCGGCCGCCTCGCCGGCCGTCTACGCTACCGACGACTGTCAGCCGGGGAACCGCGATGACCGAAGAACAACGCATCGAACTCGAAGCCGCCGCCTTCCGCCGCCTGGTCCAGCATCTGCGCAGCCGGCCGGACGTGCAGAACATCGACCTGATGAACCTTGCCGGATTCTGTCGCAATTGCCTGTGGAAATGGCTGAAGGCCGCCGCCGACGACCTTTCCATCGAACTCAGCGTCGAACAGGCGCGCGAGGAGATCTACGGCATGCCCTACGACGAATGGAAAAGCAAATACCAGAAAGAGGCCAGCCCCGAGCAGGTGGCGGCCTTCGAGAAGAGCAGCAAGAAATGACCGATCTGAACGACTTCCGTGCCCGCCTGCGCGGCGGGGAGCACGCCTTTGCCGACACCCTGGCCTTCATCGCCGCGCACTACGACTACCGGCCGAGCGCCTTCGCCAACGGTCCGGTGGAGAACGCCGCCGGACAGAACGAGGGCTCCTGCAAAACCCTGGGCCTGGCGCTGCTGGAAGGCTTGAGCGACGAAGAGGCCCTGCTGGCCTTCGGCGAGCACTACCGCGCCGTGCTGGCCAGCCCCGCCGGCAGCGACCACGGCAACATCCGTGCGCTGATGGAAAGCGGCCTGGCCGGCGTGCGCTTCGAAAGCCAGCCGCTCGGCCGCAAGGGCTGAGAGGCTGTGAAAAATTCAAGCCGCTGCTGAGCCCCCTTCAAAACCCCCGCTAAAACGTTGCGCTACGTGAAAAGTGAGACTATTTGGTCCGCAAACTCTCCTGCATTTCACGTAGCACGCCGTTCTGAAGGTGGTTGGAGAGGTTCTCGCGGCGCTATTCGATTTTTTCACAACCTCTGAGCCAAACCGGGCGAGAACCGGGGGCGAACGCCCCCGGGAGCTGCCGGTTACTGCAGGGTCTTGCCCTGGTACTGGCCGTTGAGGGTGTTGAGGAAAGCGACGATCTTGCCGACCTCGTCCTTGGACAGCTTCACGCCGACCTGGTACTCCGCCATCTTGTCGACGGCTTCTTCCAGGGTCTTGGCGCTGGCATCGTGGAAGTAGGGGCCGGTCAGGGCGACGTTGCGCAGGGTCGGCACCTTGAAGCGGTGCATGTCGTTCGGTTCCTTGGTCACGTTGTAGCGGCCGTGGTCCACCTCGCTGACATTGCCGCGCGCGGCGAAGTAGTCGCCCTTCACGCCCATCAGTTCGAAGGACTGCCCGCCCATCGCCTCGCCCACGTGGCAGGTCGCGCACTTGGTGGCCTTGAACAGTTCGTAGCCTTCCTTCTCCACGCTGCTCAGGGCATTGGCATCCCCCTTCAGGAAGAGATCGAAGCGGCTGTTCGGGGTGACCAGGGTCTTCTCGAACTCGGCGATCGCGTCGGTGATGTTCTTCGCGGTGATGCCGTCCGGATAGAGGGCGGCGAACTCCGCGCTCAGCGGCCCGTCCTGCGCCAGCTTGCCGACGATCTGCTGCCAGGAGGTCGAGGCCATCTCCAGCGGGTTCATCGGCGGACCGCCCGCCTGGGTCTGCAGGTCGGCAGCCCGGCCGTCCCAGAACTGGTGAATGTTGAAAGCGGCGTTGTACACCGTCGGCGCGTTGATCGGACCTTTCGAGCCGCCGACCCCGACCGACACCTCGAGGCGGTCGACCCCGCCCTTGTCCAGGGCGTGGCAGCTCGCGCAGGACACGCTGTCGTCGCCGGACAGGCGGGTATCGTGATAGAGCCTCTCGCCCAGCGCGACCTTGCCGGCGTTCACCGGGAAGGTGGTGGTGATCGGCTGCACCGGCTCGAACTTGAAGGTGCCGTCGACGATGCCATCCGGGTGCTGCTTGAGGCGCTCGGCCTTCACCCAGTCGAGCAGCACGCCCTTCTCCGCGTCGGACAGCCGGGAACGCCAGTGCATGCTCAGGTAGAGGTTCGGCGGCATGGCGTTGTCCTGCATGACCGACTCGAGCTTGGCCAGGTCCACTTCCGACACGGCTTGGCCCTGCTGCACGTTGGCCAGCAGCGATTCGATGTTGAACTGGCGCTGGGCCATCTCAATATCCTTCGCCATCACCTGCTTGGCGACCGGCAGGTTGGCGTAGAACGGCAGCTCGCTGTTGCGGGTGTGGCAGTACTGGCAGCCGTTGCCGTTCAGCACCTTGAAGGCTTCGGTCGTCAGGTTGTCCAAGCCTTTCAACTCGGCGCTGGCCAGGTGCTGGCGACTGAGGCGGTCGTCGAAACGGTCGACGATGAAGACGGTGGCCAGGTAACCGGCTACGCAGGCACCGACGACAAGGGGGAGCTTTTTCACGGGGCATCCTTTGCGAGAGGTTGGAAACGGGGGCAGCCGACAGCGGACCGGCCGAGGAGCGCAAGGCTCTGCCGACTGTCGACTTAATCACAGATCAGATGAACGGTACCTTAAAGCCCCTTCCTTTTCGGAGGAAATTTTTAAAGTCAATGCCGTTCATAGGCGGAAGCTATCCAAGCTGCCCGAGCAATGGCCCTACGCGCTATCGACCAGGGGACGAGGCGGAAGACGGGCAGGCTTGTGCGCCGGGAGGACCGACGGCGGCGCGGCCGAGCCGTCGGCCCAGTAGGACAACGGTTCGGCGGGCGGGGGAATAAAACGGCCCGGGCGGTGTGCGCTGCAACAACCCGCCGCGAGGCCTGAGCCAAGAAAAGAAAAAGGGGCCACCAAGCCAAGGGGAAGACTTCTAGGGAGAGCGGGGGCCCCGGCAACTGTCGAGTGGCTCTCGAATCGGTAGGCTCAAGCTACCCGCAGAGCCCGGCCCACGGAAATGCTCAAAATCAATCCGCCTCATAGCCAATATCTATCGTTTCTCCAGCCAGCACTTTTCCCGCCCCGGCAAAGCCGGTAAGGTCGCCGCGAATTCGATTTCGGAGAACGCCATGCCCTCACCCGTCCTGTCCGGCCCGCACTACCTGGGCGAAGGTCTGAAACTGATCCTCAGCCCCGGCCTGCGGCTGTTCGTCCTCCTGCCGCTGGCGGTCAACCTGTTGCTCTTCGCCGGCCTGGTCGGCCTGGCCGTGCGCCAGTTCGAGCACTGGGTCGACACCCTCATGCCCAGACTGCCGCAGTGGCTGGCCTTCCTCGACTACCTGCTGTGGCCGCTGTTCGTCGGACTGGTGGTGCTGATGGTGTTCTTCAGCTTCACCCTGCTGGCAACCACCATCGCCGCGCCCTTCAACGGCTTGCTCGCGGAAAAGGTCGAAGTGGTGGCGCGCGGCGAGGACAACTTCCCGGCCTTCCACTGGCGCGAACTGCTCGACCTGGCGCCGCGCACCTTCAGCCGCGAGTGGCGCAAGCTGACCTACCTGCTGCCGCGGGCGCTGTTGCTGCTGGCCCTCTCCTTCATCCCGGTGCTCAACCTGCTCGCCCCGCCGCTCTGGCTGCTGTTCGGCGTGTGGATGATGGCCGTGCAGTACATCGACTACCCGGCCGACAACAACCGCTTCAGCTGGGACGCCATGCTCGCCTGGCTGCGCGCCCGCCGCTGGCGCAGCCTGAGCTTCGGCGGCATCACCTACGCCGCGCTGCTGGTGCCGGGGCTGAACCTGCTGATCATGCCCGCCGCGGTGGCCGGCGCCACGCTGTTCTGGGTCCGCGAGGGCGACGCGCCGCCGCCGCAAGCCTGAGCCACAGGCGGCCCGCGCCCGGGCCGCCTGCCCGCCGGGAGGTCGTCACCGGAACGTCAACGAACGGTCATCGACCTGACATGGCAGCGTCCGAGACTGCTGCCATGACTACCGCCCTGCACATCGCCCTGATCGGCGAAACTTTTCCCCCCGAGGTCAACGGCGTCGCCAACACCCTGGGCCGGCTGTGCGCCGGGCTGCGCGAGCGCGGCCACCGCCTGCAGGTGGTCCGCCCGCGGCAGAGCGCCGACCGGGGCCGGCACGGCGACGAGCAGCTGTTGCTGACCCGCGGCTGGCCGCTGCCCGGCTACCCGGGGCTGCAATGGGGCCAGTCGGCCACCGGCAAGCTGCTGCACCGCTGGCAGCGCGAACGCCCGGACGTGATCTATATCGCCACCGAAGGCCCGCTGGGCCTGTCCGCCCTGCGCTGCGCAAGGCGTCTGGGGATTCCGGCGGTCAGCGGCTTCCACACCAACTTCCAGCAGTACAGCGGCCATTACGGCTTCGGCCTGCTGAGCCGCCTGCTGACCCGCTACCTGCGCTGGTTCCACAACCATTCCCGGCTGACCCTGGTGCCCAGCGCCAGCCAGCGCATGGAGCTGACCCGGCGCGGCTTCGAGCGGCTGGAACTGCTCTCCCGCGGGGTCGACAGCCAGCTGTTCCACCCCGCCCGACGCTCCGCCACCCTGCGCGCCAGCTGGGGCGTGGGGGACGACGACCTCGTCGTGCTGCACGTCGGGCGACTGGCGCCGGAGAAGAACCTCGGCCTGCTCGGCAGCAGCTTCCGCAGCCTGCAGGCGGCCCATCCGCAGCGCAGGCTGAAGCTGGTGGTGGTCGGCGACGGTCCGCTGCGCGCCAGCCTCCAACTGCAATGGCCGGAAGCCCATTTCTGCGGCATGCAGCTGGGCGAGACGCTGGCCACCCACTATGCCTCGGGCGACCTGTTCCTCTTTCCCAGCCTGTCGGAAACCTTCGGCAACGTGGTGCTGGAGGCACTGGCCTCGGGGCTCGGCGTGGTCGCCTACGATCAGGCGGCCGCCGCCCAGCACATCCGCCACGGACACAACGGTGCGCTGGCCGAGCCGGGCGACGAGCGCGGCTTCGCCGAGGCGGCGAGCTGGCTGCTGGAGGACGAGGAAAACCTGCGCCGGGTGCGCCTCAACGCCCGCCGGCACGCCAGCCACCAGGGCTGGGACGCTATCGTCGGGCAGTTCGAGGCCTACCTGCGCGGCGCCCTACAGGCGCCCCCCGAGCAGAGAGCCGCCGCCTCGGCGCCAGCCGAGAGCCTGCGGCATCAGCCGCCGGCGGTCCCGGTCGCGCGCTCGCGCAGATAGGCCAGCACCGCCGCCTGGTCGCCGGCGAAGACGATTCGTCCGGCCTTGCTCTCGCGCTGGTAGGCGTACATCGGATCGTAGTATTCGCGCAGCAGGCCGACGATCCACTCGCGGTGCAGTTCGACGCCGCGCCCTTCGCCCTGCTCGGCGAGCGCCTGGGCCATGATTGCCGCCAGCCGCTGGTAACGCTCGCCGCCGAGCCTTTTGACGATGTTCGCCAGGCTCTGGGTGAGACGCGCGGCGAAGGCGGCGAAGCCGGCATCCGGGCCCTCGACGGCGACGAACTCGGCGCACAGGTCGATCACGTAGTCGCGCAGGATGCGCTCGACGCGCCCCTCGAAGCTGTCCTCCAGCCAGACCAGCGGGTACTGCTGCATGCCTTGGTGGAGTTCCAGCGGCAGCGAGCAGGTGCCGACCAGGCGGCTCTCATCCTCCAGCACGAACCGGCCGATGCCGGCCGCGCGCTTTCTCAGGAGGTCGATGGCCAGGCGGTTCTCGAAATCGATCTGCGCCGGCTGCGGCGTGGCGCGCTTGCCGAAGCTGGAGCCGCGGTGATTGGCATGGCCCTCCAGGTCCAGGCTGTTGTCCAGGGCGGCGATCACCTCGGTCTTGCCGGTGCCGGTGAGGCCGCCGACCAGCAGGAATGCGCACTGCTCGGTGGCCTGGCGGGTGGTCTCGAGGAGGAAGCCGCGCATCGCCTTGTAGCCGCCGATCACCCGCGGGTAATCGATGCCGGCCTCGTCCTTCAGCCACTGCTGGACGATCTGCGAGCGCAGGCCGCCGCGGAAGCAGTACAGGTAACCGTCGGGATGGGCGCGGGCGAAGTCCGCCCAGGCCTGGATGCGCTGCTCCTTGGTCCGACCGGACACCAGCCGGTGGCCGAGTTCGATGGCCGCCTGCTGGCCGTGCTGCTTGTAGCAGGTGCCGACCTTCTGTCGCTCGCTGTCGGTCATCAGCGGCAGGTTGAGCACGCCGGGAAAGGCGCCAGCGGCGAATTCCACCGGAGCGCGGGAGTCCATCATGGGGACTGCATCGAGGAAAAGCTGGCGGTAGTCGGCGGTATCGGCGCGCATCAAAAGAGCACCTCGACCGCCAGACGCTGTCGCTCGACCAGCTCGCCGATCGGCGCCAGGACCAGGCCCAGCTCGGCGGCCGCGGCGAGGAACTCCGCCTCGCCCTCGGGACTCACCGCGACCAGCAGGCCACCGCTGGTCTGCGGGTCGCAGAGCACCAGCTTGCACAGCTCCGGCAGCGGCGCGATGCGCTCGCCGAAGCTGTCGAAGTTGCGCAGGGTGCCGCCGGGCACGCAGCCCTGCTCCAGGTAGTACTCCAGGCCGACGAAACGCGGCACCGCGGCGAACTCGATGCGCGCCGACAGCCCGCTGCCGTCGGCCATCTCGACCAGGTGGCCGAGCAGGCCGAAGCCGGTGACGTCGGTCATCGCCTTGACCCCCGCCAGGCGACCGAAGCGGCTGCCCGGCTTGTTCAGGGTGCACATCCAGTCGCGCGCCAGGCCCACGTCCTGGGCGCGCAGCTTGGACTTCTTCTCCGCGGTGGTGAGGATGCCGATGCCCAGCGGCTTGGTCAGGTACAGCCGGCAGCCGGCGGTGGCGGTATCGTTACGCTTGAGGAAGCGCTTCTCCACCATGCCGGTCACCGCCAGGCCGAAGATCGGCTCGGGGGTGTCGATGGAATGGCCGCCGGCCAGCGGAATGCCCGCCAGATCGCAGACCGAGCGGCCGCCGGCGATCACCTCGCGGGCCACTTCCGGCGGGAGCACGTTGATCGGCCAGCCGAGGATGGCGATCGCCAGCAGCGGGTCGCCGCCCATCGCATAGATGTCGCTGATCGCGTTGGTCGCGGCGATGCGGCCGAAATCGAAGGGATCGTCGACGATCGGCATGAAGAAGTCGGTGGTGGAGACCACCCCACGCTCCTCGTCGACGGCGTACACGGCGGCGTCGTCGCGCGAGGCGTTGCCGACCCAGAGCCTGGGGTCGAGGTTCTGCGCGCCGCTGCCGGCGAGGATCACCTCCAGCACCTTGGGGGAAATCTTGCAGCCACAGCCGGCGCCATGGCTGTACTGGGTCAGGCGAATGGGGTCGCTCACGGGGCGTCCTCGAAGGGGAACTGAACAAGCGGCGAATTGTACCAAAAGCGCACCTTGGCGCCGCGTCGCGCCCGGCGTATGGTTCGAGGAACAAGCGGTACGGCAGTACGGGGGATTCCATGGGCAAGCGGGTGGCATTGGTACTGGGCTCGGGCGGTGCGCGGGGCTATGCCCACATCGGGGTGATCGAGGAACTCGAGGCCCGCGGCTACCAGATCGGCTGCATCGCCGGCTGCTCCATGGGCGCGGTGATCGGCGGCATCCATGCCGCCGGCAAGCTACCCGAGTATCGCCAGTGGATCGAGAGCCTGGACTACCTGGGCCTGCTGCGCCTGCTCGACGTCAGCTTCAGCCTGGGAGTGATCCGCGGCGACAAGATCTTCGCGCGAATCCGCGAGATCGTCGGCGAGGTGAACATCGAAGACCTGCCGATCCCCTTCACCGCGGTGGCCACCGACCTCACCACCTACCAGGAGGTGTGGTTCCAGGAGGGCTGCCTGCACCAGGCGATGCGCGCCTCGGCGGCGATCCCCAGCCTGTTCACCCCGGTGACCAAGGGCCACCACATGCTGGTCGACGGCGGCCTGCTCAACCCGCTGCCGATCGTCCCGGTGGTCTCCAGCCATTGCGACCTGATCGTCGCGGTCAACCTCGGCGCGGCCAACCACAAGCACTACCGGCTGCCGGTGAACGAGCGCCAGGCGGCGCTCAAGGGACGGGTCGACGCCATGCTCGACTCGCTCGGCTCGCGTCTGCCGTTCCGCCGTCGCGAAGGGTACGGCGCGTCGCTGCCGGTGCCCGAGCTGCGCGGCGAACTGGGCGAGCCGCCCGGCCTGGACACGGAAAGCCCGCCGAAGTCGGCCAGCGGCGCCCGGGTGGTCGACTCCATCGGCCCGGCGACGCTGCTCGATCTGGTCAACCAGAGCTTCGAGGTCATGCAGAGCGCGCTGACCCAGTACAAGATCGCCGGCTACCCGCCGGACATCCTGATCAACGTGCCCAAGCAGGTGTGCCGCTTCTTCGAGTTCCACAAGGCGCCGGAGATGATCCAGCTCGGCCGGGAGATCGCCCGCGACAGCCTGGATGCCTTCGAACGCGACGCTTAGCCCTACTCCCGCTCGGCCTGTTCCGCCGGCCGCCCCCGCCGATCGCCCTCCGGCAATCCCTGCGTCGGCCCGGGCTCGTTCACCCAGTCGCTGAGCAGGCTGTAGGCCACCGCCAGCAGCGTCGGGCCGAGGAACAGGCCCATGAAGCCGAAGGCATAGATCCCGCCGAACACCCCGAGCAGCACCACCACCAGCGGCAGGTTGCCGCCGCGGCTGATCAGATAGGGCTTAAGCACGTTGTCCACCCCGCTGATCACGAACATGCCCCAGATGCCGAGGAAGATCGCGTAGCCGTAGTCGCCCTGCCAGACCAGCCAGGCGGTGGCCGGCATCCAGGCCAGCGGCGGCCCCATGGGAATCAGGCTGAGCGCGAAGGTCAGCAGGCCGAGCAGCATCGCCCCCGGCACTCCGGCGATCCAGAAGCCGATCAGCGCCAGCAGGCCCTGGGCCGCGGCGGTGCCGATCACCCCGTTGACCACCCGCTGCACGGTGGCGGCGACCAGCTTCCGGTAATGCTCGGCGCGCTCGCCGATCAGCCGCTCCAGCAGGCTTTGCACGAAGCGCTCCAGGCGCGGTCCGTCGCGGTAGAAGAAGAACACCAGCACCAGACTCAGCACCAGCTCCAGCATGCCGCTGCCGATACTGGCGCTGCGTGCCAGCAACCAGTTGCCGACCTGGCCGAGGTAAGGCTTGAGCGTGGCGAACAGCGCCAGCCCCTGCTGGTCGAGGGCGCGCCAGAGAGCGACCAGTTCGTCGCCGACCACTGGCAGTCCGGCCAGCCAGTCCGGCGGCGGCGGCAGGCCTTCGAGGCGCAGAGTGTTGATCAGCTCGGTGAGTTCGCGGACGTAGCCGACCAGGTTGAAGCCGAACAGCAGCAGCGGCACCGCCACCAGGATCACCCAGCCGACGGTCAGCAGGCTGGCCGCCACCGACTCCCGCCCCTTCAGCCGGACGGTCAGCAGGCGCATCAGCGGCCAGCTGGCGAAGGCCAGCACCGCCGCCCAGAAGAGCGCCGAGGCGAACGGCAGCAGCACCCACAGGCAGGCGCCGAGCAATCCCACCAGCAGGAACAGCACCAGCAGACGATCGTTATTGGGCGGCATGGGGGTTGGCAACTCCATCGAAAAGGCGGCCAAGGGCCGGACAGTATGGGCATTGTGCCGCAGGCAGGTTGCAGGGAAAACGCCGGGACGGGCGGCGCACGTTCGCGCGCCTCACGGCAGCCGGCTCAGGCGCAGCCCCGCAATCGCCGCCTCGTCCAACTCCAGGCGCGCGGCACGCACGCCCCGCTCGACCAGCGCGGCGCGCCAGGCCGGCGCCTGCGCCCCGGCCAGGGCGACCCGCAGGGTGCTGTCGAGCATCAGGCTGCGGGCCAGCAGCTCGCTCCAGGCCGCGCCGGGCTCGCCGGTCAGGCCGGGCAGCAGCAGCTGGCCGTCGGCGCGCAGCTGGCGCAGCAGGGTGTCCGGGGTCGGCAGCAGCTCGCCGAGGGCGGCGGCGTCGAGCTGCTCGACATGCAGGTACTCCCGGCGGTTGCCGCGAATAATCGCATACAACGCCAGCAGGCTGTCCCGGCGCGGTGCAGCCAGGCGCAGCAACGCATAGGCCTGGCGCTCGTCCGGGCCGTACAGGTCGGCGTTGCCGAACACCGCGTTGGCCCACAGGCTGCTGGCGCCGCAGTCGCGTCCCTCGCACCAGTAGAGCAGTTCCGCGCCCTGCCCGAGCAGCGCCTCGCGGGCCTGGGCGAAGGCCTCCGCGGCGGCATGCCCGTCCGGCAGCTGATAGGTCACCGCGGTCAGCGCCCCTTCGGCGGACACTTCGCGCTCGGCACGCAGGCGGCCGCTGATCCGCTGGATGCCGCCCAGGGGATAGCGGCGCTCCGCATCGCCCTGGCGGAACTCGACGATCTCGGCATGGGGAACACGCGGCAGGACTTCGAGGTCGTGGCTGCCCGGCAGGTCGGCGGCCAGCAGGAGGCGACTGGCCAGCACCAGGCAGCAGAAAGCGGTCACCCGCATCCGGCGCCCCGCAGACGCGGCCCGGAGCGGACGGCAGCGGATCAGGCTTGGTAACGGGGAATGGCCGTGCACAGCGCGGTCTCCTCGGGGGCGGCCCACTTCCCGAGGTGCCCCCGGCAAGTCAAGGCGCGCGGAAGAAAGGGTTGAGGCAATCGGCGACGGCCTGGGCGCCGGCTTCGTCGTCCAGGTGCAGATGATGCCCGCCGGGCAGCTCGTGCACTTCAAAGGGTAGCTCCTCCAGCAGCCCGGCCAGCTGCGGCCGGCCGACCAGCAGTCCCGCGCGGGCCAGCACCAGACTGACCGGGCAGCGCACGGCGCGGACGAAGGCCTCGGCCTGGGCCGGGTCCAGGCGCAGCGGATAGGGCAGCCGCAGGCGGCTGTCGGCCCGCCAGGTATAGCCACCGGGCACCGGCATCAGGCCGCGCTCGGCGAGCCGTTCGGCGGCCTCGCGGCTCACCGCGGCCACCCCGTGCATGCGCGCCAGCACCGCCCGCTCGATGCTCTCGTAGACCGGCTTGCGCTTGCCGGCCAGCGCCAGGTGTCCGCGCAAAGCGTCGCCGAGCTGCAGCGGGGCCTCCCCGGCCGCGCGGGTGATCGGCATGCCGCCGTCGATCAGCGCCAGCCGCTCGATCCGCTCCGGCAGCGCGCCGGCCAGCAGCACGGCGACGATCGCGCCCATGGAATGCCCGAGCAGGGAGAAGCGCTGCCAGCCGAACTGCTCGGCGACCTGCAGCACGTCGTAGGCATGGTCCCAGTGGCTGTAGCTCGCGCCGGCCGGACGATGGGCGGAGTGGCCGTGGCCGGCGAAGTCCAGGGCGACGATGCGCAACCCATCGAGCCGCGGCGCCAGGCGGGCGAAGCTCATCGCGTTGTCCAGCCAGCCATGCAGGGCCAGCACCGGCAGGCCGTCCTCCGGTCCGTAGAGGTGGGCGGCCAATTCGATATGGGGCAGATTGAGGCGGACCTCTTCGAAATGCAGGGTCATGGGGCGTCCTGTGCGGGAGGGCGACGAGAGCCGCAGCATAGCGGATGGCAGGCCCCGCGTCGGCGTAGGGTCTGTTGACGTTTTGGCGTAGGCCGCGACGGAGGCCCGTCTGGCGCAGAACAAGGAACGAGGAGAGAGGTTTGGTCATTCCAAATGAACGACGAGCGACGCCGTGCTGCGCCAGACGGGCCCCGTCCCTTCGGGTTGCGCGTCAAATGCCGCCATGCGGCGTTGCGGGTCTTGGCAAGGGAATGACCATTGCCGGCGCCCCGCGCCTTGCCTGGCGGCATTTGACGCGGCAACGCGGCTCACGCCAAAACGTCAACAGACCCTAGACTGGAGCAGGAACGCCCGAGCGAGACTGCCATGCCCGACGATGCCACTCCCCCGGAGCTGACCGCCCGGCGCCTGCAGGCGCTGCACGAGGAGGGTTTCGTGCTGCTGCCCGGCGTGCTGGAGGCCGGACAGATCGCCGCGCTGCGCGACGCCATCGACCGCCTCGAGCCCGAACACTGGGACTACACCGGGCTGGTCGATCACTACAAGTGCGTATTCAACCGCTCGCTTCTGTGGCTGCCCTACCTCGACCTGCCGGGGGTGATCGAGCTGGCCGAAGCCGCGCTCGGCAGCGACTGCCACGTGATCGGCCAGACCGCCTGGCGCTGCCATCCCGGCTTCATCGGCGCCGACCTGCACCTGGACTACCTGGTCATGGAGCTGCCGCCGGCCCTGCTCGCCGACCCGGCCTTCCGTCTGCCCATGCAGATCTGCACGGCGCACCTCTACCTCGATGCGATCGACGCGGACCTCTGCCCGACCCTGGTGATCCCCGGCAGCCACCGCGCCGGCCGCCCGCCCCGCCCGGACGAGCGTCAGTGGCAAGGCCGCGTGCCCGAGCCGGTGCTGTGCCGGGCCGGCGACGTGCTGTTCTTTCGCAGCGAACTCTGGCACGCCGGCAGCCGCAACCGCACCGCCGACCGGACGCGCTATCTGCTGCAGGTACACTACGGGCGGCGGATGGTGGCACAGAAGTTCTCGCCCTATCTGCACTGGCGCTTCGATCCACAGGTGCTGGCCGCCTGCACGGCACGCCAGCGGCGCCTGCTCGGCGACCACGCGCCGGCGGAATACGACTGAGCGCACGGCAGCAGGCAGCGCCGGGCAGTTACCCCCAGAAGCCGTGGACTAAACCGTGGATAACCTCCGAATACCTGGCTGCAGCCCTCGCGGGCTGCGGCCTGCCGGGACGCGTACACTTTTTGCACGGCACGCCCGTACCACGGCTTGCGCCGTGGCGCGGGATCGTCGGGAAATACCGCCACTCAACAAGCGAAGCGGCCGGCGGCGGGGAAAAGCCGCGGAAGCCGCTCGCGATAGCCGGGCCGGACGCCGAACTCCTGCGGGCGGCGGCATGCTGCGCAGAAGATCGCCCGTCCGGCCGAGGGAAGAGCTACAGCTTGCGCCGCCGGCCGGTGATCATCGACAGCGGCAGGTTCTCGCGCAGGCGAATGCTCTCCACCAGCGCCGCCGTCAGGTGCAGGCCGACCAGCAGGAGCAGGCCGTTGGCGAGCAGTTCATGCACCTCCTCGACCACGTCCGAACCGAAGAAGTAGTCGACCTCCTGCATCAGGAAACCGCTCAGGCCGAGACCGGCCATGCAGACCATCATCAGGAGCATCACCAGCGCGCCCAGCGGCGAGTGGCCGAGCCGGTGATACGGACGCCCGGCGACCAGCGCCTGCAGGTGCTCGGCCAGACGCGCGCGGGTCGGCCAGAAGTCCGTCCAGCGCGCCGCCGGCGAACCGACGAATCCCCAGACCACCCGGATGGCCAGCCACGCCACCGCGTAGTAGCCCAGCCAGACGTGCCAGGATTCGCCCTCCTCGGTGAAGAAGTAGTTGGCGACGAACACGCCGGCCAGCGACCAGTGAAACAGCCGCACCAGCGGGTCCCAGAGGCGCAGCGTCTCGGTGCTCATGGCTCAGTCCTTGAAGGATTCCTTGACCGGCTTGCCGCTCACCGGGTCGAAGTAGATCTCGACCTTGCGCTTGTCCTTGTCGTGGCCGTAGATCTCGTAGCAGTTGCCGCTGGTGACCTTGAACTTCTGGATGTCGTAGCCCTGGGCCTTGAGCTGCTCCTGGAACTTGGCCTGGTCCTGCCACTGGGCCTTGTCGGCCGAGGTGCACTGAGGCCCGGCGAACGCCAGCGGAGCGGCCAGAGCGAGGCCCAGCAGAACGATCTTGTGCATGATGAATCCCTCATGTTGTGTATGGTTAAGGCCGAAGCGATTCTGCTCCCGGAATCTTAAAACGACCTTAAGAAGAAGTACGTGCGGCCGGAAAGCACGGCAAGCCGGCCACGGGTAGCTCAGCACAAGTGTAGCGACATGCGTTCGAAATCCGAGCGCCGCGGAAAAATCGGACGACCGTACCGCGTGCCGACGGAAGGCGTTGACCCGAGTCATTACCTCCGGCAACGGGGGCCTACACTATCGGGTCGCAAGACCGAGGAAGGGGCGCGCCGCACAGCCGGCGAACCCTGCAGATCCGCGCCATCGCCTGCGCATCCGGTACTCCCTGGAGAAGCCATGCAAGTCATCGTGCAACAGATCGCCAAGCCTCAAGGCTGCTGGAAAGTCCAGATGGGGCAGCTCAGCGTGCCCTTCCGTACCGAAAGCGAAGCCCGCCAGTATGCCGCCCGCCTCGAATCGCGCCTGAAGGCGCCCCACCCCTGGCCGAAGGCACTGGGCTGAACAGGCGCCGGGGCCTTCCCGACCGTCAGTCCGCCGCTCGGCGAACCCGTGTATCCAGCTGCCCGCTGTACCAGGCGAGTCCTGCCGCGGCCAGCGCACAGAAACCGATCACCTGGGCCATGGGCAGCGCGCTGCCGTCGTGCAGCGCGCCGACCAGCACCGAGGCCAGCGCCGCCACACCGAATTGCAGGCTGCCCATCAGCGCCGAGGCGCTGCCGGCCTGGCTGCCCTGCGCCGCCAGGGCACAGGCTGCGGCGTTGGGCATGATCGCCCCGAGGCTAGCGATGCAGACGAACAGCGGCGGCAGCAGCGGCCACAGCGCCGCCGGCCGCGTCAGCGCCACCAGCAGCAGGACCAGTGCGCTGGCGGCGTGCAGCCAGACTGCCCGCCGCAGCCAGAACCCCGGCCCGCGCCAGCGCAAGACATGGGCGTTGAGCTGGGAAACCAGGATGAAGCCCGCCGCATTGCTGCCGAACAGCCAGCCGTAGTGCTCCTCCGGCACGCCGTAGAGCTGGATGAAAATGAACGGCGAGCCGGCGATGTAGGCGAACATCCCGGCCATGGCCACCCCGCCGGCCAGGCTGAAGGCCAGAAACTCCCGGTCGCGCAACAGCCGGGCGTAGTGCCGGAAACCGTCGCCGACGGACGGCCGCGGCGTCCCGGAGGCCAGGGTTTCCGGCAGCCGCAGGGCCACCGCCAGGCCGGTCAGCGCGCCGAACAGGGTCAGGCAGACGAAGATCGACTGCCAGCCGAAAGCCTGGAGCAGCAGCCCCCCGGCCAGGGGCGCGAGGATCGGCGCCAGGCCCATCACCAGCATCAACCGGGAGAACACCTTCGCCGTGGTCGGCGGATCGCACAGATCGCGCACCACGGTGCGCGCCACCACCATGCCGGCACAGCCGCCGAGGGCCTGGGCGAAGCGCGCCACCACCAGCTGCTCGAGGCTGCCGGCCAGCGCACAGGCCAGCGAGGCCAGGCTGAACAAGGCAACCCCGAAGAGCAGCGGCAGGCGCCGGCCGAAACGGTCGGCCAGCGGCCCGTAGGCCAGCTGGCCGATGGTCATGCCGATGAAATAGGCCGCCAGGGACAGCTGGACCCGCTCCACTTCCGTGCCGAAGACAGCCGCCAGGGCCGGGAAGCTGGGCAGATAGAAATCGATGGCCAGCGGTCCGAAGGCCGTCAGGGCGCCGAGAATCAGCAGCAGGGGTAGCGTCACGTTGGCAAACTCCCTCCGCGGCAGGAACGCGGCGGAATGTCTTGGAGAAGGACCGGAAAGGCGGACGGCGCAGCGGCGTCCGCCGGGGACTCTGGCGATGCTGTTACATACGAATACGTTTGTAAACAAAGCGCCGGGGACAAAAGGGGATAAACTCAATTGATCCGCAGACCGGCCGGCCCCTCTGGACACGCCCGGCCCGACCATGATCGGCGGCGACGTCCGGCGCCGACCGATCGATCCCCTCACCGACCGTCATGCAGAACGCCATGCGCCGAACCAAGGCCGATGCCGAAAAGACCCGCGAAACCATCCTGGCCACCGCCGAGCAGTTGTTCCTGCGCAACGGCGTGGCCCACACCAGCCTGGAGCAGGTCGCCCGCGCCAGCGGTGTGACCCGCGGCGCGATCTATTGGCACTTCCAGAACAAGAGCCATCTGCTCAACGAAATGCTCAACCAGGTCCGCCCGCGGCCGGAAAAGCTCGCCGAACGGCTGAACGCCCCCACGGCGACGCATCCCCTGCAGAACCTGCGCGATCTCTTCGTGGAAATCATGGCCGGCCTGGCCGGCAACGAGCAGAAACGCAACATCCTGACCATCCTGCTGCTGCGCTGCGAGTTCACCGACGAACTGAGCGATGCCGAAGAACGCCACACCGACTTCATCAACCAGTTCATCGCCCTCAGCGAGGAGCAGTTCGGGTGCGAGCGGGTGCGCCTGCGCCCCGGCATCAGCGCGCGCCTGGCGGCTCGCCTGCTGCACGCCACGCTGATCGGCATGCTCAGCGACCGCTTGCGCGATCCCGCGCTGTTCGACACCCAGGCGGAGGCGCCGGCGATGATCGACGCCCTGTTCAGCGGCCTGCTCGTCGACTGGCAGATCGCCGGGCACGGCGCGTCCGCCTGACGCCAGGCCGCCCGGCCGGGAGCGGGCGGCGGTGTACGCGCGTCAGGCCGCGACGACCTCGTAACCCTCCTCGCGGATCGCCGCCATCAGCCGCTCGGCGGACAGCTCGCTGGCCACCCGCACCTCGCCCGTGGGCAGGTCCACCTGCACCTCGGCCGCCGCGTCCAGCGCCTGCACGGCCTGGGTGACGGCCCGCACGCAGTGCCCGCAGCTCATGCCCTTTACCTGAAACTTCTGCATCGTGACGCTCCTCTGGAGTATGGTTGCCCGCAGTGTCAGGCTTGCCACCCTGACAAGGTCAAGCCCCCGGGAGGAGCCGGCGCGGCGGCCAATCGGCAGCATGCAGGGGAACACCACCGATGAACATCGGCCAAGCAGCGAGACGCAGCGGCCTGTCCGCACGGATGATCCGCCATTACGAGGCCATCGGCCTGATCGTCCCGGCCGGACGCGGCGACAACGGCTATCGCCGCTACGCCGAGGCCGACCTGCAGCGGCTCGCCTTCATCAAACGCGCGCGGGATCTCGGCTTCTCCCTGGAGGAGGTCGGCCGGCTGCTCGACCTCTGGCAGGACCGCCAGCGCGCCAGCGCCGAGGTGAAGGCCCTGGCCAGCGCGCACATTGCGGCGCTGGAGCGCCGAATCGACGAACTCGCCGACCTGCGCGACACCCTCAGGGAGCTGGTGGATCACTGCCGGGGGGACGAACGCCCGGACTGCCCGATCCTCCGGGAACTGGAGTCGGGCGGCCGTTGCGGGGGCTAGGGTCTGTCCTGACGATCGGCCCTGCGGGAAATGCCCCAAGCTCCGGCCGATGGCCGGAGCGGGATTCACATCTGCGATTGCAGGTAGTTCTGCAGACCGATGCGGTCGATCAGGCCAAGCTGCTGCTCCAGCCAGTAGGCGTGGTCTTCCTCGGTGTCCTTGAGCTGCGCCAGCAGGATGTTGCGGGTGACGTAGTCGCCGAGCTGCTCGCAGAGGGTGATGCCGCGGGCCAGCTCGCCGCGCACGTGGTACTCCAGGGCCAGGTCGTTGCGCAGCATCTCCGGCACGGTCTGCCCCGCATTGATCGGCTCGGGACTCATGTCCGGCGTGCCCTGCAGGAACAGCAGACGCTGCAGCAGCGCGTCGGCGTGCTGGGTTTCCTCCTGCATCTCGTGGTCCAGGCGCTCGTAGAGCTTGCTCAGGCCCCAGTCGGCGTACATCCGCGAGTGCAGCATGTACTGGTCGCGCGCCGCCAGCTCGCCGCGCAGCAGTTCCTTCAGATAATCGACGACTTGCGCCTGCCCTTGCATATCAACTCCCCCGGATCTCTATCGGTAAAAAGCGCGCAAGGATCCGCATTGAGCGTTCCCTGGTCAAGTCCGGCATCGCACCGGACTTTTTCCCAGCATAGCGCCGCCGGATCGGCGGGGAAACCCGCGCGGCCGGAATCTCCGCGGCCGGCGACCTTGAGCCGCAGCGCACCGGCCGGCGATACTCCGGGTCCCTCCCGCGGAGCTTCGCCATGCCCCTGCCGCTGGTCTACCACGACGAGTACAGCCCGCCCTTCCCGGACGGCCACCGCTTTCCCATGGAGAAGTTCCGCCTGCTGCGCGACCACCTGGTCGCCAGCGGCCTGACCGTCGACGCTGAGCTGCGCCGCCCCGAACCCTGCCCGGCGGACATTCTCGCCCTGGCCCACGACCCGGCCTACATCGAGCGCTACTGCAGCGGCGAACTGAGCCGCGAGGAACTGCGCCGCCTGGGCCTGCCCTGGACCCCGGCGCTGGCGCGGCGCACCGTACTGGCGGTGGGCGGCTCGCTGCTGGCCGCCGAACTGGCCCTCGAACACGGCCTGGCCTGCCACCTCGCCGGCGGCACCCACCACGCCCACTACGACCACCCCTCGGGCTTCTGCATCTTCAACGACCTGGCGGTGATCGCCCGCTACCTGCTGGCGAGCGGACGGATCGGCCGCGTGCTGATCTTCGACTGCGACGTGCACCAGGGCGACGGCACCGCGCGCATCCTCGAAGACACGCCGGAGGCGATCACCGTGTCGCTGCACTGCGAGCAGAACTTTCCGGCGCGCAAGGCCAAAAGCGACTGGGACATCGGCCTGCCGCTCGGCATGGGCGATGCCGACTACCTGAAGGTGGTCGACGATGCGCTGAACTATCTGCTGCCGCTGTATCAGCCGGACATCGTGCTCTACGACGCCGGCGTCGACGTGCACCGGGACGACGCCCTCGGTTATCTGGAGCTGACCGACGCCGGCCTCGCCGCCCGCGACGGCGCCGTGCTGCGCCACTGCCTGGAGCGCGAAATTCCGGTGGTCGGCGTGATCGGCGGCGGCTACGACCCGGACCACGCGGCCCTGGCGCGGCGCCACGGCATCCTCCACCACAGCGCGGCGCGCCTCTGGCGGGAACTGGGCCTCGGCTGAACCCCCTGCGCCGCCGGCGGAGTAGAATGCGCGCCCCCTCTCCCGCCCCGGAGCCAGCATGCCCGACGCCACTCCCACTCCCTCGGTCGCCATCGTCGGCGGCGGACCCGCCGGCCTGATGGCCGCCGAGGCACTCAGCCAGGCGGGCCTCGCGGTCGAGCTGTACGAGCGCATGCCCTCGGTCGGGCGCAAGTTCCTGCTCGCCGGGGTCGGCGGGATGAACATCACCCACTCGGAAGCGCGCGAGCCCTTCCTGTCCCGCTACGGCGCGCGGCGCGACGAAATCGCGCGACTGCTCGAAGATTTCGACGCCGAGGCGCTGCGCCAGTGGGTGCACGGCCTGGGCATCGACACCTTCGTCGGCAGCTCCGGGCGGGTGTTCCCCGCCGACATGAAGGCCGCACCGCTGCTGCGCGCCTGGCTGCGCCGCCTGCGCGAGGCCGGGGTGGCCATCCATACCCGTCACCGGTGGCTCGGCTGGGATGCCGACGGCGCCCTGCGCCTGGCCAGCCCGGAGGGCGAACGCCGCTCGCGGCCCGCCGCCACCCTGCTCGCCCTGGGCGGCGGCAGCTGGGCGCGGCTCGGTTCGGACGGCGTCTGGGTGGCGTTGCTGGAAGCGCGCGGGGTGAACGTCGCGCCCCTGCGCCCGGCCAACTGCGGCTTCGAGGTGGCCGGCTGGAGCGCGCACCTGCGCGAGCGCTTCGCCGGCGCGCCGCTGAAGCACGTCGGCCTGCGCCTGGGCGATGCGCCGGCGCGCCACGGCGAATGCGTGCTGACCGCCGGCGGCGTCGAGGGCAGCCTCATTTATGCCTTGTCGGCAGCGATCCGCGACCGGATCGAGCGCGAGGGCAGCGCCACCGTCTTCGTCGACCTGCTGCCCCAGCACGAGCCGGCCAGGGTGCTCGCCGCCCTGGCCAAGCCGCGCGGCTCGCGCTCCATGGCCAAGCACCTGCACGGTCAACTGGGGATCGACGGGGTCAAGGCCGCCCTGCTGCGCGAACTGGCGCCGGCCGAGGCCTTCGCCGAACCGGCGCGGCTGGCCGGACTGGTCAAGGCGCTACCGCTGACCCTGGTGCGCCCGCGGCCGCTGGACGAGGCGATCAGCAGCGCCGGCGGGGTGCCCTTCGAAGCACTGGACGAAAACCTGATGCTGCGCGGCGTGCCGGGAACCTTCTGCGCCGGCGAGATGCTCGACTGGGAGGCGCCCACCGGCGGCTACCTGCTCACCGCCTGCCTGGCCAGCGGCCAGGCCGCCGCCCGCGGCATGCTGCGCTGGCTGGAGCGGAGGTAGAACTCCGGCGCACGCGCGCCGGGTTTCACCCGGCCTACTTCTTCTTCGAAGGTGCGCCCAGGTTGGGCATCTGGCGCACCGCCTCCACCTCCGGCCGGGGGTCGTCGAGCAGATTGCCGAGATGGATCCGGCCCTTCGCGCCGGCGCCGGGGATCAGCTTCTGCTTGGGCTTTTTCGGCTTCTTCAGGATCGCCCCGCCCAGGGCGGTTTCCGGCACCCGGTGCTCGGGGCTGAACTCGGGCTCCTCGTGGCGCGGCAGCAACTCGCGGATCAGCATCTCGATGGCGGCCAGTTGCTCGACCTCGTCGGCGCAGACCAGCGAGATCGCCTCGCCCGTGGCGCCGGCCCGGCCGGTGCGGCCGATGCGGTGCACGTAGTACTCGGGGGCGACTGGCAGGTCGAGGTTGACCACCAGCGGCAGGCCCTGGATGTCCAGCCCGCGGGACGCCACGTCGGTGGCCACCAGCACCTGCAGCTCGCCGGCCTTGAACTGCTCGAGGGCGCGCAGGCGCGCCGGCTGCGGCAGGTCGCCGTGGATCGCGCCGGCCCGGTAGCCGCGCTGCTGCAGCTCCTCGGCCAGCCGCTCAACGCCCTTGCGGGTCCGCGAGAACACCAGCACCTGCTCCCAGCGCTCGCGCTCCAGCAGGTGCAGGAACAGCTCGACCTTGCGCTTCTTGTCCACCGGAATCAGCCACTGCTCGACGCTCGGCGCCGCCGAATTGGGCGCGCTGATCTCGATCGACAACGGATCGCGCAGCAGGCCGGCGGCGATCTGGCGGATCGAGTCGGAGAAGGTCGCCGAGCACAGCAGGGTCTGGCGCTGCTTCGGCAGCAGGGCGAAGAGCTCGTCCAGCTCGCGGGCGAAGCCCAGGTCGAGCATGCGGTCGGCTTCGTCGAGCACGAGAATCCGCAGCTGGTCGAAGCGCACGGCGTTCTGCCGGTGCAGGTCGAGCAGCCGGCCGGGGGTGGCCACCAGCACGTCGAGGCCCGGGCGCAGCATCATCATCTGCGGATTGATGCTCACCCCGCCGTAGGCCACCGCGGTACGCAGCGGCAGCTCCATGCCACAGGCGCGGAAAGTCCCGTGGACCTGCTCGGCCAGCTCGCGGGTCGGCACCAGCACCAGCGCGCGCACCGAGTTGGCGGCGACCGGCGGGCCTTCCAGGGTCAGCCGCTGCAGCACCGGCAGGGCGAAACCGGCGGTCTTGCCGCTGCCGGTCTGCGCCGCCACCAGCAGGTCGCGACCGGTGAGCAGGGAGGGAATTGCCTGGCGCTGCACCGGCGTTGGCAGGATATAACCGAGTACGGGCAGGGTCCGCAAAAGAGGTTCGATCAGGCCGAGGGAGGCGAAGGTCATGGCAGGCCACCAGAATGTAAAGGCGCCATTTTACCCGCAAACTTTGCAGGGTTGCTTAAAAAGCGGGCAAACAGAACGGCACCGGACGAAAAAGACCGCATCTGACAATGCAACGAAGGGATTACACCACGGCCCGGCCGACATCGGGCACGGGGTCTTAGCGGGCGCGCATGTTCATATCCTTTCCTGCCCTCCGGCACAAGACTCCCCACCCTTCTCCACCCGCCGCCCCGGCCTGGGACCGGACGACCGGTCCCCGCTTGAACCGGGCGGCACCGCCCAGCTGCCTCCGGCGGGAACGGCTAGGGTGCGAGTCGTGCCAGCAGCCGGGTGCGCCAGCCGGCGCCGGACGGCACCAGCAGGTGGCGGCGGCGCAGCGCACCCTGGAAGATCGCCTCGGCGATCTCCTGCGCCGAGGGCGTGTCGTCGTCGGACGGGACCTCGCCGTCCGGATCGCCGGCAACGGTACCGGGGCAGACCAGCATCACGTTGACCCCGTCCGCCGCGATCTCCCGGCGCAGCGTCTCGAACAGCCCGTGCAGGGCCTGCCGGCTGGCGACCTCGGCGCCGTGACCGGGCCGCGGCGGGGAAAAGGCGGGCGGCGCGCCGAAGGCAACGATCTGCCCACGCCGCGCGAGCAGACTGGGCAGCGCCGCCCGGGCACAGTGCAGGGCGCCGAAGAAGTTGACCGCCATGACCTGCCGGAATGCCTCGGGATCGCAGTCCAGGACGGCGCCGCGATGACCGACGGCGGCGCAGCAGACCAGCAGGTCGATGCCGCCGAAGCGCTCGCCGAGCAGCGCCACCGCGCGCTCCACCGCTTGCGCGTCGGTGACGTCGCAGGGCAACCCGAGCACCTCGGCGTTGTGGTGGTCGACCAGGTGCTCGACCAGGCCCTCCAGCGCCGACGGGTCGAGATCGAGCAGCGCCAGCGGCGCACCGGCCTGCGCCAGGCGCGTCGCCAGCGTCCGGCCGACGCCGGAGCAGCCGCCGCTGATCAGCGCCACCTGGCGCTCGAACACCCGGCTGGCGAGAAGCTTGCGATACATACCGACCCTCCCGGTCGCGGCCCCCTCCAGCATAGACCAGCGGGCGCCGCTACTTTCGCGGCTTGGCCCGGGCGGTGGGTTCGGCGATCAGCGGATCGTCCGGCCAGTAGTGCTTGGGGTAGCGGCCCTTGAGGTCCTTCTTCACCTCGGCGTAGGTATTGGCCCAGAAACTCGCCAGATCCTGGGTGACCTGCACCGGCCGGCGCGCCGGCGACAGCAGGTGCAGCTTGACCGCCAGCCGGCCGCCGGCGATGCGCGGCGTCGCGGCCAGGCCGAACAGCTCCTGCAGGCGCACGGCGAGCACCGGCGGCTCCTCGGCGTAGTCGAGGCGGATGCGCGAGCCGGACGGCACGGCGATGGCGGTCGGCGCCAGCTCGTCGAGGCGTTGCGGCAGCGGCCAAGGCAACAGGCCGGCGAGGATGCCGGGCAGGTCGAGGGCGGCGAAGTGGCTGAGCCGCGAGACCCGCCCGAGGTACGGCGCCAGCCAGTTCTCGAGGCTCGCCAGCAGAGCCGCGTCGGACAGGTCCGGCCAGTCGCTTTCGCCCCTTTCCGCCAGGTCGAGGCGGCGCAGCAGCGCCACCCGCGCCTGCCACTGGCGCAGCTCCGGGCTCCAGGGCAGCAGCTCCAGGCCCTTGCGCCGCACCAGGGCGACCAGCGCCCGGCTGCGCGCCGCCTCGTCGAGTTCCGGCAACGCCTGGCGCTCCAGCACCAGCTCGCCGATCCGCCGCTGGCGCTCGGCACGCAGCACACCCTCGCGCTCGTCCCAGTCCAGCTCGTCGCGGATCGTCAGCTGTTCGGCAAGCACCGTCTCGAACAACGCCGGATCGAGCTCGGCGGCCAAGTAGATGCGCTCCTCGCGCTGACCCTGGCGGCTGCCCAGCTCGGCGACCACCAGCCATTCGTGCTTCATCAGCGCATCGGCTTCCGCGAACTGCGCGGCGCGGCCGTTGGCCAGGCGGTATTCGCCACCGCCGGAACGGCGCTGGCAAGCGATGCGGTCCGGGTAGGCGAAGGCCAGCAGCGCCCCCAGCCAGCGCGGATGTCCGGGATCGGCGACCGCCTCCTGCGTGCCCTTCGGCAGCAACCCGCGATACTGGCGAGCCAGCTGGCGGGCGCGCTGCACGCCGCCCTGGGCGCCGCGCCCGGCCCGCTCCGCGCCGCCGAGCAGGGCCAGCCGGCTGTGCAGGTCGGCGCCAGCGCCGCGCAGGATGTCGCGCTCGCCGAGCAGCGCGGCGACGTCGCAGGCCAGCGCGCCGAGGCCCAGCGCCTGGCCGCGCAGCAAAAGATGGGCGATCCGCGGGTGCGCCGGCAGCATCGCCATGGCCTGGCCGTGGCTGCTCAGGCTGCCGTTGGGGTTGAACGCGCCGAGCCGCGCCAGCAGCTCGCGGGCCTGGGCGAAGGCAGCCGCCGGCGGCGCATCGAGCCAGGCGAGTTCGGCAGGCGCGACGCCCCAGCGCGCCAGTTGCAGGGCGAGCCCGGCGAGATCGGCCGCCAGGATTTCCGCGCCGTCGTGGGCGGCGAGCTGCTCGTGCTGCGCCTGCGACCACAGCCGGTAGCACACCCCCGGCTGCAGGCGCCCGGCGCGGCCGGCGCGCTGGGTCGCCGAGGCGCGGGAGATGCGCTGGGTGTCCAGGCGGGTCATGCCGCTGCCGGGGTCGAAGCGCGGCACCCGCGCCAGGCCCGCGTCGACCACCACGCGCACACCGTCGATGGTCAGGCTGGTCTCGGCGATGTTGGTGGCCAGCACGACCTTGCGCTGGCCGGCCGGCGCCGGCTCGATGGCGGCACGCTGGGCGCTCAGGTCCAGCTCGCCGTGCAGCGGGCAGAGCAGAATCTCGCTGCGCCCCGCCAGCGCCTCGGACAGCTGCTCGTGGAGGCGGCGGATCTCCGCCTGGCCGGGGAGGAACACCAGCAGGCTGCCGCCCTCCTCGTCGAGCGCCTGCAGCACGGTCTGCAGGACCCGCGGCTCGAGCCGCTCGCCGGACTGGAACGGCCGCCCCCAGCGGACCGCCACCGGGAACATGCGCCCCTCGCTGCGCACCACCGGCGCATCGTCCAGCAGCGCGGCGAGCCGCTCGCCCTCCAGGGTGGCGGACATCGGCAGCACCCGCAGCGGCGTGTCGCGCAGCAGGGCGCGGCCGTTGAGGGTCAGCGCCAGGGCCAGGTCGGCGTCCAGGCTGCGCTCGTGGAACTCGTCGAAGATCACCAGGCCGACGCCCTCCAGCGCCGGGTCGTCCTGCAGGCGGCGGGTGAGGATGCCTTCGGTGACCACCTCGATGCGGGTGCGCGGGCCGACCTTGCTGTCCAGGCGGATGCGGTAGCCGACCGTCTCGCCGACCGGCTCGCCCAGTTCGCTGGCCAGGCGCTCGGCCGCCGCCCGCGCGGCCAGCCGGCGCGGCTCGAGCATCAGGATGCGCTGCCCGGCGAGCCAGGGCTCGTCGAGCAGGGCGAGCGGCACGCGGGTGGTCTTGCCGGCGCCGGGCGGCGCCTCCAGCACGGCTTCGTGGCGCAGGGAGAGGGCCTCGCGCAGGGCGGGCAGGACGGCGTCTATGGGTAGCGGATTCATCGGACACTCCACGGCAGGGCGCCGATTATAGGGCCGGCCGCCGCCCGTGGACGCCTGTCACGAAGGCCTTGCTATAGTTGCCAAGGACTCCCACCAGGACCTTTTCATGCACACCCGGACCCGCATTCTGGGCGGCCTGCTGGCCGTCGCCCTGACTACCCAGCTGGGCGCCTGCGGCAGCCTCTTCTTCCCCGACCGGCGCGGCCAGATCGACGGCCAGATCGACTACCTGGTCGCCGGCCTGGACGCCATCGGCCTGCTCTTTTTCATCATCCCCGGGGTGGTCGCCTTCGCCGTCGACTTCACCACCGGCGCCATCTACCTGCCGCCGGGCGAGCGCCACTCGGTGGCCCCGCAAACCCTGCGCGAAACCCTCGGTGCCGACGGACGCGTCGACCCGGCGCGGCTCAGGACGCTGATCGAGCGGGAAACCGGCCGGCCCCTGCCGGCCGGCGAATTGCGCGCGCTGCCGCGCGAGGCTGGCCCCGACCAGCTCGCCGCCCTCGGCCTGGGCCCGGCCGCCTGATTCCACGGCGGCTGCGCCTTGCTATCATGCCGCCCCGTTTTCCCTCTCCAGCAAAGACCCGCTACCGATGAGTACCCCACAGGAACATGCCCGCCTGATGCGCCAGGCCAGCGCTGCCGCCCTGGCAGTCGCCGTCGGCCTGGCGCTGGCCAAGGCGATCGTCTGGTGGCTGAGCGGTTCGGTCAGCCTGCTCGCCGGCCTGACCGACTCGCTGCTCGACGGCGCCGCCTCGCTGATCAACCTGCTGGCGGTGCACTACTCGCTGCGCCCGGCGGACGACGACCATCGCTACGGCCACGGCAAGGCCGAGGCGCTGGCCGGTCTCGGCCAGGCGGTGTTCATCGGCGTCAGCGCCCTCCTGGTCAGCGTGCAGGCCGTCGACCGCCTGCTCCATCCGCAGCCGATCCACGCGCAGCTCCTGGGGATCGCCGTAATCCTGCTGTCGCTCGCGGCCACCGCCGCCCTGCTGCTGTTCCAGCGCCACGTGGTGCGAGTGACCGGCTCCACGGCGATCCGCGCCGACTCGCTGCACTACCGCTCCGACCTGCTGCTCAACGCCAGCATCCTGCTCGCCCTGCTGCTCGCCCAGTTCGGCTTCGGCGAGCTGGACGCGCTGTTCGGCCTCGGCATCGCCGGCTACATCCTGTGGAGCGCCCTGCAGATCGCCCGCGAAGCGGTGACGGTGCTGATGGACACCGAACTGTCGCCGGAGGTGCGCGAGCGGATCGCCGCACTGGCCGGCGCGGTGCCGGAAGTGATCGACGTGCACGACCTGCGCACCCGCATCTCGGGCACCCGCTGGTTCGTCCAACTGCACGTGCGGCTGCCCGGCGAGATGACGCTGAGCGAGGCCCACCAGCGCACCGAGGCGGTGGAGCGGGCGATCCATGCGGAATTCCCCCGCGCCGAGGTACTGGTGCATACCGATCCGCCGCAGGCGGTAGGCGAACTCCACTGAAACGACGCGCAAACGAAAAAGGAGGGAAGGCCCGCGGCCTTCCCTCCTTTTTCGTTTCGTCCGCTGCCGGCGAGCCTGTCGCCGTCTTCCCGCGCGCCTGGTTGGGCGCCGCGAGCCCGGGTGCCGACGCGATCCGGTGGGATCGCGCGGCGCCGGAGTGCCTGGTTGGGCGCTCCGGATGGACCAGATGTCCGGGCCTCGAAGTTGGAAAAAGAATAAACCTGCGAATCCGGCAGAGGATTGCGAACATTGCCCAGCAAAGCATGACTTGCGCAATCATTCGTCAGGAAAGCAAGATAACCAGCAATCCATCCACACAGAGCCATCCGCCATGGGCAAACTCGACCGCTACGACCTGCGCATCCTCGCCGAACTGCAGCACGACGCCCGCCTGTCCAACCAGGAGCTGGCCGAACGCATCGGTCTGTCGCCTTCGCCCTGCTCGCGGCGGGTCAAGCAGCTCGAGGACGACGGCTACATCCTGCGCCTGGTGGCCCTGCTCGACCGCAAGCGGCTCGGCCTGACCCTCACCGCCTACGTGCTGATCGGCATGGACCGGCACACCCCCGAGCGCTTCGAGCATTTCGAGGCGGTGATCGGCAAGTGCCCGGAGGTGCTGGAGTGCAGCCTGGTCACCGGGATGGACGCCGACTACCAGTTGAAGGTAGTGGTGCCGGACATGGACAGCTACCAGCAGTTCCTGCTCGGCACCCTGACCCGCATCGACGGGGTTTCCAGCGTGCGCTCGAGCTTCGTCCTGCGCCAGGTGCAGTCGAGCACCGAACTGCCGCTGGAGCACCTGCGCCCCTGAGGCGAAGCCGACTCCGTTATACTCGTCGGCCTTCTCCGTAAGCCCCGCAGGAGGATCGCAGTGGATCCCGCAGTGTTCGAAGAGTGGATGATGATCGGCCTGGTCGGCGGCCTCATCCTGTTCATGGCGTTCATCGTCTGGGACCTGGCGCGCAAGTCCAACGCCGGCCGTTTCGGCACCATGATCCTGTTCCTCGCCCTCGGCCTGGGCGTGCTCGGCTTCGTCATCAAGACCCTGGTGATCGGCAGCCTGGAAGGGTTCTGACGGTCCCCGGGGTTTCGCGGACGCCGCCCGAAGCGGCTTCGCGGCCCGCTCCTTGCGCAGCCGCGCCGACACCTCCCGCCACTCCCCCGGCGCCAGGCCGTCCAGGCTTCGGCGTGGTCAATGGGGCGTAGGCCCCCGACTTTCCCGGACGTCAGTATGGCCTCCCAAAATGGTCAGCCAGTGCTAGGGTCAATAACGACCTTTTGGGAAGCCCTGCTGTAAACGCCAAAATGTCGGTGTGTGAAACAGGCCGGCGCAACGGTTCTCACTACGACACGCCTTGCAGTTGCCTTGTCATGTACTGCCATTGCCGCGATAGCGGATAACACACCAACGCTACAAGCACGCGTTTGAACAAGTCATTGCCAACAAGAGAGCGATGCCATGACTGAAGCCGAACCAACCGACTTGATTTTCGATGTAGGCGCACACAAGGGAGAGGACAGCGATTTTTACTTCAAGCTCGGCTATCGAGTAGTAGCCATTGAAGCCAACCCGGCACTTGCCGATCACCTGAAAGAAAGATTCAGCAAAGAGATTGGCGACGGCAGCTTTGTATTGATCAATAAAGCCATTGCCGATACGGAGGGCACGATAAGCTTCTTCGTCAACAAGAAAAAATCCGTCTGGGGAACAGCAGACCCCGAGTGGGCCAGGAGAAACAAGGCGCTCAACGCAGAATCGGAAGAGATAAAAGTTGAAAGCATCCGCTTTTCCGACATTGTCGCCACGTACGGCTGCCCTCATTACCTGAAAATCGACATAGAAGGTGCCGATATGCGCTGCGTCAATGCCCTCAAAAACATGGCGTACCGCCCCAAATACATATCCCTGGAGTCGACGATGACTTCCTGGTCTGATTTATTGAATGAATTCAATACGCTTGAAAGTCTCGGCTATACAAAGTTCAAGCTCGTAAACCAAAAAAAACACCCGGACGGAAATTTCAGAAACCGCAACGGGGAGTTGATCAGCCACACCTTTGAAGAAGGCGCCTCAGGACCTTTTGGCGATAGCCTCGATGGTGTGTGGCTGACCAAAAGGCAAGCAATACGCGCCTATGTGCCGATATTCATTCAATACAAGACGATCGGCGTCCATAGCCTCCCATCGAAAGTTATCAAGCGCACACCCGTGCTTCGCCTGCTTCGCCGTGCTTTCAACTATGACAGTTGGTACGACACGCACGCCATGCGGGAATGATTATCTGCCCACTGGCAACAGGGTCCCTTCCCCTCACAACCGCGCTGGCACTTCCTTCCACTCCCCCGGCGCCAGCCCTTCCAGGCTCCAGGGGCCAATGCGCACCCGCACCAGGCGCAGGGTCGGCAGGCCGACCGCGGCGGTCATGCGCCGCACCTGGCGGTTGCGCCCCTCGCGGATGGTCAGCTCCAGCCAGGCGGTCGGCACGCTCTTGCGAAAACGCACCGGCGGATCGCGCGGCCAGAGTTCGGGCTCGGGGAGCCGGCGCGCCTCGGCCGGCAGGGTCGGGCCGTCGTTGAGCGTCACCCCTTCGCGCAGGCGCTGGAGCTGCTCCTCGTCCGGCTCGCCCTCGACCTGCACCCAGTAGGTCTTGGCCAGCTTGTGCCTGGGATCGGCGATGCGCGCCTGCAGGCGGCCGTCGCTGGTCAACAGCAGCAGGCCCTCGCTGTCGCGGTCCAGGCGCCCGGCCGGATAGACGCCGGGGACCGGGATGAAGTCCTTGAGGGTCGCCCGCCCGTCGCCGCCGCTGAACTGGGTGAGCACGTCGAACGGCTTGTTGAACAGGATCAGCCGCGGCGCGACCGGCGGCGCCGTGGGCGGCCCCGGACGGCGGGCGGGCGCCTGGCCGGCGGGCCGGCGGGGTGCGGGACGGACTGGGCGGGCCATGGAGGGTTCACCGGCAAAAAGGGGCGCCCATGCTAGGGGCGCCCCCTCCTTGCGGCAAGCCTCAGCCCTCGCCGAGCAGGAAGTTGCCCGGCCCCGAGGCGGCGCCGTCCAGCCGCGGCACTTCGGCCTCGTCCTTGAGCGCCACCCCCGAGAGCCGGCGGCGGCTGGCCTCGCCCATCAGGTAGAGCAGCTTGTGGGCGGCCATCGCGTAGTTCAGACCCTCCGGGCGCACGTTGGAGATGCAGTTGCGCGCGGCGTCGGTGAGACCGATGCGCGGCGCGAAGGTGAAGTACAGGCCCAGGCTGTCCGGCGAGCTGAGACCGGGGCGCTCGCCGATGAGGATGACCGTCATCCGCGCGCCGAGCAGTTCGCCGATCTCGTCGGCCACCGCCACCCGGCCCTGCTCGACCAGGCTGACCGGCGCCAGCGACCAGCCCTCGGCCGGCAGCCGCTCCAGCAGGCAGTCGAGCAGCGGCAGGGCGTGGCGCTGCACGGCCAGCGCCGACAGGCCGTCGGCGACAACGACGGCCAGGTCCCGGCCGCCGCCGTGCGCGGCCCGCTGCTCGCGCAGCCGGTTGGCGGAATCGGCCTGCAACCGACGGCCCAGGTCGGGGCGCTGCAGGTAGGTGTCGCGGTCGCGGGCGGCGCTGTGCAGCAGCAGGCTGTCGAGGCCGCGCCGGTGCAGCCCGTCCTGCAGGGCGGCGGGCTCGAACGGCAGGTGCACGGCGTCGCGCGCCTGGGCATGGGCGAATTGGAAGGCCAGGTGCGCCGCGGTCGGCAGGCTGGCGCCGGCGCGGCCGAGGGCGATGCGCGCCGGGGTCAGGCGGCGCAGTTGCTGCCAGGGGTTTTCGGTGGTGGGGGATCTGTCGGACATCGGAAACCTCGGAACTAGGTGGCTCTTGTTGGAACGGATTTATCCGCGATCCAGCGGAATATCGCGGATAAATCCGCTCCTACAGGGCAAGCGGCTCAGGACAGCCGCGCCAGCGCCGGGCGGAAGGCGGCCGGCAGCTCGTCGCCGAGGATCAGCCGGCCGCCGTCCTGGCGCAGGATGCCCATCCGCGCGAGCCACGCCTCGAACTCCGGCGCGGCGCGCAGGCCGAGGCTCTGCCGGGCGTAGAGGGCGTCGTGGAAGGAGGTGCTCTGGTAGTTGAGCATCACGTCGTCGGAGCCGGGCACGCCCATGATGAAGTTGACCCCGGCCACGCCGAGCAGGGTCAGCAGCATGTCCATGTCGTCCTGGTCGGCCTCGGCGTGGTTGGTGTAGCAGATGTCGCAGCCCATCGGCAGGCCGAGCAGCTTGCCGCAGAAGTGGTCCTCGAGCCCGGCGCGGATGATCTGCTTGCCGTTGTAGAGGTATTCCGGGCCGATGAAGCCGACCACGGTGTTCACCAGCAGCGGCCGGAAGCGCCGCGCCACGCCGTAGGCGCGCGCCTCGCAGGTCTGCTGGTCGACGCCGTGGTGGGCGTTGGCCGACAGCGCGCTGCCCTGGCCGGTCTCGAAGTACATGAGGTTGTCGCCGAGGCTGCCGCGCTTGAGGCTGAGGCCGGCTTCGTACCCCTCGCGCAGCACTGCGAGGTCGATGCCGAAGCTGGCGTTGGCCGCCTGGGTGCCGGCGATCGACTGGAACACCAGGTCGACCGGCAGGCCGCGTTCGATGGCGGCGATCGACGAGGTGACGTGGGTGAGCACGCAGGCCTGGGTGGGAATCTGGTAGCGCTGGATCACCGCGTCGAGCATCTTCAAGAGTTCGCCGATCGCTTCCAGGCTGTCGCTGGCCGGGTTGACGCCAATCACCGCGTCGCCGTTGCCGTAGAGCAGCCCGTCGAGCACGCTGGCGGCGATGCCCGCCGGGTCGTCGGTGGGATGGTTGGGCTGCAGGCGGGTGGAGAGCCGTCCGCGCTGCCCGAGGCTGTTGCGAAAGCGCGTCTCCACGCGGATCTTCTGCGCCACCAGCACCAGATCCTGGACGCGCATCAGCTTGGACACCGCGGCGGCCATCTCCGGGGTCAGCCCCGGCGCCAGGGCGCGCAGACCGGCCTCGTCAGCCTCAGGGCCGAGCAGCCAGTCGCGCAGGCCGCCGACGGTGAGATGGGCCACCGGGGCGAAGGCCGCGGCGTCGTGGCCGTCGAGGATCAGCCGGGTGACCTCGTCCGCCTCGTAGGGGATCACCGCCTCGTTCAGGAAGTGCCCGAGCGGCACCTCGGCCAGCGCCATCTGCGCCGCCACCCGTTCGGCGTCGCTCTCTGCCGCCACCCCGGCCAGGTAGTCGCCGGAGCGCGCCGGGCTGGCCTTGGCCAGCAGTTCGCGAAGACTGCCGAAGCGCCAGGTCTGGCCGCCGACGGCATGGGCAAAACCGCTCATGGGAATCCCCTCCCGGAAAAAGGTCGTGTGCGGAAACCTTCGCGCGCCCCTCGCCCCGACGGGACGCCCCGGCGCCATTGAAGCAGAGCCGCGGCCGCCGGCCTACCCCGGCAGCCTAGAGCGGCTCTCGGCGCCACGCTACACTGGCCGCTCAACGACCACGGCAGACCCCCGATGAACGCGCCCACGGCCCCCGCCCCGTTCAGCCCCGCCTGGCACGCCGAGCTGGACCTCGCCTATGCCCGCGCCGGCGATGCCACGCGCCCGGTGCGGCGCCGCCACGCGGGGCCGCTGCGGGTGCAGAAGCACCTCTACCCGGAAGGGCCGCAGGTCTGCCAGCACATCCTCGTCCATCCGCCGGGCGGCATCGCCGGCGGCGACCGCCTGGAGATCGCCGCCGAGGTCGGCGCCGGTGCCTGGGCGCAGCTGACCAGCCCCGGCGCGGCCAAGTGGTACCGCGCCGCCGCGCCGGCCACGCAGCGGCTGCGGCTGCGCGTGGCGGCCGGCGCCACCCTGGAATGGCTGCCCCAGGAAAGCATCGTCTACTCCGCTGCCCAGGCCGAGCTGGACACACGGATCGAACTGGAGGGCGACGCCCGGCTGTGCTACTGGGACATCGTCGCCCTCGGCCGCCCGGCCAGCGGCGAGCGCTTCGCCGCCGGCCGCTACCGCGCCGCCCTGGACATCCACCGCGACGGCCGCCTGCTCTGGCACGAGCGCCAGCGCCTGGACGGCGGCGACGGCCTGCTCGACTCGCCGATCGGCCTGGACGGCGCGCCGGTGTTCGCCACCCTCCTGGTCACCGGCGAGATCGACGCCGCGCTGCTGGCGCGCTGCCGCGAACTGCCCGCCCGGGTGCGCGGCGACCTCACCCAACTGCCGAATCTCTTGGTCGGCCGCTGCCTGGCCGACCAGGCGCTGCACGCCCGGGCCTGGCTGATCGACCTCTGGCGTCTGCTGCGCCCCGCCCTGCTCGGCCGCGACGCCCTTCCCCCCCGCATCTGGAGCACCTGAATGGATCTGACGCCCCGCGAGAAAGACAAGCTGCTGATCTTCACCGCCGGCCTGGTGGCCGAGCGGCGCCTGGCCCGCGGCCTCAAGCTCAACTATCCGGAAGCCGTGGCCTACCTCTCCGCCGCCCTGCTCGAAGGCGCCCGCGACGGCCGCACGGTGGCCGAGCTGATGCACGCCGGCACCACCCTGCTGACCCGCGAGCAGGTGATGGAGGGCGTGCCGGAGATGATCCCGGAGATCCAGATCGAAGCCACCTTCCCCGACGGCACCAAGCTGGTGACCGTGCACCAACCGATCGCATGAGGAACCCGCGATGATCCCCGGCGAATACCAGATCCAGGACGGCGAGATCGAACTCAATGCCGGCCGCCGCACCCTCGCCCTGTCCGTGGCCAACAGCGGCGACCGGCCGATCCAGGTCGGCTCCCACTACCACTTCTTCGAGACCAACGACGCCCTGCTCTTCGACCGCGCCCAGGCCCGCGGCATGCGCCTGAACATCCCGGCCGGCACCGCGGTGCGCTTCGAGCCGGGGCAGAGTCGCGAGGTCGAGCTGGTCGAGTTGGCCGGCCTGCGCCGCGTCTACGGCTTCGCCGGACGGGTGATGGGCGAGCTCTGAGGCATGGGTCGGGTGGAAAACGCCGCAGGCTTTTCCACCTTTCATGTTCATCGGCGGGCAAACGAAGCGTTGCCCACCCTACGGAAAAGGAAATCGGATGAAGATCAGCAGACAAGCCTACGCCGACATGTTCGGCCCCACGGTCGGCGACCGGGTGCGCCTGGCCGACACCGACCTGTGGATCGAGGTGGAGATGGACTTCACCGTCTACGGCGAGGAAGTGAAGTTCGGCGGCGGCAAGGTGATCCGCGACGGCATGGGCCAGGGTCAGCGGTGTGCCGCCGAGGTGGTCGACACCCTGATCACCAACGCGCTGATCCTCGACCACTGGGGCATCGTCAAGGCCGACGTCGGCCTCAAGAACGGGCGCATCGCCGCCATCGGCAAGGCCGGCAACCCGGACATCCAGCCGGGGGTGACCATCGCCGTCGGCGCCGCCACCGAGGTGATCGCCGGCGAGGGGATGATCCTCACCGCCGGCGGCATCGACAGCCACATCCACTTCATCTGCCCGCAGCAGATCGAAGAGGCGCTGATGAGCGGCATCACCACCATGATCGGCGGCGGCACGGGACCTGCCACCGGCACCAACGCCACCACCGTCACCCCCGGTCCCTGGCACATCGCGCGCATGCTGCAGGCCGCCGACGCCTTCCCGATGAACCTCGGCTTCACCGGCAAGGGCAACGCCAGCCTGCCGCAGCCGCTGATCGAGCAGATCGAGGCCGGCGCCATCGGCCTCAAGCTCCACGAAGACTGGGGCACCACCCCGGCGGCCATCGACAACTGCCTGTCCGTCGCCGACCAGTACGACGTGCAGGTGGCGATCCACACCGACACCCTCAACGAGTCCGGCTTCGTCGAGACCACCCTGGCCGCCTTCAAGGGCCGCACCATCCACACCTATCACACCGAGGGCGCCGGCGGCGGCCACGCGCCGGACATCATCAAGGCCTGCGGCTTCCCCAACGTACTGCCCAGCTCGACCAACCCGACCCGGCCGTTCACCAAGAACACCATCGACGAGCACCTCGACATGCTGATGGTCTGCCACCACCTCGACCCGAGCATCGCCGAGGACGTGGCCTTCGCCGAATCGCGCATCCGCCGCGAGACCATCGCCGCCGAGGACATCCTCCACGACCTCGGCGCCTTCAGCATGATCAGCTCCGACAGCCAGGCCATGGGCCGGGTCGGCGAGGTGATCGTCCGCACCTGGCAGACCGCCGACAAGATGAAGAGGCAGCGCGGCCCGCTGCCCGAGGACGGCGCCGGCCACGACAACTTCCGGGTCAAGCGCTACGTCGCCAAGTACAGCATCAACCCGGCGATCACCCACGGCATCAGCCACGAGGTGGGCTCGGTGGAGGTCGGCAAGTGGGCCGACCTGGTGCTCTGGCGCCCGGCGTTCTTCGGCGTCAAGCCGTCCTTGATCCTCAAGGGCGGCGCCATCGCCGCGAGCCTGATGGGCGACGCCAACGCCTCGATCCCCACCCCGCAGCCGGTCCACTACCGGCCGATGTTCGCCAGCTTCGCCGGCGCGCGCCATGCCACCAGCCTCACCTTCGTCAGCCAGGCGGCGCTGGCCGCCGGGGTGCCGGAGCAGCTCGGGCTGAAAAAGAAGATCGGCGTGGTCAAGGGCTGCCGCAACCTGCAGAAAAAGGATCTGATCCACAACGACGCCACCCCGCAGATCGAGGTCGACCCGCAGACCTACCAGGTCAAGGCCGACGGCCAGCTGCTCTGGTGCGAACCGGCCGAGGTGCTGCCGCTGGCGCAGCGCTACTTCCTCTTCTAACCTCTCGGCCAGCCCTCCGGTAAAGGCTTATTGCTATCATCGCTGGCCGCGACAATCGCCCTGCCGAGCAGGGTCCGAGCGGGCCGACGGCCGAAAGCACAGCGCCACTCCACGCGGGGTGGCGCTGACGATCCGGACATGGCTGAAGGGCACTTGGAGCAGACCGGCCCAGAGGCTCGGCAGGGCTCCCGGGCCGGTACGCGCGCCATGCCCGTGGTCGCCTGTCGAGCGGGATGTCGGCGCTCCACGGCCCCCGGCCTGGACATGACACGTCCGGTAACGCCCATGACGAGCAGATGGGTTGAGCCCCGTCGTCGGCTTCGGGATACTGCGCGGCGCCATGCGTTAAGCTGGCCGCACAATAACCATAAAAAAAGGCGTCGTATGGGACGGCTGCCGAAAGCATTAAGGAGCCATCCCCTTGAAAAAACGAAGCGATCTCATCTGGACGCTGATCGGTCTCGGAGCAGTGGTGCTGTCCTGCTTCCTGCTCTACCGCGAGCTGCGCAACATTTCCCTGGCGGATATCGCCGACAGCCTGCGGGCGATCCCCGCCAGTGGCTGGCTGATGGCTTCGACGGCCACCTGCGGCGCCTACTGGGCGCTGGCCTGGTATGACCGTATCGCCATCGCCCACCTGGGCAAGCGCATCCCCTGGCGCTTCATCACCCTCTGCTCCTTCACCACCTACGCCCTGGCCCACAACATCGGCGCCTCGGTGTTCTCCGGCGCCATGGTGCGCTACCGCGCCTACCGCACCAAGGGCCTGTCGCCCCACGAGATCGGCATCCTCATCGTCTTCTGCTCCTTGACCTTCGCCCTCGGCACCCTGCTGACCGGCGGCTGCGTGCTGGTGCTGCAGCCCTCGCTGATCCAGCGCCTGGTCGAGATCCCGCCGCCGCTCTCGGTGACCATCGGCAGCGCCCTGCTGTCGCTGGTGGCCCTCTACGTGCTCGGTTCCTGGCGCCAGTTCAAGCCCTGGACCCTGGGCAAGCTGCACATCGAGTACCCGAGCCTGCCGATCGTCGGCCGCCAGTTGCTCGCCGGACCGCTGGAGCTGCTCTGCGCCGCCGCGATCATCTATTTCGCCCTGCCGGCGGAAAGCAGCCCCGGCTACCTGACAGTGCTCGGCGTGTTCCTCGCCTCCTTCTCCCTGGCCCTGCTGTCGCACGCCCCCGGCGGCCTCGGCGTGCTCGAGGTGACCTTCCTCGCCGCCCTGCCGGAACTCGATCCGGCGGACGTGCTGGCCGCACTGCTCGTCTTCCGCGGCTTCTACCTGCTGATACCCTTCGTCCTGTCGCTGCTGGTGGTGCTGGGCTTCGAATGGAGCCAGTGGCAGGCCCGCCGCAACACCGTCGGCGACAGTTGAGTCGACCTGACGGGTGCCGTCACCGGGATACCGGAGCGGCTCGGGCTGCAGAACAAGCACCTGATCCACAACGGCCCCCGCGGATCGAAGTCGCCCCGCGGCACTACCAGGCAGGCTAAGGCCGCCGGCCAGCTGCGCGGGGGCGAACCCGCCGAGTGCTGCCACTCGCCGCGCTATTTTCTCTTCCGAAGGGCGACGCGCCGGCGCCGTGCAGGAGCGCCGGGGCTGGTCCAGACTGGAGGGAGCGCCACGCCCCGGCGAACCTCTGGAGGACTGCCCCATGCCCCGACTCACTGCCGCACACGTCTTCGCGGGACTGCTGCTGGCCAGCGCGCTGCTCGACGCCCAGGCCGCGACCGTGATTCCCCTGAAGGGCCAGACCCCCGAGCAGATCCAGGCGGACACCGCCGCCTGCCAGTCCCAGGCCGGTACCCAGGCGAGCACGCCCGCCACGAGCGAGGAGTCCCACACCGGCGGGCGGGCGCGCGGTGCGGCGAAGGGCGCCGTGGCCGGTGCGGCCGCCGCCCAGGTGCGCGGCAAGCAGCACGAGGAACTCTACGACCAGGCCAGCGACGAAGCCAAGCAGGAATACCGGCAGGAACAGGCCCGCCAGACGGCCGCCGCCGGCGCGGCGGTCGGGGCTTCCCAGCAGCGCCAGGAGCGCCGTGCGGACCGCAAGGAGGAGCAGAGCAACGAGCAGAACAACGCCAACGCGCAGCAGGCCTATGCCAACTGCATGAGCGCCCGCGGCTACTCGATCGCCCCCTGATTCGGCACGGCCGCCGCCGAAGCGGGCGCAGCCCTTGAAACGCCAAAATCCGGATACATATCCATTGCATGCGCCGGGCGCCCCGCCCGGCGCGGGCTGCAGTGCCGCGGCGCGGACGCCGCCCGGGCACGGCACTGGTCAAACGGATGCGGATCGACGATAGTCGCCCGCCGACCCCGGGAACACTTGAATCAGGAGAATCCAATGCTCGACTGGCTGAAAAACAACGCGACCGCGGCACGGGAAAAACTCGCCCTCGAGGTGAGCAAGTTCCGCAACCGCGAGTTCATGGAGGCGGTGGTCGCCGGCTGTGCCCTGGTGGCAGCAGCCGATGGCGACATCAACAGCCGCGAAAAGCAGAAGATGATCGGCTTCATCCAGAACTCGAACGAACTGAAGGTGTTCGATCTCCAGGACGTCATCAAGGCCTTCACCGACATCTGCCTCAAGTTCGAATTCGACGCCGAGATCGGCCGCGCCGAGGCGCTGCGCACGGTCTGCAAGCTGCGCGGCAAGGACGACGCCGCCCGCCTGCTGGTGCGCGTCTGCTGCGCGATCGGCAACTCCGACGGCGAGTTCGACGAAAGCGAACGTGCCGTCTGCCGGACCATCTGCGCCGAACTGGGTCTGAGCCCGGACGACTTCGGACTCTGACCCTCCCGCGCCGGAAGGCAGTGGCGAGCGGTCAGGCCGCCCGCCGCTGTACCCACACCGACAGCACCCCGCTGGCGATGAGCACGGCGATGCCCAGCAGGGCAACGCCGTCCGGCATGTGGCCGAAGGCGATGCCGCCGACCAGCACGGCGAAGACCAGCTGCGAGTAGGTGAAGGGCGCCAGGGTCGCGGCGCTGGCGTAGCGGTACGCATGGCTCAGCAACAGGTGCCCGCACATCGCCACGCCGCCCACCCCGGAGAGCAACAGGCCGTCGTGCAGGTCGGGCGTCTCCCAGTAGAACGGCACCAGCAGGCTCATCAGCAGGGAACCGACCAGGCTGGAGAGGAAGTTGCAGGTCACCGGATCGTCGGTTTCGCTGAGACGCCGGGTGAGCAGCATGAAGACCGCCAGGCAGAGGGCCGCGCCCAGCGGCAGCAGCGCCGCCGGAGTGAACAGCGCGCCGCCCGGCCGCACGATGGCCAGCACTCCCAGCATGCCGAGGACCACCGCTCCCCACTGCCCGGCGCTGACCCGCTCGCGCAGCAGCGTCGCCGACAGCCCGGTGATGAACAGCGGCGCCAGGAACAGCACTGCGGTCGCCTCGCCGATCGGGATATGGCGCAACCCGGAGACGAACAGCAGGCTGACCGCGACCAGGCACAGCCCGCGCACCAGTTGCAGCACAGGGCGCTCGGTGCGGACGATGTCCAGCCCCCGGCGCGGTCCGAACAGCAGCAGCATCACGACGCTCTGCGACAGATAGCGGCCCCAGATCACCAGGATCAGCGGATGGCCCAGGGCTAGGTACTTGGCGATGCCGTCGTGACTGGCCAGGATCAGTCCGGCGGCGAGAATCAGCAGTATCCCGTGAAACGGATGGGAAGCGGTGTTCAAGGAGGAGCCCTCGGCAGGGAAAGGGTCGGCGGGGAATGAAAGCAGCCTAAGCGTTATTCTCGATAAGCATCAAGCGCAAAAACGCCGGAACAGACAGCGCTGCCTCGGAACCATGCCCAACGCGCCGGCGTCGCGGGCGGTCTGGCCGAAGCGGCCATGGTTCTGGAAAAACGCGCCGCCAGGCCCTACAGTCGGCCCGAGACCGCCCCTCGACGGATTCCGCCCATGCTGACGATTCGCCAACGCACCGCGCCGCGCCCCGAATGGGACGCCGAACTGGAACTGACCTTCGAGGCGCGCAGCAAGAGCCGCCTGCGCTGCGTCACCACGAGCGGCGAGGAGGTCGGCCTGTTCCTCGAACGCGGCCAGCCGCCCCTGGCCGACGGCGACTGCCTGCTGGCCGGCGACGGTCGCATCGTCCGCGTCCGCGCCCGCCCCGAAAGGCTGCTGCACGTCACCTGCGCCAGCGCCTTCGAGCTGACCCGCGCCGCCTACCACCTGGGCAACCGCCATGTCGCCCTGCAGCTCGGCGACGGCTGGCTGCGCCTGCTCGACGACTACGTGCTGAAGGACATGCTGCACCAGCTCGGCGCCGGCGTCGAAGCCATCGAGGCACCCTTCCAGCCCGAGCACGGCGCCTACGGCGGCGGCCACCACCATTCCCACGCCGGCGAGGCCGAGTTCAGCTACGCGCCGAAGCTCCACCAGTTCGGCGTGCGCAAGTGAACGCGACCTGGGCGCTGCTGCGCCTCGCCAGTCCGCAATTGCCGATCGGCGGCTACAGCTATTCCCAGGCTCTGGAGCTGGCCATCGAACGGGGCTTGGTGGCGGACGCGCAGAGCGCCCGGCGCTGGCTGGAGGATCAGCTGCTGCTCAACCTCGCCCGCTTCGAGGCGCCGCTGCTGCTCGCCCACTGCACGGCCGCCGCGGCCGGCGACTGGGATGCCCTGCACGAACTCGCCGAGCGCCACGCCGCCAGCCGGGAAACCCGCGAGCTGTGCCAGGAGAGCCGGCAGATGGGCTATTCCCTGCGCCAGCTGCTCGAAGACCTGCCGGAGCTGGACGAAGCCTCGCGGGCCTGCTTCGCACGGATCGCCGAGCCCGGCCTGGCGCTGTCCTGGGCGCTGGCCGCGCGCGCCTGGCGGATCGAGCCTGCGGACGCCCTGGCGGCCTGGCTGTGGGGCTGGCTGGAGAACCAGCTGGCGGTGCTGATGAAGACCCTGCCGCTCGGCCAGCAGGCCGCCCAGCGCCTGACCTCGGCGCTGCTGCCGGCGCTCGCGCAGGCTCGGCGCACGGCCGAAGAAATCGAACCCGACGGCTGGGGCAGCGCCGCCTTCGGCCTGGCCCTGGCGAGCATGGCCCACGAGCGCCAGTACAGCCGTCTCTTCCGTTCCTGACTGGAGAAATCACACATGAACAGCCACCCCCTGCGCGTCGGCATCGGCGGCCCGGTCGGTTCCGGCAAGACCGCCCTGACCCTGGCGCTGTGCCGGGCCCTGCGCGAGCGCTACAACCTCGCCGTGGTGACCAACGACATCTACACCCAGGAGGACGCCGAGTTCCTGGTGCGCAACGAGGCGCTGGCGCCGGAGCGGATCATCGGCGTGGAAACCGGCGGCTGCCCGCACACGGCGATCCGCGAGGACGCCTCGATCAACCTGGAGGCGGTCGACCGGCTCAACCGGCGCTTCCCCGGCCTCGAGCTGATCCTCGTCGAGTCCGGCGGCGACAACCTCTCCGCCACCTTCAGCCCGGAACTCTCCGACCTGACGATCTACGTGATCGACGTTTCCGCCGGCGACAAGCTGCCGCGCAAGGGCGGCCCGGGGATCTGCAAGTCGGACCTCTTGGTGATCAACAAGATCGACCTGGCGCCGCTGGTCGGCGCCTCGCTGGAGGTGATGGAGCGCGACGCCCGCAAGATGCGCGGCGAGCGACCGTTCGTGTTCAGCAACCAGAAGACCGGCCAGGGCCTCGACGCGATCATCGCCTTCATCGAAAAGCAGGGCATGCTCGGCGCGGTCTGAACCCGGCGTGCCCGTCACGCTCGGGTAGGGTGGAAAACCGCGCAGCGTTTTCCACCACAAGCGCCTCCATGGCCGACAGGTGGAAAAGACCTGCGGTCGTTTTCCACCCTACGGCTGCAGGCCGCGGCACTCAGCGGAACGGCGGCTCGTCGAAGCTGCGCAGCTTGCGCGAGTGCAGGGTGTCGAGCTGGCCGCGCAACAGGTCGAGGGCGGCGATGCCGATGCGCAGATGCTGGCTCACCGCCCGCTCGTAGAAGGCATTCGCCGCGCCGGGCAGCTTGATCTCGCTGTGCAGCGGCTTGTCCGAAACGCACAGCAGGGTCCCGTAGGGCACCCGCAGGCGATAGCCCTGGGCGGCGATGGTGCCGCTCTCCATGTCCACCGCCACCGCCCGCGAGAGGTTGATCAGCGGCCGCTCCTGGGCCCAGCGCAGCTCCCAGTTGCGGTCGTCGTAGGTCAGCACGGTACCGGTGCGCAGGCGGCGCTTGAGCGCCTCGCCCTGCTCGCCGGTGACCTGCGCGGCGGCCTCCTGCAACGCCTGCTGCACCTCGGCCAGCGCCGGCAGCGGGATATGCGGCGGCAGCACGCGGTCGAGGATGCCGTCGCGGCGCATGTAGGCGTGCGCCAGCACGTAGTCGCCGATGGTCTGCGACTGCCGCAGGCCGCCGCAGTGGCCGATCATCAGCCAGCAGTGCGGGCGCAGCACCGCCAGGTGGTCGGTGATGTTCTTCGCGTTGGACGGGCCGACGCCGATGTTCACCAGGGTGACGCCGTGGCCGTCCTCGGCGATCAGGTGGTAAGCCGGCATCTGGTAGCGGTGCCAGACCACCCCCTCGACCAGCGCCCGGGCTTCGTCTTCCGCCATGCCGCGCTCGATCACCACGTTGCCCGGCAGCACCAGGCGCACGAAGCGGCCGTCCTCGCGCAAGCGCTCGAGGCCGTGGCGGACGAACTGGTCGACGTAGCGGTGGTAATTGGTCAAGAGGATCCACGGCTGCACGTGGCGCCAGTCACTGCCGGTGTAGTGCACCAGGCGGCGCAGGGAGAAGTCCACCCTTGCTGCGTCGAACAGCGCCAGCGGGAAGGACTCGGCGCCGGCCCAGGCGAGCAGCCCGTCGGCGACGTCGTCGGAGACCGCGGCCAGGTCGGTGCTGGGGAAGACCTGTGCCAGCTCGGCGGCGGTGATCCCCGAACCGGCCAGCTCGTCGCCCTGCTCCACCACATAGGGATAGGGGATGTCCTGCTCCCCGACGCCGACCTCGACCCGCACGTTGAAGTCGTTCATCAGCGGCCGCAGCTGGTCGAGCAGGTAGCGGCGGAAGGCCTGCGGCTGGGTCACGGTGGCACTGTAGGCGCCCGCCGCCTGGACCCGGGCGTAGGCGCGGACGATGGACGGCGCCCGCCCCTGGGGCTGGTGGGTCAGGCGCAGCTCGGGATAGCGGAACAACCTGCGCTGCTCGGCATCCGGCTCGACCCGCTCGGTCAGATAGCGCATGAGCGCCTGGCGCAGGGCGGAGGTGGCGCGCTGGTGCAGGGCGGCGAGACGGTCCACCGCCTCCTCGGCGGTGGCCGCGACGATGAAGGCTTCGGCGTCGGTATTCACGATCGGACTCTCTGTCTTTTGTCGCCGCCTATCTTGCCCGCATTTGCGCTTCGGGCGATAGCCGGGCGGCCATGTGCCCGGACGCCGGCTCGCGCGCCCTCGACCAATACGAAAAGTAACGCTTGACGTTTGACACTCAAAACAATAACAATTCTCATTAAAGAACAACCAAACATACATACACCCAATCATGCTCCGACAATCCGTTGTGTTCGCCCGGCTCCGGCAGGGCGACGAAGTCTTTGGCTTGCTCAATTCGGTGCCCTCCCCCCTGCTCTGCGAAATGATCGCCGCCGCCGGCTATCACTTCGCGATCCTCGACATGGAGCACCTGCTGCGCTCCGGCGACGAGCTGATGCACTGCCTGCGCGCCTGCGAAAGCGCCGGTCTCGCGCCTTGGCTGCGGGTGCCCGAAGCGGACGAGAAACTGATCGGCCGGGCCCTGGACGCCGGCGTCGAGGCCATCGTGCTGCCGCGGGTGGAAAGCGCTGCCGAGGTCGAGCGGGCCATCGCCGCCGCCTGCTTCCCGCCCCGCGGCCGGCGCGGCATCAGCGGCGGGCGGGTCACCGGCTTCGGCGCCCTGGCCTTGCCGGACTACATCGCGCTGGCCAACGGCGAGCCGCGCATCGTGCCGATGATCGAAAGCGCCGCCGGCCTCGCCGCCCTGCCGGAGATCCTCGCCCTGCCGGGCGTCGCCATGGTCCTGGAAGGCGCCCTCGACCTGGCCCTCGACCTGCAGCTCGGCCCCGAGCCGACCCATCCGCAGGTCTGGCAGGCGCTGCAGTCGATGGCCGCCGCCTGCGCGGCGGCCGGCGTGCCTTTCTGCGCCAACCCGCGCACCCCCGAGCAGATCCGCCACTGGCGCGACCAGGGCATCAAGAGCTTCCTCGCCGGGGAAGACCGCGGCCTGCTGCTCAACGCCCTGAAGAGCCGCCTGAACAGTTTTCAATCACTCACAGAAGTCTGACCATCCATGAAGAGCATCACTCGCCAGTTCAGTTGGCCTCTCAGCCTGCTTGCCGTGGCCGTGGCACTGGCCCAGCCCACGCGTGCCGAGGAGCGCACGGAAGACGAGACCGCCAAGAAGGAGAAGGTCTCGCTCTCCGCCACGATGATCAAGGGCGACGTGCTGGGCCAGGCCACCGACGAGGAAGTCCGCACCTACGCGGGCAGCCGCAGCGTGGTCAAGCGGGAAGACCTGGAGAAGGCCAGCGTGCGCGGCCTGGACGACGCCCTGCAGCGCGTCCCCGGCGTCAAGGTCTTCGACGAGACCGGCACCGGCGTGCTGCCGCAGATCTCCGTGCGCGGCCTCTACGAGAGCCGCAGCGGCCGCGTCCAGGTGCTTTCCGACGGCATTCCGTTGTCCCTGTCGCCCTATGGCCAGACCAGCCTCTCGTTGTTCCCGCAGACCCTCGCGACCGTCGAGCGGATCGACATCGTGCGCGGCGGCGCCGCCGTCCAGTACGGCCCGAACAACGTCGGCGGGGTGATCAACTTCATCAGCAAGCCGATTCCGAAGAAATGGGAGAACAACCTCGGCGAGCGCATCACCTTCTCTCCCGCCGGACGCCAGCTCTACGACAGCTACCTGAGCACCGGCGGCCAGGTGACCGACAGCCTGGGCCTGTTCTTCGAGTACAACACCAAGAACGGCCACTACGACCGCGAGCACTCCGACACCGACGTCGAGAACATCCGCCTGCGCGGCCAGTGGGACATCGACGACAACCGCAGCCTGAGCTTCGGCGTCCAGCGCTACGAGGCCGACATGGACCTCTCCGGCGCCCTCAGCAAGGCCGACTACAAACACGACCGCCGCGACTCCACCCGCCAGCTCGACAAGTTCGAGGGCGACACCAACCGCCTGTGGGGCACCTACAAGCAGTACCTGGGCAGCCTCGGCTTCGCCGACGACGTGGAGTTCAGCCTCACCAGCTTCGGCCACCACAGCCACCGCAACTTCTACGTCGGCCTGGATTCCAAGTCGCAGTTCACCCCGGATGCCGACCCGGCCTACCTGCAGGACGCGCCGCGCTCCTACCAGGTGTGGGGGATCGAACCGCGCGTCAGCTTCACCCTCTACGGCGACAAGGTGAACCAGACCTGGCTGATCGGCGGCCGCTACGTCCGCGAGGACACCCAGTTCAAGGTGCTCAAGAAAAACCTGAAGACCAACCTGGAGAGCACCGTCCGCGACTGGGACTTCGACACCGAGGGCAAGGCCACCTACATCAGCGACGCCATCAGCATGCTCGACGGCCGCCTGACCGTCACCCCCGGCATCCGCCACGAGCGCGTGCACATGGACTATTCGAACGCGGTCACCGGCCAGAAGACCGAAAACCTCAACGACGAATGGCTGCCCGGCATCAGCGCGGGCTACCAGCTCACCGACCAGTGGTTCCTCTTCGGCGACGCCCAGCGCTCGCTGCGCGTGCCGCAGATCACCTCCATCGTCTACGATGGCGAAGTCGGCGCCGAAGTCGCCTGGAACTACGAGGCCGGCTTCCGCTACACCCCGCAATCCAACCTGCGCTTCGACTTCAACCTGTACCGCATCGACTTCGACGACCAGATCGAATACAACTCCAGAACCACCAAGTACGAGAACGTCGGCAAGACCCGCCACCAGGGCTTCGAGACCGAGATATTCTGGACCCCGGCGGTCGTCCCCACGCTCGACCTGCACGCCGGCTACGCCTACCTCGACGCCGAGTACCGCTCCGGCGTGAACAAGGGCAACGACCTGAAGATGGCCTCGCAAAGCCAGCTCACCGTCGACGGCCGCTGGCGCTTCGCCCAGGGCTGGACCTACACCCTGGACGGCCTGTTCGTCAGCGCGGCCTACTCGGACGAAGCCAACACCCACGACGAGGATGCCGCCGGCAAGGTCGGCCGGCTGCCTTCCTACTGGGTCTGGAACACCTCCCTGGAGCGCAAGTTCAAGCTCAACGGCGGCGAGGACGAGCTGAGCACCTCGATCGGCGTCAACAACCTGTTCGACCACGAGTACTACTTCCGCGGCATCGACACCAGCCCCTGGGGTCGACAGCCGGCGCCCGGCCGCACCGTCACGGTCGCCGCCAACTACCGCTTCTAAGCCTACCCCCTTCCACCCACTGCATTGCAGGCATCGCCGTCCAGCCTCACGGCCGGACGGCTCCTGCCCGGAGAACGCCCGTGCAAAGGCCCATCGTCATTCTCAGTCACGTCGCCACCCATGCCGTCTGCGAAGGCTTCCTGCCTGCCGCACAGCGGCGCGGGCATCCCCTGCTGCTGATCACCGACCACGCCCAGGGCCACTGGCGCCACCTCGCCGACGCCGGCATCGCGGTCGACGGCCTGGAAATCCTCGAGTGCGACGTGTTCAACCCGCTGGCGGTGATCGAACTGCTGCACGCCCACGGCCAGCGCCCGCGGGCGGTGTTCTCCAACAGCGACCACCTGCAGACCAGTTGCGCCCTGGTGGCGGAGGCCTTCGACTGCCCCGGCAAGGACTGGCGGATCTGCCACGCGGCGAAGAACAAGGCGGAGATGCGCGAGCGCCTGCAGCGCCTCGGCCTGCCCGGCCCCTGGTTCCGGGTGCTGACCCCCGGCGCGGCGCTGCCGGCGGACGTGCCCTTCCCGGTGGTCGCCAAGCCGCGCGAAGGCGTCGCCAGCCTGGACGTGCAGCTGTGCCGCGACGCCGCCGAGCTGACCGACTACTGCGCGGCCTTCTGGCAGCGTCAGCCGAACCGCGCGCTGCTCCTCGAGGCCTACCTGCAGGGCCCGCTGTTCACCCTGGAAACCCTCGGCGACGGCCAGAGCCTGCAGCCCATCGGCGGCTTCGACGTGACCCTCTCGCCGCCGCCGCACTTCGTCGAACTCGAAGCGCGCTGGAACGGCCCGCTGAGCCGGGCCGCGCGCAACGCGGCGCTGGCCCAGGTGGCGGCCTTCGGCGTCAACTTCGGGGTCTGCCACAGCGAATTCATCCTCACCGCCGACGGTCCGGTGCTGGTGGAGATCAACTACCGCAGCATCGGCGACGGCCGCGAGTTCCTCCTCGACCGCCTGCTGCCGCAGGGCTGGTTCGAGCGCATCCTCGCCCTGCACCTCGGCGAGCCGCTGGACGACACCGAGAGCAGCAGCGCCGAGGCCCTGGTGCACTACCTGGTCGCCCCGCACGCCGGCCGTCTGCTGGCGGCCAGCCCGAGCTTTCGCGACGAGGACGACGGCCACTGGACCGACTACTGCGCGCTACGCGAGGTCGGCGAGGAGATCCGCCTGAGCCACTCGAACAAGGACTATCTGGGCGTGCTGCGCCTGATCGCCCCCGACGCCGCCGCGCTGCAGGTGCGCTTCGATGCCGCGCGCAGCAACCTGCGCTGGGAGCTGGCATGAATCCGCACGCTGCCGACCACGACCACGCGGCCATCGGCCAGCGCATCCTCGACTGCTGCCTGCGCGAGGACATCCGCGCGCTGGTCGGCCGAGCCCGGCCGGCCGCCCTGCCGACGGAACTGGCCGCCCACTGGCCGCAGCCGGCGGAGCCGGACTGGCTGTGCATCGACCACCTGACGGAGGGCGAACTCTGGCTGCCGGTGCGCCACGGCGCGCCGCTGCAGGACTGGAGCGCGGTCGGCGACCGCTGGCTGCACCGCCGAGGCGCCGAAGTGCGTCTGGAGCAGGGCTACCGCCGCTGGCTCGAACACCTGGCCACCGGCCTGGATGCCGAGAGCCTGGCGCTGTTCGCCGACTACGCCGCGGAAGCCGACTGCGCGGTCGAGCACCGCCGCCTGTGCCGCGAGGCCTACGCCGCGCACGCCAACGACCTGGGCGAGATCCTCGCCGAGCCCGACTGGGGCCGGCGCCTGCTCGGCATCGACCGCCTGGCCAGCTACCTGGACCATCCCTTCTACCCCACCGCGCGGGCCAAGAGCGGCTTCGACGCCGCAGCCCTGCAGGGCCATGCCCCGGAATTCGCGCCGCGCTTTCGCCTCCACTGGCTGGCGGTGCCCAGGGCGCTCCTCGAACGGACCAGCGCGCCGCCGGCGCTCTGGCCGAGCTTCGCCGAAATCGGCCTGGACCCCGCGCTGGAGGCCAGCCATGCGCTGCTGCCGGTGCACCCGCTGACCTGGCCCGAGCTGGACGCCCACGGCCTGCCGGAAGGCTGCCGGCGCGCGCCGCACCGCGCGCTGGAAGTGGAGCCGACCCTCTCGGTGCGCACCGTGATGTGCGTCGAGGACCCGCGCTGCCACATCAAGCTGCCGCTGCTGGTACGCACCTTGGGCGCGCGCAACCTGCGGCTGATCAAGCCGAGCACCCTGTACGACGGCCACTGGTTCCAGACCGTCCTCGAAGACCTCGCCGCCCGCGACGGCCAGCTCGGCGCGCGCTATGTGCACGTCGACGAGCAGCACGGCGGCCATGCCGCCGGCGAGCGCCATCTGGCCTACATCGTGCGCCGCTACCCGGCGGGCCTGGAGCAGGCGAGCCTGGTGCCGGTCGCCGCCCTGGCCAGCCGCCTGCCCGACGGCCGGCTGCTGGTCGCAGCGCTGGTCGAGCGCTTCCACGGCGGCGATCTGCTGGCCTGGTGGCAGGCCTACCTCGACCTGCTGCTCGCCGTGCACCTGCGCCTCTGGCTGGTCTACGGCATCGCTCTGGAAGCCAACCAGCAGAACGCCGTGCTGCTCTTCGAGGCCGGCCGCCCGCTGCGCCTGTTGATGAAGGACAACGACGCCGCGCGGCTCTGGCCGCCGCGCTTCGCCGCGGCCTGCCCGGACCTGGCGCAACGCCTCGCGGCGCTGCTCGACGAGCGGATTCGCGTCGACGCGGTGCAGCCGCTGGCCGAGATGTTCTGCACCATCACCCTGCAGCTGAACATCGTCGCGCCCCTGGAAGCCATCGCCGCGGCCGGGCTGGCCGGGCGCGAGGCGCTCTACGCCTGCCTGCGCGAGCGCCAGCGCGCCGCTCTCGATGCGCTGGCGGACGAGGGCGTGGCGGTCGACGAAGCCCGGCGCTTCCTGCTCGACAGCCCGAAACTGCCGGTGAAGTACCTGCTCAGCGCCGGCAGCCTGTTCAGCAAGGAGTACTCCGGCGCGGCGGACATCAACAAGTTCTACGGCTACAGCGCGGCGAACTTCCTGCTGGATACGGCCCCATGTCCCGGCGACTGACCGCCAGCGTGCTGCTCGGCCATTACCTGTCGGCCTTCACCGCCCTGGGTGCGCCGCTGTTCCTGCCGCGCATCCTCGCCGACCTGGGCGCGCCGGCGCCGACCTGGAGCATCGGCGCGCTCTACGTGCTGCCGACGCTGTGCACCGCGCTGGCGGCGCCGCTCTGGGGGCGCCTGGCCGACCGCCACGGCTGCCGGCTGTCGCTGCTGCGCGCCCATGCCGGCCTCGCCGCCGGCTTCCTGCTCGCCGGGTTCAGCCCGAACCTGGCGGTCTTCACCCTCGCGCTGATCGTCCAGGGCACCTTCGGCGGCGCCATGGCGGCGTCGAACGCCTACCTGGCGACCCAGCTCGACGGCGAAGGCCTGTCGCGCGCCCTCAACCTGACCCAGTACTCGGCGCGCCTGGCGATGCTCAGCGGCCCGGTGCTGGTCGGCCTGCTGGCGAGCGCCGGCCTGGGGCTGGAGATGTACCGCTACCTGGCCTGGCTGCCCGTGCTGGCCTTCGTGCTGGTGCTGCCGCTGCCGGCCGATGCCCCGAAGCCGCCCGCCGCCGCACGCGACGCGACCGCGTCCGCCGAACTGCCGGCGGACCTGCTGCGCCTGCTCGCCGTGCAGTTCCTGTTCAGTTTCGCGATGGTGGTGACCTTCCCCTACTTCGTGCCCTACGGCGAGGCCCTGGGAATCGCCAACGACGCGCTGATCGGCCTGCTCTACAGCCTGCCGCACCTGGTCTACCTGCTCGCCCTGCCCTGGGTCCAGCGCCGCGCCGGCCCGCTGCTGCCGGCCGGGCTCGCCCTGCTGGCACTCGGCAACCTGCTGCAGTTCCTGCGCCTGCCGGCCGAGCTGCTGGTCGCCCTGCGCCTGCTCGCCGGGCTGGGCATGCTGCTCGCCTTCGTCGGCCTGCACCGCTGCCTCGCCGCACGGCGCCGCGCCGGCGGCGCCGGACGGCTGTTCGGCTGGTTCGACGCCAGCGGCAAGTGGGCTGGCACCGCCGCCGGCCTGGTCGCCGGCCTGGCCTGCCAGCACTACGGCGTCGCCATGCCCTTCCTGATCGCCTGCCTGGCCGCGCTCGCCGCGCTGGCCGTGGCCCACCCCCTCCTCATCGGTTCGCCGGAGATTGCCCCATGACCCGTGTCGCCCGCTCCCCCCACGAACGCACCCTGGACGGCGAGGCCCAGCGCCACGCCATCGACTGCCTGCTCAACTGCTACCTGCGCGAGTACGCCCTGCCCCGCGGCGAGGCGACCCTCGACTGCCAGGCGCAGGACCTGCCGATGGGCCTGCGCCAGGTGGAGGGCCGGCGCATCGGCATCCACCTGGCCGACGGCAGCCGCCTGGCGCTGCTCGCCGACCGCACCAGCGTGCTCGGCCGCTGCCGCTTCGTCAGCGCGCCCTACTTCAAGGGCCACGGCCAGGGCTGGCGGCCGCTGGACGCCGCCGAGCTGGCGCGCCTGCTGCTCGCCCCGATGAACGGCCCGGAGCGCCACGGCGAGCTGCTCGAGCAGATCGACAACAGCCTGCGGATCACCCGCACCTTCCTCACCCACGCCCGCGCCGCCAACCACGACCCCGCCGACACGCTCCTGCGCTCCGAGCAGGGCCAGGTCTGGGGCCACGCCCTGCACCCCACGCCGAAGAGCCGCGACGGCGTCTCCGAGGCGGACCTGCTGGCCTGCTCGCCGGAAGTCGGCGCGCAGTTCCCGCTGCACTGGTTCCGCGTCGACCCGTCGCTGATCCGCCACTTGGGCGACGACCCGCGCGACCTGCTCGTGCAGATCGCCGGCGCCGACCATCTCTACCCCTGCCATCCCTGGGAAGTTGCGCGGGTGCTGGCCGATCCGCTGGTCGAGCGGGTGCGTGGCTTGGGCCTGCTCGAATACCTCGGTCCGCAGGGCCTGGCGCTCTACCCGACCTCTTCGGTGCGCACCCTCTATCACCCCGAGCTGAGCCACTTCCTGAAGTTCTCGATCCACGTGCGGCTGACCAACTGCGTGCGCAAGAATGCCTGGTACGAGCTGGACAGTGCGGTCGCCCTGACCCGCCTGCTGGCCCCGCTGATGGCCGAGCAGGCCGAGCGCCGGCCGGACTTCGCGCTGATGCCCGAACCGGCCGCCAGCACCCTCGACCTCTCCGCCCACGGCAGCGCGGAAGAGGCCCGCGAAGTCACCGAGTGCTTCGGCATCCTCTACCGGCAGAACCTCGATGCGGCCAGCCGCGCACGCTACCGGCCGCAGGTCGCCATGGCGCTGTTCACCTGGACGCTGGACGGGGTCAGTGCCTGCCAGGGCCTGCTCGCCCGCTGCGCGAACAGCCTCGGCGTGGCGCCGGCGGAGGCCGCCGTGCAGTGGCTGCGTGCCTACGCCGAGCGGCTGCTGGGCGGCACCCTGGATTGCCTGTTCCGCCACGGCGTGGTGCTCGAACCGCACCTGCAGAACACCCTGCTCGGCTTCGACGCGCAGGGCCTGCCCTGTCGGGTGTGGATCCGCGACCTGGAAGGCACCAAGCTGGTTCCCGAGCAGTGGCCGGCCGAGCGCCTGGCCCACCTCGACGAACGCACCCGCGCCTCGCTCCACTACGACGCCGACAAGGCCTGGAAGCGGGTCGCCTACTGCGCGCTGGTCAACAACCTCGGCGAGGCGGTGTTCCATGTCGCCAACGGCGACGCGGCGCTGGAAAAGCGCCTGTGGCGCGAGATCGCCAGCGTGCTCGAAGCGCAGCGCGCGCCGCTCGGCGACCCGCAGGCACTGCGCGAGCTGTGCGCCGGCGCGCCCCTGCCGAGCAAGGAGAACTTCATGACCCGCCTGCTGATGAAGGCCGACCGCGAGGCCGGCTACACCGCCCTGCCCAACCCGCTGACCGCCGCCTGCCGTGGAGAGTGCCGATGAGCCTGCCCGCCTCCGTCCAGCAGGCCATCGCCGGGCTGCGCCGCTCCCGCTCCGAGCCGCTGTGCGCCTATATCTACGACCTGCCGGCGCTGGCGCGCCACGCCCGCGCCCTGCGCGCGGCGCTGCCGGCCAACTGCGAGCTGTTCTACGCCGCCAAGGCCAATCCCGAGGCGCCGATCCTGCGCACCCTGGCGCCCTGGGTCGACGGCTTCGAGGCGGCCTCCGGCGGCGAGCTGCGCTGGCTCCACGAGCGCCATCCGGACAAGCCGCTGATCTTCGGCGGCCCCGGCAAGCTCGACAGCGAGCTGGCCGCCGCCATGGACTGCGGGATCTCCGCCTTCCATGTGGAGAGCATCGGCGAGCTGCGCCGCCTGGCGGTCGTCGCCAGGGCCCACGGCCGCCCGGCCCCGGTGCTGTTGCGGCTCAACCTCAAGCTCGACGAGGCGCCGGACAGCCGCCTGGTGATGGGCGGCAAGCCGACCCCCTTCGGCCTCGACGAGGAGGCCCTCGACGAGGCCCTGGCACTGCTCGCCGGCGAGCCCTGGCTGAAGCTTCGGGGCCTGCACTTCCACCTGCTCTCCCACCAGCTGGACAGCGCCGCCCACCTGCAGCTGATGCGCAGCTACTTCCGCTGCTTCCGCCAGCTGAACGCGCGCCACGGCCTGGCGCTGGAACTGCTCAACGTCGGCGGCGGGATGGGCATCGACTACCGGGACCACGCCCGCTCCTTCGACTGGCCGGGCTTCTGCGCGGGGCTTGCCGCGCTGATCGCCGAGGAAGGCATGGCCGGGACGCGCATCCGCTTCGAGATCGGCCGCTTCCTCAGCGCCGCCTGCGGCTACTACCTGATGGAGGTGCTGGACATCAAGCGCAACCACGGCCAGTACTTCGCCGTGGCCCGCGGCGGCACCCACCACTTCCGCACCCCGGCGGCCCAGGGCCACGACCATCCCTTCGTGGTGGTCCGCGGCGAACGCCCGGCGGAGCTGGAAAACCAGCCGGTGACCCTGGTCGGCCAACTGTGCACCCCCAAGGACGTGCTGGCCCGCCAGCAGCCGGTGGCCGCCCTGGCGGTCGGCGACCTGCTGGTGTTCACCCTGGCCGGCGCCTACGCCTGGAACATCTCGCACCAGCATTTTCTGATGCACGAGCCGCCGCAGATGCTCTTTCTGGAGCCGTAGAGACACCGCTCTGCGCAGCCACACGCCCCAGCCTTGAGCCGCCGCGACCAAGCCGAGAAACGGGGCCAGCGTCCCATCCTCGGCCTGCACGCGGCCGATGCGGCAAAAACGCACGCAACCTGCGGACGCTTTCTGGAACCATTGTTCGCATAGGCAAAATAATGTAATTTTGACACCATACAGCACCATCCAAAACAACCGTCAAAACCTCGTCGCCAATTACGCCCCGACGACGGCTTCCTACGACCAACTCGTGTATTCACGAATCTCTTCAAGCCTCGATGCCCAGGCATGAACGTGGAGTTGACAGTGACCATGAAGGACGATGTAAGACGACTGATGCAGCAAATAGACAACTCGCCGAGCGCCTATCGAGAGTTCGCGGGTAGTGCCACGGCCGGCCAGGCCTCACCCTGGACGTTGCTGCAGGCCGTGCTGCACACCGACGGCAGCGCCGAGGCGCCGGCCCCGACGCCCGCCCTCCCGGAGACCGCATCCTGGCCGACCCCGGCACACCTGGCGGTCGGCAACGCTCCCGCCACGGCACCGGCCGAATCCTCCTTTTCCCCGCGCACCGCGGCCCCCCTGCCGCCGACCGCGGTTTCGCCGGCCCAGGGCATTCCGGAGCGCCCCCAGGAATCGGCGGGCAACCCCTTCGGGAAGCTCTTCCGAAACGCCTCGGCAAACGGCGGAGACGCGCACCGCGAGAAAGCGGAGGGCTCCCTGAAGAGCCTGCTGAGAGAAATCGGCTCATGCCGCTGATCTGCATCGCCTCTCCCAAGGGCGGGGTGGGCAAGACCACGCTCACCGCGGGCCTCGCCTTCGCCCTGCAGAGGCTCGGCTACCCGGTTTCGGTCATCGACTTCGATGTGCAGAACGCCTTGCGCCTGCATTTCGCCATCCCCCTCGGCGATCCGCGAGGGTACGTGGCCCACGCCGAGCAGCACGACTGGCAGCGTCTGGCGCTCCAGACGCCCAACGGAATCCGGGTGCTGCCCTACGGGGCGGCCAGCACGGCGCAGCGACTGCGCTTCGAGGCCCGCCTCGCCGAAGCGCCCCGCATGCTGGAGGAGGCCCTGGGGGGGCTTCTGGCGATCCCCAACATGGTGGTGCTGGCCGATACGCCACCGGGCCCCTCGCCGGCGCTCGACGCCCTGAACGCCATCGCCGACATCCGCATCGCCGTCCTGCTGGCCGATGCCGCTTCCGCCTCGCTGCTTCCGCAGATCGAGCAGGGCTTCTTCTACCCCGCGCAGGGTGCCGGAAGTAGCGTGCCGGTCCTCTACATTCTCAACCAGGTCGACCGGCGTCGCCGCCTGAGCGCCGACACCACGGAGTTCATGTGCTCGCGGCTCAAGACATCGCTTCTCGGGCTGGTGCACCGGGACGAGGCCCTGGCCGAGGCCCTCGCCTCGCAGCTGTCGATTTTCGCCTTCGATCCCGGCTCCGCGTCCGCCCACGAACTCGACCGGATCGCCCGCCAGCTCGGGCAGACGATCGGTAGCCTGAAACCGCGCACCTCCTCCGGTATCCGCCTCCAGGGATAGACGGTCGACACCTCGCAGGGGACTCATCATGCGCCACCCCCCTCAGGGAACGAGACTGGAACGGCTGTCGGCCTTGCTCCTGATGCTCGTCGCCTGCCCGGCCTTGCTGCTGTTCGTTGTGGTACCGCTCGACGTACCCACGCAGATGCTGATGGGATCGGGCCTGATCCTGGTCATGCTGGCGCTGAACCGGATCAAGTCCTACGGCATCACGCTGATGCTGGTCATCGTCTCGGCAGCCGCCTCGACCCGCTACCTGTACTGGCGGACCACCGAGACGCTGGTGTTCTCCAACGGGCTGGAAGCCTTCCTGGGCATCGGCCTCTACCTGGCAGAGATCTATGCCTGGCTGATCCTGATGCTGGGCTATTTCCAGAGCATCATGCCGCTGAAAAGGCCCGTCCATCCCCTGCCCGAGGACATCTCGCGATGGCCGACGGTCGACGTCTACATACCGACCTACAACGAAAGCCTCGACGTCGTGCAGGACACCGTCCTCGCCGCCCAGAACATCGACTATCCGGCGGACAAGCTGCGCGTCTATCTGCTCGATGACGGCCGGCGCCCCGAATTCGGCGCCTTCGCCGCCGCGGCGGGAGCCGGCTATATCGCACGGTCCGACAACCGGCACGCCAAGGCCGGCAACCTGAACAACGCCCTGGGCCGGACCGACGGCGAACTGATCTGCATCTTCGACTGCGACCATGTCAGTACCCGCGCCTTCCTGCAGGCCACGGTGGGGCTGTTCCTGCACGACCCCCGGCTGGCCCTGGTCCAGACGCCTCACCACTTCTATTCCGAGGACCCCTTCGAGCGCAATCTCTCCACCGGGCAGGAAGTCCCCAACGAGGGCGAGCTGTTCTACGGCCCCGTGCAGCAGGGCAACGACTTCTGGAACGCGGCGTTCTTCTGCGGCTCCTGCGCGGTGATTCGCCGGAGCGCCCTGGAAGAGATCGACGGCTTCGCCGTGGAAACCGTCACCGAGGACGCCCACACGGCGCTCAAGCTGCAGCGCCGGGGCTGGAACACCGCATTCCTGGCCGTGCCGCTGGCGGCGGGCCTGGCCACCGAGCGGCTGGCCCAGCATATCGGCCAGCGCATGCGCTGGGCACGCGGCATGACGCAAATCTTCCGCCGCGACAATCCCCTGCTGGGAGGCGGCCTGCGCCTGCCGCAGCGGCTTTGCTATCTCAATGCCATGATGCATTTCCAGTTCGCCCTGCCCCGCATCGTGTTCCTGAGCGCACCGATCGCCTACCTGATGCTCGGGCAGAACATCATCGCCGCCTCCGCCAGTGCGGTCTTCGCCTATGCGTTCCCGCACCTCGCGCACGCGATCGTGACCAACGCCAGGATCCAGGGGCAGCATCGCCACTCCTTCTGGGGAGAGATCTACGAAACGGTGCTGGCGTTCCACATCCTCAAGCCGACCCTGGTCACCCTGCTCGACCCCACGCGCGGCAAGTTCAACGTGACCGACAAGGGCCATCTGCTCGACCGGAGCTTCTTCGATTTCGAGCTGGTCAAGCCGCAGTTGGGCGCCGCCGTCCTTCTGCTGCTCGCGATCGCCGTCGGCCTCATCCAGCACTACTGGATCGACTGGTTCCCCTCCGACCCCCAGGTGCTCGCCCTGAACGTCGCCTGGTCGCTGTTCAACCTGATCATCCTGCTGGCCGCCGCCGCGGTGGCCATGGAGAGCCGGCAGCTGCGCGGCGCCACCCGGCAGGAGCTGAAGCTACCGGCCATCCTGCACTTCGACAGCGGGCGCAGCCGGCAGGCGGAAACGCTCGACATCTCCATGAGCGGCCTCAAGGTCCGGCCGTTGCAGGCCGGCCGGGAGTTGCCGGGCCGCCTCGAGGCCATCGAGATCGCCTGCCACGGACATACGGTCGTGTTTCCCGCGCAAGCGATCGAGGGCGACGGACGAGAACTGCGACTGTACTTCGGCCCGCTCGACATCGGGCAACGGCGCGAACTGGTACGCATCGTCATGGGGCGGGCAGATGCCTGGCTTGCCAACGGCACGAGGCGAACGGACCACCCCCTGCGCGCCTTCTGGAGCGTGCTGAGAAACGCCCTGTCGTTGCTGCGCGGGCCTGCCGGGAAGAGGAGCCCCCCTTCGCCCGCACCCCCCAGGGCCGGCGAAACGGGTCCGCGCCTGCCGGCGGGCACGACCTCGCCGGGCACCCTGCTGGTTCTGCTCTCGCTATCGGCGCTCTGCCTCGTCGCGGCCCCGCCCCTGCAAGGCCGGGAACTCGCATTCCCGCCCCTCCCGGCGCAGGCGAGCGCGGCACTGCCGGACCCTGGGCAGATCGAGGTCCTGCGCTTCGAGCAGTTGGGCGTCAAGGACGGAATGACGTTGCGGGGGAGACGTGCCGAAGCGGGTATCCCCTTCTCCGTCGGTCGCCAGCAGATCGTCTCCGAGGCACGCCTCGACCTGCACGTCCGGCACGGCGACAAGCTGCCGGCCGGTACCCGCCTGAATGTCCAGATCAACGGCGAAGAGATCGGCGATATCCGGCTCGACGCCGGCTCGGCCGCCGACACCTTCGTCGAGATCCCCATCAACCCTCTGCTGCTGGTGCCCTACAACAGCCTGAACCTGAAACTGCAAAACGATGCCCGGCGTTGCGAGAACCCCAGCCAGTCGCCGTTGCAGGTCGACATCGGCAGCGACTCCACCCTCTCCCTGCAGCTCCAGCAGATCCCCCTGGCGAACGAGCTGGCACTCCTGCCCGCGCCGTTCTTCGACGAGGCGCGGATCGGCGCAATCCGCCTGCCGGTAGTCATGGCCAGCCAGCCGAGCGAAGACACCCTGCGCCATGCCGCGATAGCGGCCTCCCACTTCGGCGCCCTCGCCGGCTACCGCGGCGCCAGCTTTCCGGTGCTGATCGGCCAGTTGCCGCTGGGCAATGCCCTCCTGTTCGCCCTCGCCGACCAGCGCATCGAAGGCATCGCGCTGCCCGCGATCGAGGGGCCGACCCTGGCCGTCCTGGACAACCCCCGCGACCCGACCGCCAAGCTGCTGCTGATCGCCGGGCGAACCCCGGACGAGCAGCATACGGCGGTACTCAATCTGGCGCTGCGCTCTGCCCAGTTGAAGGGTCCCAGCATCCAGCCCGGACCGCTCGCCATGCCGCGGCGCATCCCCTACGACGCCCCCCGCTGGATTCCCGCCAGCGGACCGACACGCCTCGCCGAGCTGACCGACAGGCCCCTGGCGACCCAGGGCGCTTCGCCGGCGGGCCTGAGCCTCGGCTTCCGGGCAGCTCCGGACACCTTCCTGTGGAACGCCGCGAGCATCCCGCTGCATGTCCGCTACCGCTTTCCGGACGGCGACTGGCTCGATGCCTCCCGCAGCCATCTGGACGTCATCCTCAATGGCCGCTACCTGGCCTCCCTGCCAGTACTGAAGGGCGGTGCGCTGGAAAAGATCAGGAACTACTTCGGCCTGCAGACCCGCCAGGAGGAGGCCTCGATAGCTATCCCCGCCTACCTGATCTACGGCGACAACCGGCTGGACTTCTACTTCAACCTGCAATCCCGGGACGACCCGGACTGCTCGCTGGAGCTGCCCGAGCAGGCGGTGAGCCTGATCGACGGCGACTCCTTCATCGACTTCAGCCATGCCCGGCATTTCACCCAGTTGCCCAACCTGTCGTTCTTCGTTGGTGCGGGCTTCCCGTTCACCCGGATGGCCGACCTCTCCGAAACGGCGGTCGTGCTGCCGGACGCCCCCCAACCGGCGGAAATCGAGGCGATGCTCGGCCTGCTCGGGCGCTTCGGCGAAGCCACCGGCTACCCGGCCCTGGGCGTCGACGTGCTCGCCGGCACGGCGCGTCTGCCCTCGGTCGAGCGGCGCGACCTGCTGGTCGTCGGGTCGCTCGACGGGCGCCTGAACCTGCCGTCCCTGCTCGCCGGCTCCGACTTCCGCGTGGCCGAAGGGCGCTTGCGCATCGCTCCGCGCTCGCCGGAGGGGCAGCTACGCAGCATCGCCCAGGGCGACTGGAGCAGCCAATCGGCCGAAGCCGAGCGCTACCTTTCCGGCGACTCGCGGTTCCAGGGGCTGGTCAGCCGGCGCTCGCCCTTCGACCCTTCGCGGGTGCTGGTGCTGGCCCTGGCCAGCGAACCGCACCGGCTGCCGCCGCTCGTCGAAAGCCTGCGCCGGCCCGCGGTGAATGCGGAGATCCGCGGCGACCTGACCCACTTCGAGAGCGCCGAGCGAGTCCGCAGCTTTCGCGTCGGGCCACTGTTCGCCTACGGCGCTCTCCCCTGGTACATCCACATCCGCTGGCTGCTCGGCGAGCGGCCCTTGGTCCTGATGTCGCTGCTGCTGGTTTCGGCGGCACTGATCGCGGCCGCACTTCACCCCCTGCTTCGTGCGCGTGCGGCACGACGGCTGAGCTAAAAGGGAGCGCCCCATGACCTCCGCAGCCCTGAAAAAACTCTCCCTGGCCATGCTGTGCGCCATCGGCGGAGTCGCTCTCCCGGCCGCTGCCTTCGCCGAGGCGACGGACGCGGCCATGACCACCCTGCTCAAGCAGGCCGAATTCTGGCAATCGCACAACCGCCCAGACCTGGCCCGGGAAACCCTGGCACGCGCCCTGCAGGTCCAACCGGACGCCGAGGAAGTCCTCTACCGGCTGGGCCTGATCGCCCTGCCCGACGACGAAAAGGCCAGCCGCGCCTGGTTGCAGCGACTGGCCGACAGCCATCCCGGCAGTCCGCGCATCGACGATCTCAAGCTCGCCCTGCAGGGCCGGAGCCTCGATAAATCCAGGCTTGCACGGATTCGCCTCACGGCCGAACAGGGCGATTCGGCGCAGGCCGCGCAAGGCTACCGCGAGCTGTTCAACGGCAAACAGCCCCCTCCGGAGCTGGCCTTGGAGTACTACCAGACGCTGGCCGGCCAGGACGAACACTGGCAGGAAGCCCGGCAAGGGCTGGAAAGGCTCCGGGCCAGGCAACCGGACGATCCACGCGTGCAACTCGCCTTGGCCTCGGTGTTGAGTTATCGGGAAGCCACGCGGCGCCAGGCCATCGACATGCTGGCGGAACTCGCGCCACGGCTGCCGGAAGCCCGACCGGCCTGGCGCCAGGCACTGCTCTGGCTGGATGCGGGAGCCCGCGACGAAGCGCTGTATGTCCGCTACAGCGAGGCCAACCCGACCGACGCAGAGGTACCGGCGCGTTTCCAGACCGCCCTCTCGGCCGGCCGCGGCAATCCTGGCGACAACGCCCGGAACGAAGGCTTCAATGCACTCAGAAGCCTGCACAACGCTGCCGCCCTGCAGAGCTTCAGGCAGGCGCTGAACCACAATCCGCGCGACGCGGAAGCCTGGGGGGGACTGGGCGTCGCGCAATTGCGCGCGCAAAACTACCGGGACGCCCGCAATAGCCTGCTCAAGGCCGGCGAGCTGGCCCCCGCCACACGCGACAAATGGGCAAAGGCGCTGGCCGATGCCGCGTTCTACGAAAAACTGCAGGCCGCCCGGCTGCAACGCGACGACGGTCATCTGGAGAGCGCCGAAACGCTCGCCCGGCAGCTCGCCGAAGGCAGCGGCGAACGGCCGCGGGCGGCCAAGCTGCTGCTGGCCGACATCCTGATACGCCAGCAAAAAGCCGCCGCCGCCGAGCCGCTCTACCGCAGCCTGCTTGCCGAGGACCCCAACAATCGCCCGGCCCTGGCGGGCCTCTACGGCAGCCTGCTGCAGCAGGACAAACGCCAGGCCGCCAGCGACCTGCTGCGCAGCCATCCCGGCCTGTCCGACGCCCTGCACGGCGGCCTGCAACAGGTCGAAGCCCTGGCCCTGCGCGACCGCGCCGAAGCCTTACGCCGGCAAGGCGACAACGAGGGAGCGGCCAGGCTGTTCGGCGAGGCCCTGAGATTGGCGCCGCAGAACCCCTGGATACGCCTGTCCTATGCACGGCTGCTCGACGCCAGCAACGATCCGCAACAGGCCAGGCAGATGATGGAGCCGCTGACAACCGGCCCCGCCGATGCCGAGGTCCTGCACGCCGCCACGCTGCTCGCCCTGGACCAGGGCCGCTGGGACGACGCCGCCGGCTACCTGAAGCGGATTCCGCCGGAGCGGCAGAGCGGCCCGGAACTCCAGGCACTCGGGCAGCGCGTGCAGACCGGGGCGCGGATCGCCGAGGCGCGCCGTGCCGTGGCCGGCGGCAACCGGGTGGTCGCCCGCCAGGCCCTGCGCAAGCTGTACGACGAAACGCCCGCCACCCCTACAGCGCGTGGCGAGACGGCACTGGCTCTGGCGGAGCTGGGCGATCCCGCGGCGGCGCTGACTCTGGTCCGCGAGGACCTGCGCGACCTTTCCGGCCCCAACGCCTCCGACTACCTCGGGCATGTCGCCGTCCTGGTCAAGACCGGACAGATGTCCGAAGCCGACCTCCTGATGCACCGGCTCGAACAGCGCGGCGGCCTGAACGCGGACGACCTGGAGGGCCTGCAACGGTTGCGCAACGGTTTCGCGGTCGCCCAGGCCGACCGGCAGCGGCAGAGCGGCGATCTGGCCGGCGCCTACGACACGTTGATCGCCAGCGTCGACGAATCGCCCCGCGACAAGGATCTGCTGCTGGCCATGGGGCGGCTGTACGATTCCGGCAAAATGTACAAGGAGGCGGAAGCCATCTACGCCAAGGTTCTCCAGGACTCGCCCAACCACCCCGAAGGCGTGCGCGGGGCGGTGAACGCGGCCCTGGGCAGCCACGATCCGAAGCGCGCCGCGCAACTGCTCGACCGGGCCGGCCCGTCGCTCGACGAACCCACGGCCCTGCTCCTGTCCGCGCGCGTGGCCGAGGCGAAGGGCGATAACCGCCGGGCGATCGCCCTGCTCGAAAGCGCCAGGCGCAAGCGGCTGGCCGCCGCCGGAGCGCGCGCAGAGTCGGTGCCGAACGGCGTACCGGCCTTCGTCGCCCGGGGCAATCCCTTCCGCGCCCCCGGCGACGCCGTTCCGCCCCTGGTTCTCGCCGACGCCCGCCATTCCGGCGCGACGGAACCGGCGGAGCCGCGCACGGCCTCGCCCCTGACCGGGATACCGCTCTCCAGGACCTTTGCCAGTCGCCCCTCTTACACACCCGCCGATCCCTTGGCCAGCGAGATCGAAACCCGGCTGAACGCCCTGCGCGAAAAAACCGCCACCCTCCTGGCCGCCAGCACCAGCCTACGCGTGCGCGACGGCGAGGACGGACTCTCCCAACTGACCGAGGTCAAGGCACCGCTGCAGCTTTCCATGGTGCCGCTGAACAACGCACGCGTGGAGGTGACGCTCACGCCCACCCACCTCGACGCGGGTACCCCCGGAACGGATAGCTCACGCCGCTTCGGCACCACCTCCCTGTCGGTCGCCCAGACACTCGACTCGGGCTATAAAGAGGCGCTGGCGGCGTTGTCGGACCCGACCCTGGACAACGACCAGAAACGGATCGCTGCCGCCACCCGGCTGAACGCTACCCAGCAAGCGGCGGTCGCGGCGCTCAAGTCCGAGTCCCAGCGCGACAGCGGTGCGGCCCTGAACCTGGGCATCAAGACGGATAGCTTCCAGGCGGACATCGGCACGACGCCGCAGGGCTTCGAAAAGACCAATATCGTCGGCGGCGCGAAATGGACGCCGCGGGTCGGGCAGAACGGAACCGCCACGCTCGGCGTCGAGCGGCGTGCCGTCACCGACAGCCTGCTGTCCTATGCCGGCACCAGGGACCCGATCACCGGCAAGGCCTGGGGGGGCGTGACCAAGACCGGCGTCAATGTCCAATACGCCTACGACAATGGCGACGCCGGCTTCTATGCCGGCGGCGATTACCATGTCTACCGCGGCGACAACGTCGCGAACAACAGCTCCGCCGGCCTCCACACGGGCGCCTACATGCGGCCGATCAGCAACCGGACCCAGGAGCTGCAGACCGGGGTTCATCTGAACTGGATGGGCTTCGACAAGAACCTGAGCGGCTACACGCTGGGCCATGGCGGCTACTTCAGCCCGGAGAGCTTCGTCGGCATCGCCTTCCCCGTGCAGTACGCCTACAACGCCAACCGCTGGAACATGAAACTGCGGGCGGCGGCGGGCTTCCAGTCCTTCACCCAGGAGCGCGCCCCCTATTTCCCCGAGGACAAGGCCCTGCAGAACCAGCTGGAGCAGTTGCAGAAGGACGTGACGAACATGTCCGGCGAGCTCACCGCCGCCGGCCTGTCCGCATCCACCCCGACCATCGAGTCCTACTATAAATCCGACAGCCAAAGCGGCCTGGCTATCAACGGCGGTGCCACGCTCGAATACAGCCTGGGCGAGCAGACGAAGGTCGGCGGCACGATCGGCTACGACAGCTTCGGCAATTACACGGAGACGACCGGCTCGATCTATTTCAAACATGCCCTGGAGAACCTCCCTTGATAGCGGAAAGCGACATCCAGGCCAGCAACCTGGCCTACTACGGCGACCGCCACAACAACAAGCAGTGGCGGCAGTTCGTTCTGACGCTGATCACCGAGATGTACAGCACTGCCGGCTCCGTCGATGCCTGCAGCTTCCTGCGCCATGTCGGCTCGCGCATCGCCGCCGCCAATCCGCTCAAGGAGCAGCCCAGCCTCCAGGCCCTGGAGGCGGCGCTGAACGGGATACTCGGCGAACTGGACTGGGGCTGGGTGCGCCTGAGCACCGACAACCGCTCGATTCGCATCGTGCACGGTGCCTATCCGGGCATTCTGGAAACCTCCGACTCCTGGCACCAGGCGATCGCCGCCGTACTCGAAGGCATGCATGAGCACTGGATCCAGGCACAGAACGAGGAAGTGCGGCTGTCGGTGAAATGCATCGACATTGCCCAGCACGGCGCGCTGGTATTCAGCTGTGGCGGTTGAACGCCTCGGCCCCATGGCGGCCCTGATCGCCCTGCTGCTGCTCGGCCTGCCGGCCTGCGCCGCTCAGGACGACGACTGGTCGCGCTATCGGACCCGTTACATCGACGGCGGCCGCGTGCTGGATACCGGCAACCGCGACGTCAGCCATTCGGAGGGGCAAGGCTGGGGCATGCTGCTGGCCGAGGCCAACGGCGACCGCCAGACTTTCGACCGACTGTGGAACTGGACCCGCCAGCATCTGCTGCGCCCCGATATCGCCCTGTTCTCATGGCGTTACGATCCCTCGTCGTCACCGCCGGTACAGGACACCAACAACGCCACCGACGGCGACCTGCTGATCGCCTGGGCCCTGCTGCGCGCCGCCCAGCGCTGGGACTCCGACGACTACCGGGCAGCCTCGGCGAAGATCCGCCAGGCGATCGCCGCCCGACTGGTCAGGGAATATGCCGGCCTTGCCGTTCTTCTGCCCGGCCTGGACGGCTTCGAGCAGAACGACCAGTTGATCCTGAACCCCTCCTACCTGGTGATGCCGGCCATCCGGGCCTTCGCCGAGGTCGAGCCGCAAGCCGCTTGGCGGCGCTTGCTGGACGACGGCCAAACCCTGCTGGAAAGGGCCCGCTTCGGACACTACCGCCTGCCCCCCGACTGGCTGGCCCTGCGGGCGGACGGCACCCTGCAGCCCGCCGCGGCCTGGCCTGCGCGCTTCGGCTTCGATGCGGTACGCGTGCCGCTCTATCTGGCCTGGGACGGCAGCCCCCCCGGCTCGGCGTCGCTGCGCCCCTTCGCCGACTTCTGGGCCTGTTGCGAGCAGCCCCATGCCTGGGTGGACCTGCGTTCGGGCGAGCTGTCGCCCTATCCCGCCTCCACGGGCGTCAGAGCCATCGCCGTGCTGATCGGGGAGGGAAGCGCGCTCATCGCCTTCCCCGAAAAAGCCGAAAACGAGGACTACTATTCGATGTCCCTGCTGCTGCTGGCCCGCCTGGCCCAGCGGGAACGGACGCCCTAAAGCGGCGCGCTGCGCGCCAGCAGCGCCGCCACGTCCAGACCGCGCGGCAGGGTGCCGTAGACCCGGCCGCCCTCGCCGAGGCGGCTGTGGATGAAGGCGTCCGACACCGCCGCGTTGCCGGCCTCAAGGAGCAGCCCGGCCTGCAGGGTCACCGCCAGCTCCTCGACCAGCCGCCGGGCGCAGTAGTGGATCTCGGTGCGGTCGGCCAGCGCCTTCCTGAGCCATTCGATGCGCGCCTTGAGCCGCGCGTCGCCATGGCCGCCGTCCAGCTCGTCGAACAGCGCCTCGAGCGCTTGCGGCTCCTTGCCGAGCACGCGCAGCACGTCCAGGCACTGCACGTTGCCCGAACCCTCCCAGATCGAGTTGACCGGCGCCTCGCGGTACAGCCGCGGCAGGATGCTCTCCTCGACGTAGCCGGCGCCGCCCAGGCACTCGGCGGCCTCGCCGATCATTTCCGGGGCGCGCTTGCAGATCCAGTACTTGCCGATCGCGGTGAGCAGCCGGGCGAGCAGCCGCTCGCGTTCGTCCTCGCCATGGTCGAGCGCCCGCGCCAGGCGCAGGGTCAGGGCCAGCGCCGCCTCGCTCTCCAGGGCCAGGTCGGCCAGCACGTTCTGCATCAGCGCGTGCTCGACCAGCACCTGGCCGCCGACCAGGCGGTGCGCGCAGTGGTGCAGCGCCTGGGTCAGCGCCTGGCGCATCAGCGCACTGGAGCCGATCATGCAGTCGAAGCGGGTCAGGCCGACCATCTCCAGGATGGTCTTCACCCCGCAGCCCTCCTCGCCGACCATCCAGGCCAGGGCGCCGCGGTACTCCACCTCGGCGGAAGCGTTCGACCAGTTGCCCAGCTTGTTCTTCAGGCGCTGGACGTAAAGCTGGTTGCGCCCGCCGTCCGGGCGGTGGCGCGGCAGCAGGAAGCAGGACAGCCCGCCGTCGCTCCAGGCCAGGGTCAGGAAGGCGTCGCTCATCGGCGCCGAGCAGAACCACTTGTGGCCGAGCAGCTCGTAGGCCTGCCCCGGCCCCGCCGCGCCGACCGGCCAGGCGCGGGTGGTGTTGGCGCGCACGTCGGTGCCGCCCTGCTTCTCGGTCATCGCCATGCCCAGGGTGAGCCCGCTCTTGCGCTCCATCGGCAGGTTGCGCGGGTCGTACTCGCCGGCCAGCACTCCGGGCAGCCAGCGTTCGGCGATTTCCGGCTGCTGGCGCAGCGCCGCCACGCCGGCGAAGGTCATGGTCAGCGGGCAGGCGCTGCCGGCCTCGACCTGGTTGTGCAGGTACATCAGCCCGGCGCGGGCGACCTGGGCGCCGGGGCGCGGCTCGCGCCAGGGCAACGCCGGCAGGCCATGGGCAATGGCCGTTTGCATCAGTTCGTGATAGGCGGGGTGGAAGTCCACCTGGTCGATGCGATGGCCGTAGCGGTCGTGGCTGCGCAGCACCGGGCGGTGCTCGTTGGCGGCAAAGCCCGCCGCCAGCAGCGGTCCGCCGGCCAGCGCGCCATAGGCCTCCAGTCGCGCCTCCGCCCAGCCGCCGTCGTAGCGGCGGACCCACTCCTGCAACGGCCGGTCGATGCGGTAGAGGTTGGCGCCGTCCAGGGGCGGCACCTGGTTGGTCACCTCGTGGGTTTCGGCGTACTGGTGCAGCTGCATGGCGGCGCTCCTCGGCGGCGGGTGCCCCGTTGAGTGAAGCACGCCGGATGCCGCGCGGCGGACGCATCCGACGGGGGTTCGGCCCGGGCGATTAGTGGTAAGCTCGCACGCCATGAACATGCCGAACTTTCGTCCCGTCGTCCTCTGCCTGTCCGGCCACGATCCCAGTGGCGGCGCCGGCCTGCAGGCGGACATCGAGGCCCTGCTCGCCCAGGGCTGCCACGCCGCGCCGGCGGTCACCGCGCTGACCGTGCAGGACACCTGCAACGTCGCCGACTTCCGCGTCCTCGACCGCGCCTGGGTACTCGCCCAGGCCGAGGCGGTGCTCGCCGACCTGCCGGTCGCCGCGATCAAGCTGGGCATGCTCGGCTCGCGGGAGATGGTCGACACCGCGGCCGAGATCGCCCGGCGCCTGCCCGGCGTGCCGCTGATCTGCGACCCGGTGCTGCGCGCCGGCGGCGGCGGCGCGCTGGGCCAGGACGAGGTCGGCCAGGCGATCCGCGAGCGCCTGATGCCGCTCTGCCGCATCGCCACGCCGAACCTGCCGGAGGCGCGGATTCTCGCCGAACTGCCCGAGGGCAGCGCCGATGCCTGCGCCGAGCGGCTGCTCGAGCACTGCGAGCATCTGCTGATCACCGGCGGCCACGGCGACGAGGCCGAGGTGCACAACCGCCTGTATTCGCGAGGCGACGGCGCCCGGACCTTCACCTGCGTGCGCCTGCCGGGCAGCTACCACGGCTCCGGCTGCACCCTGGCCAGCGCCCTGGCCGGCCGCCTGGCCCTCGGCGAGGAACTGGCCAGCGCGGTGCGCTCGGCGCTCGACTACACTTGGCGCACCCTGCGCGACGCCGAGGCACCGGGCCGCGGCCAGTACGTGCCGCGCCGCCTGCCGCTGGATTTCGGCAACTGATCCGGCGTCGCCCGGCACAGGCCGGGCGCAGCGGCTTGACTGGCCGGGGACAGCCGGCCCCCGGCGACTTCCGCCGGCCCTTCGCAGACGAGGCGAATCCATCATGAAGCTACGCGGTCTCTACGCCATCACCGACAGCCAGCTGCTGCAGGGCGGCAAGCTCCTGCCCTACGTCGAAGCCGCGCTGAAGGGGGGCGCCCGGCTGCTGCAGTACCGCGACAAGTCCAACGAGGATGCCCGCCGGCTGCGCGAGGCCGAGGCGCTGCGCGACCTCTGCCTGCGCCACGGTGCGCAGTTGATCGTCAACGACGACCTCGAGCTGGCCATGCGCCTGGGCGTCGGCCTGCACCTCGGCCAGCAGGACGGCTCGCTGTCCGCCGCCCGCGCCCTGCTCGGCCCCAAAGCGGTCATCGGCGCCACCTGCCACGGGCAACTGGAACTGGCCGAGCAGGCCGCCGCCGACGGCGCCAGCTACCTGGCCTTCGGCCGCTTCTTCGACTCCTCGACCAAACCCGGCGCGCCGCCGGCCTCGCCCGAACTGCTGGAAGAGGCCCGTGCGCGCTTTTCCCAGCCGCTGGTGGCGATCGGCGGCGTGACCCTGGACAACGCCCCCGGGCTGATCGCCCGCGGCGCCGCCATGGTCGCGGTGATCCATGCGCTGTTCGCCGCCGAGAACCCCGCCGAGGTCGAGCGCCGCGCCCAGGCCTTCAGCCAACTGTTCGCCGACTCCTGATTCCCCCTCACGGTGGAGCCCGCGCGGCGGGCTTCCCCCCAGCTTGCAGAGGCCCTCGCATGTCCCGTTCCGAAACCCTCTTCGCCCACGCCCAGAAGCACATCCCCGGCGGCGTCAACTCGCCGGTGCGCGCCTTCCGCGGCGTCGGCGGCACCCCGCTGTTCTTCAAGCACGCGCAAGGCGCCTACGTGATCGACGAGGACGACAAGCGCTATGTGGACTACGTCGGCTCCTGGGGCCCGATGATCCTCGGCCACAGCCACCCGGAAGTGCTCGACGCGGTGCGCAAGCAGCTGGAGCACGGCCTCTCCTACGGCGCGCCGACCGCCCTGGAAACCGAGATGGCCGAGCTGGTCTGCAGTCTGGTGCCGTCGATGGACATGGTGCGCATGGTCAGTTCCGGCACCGAGGCGACCATGAGCGCGATCCGCCTGGCCCGCGGCTATACCGGCCGCGACAGCATCATCAAGTTCGAGGGCTGCTACCACGGCCACTCCGACAGCCTGCTGGTCAAGGCCGGCTCCGGCGCCCTGACCCTCGGCGTGCCGAGTTCGCCCGGCGTGCCGGCGGCCTTCGCCAAGCACACCCTGACCCTGCCCTACAACGACCTGGGCGCGGTGGAAAAGACCCTCGCCGAAGTCGGTCGGGACATCGCCTGCATCATCGTCGAGCCGGTGGCCGGCAACATGAACTGCGTGCCGCCGGCGCCGGGCTTCCTCGAAGGCCTGCGCGAACAGTGCGATGCGCACGGCGTGGTGCTGATCTTCGACGAGGTGATGACCGGCTTCCGCGTCGCCCTGGGCGGCGCCCAGGCCCACTACGGCGTCACTCCGGACCTCTCGACCTTCGGCAAGATCGTCGGCGGCGGCATGCCGGTCGGCTGCTTCGGCGGCAAGCGAGCGATCATGGAATGCATCGCCCCGCTGGGCCCGGTCTACCAGGCCGGCACCCTCTCCGGCAACCCGCTGGCGATGGCCGCCGGCCTCGCCACCCTCCGGCTGATCGGCCGGCCGGGCTTCCACGCCGAGCTGAGCGACTACACTGCACGCATGCTCGACGGCCTGCGGCAGCGCGCCGATGCCGCCGGCATCCCCTTCGTCACCACCCAGGCGGGCGGCATGTTCGGCCTGTACTTCAGCGAAGCCGAAGAAATCGTCACCTTCGACGACGTGATGGCCAGCGACGCCGAGCGCTTCAAGCGCTTCTTCCACCGGATGCTGGAGGGCGGCGTGTACCTGGCGCCCTCCGCCTTCGAGGCCGGCTTCACCTCGATCGCCCACGGCGAGGCGGAGCTTTCGATCACCCTCGACGCCGCCGAGCGCGCCTTCGCCACGCTCGCCAAGGACTGAACGGCAGGCCACGGCCCGCGGCGGTTTGCCGGCTTCGGGGGAGACAGGGGCGGCAAAGGCTTTGTAAGGCCGGCGCCGCTTATTCATAATGTGCCGGCCGGCACACTTCGCCGGCCGGGCGACCGCCCGCTCCGACTCGAGGCGCAGCGATTCCATGATCCGCCGTAACCTGACCCTGGGTTGCCTGTTGCTACTCTCCGCCTCCCTGCCGGCCTGGGCCGGGGAGAACACCCTGCTGATCCCGGCACCGGGCAGTTGCGCCCTGGACAGCCCTGCCGAGGAGCTTCCCGCGGCGCTGTCGCGCTGCGAACAGGCCGCGCAGGGCGGCGACCTGCAGGCGGAGTACGAGCTGGGCAAGTTCTACTACGAAGGCAAGCGCACCCCGCGCGACCTGTCCCGTGCGCTGAACTGGTTCGAGCAGGCCTCGCTGCACGGCCACGCCGAAGCCCAGCACCGCCTGGGGCTGATGTTCTTTCGCGGCGAAGGGGTGCCGGCCAACAACGTGCAGGCCTACATCGTGCTGAAGATGGCCGCGGTGAACGGCTCGGAAGAAGCGCTGGACAGCGCCGACCTGGTCGCCGAACAGATGAGCCGCGACGAGCTGGAAATCGCCACCCAGGTGCTCGGCCAGATCTTCCGCAACTACCTCATGGAACTCCAGGCCCTCGAAGGCCGCTCGCCGTTTTCGCCGCTGCCTTAGCGCGGCGCGGCGAAGAGCCGGAGCCTGACTCGAGTTCGTCTACACACGTCCCCGCACGGCAACGGGCCGACATGGCCGGGCCACGCGGCGACCGACCGCATCGAGACCTGACGCGCCGGAGCGGCACCCTGGCAGCGGCACTGCGACAACCCGGGGCGCCACGGTCGACCGTCCGCTTACCACCGGATGCCCGGGTCAAACGGCGCAGGCTTTATCCGTCTATTGACGGTTGACACAGCACCGGGTCTGGCTCGTCCGGGATCGTCGCGATTTCAGAATCCATCAAGCGACATCGTCGGCATGCTCCATCATCGACAAGACCGCCTGCGCCAGCTGGGTCGGCGTATGCACGTCGGTCAACACGTTCAAGGGGATGGAAATGTCGAATTCGTCTTCGAGTTCCATCACAAGATCCATGGCATTGATAGAGTCGAGGCCAAGCTCCTCGATCAAATCGACGCTCGGGTGGATCGACTCTCCGGGAAAAGCCAGGCGATCCAAGTGGAAAAATAGCCGTTCCAGTATTTTCTCTTGGGAAATCATGGGCAACTCTCTCTTGACTCCTGGATTTGCCTTGCGCCAGCGCTCCTGCAAGGCTCTTCTCAGCAAGATTTATGGGGCAGCCACTGCAGCACGGCTGCTGGCCAGATCCTCCCCGCGAAGGAAGGTGAGCCGCGCATCGTTCTGTTCCAGGGCTTCGCAGCCATCCGCGAAGCAACCATTCGAACAAGGGCCGCATTCATCAAGATCACCAGGCCCGTACACCGCCGCACCGTCCTACTCCTGAAAACAGCCACGGCGATATCCTTGGCCACTCGCCTCACCTGATGCTCGTCCCTGAACTTCGAAGAGGTATACCACAACAATTCCGGATGTCGCGCAGCCCGCGAGGACATCAATGGTAAACGCTTGCAACAGCCACTCTTCAGTATGGCCTCGGTCAGGCGCCCACTGCCGTCGATATTGATCCGCTTGAAAGGCGAAGCTGCCATGCACCCCTCCGGCGCAACGGATGATCGTCTCCGTGCCGGCGCCTCGCCATCGTTCGGCGCCCCGCACCCGTTCGGTACCCGCCACGAAACATCCCCGACAACGGTTCAAGGCGGATCTACCCGAAAGCCACCGACAGCCCTGATTCGGACTGTCTTTGCGCCAGGAAACGCTTGCGCGCTTCGGCCCGCGAGGGCTTCCCCGACGAGGTCCGCGGAAGGGAATGCGGCGGAACGAGTTCAACCGTTGCCGTAAAACCGAACTCGCCGTTGATCAATCCGGCCAGGGTGCGCACCAAGCTCTCCCGTTTTTCCGGATCGGTTGCACGGCACTGGACCAGCACCACCACTCGCGGGTCCGCTTCCGCCGGGACCAGGAAAGCGATCACGTCGCCGGAGCGAACCTCGGGCTGGGACTCGAGCAGGTATTCGACGTCCTGCGGCCAGATGTTTCGGCCCCGGACAATCAGCAGATCCTTTTGCCTTCCGGTAATGAACAGCTCCCCGTTATGCAGATAGCCGAGGTCGCCGGTATCGAGCCAGTCGCCGTCCATATGGGCTTGCGTGGATTCCTCATCGCGGAAATAGCCCGACATCAGGCTGGGTCCCTGCAGGGTTATCCGCCCGACCCGGCACTCCGGCAAGGGACGTCCGGCCTCGTCGCGTATTTCGAGCCGGTGTCCGGGAAGGGCCGCACCACAGTTGACGAAGGTACTGGCCTTGCTTCCCTCGCCGCGGGACGGCACGGCCGTCGACCGATGCTCCAACGCCCAGCGATCGACCCGATCCACCTGAACTCCGACACCGCGGCGAGCGAAGCTGACGCCCAGGGTACTTTCCGCCAGGCCATAAGCAGGCACGAAGGCCGTGCGATCGAAGCCCGCCGGCGCGAACTGCTCCGCGAACCGCTCCAGCACCTCGGCGCGAATCGGCTCCGCGCCGATCGCGGCGATACGCCAGCTGGAAAGATCGAAACGCGTTACCTCGCCCTCGCGGGCACGCCGGGAGCACAGGTCGTAACCAAAGGGCGGGGCCAAGGCAATGGTGCCCCGATTCTGGCCGATCAGGTTCAGCCACTGCCTCGGCCGCATCGCGAAGTCCGGGGTGCGCAGATAGTCCACCGACAACTGCGCCGCCATCGGGCCCAGTACGGACCCGACCAGCCCCATGTCGTGATAGAACGGCAACCAGGAGACGCAGCGGTCCCCCGGGCGCACGCCCAGCCCGTCCCGAATCATCCCTTGCAGGTTGGCCATTACCGCGCGCTGGGTAACGACCACGCCACGGGGAAAGCGGGTACTCCCGGACGTGTACTGAAGGTAGGCCACCTCATCCGGCCGGGAAGGCTCCAGTTCCACGGGCGGAACCGCCCGGGTCTTGATCTCCTTGACCGAGCCGACGAACAGCGCGCCGCACGAGCCGGCAGCCTCCTGCGCGAGCGGCAGCCACTCCGAGGGGGCCAGGATGGCGGTCGGCTCGCAGCTTTTCAGCAGAGCGCCGAGCTTTTCGACGTACGAGACATGGCAGCCCAAGCCTGACGGAATGGGCAGCGGCACCGGTATGAAGCCGGCGTACTGACAGCCATAGAAGGCTTCCATGAACCCCGGCTCGGTATCGGCGATCAAGGCGACCCGATCGCCCCTGCGCAGGCCAAGCCCGTGAAGGCGCCTGGCCACGGCCAGCGCCTCCCGCCTCAGGGCGGCATATTGGACGACGGCCGTCAGACGGCAGCGGCCATCGTAGAAATTCAAACCGGTATGCCCACGCGCTGCGTAATCGAGGGCTTCCGCCAGTGTCGAAAAGTCGGCCAACCGCTGGGGAAAAACGTGCCGGGAAAGCGTTGCAGACATATAAAGCTTGGCCATTAGTTCGATCCTTAAATCTTTCAGCGCAACAGCTACTCACTGCAGCGAACCGATCGACGAGGCTGGAAGCGTACTGAATCATTAAAACCAACGAAGTCGACGATCATTCGACTCTCGGTCAGCGTAGTCCATTCTTACCGGTCAAATTCCCTCAAAACGAGACACCGCGAAAGAGATGCATGTGGGCAATCGGGAATACTGCACTGCGAGCCGCAAATCCGCCATGACTAGCGGCCTGAGCGGTTGGTTTGTTAATTTAATCGGATAGACGGATCGCCTGGGCAAAGCCGTGGCGAGAAGCGGCAACGCCCTATCGGGCCCCGCGTGCCGAAATCGACTCATCGAACCAATCAAGCACGCCACCAATACTCCATATATATTTCAATAACAAATCGCCCATCAAATAACCGTCAATAAAACATGAAAAAACAGTCGAGCCATTTCAATTCAACCCTGGATTTGCCGGGTTATATCTATTTTTTCAGATCGGTACTTGCGCGGCACTTTTCGCTATATCGAGGAAGTGCATCCTCACGCCCGCGAACGGGTGCATGATCGCCCGAAACGGGTATTCGACCGTGGTTCGGAGTTGCACATTGGTTTTTCGACCCGGCGGGGTCATAGCCGCGCAGAAGGGAGCAGCGGGCGATCATCGCGCTGTCCTGCAGGGCGGAGGGCTTCGCGGCGCGGGTCGACGAGGCAGGGCGGGAAGTGTGGAAAACCCCACTCGCCACCGCTCAATCCTCGTCCAACGCCAGAGGCTGGTCGCGCGATTGCCCTGGCCGCTCGCCCGGCATCTCTGGCCGAGCCTTTCGCGCCTACCTATAATGCGCGGTCCTTCGAATCACCCAGACCGAACCCCCATGGCCAAGAAGCTTTTCATCGAAACCCACGGCTGCCAGATGAACGAGTACGACAGCTCGCGCATGGCCGACCTGCTGGGCGAACACCAGGCTCTGGAACTCACCGAAAACCCGGCGGAAGCCGACGTCATCCTCCTCAATACCTGCTCGATCCGCGAAAAGGCCCAGGAGAAGGTGTTTTCCCAGCTGGGCCGCTGGCGCGAACTGAAGAAGCACAACCCCGCGCTGGTGATCGGCGTCGGCGGCTGCGTGGCCAGCCAGGAAGGCGCGGCGATCCGCGAGCGCGCGCCCTACGTCGACGTGGTGTTCGGCCCGCAGACCCTGCACCGCCTGCCGGAGATGATCGACGCCGCGCGGACCACGCAAAAGCCCCAGGTGGACGTCTCCTTCCCGGAGATCGAGAAGTTCGACCGCCTACCCGAGCCGCGGGTCGACGGCCCCAGCGCCTTCGTCTCGGTGATGGAAGGCTGCAGCAAGTACTGCAGCTTCTGCGTGGTGCCCTACACCCGCGGCGAGGAAGTCAGCCGGCCGCCGGAGGACGTGCTCGCCGAGGTCATCCACCTGGCCGAGAACGGCGTGCGCGAAGTCACCCTGCTCGGCCAGAACGTCAACGGCTACCGTGGCACCGCCACCGACGGGCGCCTGGTCGACTTCGCCGAGCTGCTCTACCTGGTGGCCGCCGTCGACGGCATCGACCGCCTGCGCTACACCACCAGCCATCCGCTGGAGTTCTCCGACGCCCTCATCCAGGCCCACGCGGAGATTCCCGAACTGGTGAAGTTCGTCCACCTGCCGGTGCAGTCCGGCTCCGACCGAATCCTCGCGGCGATGAAGCGCAACCACACCGCCCTGGAGTACAAGTCGCGGATTCGCAAGCTGAAGGCCGCTGTGCCGGAGATCAGCATCAGTTCGGACTTCATCGTCGGCTTCCCCGGCGAGACCGAGGAGGATTTCGCCCAGACCATGAAGCTGATCGAGGAAGTCGGCTTCGACTTCTCCTACTCCTTCGTCTACAGCGCGCGCCCCGGCACCCCGGCGGCGGAGCTGCCCGACGACACCCCGGAAGAGCTGAAGAAGCAGCGCCTCTCGATCCTGCAGCAGCGCATCTCCCAGCAGGGCTTCGAGATCAGCCGACGGATGGTCGGCAGCACCCAACGCATCCTGGTCAGCGACTACTCGAAGAAGGACCCCGGCATGCTCCAGGGCCGCACCGAGAACAACCGCATCGTCAACTTCCCCTCGGCCAACCCGCGGCTGATCGGCCAGTTCGCCCTGGTGCGCATCGACGACGCCCTGCCCCACTCGCTGCGCGGCAGCCTGCTCGACTGATCCCCCGCGAACGGCCCGGCGGGCGGCGTTCCGCCGGGTCCGCCGCGCCCCCGACCGGCGTCGACTTCCCCCCCGCCGCCGACGGCGCTATTCTTCCCTCATCATTCCACCGCGAGACGGCCGTACCCGAAAGCCCTTGAACGCACCCACAGAACCCCGTCGCTTCACCCTTGAACCCTTCGAAGCCCGCCGCTTCGCCAACCTCTGCGGACAATTCGACGAGCACCTGCGCTTGATCGAACAGCGCCTGGCCATCGAGATCCGCAACCGCGGCAGCCAGTTCGAACTGCTCGGCGAGCCGCACCATACCCAGGCCGCCGAACAGCTGCTGCGCCGCCTCTACCGGGAAACCCACGGCGCCGACCTGTCGCCGGACCTGGTCCACCTGTTCCTCCAGGAGTCGGGCATGGAGGCGCTGGTCGACCCCCGGGCCGAAGCCAGCGTCGCCCTGCGCACCCGCAAGGGACTGATCCGCCCGCGCGGCGCCAACCAGCAACGCTACGTCAAGGCGATCCTCGACAACGACATCAACTTCGGCATCGGCCCGGCCGGCACCGGCAAGACCTACCTCGCCGTGGCCTGCGCGGTGGACGCCCTGGAGCGCGAACAGGTACGACGCATCCTGCTGGTGCGTCCGGCGGTGGAGGCCGGCGAGAAACTCGGCTTCCTGCCCGGCGACCTGGCGCAGAAGATCGACCCCTACCTGCGCCCGCTGTACGACGCGCTCTACGAGATGCTCGGCTTCGAACAGGTGGCCAAGCTGATCGAGAAGCAGGTGATCGAGATCGCCCCGCTGGCCTACATGCGCGGGCGGACCCTGAACAACAGCTTCATCATCCTCGACGAGAGCCAGAACACCACCCTGGAACAGATGAAGATGTTCCTCACCCGGATCGGCTTCGGCTCCACCGCGGTGATCACCGGCGACGTGACCCAGGTCGACCTGCCGCGCGGCACCAAATCGGGGCTGGCCCACGTGATCGAGGTGCTCCGCGACGTGCCGGGGATCAGCTTCACCCACTTCCAGCCCAAGGACGTGGTGCGCCACCCCCTGGTGCAGCGGATCGTCGAGGCCTACGAGCGCTTCGAGGAACGCCATCCGGCCCGCCCCCAGGGCGAGTCGCGCCAGGAAGGACGCCGCGATGCTTGAACTGGACCTGCAACTGGCCAGCGAACGGCCGCTGCCCGCCGAGAGCGACTTTCGCCGCTGGTGCGAACTGGCCCTGCGCCAGCGCACGGCCGACTCCGAGCTGACCATCCGCCTGGTCGACGAGGCGGAAGGCCGCGAGCTGAACCGCACCTGGCGGCACAAGGACTACCCGACCAACGTGCTGTCCTTCCCCGCCGAGATTCCCGACGGGCTGCTCGACATCCCGCTGCTCGGCGACCTGGTGATCTGCGTACCAGTGGTCGAGCGCGAGGCCGCCGAACAGGGCAAGCCGCTGGATGCCCACTGGGCCCACCTGACGATCCACGGCTGCCTGCACCTGCTCGGCTACGACCACCTCGAGGACGAGGAGGCCGAGGAAATGGAGAACCTGGAACGGGACTTGCTGGCTGAACTGGGCTACCCCGACCCCTACGACAGCGACGACCTGCCCGATCCCGTGGGCACCACGAGCGAAGGAAGATGAGCGAAGATCGATCGAGCAATGGGCAATCCTGGCTGAGCAAGCTCACCCAGGCCTTTGCCCACGAACCCCGCAACCGCCAGGAACTGCTGGAAATCCTCCACGAAGCGCACGAGAACGAGCTGCTCGACAGCGAGGCGCTGACCATCGTGGAGGGCGCCATCCAGGTCGCCGACCTGCAGGTGCGCGACATCATGGTCCCGCGCTCGCAGATGATCACCGTCAAGGCTGGCCAGACACCCCAGGAATTCCTGCCGACGATCATCGACGCCGCCCACTCGCGCTATCCGGTGATCGGCGAAAGCCTCGACGACATCGTCGGCGTCCTGCTCGCCAAGGACCTGCTGCCGCTGCTGCTGCGCAACACCGGCGAGAGCTGTGCCTGCGAGCTCAAGCAGTTGCTGCGCCCGGCGACCTTCGTCCCCGAATCCAAGCGCCTCAACGTGCTGCTGCGGGAACTCCGCAGCACCCACAACCACATGGCCATCGTCATCGACGAGTACGGCGGCGTCGCCGGCCTGGTGACCATCGAGGACGTGCTCGAGCAAATCGTCGGCGATATCGAGGACGAGCACGACGTCGAGGAGGACAGCTACATCAAGGAGCTGCCCAGCGGCGACTTCGTGATCAAGGCGCTGATGCCGATCGAGGACTTCAACGAACACTTCGACAGCGAACTCTCCGACAGCGAGTTCGACACCCTCGGCGGCCTGGTGGCCAATGCCTTCGGCCACCTGCCCAAGCGCAACGAGACCATCGACATCGGCGACTTCCGCTTCCGCGTGCTGAACGCCGACAGCCGGCGCATCCACCTGCTGCGCCTGACCCTCCCGCGCCACTGAGCCCTCGGCCGGGCACGGCGCGGTGCGCGCCGTGCCCGGCCCTCTCAACGGACCGCCATGGCATGCCGCGAGCCGCTCCATTAAGCTTGCGCCGCCTCTTTTCAAGCAAGGATTCCCGATGCGCTGGATCACCCGCCCCGGCTGGCCGGGCAATCTGCTGGCCCTGGCCGCCGGCGCCCTGACCCCTCTCGCCCAGGCACCGTTCGACCTCTGGCCGCTGGCGCTGCTGTCGATCGCCCTGTTCTACCTGGGCCTGCGCGAGCTGGCGCCGCGGGCCGCGCTGTGGCGCGGCTGGTGCTACGGCTTCGGCCTCTACGCCGCCGGCACCGGCTGGATCTACATCAGCATCCACGACTACGGCGCCGCCTCGGTGCCGCTGGCCGGCCTGCTCACCTTCGCCCTGATGCTCGCCCTGGCGCTCTTCTTCGCCCTGCCCGCCTGGCTATGGAGCCGCTGGCTGCGCCGGGACGCCGCGCCGCTGGCCGACGCCCTGGGTTTTGCCGCCCTCTGGCTGGCCCTGGAGGGCTTTCGCGGCTGGTTCCTCACCGGCTTTCCCTGGCTCTACGCCGGTTACAGCCAAACCGAGGGGCCGCTCGCCGGGCTGGCGCCGCTGGGCGGGGTCTGGCTGCTCTCCTTCGTCCTGGCGCTGTCCGCGGCGCTTTCGATCAACCTGCCGCGCCTGATCCGCCGGCCGCTGGCGCTGGCCGGCGCCCTCGGCCTGCTGCTCGCCCCCTGGGGACTCGGCCTGGCGCTCCAGGGCCATGCTTGGACCCACCCCGCCGACGCGCCGCTGAAGATCGCCGCGGTGCAGGGCAACGTGTCGCAGAGCCTCAAGTGGGACCCGGAACAGCTCAGCGCCCAACTGATGCTCTACCGCGACCTCACCCTGCAGCGCGCCGCCGCGGTCGACCTGGTGGTCTGGCCGGAAACCGCCGTGCCGATTCTCAAGGAGTACGCCGAGGACTACCTCGCCGGCCTCGACCGCTACGCCCGCCCGCGCCACCTCGCGCTGCTCACCGGGGTACCGATTCGCCAGCGCAACGCCCAGGGCGAGCCGCGCTATTACAACGGCATCGTCGTGGCTGGCGAAGGCTCGGGCACCTACCTGAAGCAAAAACTGGTGCCCTTCGGCGAATACGTGCCGCTGCAGGAGCTGCTGCGCGGGCTGATCGCCTTCTTCGACCTGCCGATGTCCGACTTCGCCCGCGGCCCGGCCGACCAGCCGCCGCTGCAGGCCCGCGGCTGGCGGATCGCCCCCTACATCTGCTACGAGGTGGTCTACCCGGAATTCGCCGCCGGCCTGGCCGCACAGAGCGACCTCTTGCTCACCATCAGCAACGACGCCTGGTTCGGCACCTCCATCGGCCCCCTGCAGCACCTGCAGATGGCGCGGATGCGCGCCCTGGAAGCCGGCCGCTGGATGATCCGCACCACCAACAACGGTATCACCGCGCTGATCGACCCCTTCGGGCGGGTCACCCAGCAGCTGCCGCAGTTCCAGCGCGCCGTGCTCTACGGCGAAGTGACGCCGATGCAGGGACTCACCCCCTACCTGCAGTGGCGCGTCTGGCCGCTGGCGACCCTCGCCGTCCTGCTGCTCGGCTGGGCGCTGCTGCGCCGGCGCACCGAGCAGTCCGCGGCAAGCGGACCGGCCGTCGAGGCTCAGCGGTAGAGCAACGGATAGAGCAGCTGCCCCAGCGCCTCGTTGAGCAGCAGGCCGCTCTGCCACAGCGCCCGCCCCTCGGGCAGCCAGCCGCCCAGCGGACGAGCGTTGGGCACGCCGAGAAAGCCCGCCGGAGCGGGCAGCACCGCGAAGCCGGCCCGCTCGAAGCACCAGCGGGCCCGCGACATGTGCCAGGCCTGGGTCACCAGCACCACCCGGCGGATACCCTCGCGCTGCAGCAGCTCGGCGCTGTAGCGGGCGTTTTCCCAGGTCGTCCGGCTGCGCTCCTCGCGCCAGCGCAGCGCCAAGCCATGGTCGCGCTCCAGCACCTCGCCGAGCAGCGCCGCCTCGCTGGGCGGCGCGCCGAAATGCAGGCCGCCGCTGGCCAGCAGCGGCAGGCCCGAGGCCCGCGCCAGACGGGCGGCGTAGCGCAGCCGCTCGAGCGCCAGCGGGCTCGGCTGGTCGCCGCCCCAGGCCGGATCGCCGCGCTCGCGCCCGCCCCCCAGCACCACGATGGCCTCGGCGCGCTGCGCCAGCTGCGGCCACTGCACTTCGGCCAGGGCCGGCTCGCGCTCGAGGGCCCGCGCCGCCCACTCCACCGTCACCGGCAGACTGAGCAGCCACAGCCCGCCCAGCCCGACGGCGAAGCACAGCCCGGCCGCCCGCGGCGCGCGGCGGCGCAACCACCAGCCGAGCGCCAGCAGGAGCAACAGCCCGGACGGCGGCAGCAGGAGGTGTTTGAACAGGTAGCGAAGCGGCATGAATACCTCAGCAGGAGGCATGCAGCCTAGCAGATCGGTCGGCGCCGCCGGCCGACCAGGAACAACCGCGAAGCGCACGCCGGACAGGCCGCAATGCAGCCCGCGCGGCGCTGCCGCACGGCCCGTCCGCACAGCGCGCAGAACAGCCGGGGATGACCCAACGGGCGAAGCCTGCGCGATCCGGCCAGGCTGTCGACCGGCACGAAGGCGCGGGCGGCACGCTCCTGGCGCTCGATCAGCGCCAGTTCCTCGGCCGCCGCCTGCCAGCCGCGCAGCCACTGCAGGTCCTGGCGCAGCCAAGCGCGGATCAGCGCCCGCTCGGCGGGCGACAGATCGTGCAACTCCAGCACGCCCGGCTCCGCCCCGCCGCGCCAGCGCACGGCCTCGGCTCCGGCGAGGGCGCAGGCGATCCGCTCGATCAGTCGCCGGTACAATCCGCCACCCGCTCTCGCCTCGCCCATCCCACACCTCGACACCGGGAGAAACGACACCCTTCCCCTGAGCTTAGCCCCCGTCCCCGCCGCAGCCTGCCGCCGCGACCAGCGGCGGCCGTTCCGCACCGGCCCGGCGTTTCCCATGGCCGCGGCCCCTCATGTATGCTAACGGGTCTTCCAAAGCCCTCTTTTCCAGCGCCAGCAGACCATGCACGAACAGTATCAGCCCCGCGAGATCGAAGCCGCCGCGCAGTCCCTCTGGGATGCCCAGAAGTCCTTTGAGGTGCGCGAGCAGCCCGGCAAGGACACCTTCTACTGCCTGTCGATGTTCCCCTACCCCAGCGGCAAGCTGCATATGGGGCACGTGCGCAACTACACCATCGGCGACGTGATCGCCCGCTACCAGCGCATGCAGGGCAAGAACGTGCTGCAGCCGATGGGCTGGGACGCCTTCGGCATGCCGGCGGAAAACGCCGCGATGAAGAACCAGGTGGCGCCGGCCAAATGGACCTACGAGAACATCGCCTACATGAAATCCCAGCTGAAAAGCCTGGGCCTGGGCATCGACTGGTCGCGCGAAGTCACCACCTGCAAGCCGGACTACTATCGCTGGGAGCAGTGGCTGTTCACCCGGCTGTTCGAGAAGGGCGTGATCTACCGCAAGAACGGCACCGTCAACTGGGACCCGGTGGACCAGACCGTGCTGGCCAACGAGCAGGTCATCGACGGGCGCGGCTGGCGTTCCGGCGCACTGGTCGAGAAGCGCGAGATCCCGATGTACTACTTCCGCATCACCGCCTACGCGGAAGAACTGCTGCAGAGCCTCGACGAGCTGACCGGCTGGCCCGAGCAGGTCAAGACCATGCAGCGCAACTGGATCGGCAAGAGCTTCGGCGCCGACATCGTCTTCGACTACGACGAAGCCAGCGTCGGCGAGGCCGGCCAGCTGAAGGTCTACTCGACCCGTCCGGACACCCTGATGGGCGCCACCTACGTCGCCGTCGCCGCCGAACACCCGCTGGCTCAGCGCGCCGCCGCGAACAATCCCGAGTTGCAGGCCTTTATCGCCGAGTGCAAGGCCGGCTCGGTGGCCGAGGCCGACATGGCCACCATGGAGAAGAAGGGCCTGGCCACCGGCCAGTTCGTCGTCCACCCGCTGACCGGCGCCCTGCTCCCGGTGTTCGTCGCCAACTACGTGCTGTGGGGCTACGGCGAGGGCGCCGTGATGGCCGTACCGGCCCACGACGAGCGCGACTTCGAGTTCGCCAACAAGTACGGCCTGCCGATCAAGCCGGTCTACAAGAAGATCTTCATCAAGGATCAGCCCCGCGGAGAGCGTAATCCTGAAGATCAAGAAGAACATGTGGATCCCGCTCAGTGGCAAGAGTGGTACGCATGGAAAGAACACTTGGTGACCATCAATAGCGGCAAGTACAACGACCTCTACTTTGATGGCGCCTTCGATGCCATCGTCGCCGATCTGGAAGCCGGCGACCACGGTGCCCGCAAGACCCAGTTCCGCCTGCGCGACTGGGGCATCAGCCGCCAGCGCTACTGGGGCTGCCCGATCCCGATCGTCCACTGCGACAGCTGCGGCGACGTGCCGGTGCCGGAAGACCAGTTGCCGGTGACGCTGCCCGAGGACGTGGTCCCGGACGGCGCCGGCTCGCCGCTGGCGAAGATGCCGGAATTCTACGAATGCAGCTGCCCGAAATGCGGCAAACCGGCCAAGCGCGAAACCGACACCATGGACACCTTCGTCGAGTCGTCCTGGTACTACGCCCGCTACGCCTCGCCGACCTATGAGCAGGGCATGGTCGACCCGCAGGCGGCCAACCACTGGCTGCCGGTGGACCAGTACATCGGCGGCATCGAGCACGCCATCCTGCACCTGCTCTACGCGCGCTTCTTCCACAAGCTGATGCGCGACGAGGGCCTGGTGTCCTCCAACGAGCCGTTCAAGAACCTCTTGACCCAGGGCATGGTGGTCGCCGAGACCTACTACCGCCCCCTGGCAAACGGCGGCAAGGACTGGTTCAACCCGGCCGACGTGGAAGTCGAGCGCGACGCCAAGGCCAAGGTGATCGGCGCCAAGCTCAAGTCCGACGGCCTGCCGGTGGAGATCGGCGGCACCGAGAAGATGTCCAAGTCGAAGAACAACGGCGTCGACCCGCAGGCGATGATCGATGCCTACGGCGCCGACACCTGCCGCCTGTTCATGATGTTCGCCGCTCCGCCGGAACTCTCCCTGGAATGGTCCGACGCCGGCGTCGAGGGCGCCAGCCGCTTCCTGCGCCGGGTCTGGCGTCTGGCCCAGAGCCATGTGAGCGCCGGCCTGCCGGGCGCACTGGATACCGGCAGCCTGAACGACGCGCAGAAAGAGATCCGCCGCGCCATCCACCTGGCCATCAAGCAGGCCAGCCAGGATGTCGGCCAGCACCACAAGTTCAACACCGCCATCGCCCAGGTGATGACCCTGATGAACGTGCTGGAGAAGGCGAAGGCCGAAAGCGAACAGGACCGCGCCCTGCTCCAGGAGGGCCTGGAAACCGTGGCCCTGCTGCTGGCGCCGATCACCCCGCACATCTGCCACGCGCTGTGGGAAGCGCTCGGCAAGGACGGCCTGATCATCGACGCCGCCTGGCCGGCGGTGGACGAGTCGGCCCTGGTGCAGGACACCCTGACCCTGGTGGTGCAGGTCAACGGCAAGCTGCGCGGGGAAATCCAGGTGCCGGCCGCCGCCTCCCGCGAGGAGGTCGAGGCCACCGCCCGCGCCAACGAGAACGTGCTGCGCTTCACCGAAGGCCTCGCCATCCGCAAGGTCATCGTGGTGCCGGGCAAGCTGGTCAACATCGTCGCCAATTGATGCGCCGTCCCGGCGGCAAGAGGCCGCCGGTCACCGAAGGGGAAACCAGATGATCAAACGGAGCCTCGCGCTCGTCGCCCTGACCGGCCTGCTCGGCGCCTGCGGCTTCCATCTGCGCGGCACCGGCGGCGAGAGCACGCGCATCGCCCTCAGCGAACTCAACCTGACCGCCCGCAACGCCTACGGCGAGACCCAGCGGCTGCTGCGCAGCCAGCTCGAGGCCAACGGCGTCAAGGTATACGCCGGCGCGCCCTACGAGCTGGTCCTGACCCGCGAGACCGAGAAACGCCGCACCGCCAGCTACACCAGCACCTCGCGCAGCATGGAATACGAGCTGAGCACCACCCTCGAATACGAGCTGCTCGATACCCGCAAGCTGCAGCTCGGCAGCAACGAGCTGACGGTGCAGAAGGTCTACGTCCACGACCAGAACAACATCACCGGCTCGACCCAGGAAGCCCTGCAGCTGCGCGAGGAAATGCGCCGCGAGATGGTCCAGCAGTTGATCCTGCGCCTGCAGCAGCTCACCCCGGAGCGCCTCGCCCAGATGGAGCAGCAGGCCCAGGAACGCGCCCGGGCCGAAGCGCAGGCCGCGGAGGCGGCCCAACGCGCCCAGGAAGAGCAGCAGAACGAGCCGCAGCAGTCGCCGCTCGATCTACCCACCGAAACCCCCTGAGGTCGCCGGGCGGGGCCACGGTCCCGCCCCTTCCCGCCGCATGAAACTCTCCTCCGCCCAACTGCCCAAGCAGCTCAAGGACGTCCTGGCGCCGGTCTACGTGGTCAGCGGCGACGAGCCGCTGCTCTGCCAGGAAGCCTGCGACGCCATCCGCGGCGCCGCGCGCGCCCAGGGTTTCAGCGAACGCCAGGTGTTCGACGCCGACGCCAACTTCGACTGGAACAAGCTCTACGAGGCCGGCGCCAGCCTGTCGCTGTTCGCCGAGAAGCGCCTGCTGGAACTGCGCATTCCCAATGGTAAACCCGGCGACAAGGGCGCCGCGGCGATCCTCGAATACCTCGCCCGTCCCGCCGAGGACAGCCTGCTGCTGATCGGCCTGCCCAAGCTCGACGCCGCCACCCAGAAGAGCAAGTGGGCCAAAGCGCTGCTCGACGCCCCGCAGGTGCAGTTCGTGCAGGTCTGGCCGGTCGATGCCGCCCAGCTGCCGCAGTGGATCCGCCAGCGCCTGGCCCAGGCCGGGCTGGCCGCCAGCCAGGAGGCGGTGGAGCTGATCGCCGCCCGCGTGGAGGGCAACCTGCTGGCCGCCGCCCAGGAGATCGAGAAACTCAAGCTGCTCGCCGAGGACCAGCAGGTCACGGTCGACACCGTGCAGGCCGCAGTGGCCGACAGCGCCCGCTTCGACGTCTTCGGCCTGCTCGACGCCGCCCTCGCCGGCCAGGCCGCCCATGCCCTGCGCATGCTCGCGGGGCTGCGCGGCGAAGGCGCGGAAACCCCGGTGATCCTCTGGGCGCTGGCTCGCGAACTGCGCCTGCTGGCCACGCTCGCCCAGCAGTACGCCCAGGGCGTGCCGCTGGAGAAGGCTTTCGCGCAGGCGCGCCCGCCGGTCTGGGAAAAGCGCCGCCCGCTGCTCGCCAAGGCCCTGCAGCGCCACCCGGCGGCGCGCTGGAACCAGCTGCTGCGCGACGCCCAGCTGATCGACGCGCAGATCAAGGGCCAAGCCGAAGGCGAGCCGTGGAGCGGCCTCGCCCGGCTGACCCTGGCCATCGCCGGTCAGCGCCTGCAGCTGCCGCCGGAAGCCTGAAGTGCCGGAGCGACTGGACATCTTTTGAACAGCCGCGCATGATGCCCGCGCCTGCACGGGGCAGGCCTCGCAGGAGGAATCCGATGGGCAAGAAATCCCGCTCCCGGCCGAACAAGGCCAAATCCCTGGTCGCGCAACCGCTGTTCCGCTGCCGCCAGGAAGCAGCGAAGAAAGGCAAGGGCAGCTACCGCCGCGAAGCCTTCCGGTCCGACGACCGGGAGGCTTTTGTCTTTCTGGCGGCCTAAAAAACCACCGCCCCGCGCTCCCCCCTCTTCGCCCCGCTCCATCGCCCTCGCCGCTACGCCGAAAATGCCTTCAGCACCTGCTGCACGGCGCGCACCGCCGCCTGGGCGCATTGCTCGTCCTGCTGTTCGGAAGCGCCCGAGATGCCGATGGCGCCCACCGCCGTCCCCTCGAACAGGAAGGGTTCGCCGCCGCCGAACAGTGCCATGCGCGGCTGCAGCGGCAGGCCCTGGCGGACGGCGTCGGACATTCCGGCCAGGCGCTCTTCCCAGACCCGCGTCGGCGCCGCGAAACCGACGGCGGTCAGCGCCTTGTTCAGGGCGATGTCGCGGCATTGCAGCGGCGCGCCGTCCATGTGTGCGGTGTGGATCGGCAGCCCTGCCGCGTCGACCACCGCGATGCTGACCCGCACCGACAGCGCCGCGGCCTGATCGAGCGCCGCCTGCAGGGCCTGCATGGCCAGGGCCAGGTTGATGCTATCGGTACGGCGGAGAGAAGGTTTCATCGGGTTCGCGTCCTGTCTCGGCAAAAAAAGCCCGGGAGCGAAACCGCCCCCAGGCTCAAAAACCGCCACAGCCAAGCCGGGCGGACCGGTTGGCGTGTTACGCCGAAGCCTGGCGGGCAGCCTCGCCCTGCTGGCGCAGCAGATCCAGCGCCACGTCGACGATCATGTCTTCCTGGCCGCCGACCATGCGCCGCTTGCCCAACTCGACGAGGATGTCCACGGTGCTCAGACCATACTTGCTCGCCGCCACCTCGGCATGGCGCAGGAAGCTCGAGTAGACGCCGGCATAGCCGAGGGCCAGGGTCTCGCGGTCGACCCGCACCGGGCGGTCCTGCAGCGGACGGACGATCTCGTCGGCGGCGTCCATCAGGGTGTAGAGGTCGGTGCCGTGGTTCCAGCCCAGGCGCTCGGCCGCAGCGATGAACACCTCCAGCGGCGCGTTGCCGGCGCCGGCGCCCATCCCGGCGAGGCTCGCGTCGATGCGGTCGCAGCCCTCCTCCACCGCGACGATGGAGTTGGCCACCCCGAGCGACAGGTTGTGGTGGGCGTGCATGCCGGTCTGGGTCGAAGGGTCGAGCACGTCCTTGACCGCGCGGAAACGGTCGCGCACGTCGCTCATGCTCAGCGCGCCGCCGGAGTCGACCACGTAGATGCAGGTGGCGCCGTAGCTTTCCATCTTCTTCGCCTCGACGGCGAGGTTCTGCGGGGTGGTCATGTGGCTCATCATCAGGAAGCCCACGGTGTCCATGCCCAGTTCGCGGGCGTACTCGATGTGCTGCCGGGAGACGTCGGCCTCGGTGCAGTGGGTCGCCACCCGGACCACGCGGGCGCCGGCTTCGTAGGCTTCCTTGAGATGGTGGACGGTGCCGATGCCGGGCAGCAGCAGGGTGGCGATCTTCGCGTGCGTCACCACCTCGGCCACCGCTTCGATCCATTCGAGATCGCTGTGGGCGCCGAAGCCGTAGTTGAAGCTCGAGCCCTGCAGGCCGTCGCCGTGGGCGACCTCGATGGAATCCACTTTCGCCTTGTCCAGCGCGCGGGCGATGTCCTGGACGTTCTTGATCGAGTACTGGTGACGCACGGCGTGGCTGCCGTCGCGCAGGGTCACGTCGGAGATGTACAGCTTCTTGTTCGGATCGAAAGTCATCTTGGCTCTCCTCGGGCGGCGCCACGGGCGCCGCTTTCTTTGACGGGTAACTGCCTCAGAACCTGTCCACGACCTGCTGCGCGTCGGCTAAACGGCGTTGAAAACGACCTCGGAATGCTCATTTACACCTCGTAAACTCCGCTTCCTCGGCCGTTTTCGCCACCGTTCATCTCTAGCTCGCGAGATCGTGAACAGGTTCTTACAGCTTCACGCAGACGTTCTTCAGCTCGGTGTAGAACTCCAGCGAGTGCACCCCGCCCTCGCGGCCGATGCCCGACTGCTTGGCGCCGCCGAAGGCGGTGCGCAGGTCGCGCAGGAACCAGCTGTTGACCCAGACGATGCCGGCCTCGATCTGCCCGGCGACGCGGTGGGCGCGCGAGGCGTTCTCGGTCCAGATCGCCGAGGCCAGGCCGTAGGGCAGGCTGTTGGCCAGCTCGACGGCTTCCTCTTCGGTATCGAACGGGCGGATGTGGCAGCAGGGCCCGAAGATTTCCTCGGTGACCACCGGCGAGTCGTCCGACAGGCCGGTCCAGATGGTCGGCTGCACCCAGGCGCCGTCGGCCAGGTGTGCCGGCATCTCCGGCACGCCGCCGCCGGTAACGATGGTAGCGCCCTCGTCCTGGGCCTTCTGGTAGTAGGAGAGCACCTTCTCGCGGTGCTTGTGGCTGACCAGCGGGCCGAAGTTGGCCTTCGGATCGTTCGGCTCGCCGATCGTCAGTGCCTCGGCACCGGCCTTCAGGCGGGCGACGAATTCGTCGAAGATCGGCCGCTGGACGTAGACCCGCTCGGTGCCCAGGCAGACCTGGCCGCAGTTGGCGAAGGCCGAGCGCAGGGTGCCCTCGATGGCCTTGTCCAGATCGGCGTCGGCGAAGACGATGCCGGCGTTCTTGCCGCCCAGCTCCAGGGACACCTGGCGCACGCCCTTGGCGGCGGCACGCATGATGGTTTCGCCGGTACCGGTTTCGCCGGTGAAGGTGATGCCGTCGACGTCCGGGTGGGCGGTGAGGAAGGCGCCGGCCGAATCGCCGCCGAAGCCGTGCACCACGTTGTAGACGCCGGCCGGCACGCCGGCGGCGTTCATCACCTCGCCGAGCAGCGCGGTGGTGCTCGGGGTTTCCTCGGACGGCTTGACCACCACGGTGTTGCCGCAGGCCAGCGCCGGGCCGACCTTCCAGGTCATCAAGAGCAGCGGCAGGTTCCACGGGCTGATCACGCCGATCACGCCCTTGGGCCGGCGCACGCCGTAGTTGAGCGCGCCGCTGCCGTCCGGGGTGGCCATCTCGAAGGCCTCGGTGGGCACGTTCTTCACCAGGTCGGCGAACACCGAGAAGTTGGCCGCGCCGCGCGGGATGTCGATGTGGCTGGCCAGCGATTTCGGCTTGCCAGTGTCCTGGCACTCGGCCTCGAGAAAATCGTCGAAGCGCGCGGTGATGCCGGCGGCGACGCGGTGCAGGATCTCGGTGCGCTCGGCCACGCTCATCTTGCCCCAGGGGCCTTTGAGGGCGGCGCGGGCGGCCTTGACCGCGGCGTCGACCTCGGCCTCGCCGGCTTCGTGGACCTTGGCGATCACCTGGCCGTTGGCCGGGTTGACGTTGTCGAACAGCTTGCCGCTGGCGGAGCCGACGTACTGGCCGTTGATGAAGTGCTTGATCTCTTTCATGGGCTCAATCTCGTGAAATCTGGAATCAGGTCAGGACGGTGAGGAAGCGTTCGTTGAGCTGGCGGTCGTGGTAGAAGATCGCCTTGCCCAGCTGGTCGGCGGTCCAGGTCACCGGCGGATGGTCCGGGTAG
>NZ_FOFJ01000093.1 GCF_900110885.1 Azotobacter beijerinckii | reverse complement strand
TAACACCCAAACAATCTGGCCGACCGAAAAGGTCGCTACAGTGGGTGAGGTCTTAGCCGACTAAGCCGAAAATTTGGCTGGACCGCAAGGCTACCGAAGCAGAACATCACATACCCGATTCGGGGTGGCGCCGCAACGCGACATCCCAACCGAATTGCTTGACGACCATAGAGCGTTGGAACCACCTGATCCCATCCCGAACTCAGCAGTGAAACGACGCATCGCCGATGGTAGTGTGGGGTTTCCCCATGCGAGAGTAGGTCATCGTCAAGCGCTTATTGCAGACCCCCGAGCCGGACACGGCTCGGGGGTTTTTGCTTGGCTGGGCGGAATCAGAGTGATCAATCAAGGTGCTCTGGGAAATTGGTCTGCGCTCATTTCTTCACTCCGCCAATTGCACCACCTCGCCCTGGCTGTCGGCGAGACCGAAGCGGTTCTTGGCGTCGCGGGTCAGGCGGCCCATGGCGATCTTCGGGTCGTGGGTGAACACTAGGCGGCCGCCCCTGGCCTGTAGGTCTTCGAGCAGGGTGGTCTTTTCGTCGATCAGGCCTTCCGGGAAGCGGTCGTAGCCCATGGTAATCGGCAGGTGCACCCAGGGCGCACCGGGGACCAGGTCGCCGGCGAACAGCACCGGGCCGCCGGGCATCGCTACCTCGGGCAGCAACTGGCCGGGAGTGTGGCCGTCGCTGACGTGGAAGCGCCAGTCCGGGCCGAGCGTTTCGGAGGTCTGGCCGTCGTCGAGCAGCTTCAGGCGGCCGCTGGCTTCGAGCAGTTCGAGCAGCTCGGGAATGTAAGAGGCTCGGTCGCGGGCGTGGGGCTGGAGGGCGCGCTGCCACTGGCGGCGGCCGGTGATGAAGCGCGCATTGGGGAACAGCAGGCGCGGCGGCTGGCCTTCTTCCCAGGGGGCGAGTAGGCCGCCGGCATGGTCGAAGTGCAGGTGGGTGAGCACCACCACGTCGATATCGGCGTCGGACAGGCCCTGCGCGGCCAAGCTGTCGAGCAGCACGTGGCGACTTTCCTGCACGCCGTAGCGTTCCTTTAGCTCGGGGCTGAAGAAGGCGCCGATGCCGGTTTCCACCAGGATGTTGCGCCCGTCCTCGCGCACCAGCAGGGCGCGGCAGCCGAGGTCGATGCGGTGCAATTCGTCGGCCGGCATCCAGCGCTCCCACAGGGCGCGCGGGGCGTTGCCGAACATGGCGCCGCCGTCGAGCTTCTGGCTGTTGCCGAGCAGGGTGGTCAGGGTACGCATGGAGAGATCCTTCTTTGTTGTTGTGATCGGGCAGGTTCCGTGGCCAAGGCTAACCCCTGGGCAGCGTCGCTGCACAGGGGCTTGTGGGTGCGGCCTCGGCTGCGAAGGGCCGGCGTGGCTGAGGTCGCTTCTGTAGGGCAGATGCCTCTGCTGCCCGGCTGCACGAGCGCCTCGCTGGCGAAGCGCTCCGGAATAAAAAAGCGCGGCGCCCACAGGCAACCGCGCAAGCGACATGGGGCGGGATGGTCACGCGCCCATGCCGGAAGGGACTGGGAAGCCGGTACGCTACCGTCTTTTCACGACCAGTCAGGGCTGAACCGGGCAGCCGGTGGCTTCCTGCAACTGCTCGAAGGTCACCCCTTCGGCTAGCTCGACCAGCTTCAGACCCGCGTCGGTGACGTCGAGCACGGCCAGGTCGGTGATGATCCGGTCGACTACCCCGACGCCGGTCAGCGGCAGCTCGCAGCGCGCGAGGAGCTTGTGCGCGCCGCCCTTGGCGCAGTGCTCCATCAGCACCACCACGCGCTTGACCCCGGCGACCAGGTCCATGGCCCCGCCCATGCCCTTGACCATCTTGCCGGGAATCATCCAGTTGGCCAGGTCGCCATGCTCGGAAACCTGCATGGCGCCGAGGATCGACAGGTTGACGTGCCCGCCGCGGATCATCGCGAAGGAGGCGGCGCTGTCGAAGAAGCTGCTGCCGGGCAGGGTGGTGACGGTCTGCTTGCCGGCGTTGATCAGGTCCGGGTCGACCTCTTCCTCGGTAGGGAAGGGGCCGATGCCAAGCAGGCCGTTCTCGCTCTGCAGCCAGACCTCCATGCCCTCGGGGATGTAGTTGGCGACCAAGGTCGGCAGGCCGATGCCGAGGTTGACGTAGAAGCCGTCCTGCAGCTCCCGGGCGGCGCGCTGCGCCATTTGTTCACGAGTCCAGGCCATGGTCAGGCGCTCCGCAGGGTACGTTGTTCGATGCGTTTTTCCGGGCTGGGGTTGTGCACCAGGCGTTGCACGTAGATCCCCGGCAGGTGGATCTGGTCGGGGGCGAGCGCGCCGGTCGGGACGATCTCCTCGACCTCGGCCACGCAGACCCGCCCGGCCATCGCCGCCAGCGGGTTGAAGTTGCGCGCGGTCTTGCGGAACAGCAGGTTGCCGGCCTGGTCGGCTTTCCACGCCTTGACTAGCGCCACGTCGGCGGTCAGCGCGGTTTCCATGACGTACCACTGGCCATCGAACTGGCGGGTTTCCTTGCCTTCGGCGACCAGGGTGCCGTAGCCGGTCTTGGTGTAGAAGGCCGGGATGCCGGCGCCGCCGGCGCGCAGCTTCTCGGCCAGGGTGCCCTGGGGGGTGAACTCCAGCTCTAACTCGCCGGCCAGGTACTGACGCTCGAATTCCTTGTTCTCGCCGACGTAGGAGGAAATCATCTTGCGGATCTGCCGGGTGGCGAGCAGCAGGCCGAGGCCGAAGCCGTCGACGCCGGCGTTGTTGCTGATCGCGGTGAGGTCCTTTTTGCCGGAGTCGCGCAGGGCGGCGATCAGCGCCTCGGGGATGCCGCACAGGCCGAAGCCGCCGACGGCGAGGGTCATGCCGTCCGCCACCAGCCCGTCGAGGGCCGCGTGGGCGCTGGGATAGAGCTTGTTCATGGGATACCTCTTCTGGTTGTCGTTGGGGCCGTTGCGGGGGCGTATCAGGCCGCTGTCGTCATCACTGCGCCGCCCAGCCGCCGTCCATGTTCCAGGCCGCGCCGCGCACCTGGCTGGCGGCCTCGCTGCAGAGGAACAGCACCAGCTCGCCAAGCTGCTGCGGGGTGACGAACTCCAGCGACGGTTGCTTCTCGGCCAGCAGCTCGCGACGGGCGCCGGCGGCATCGCCGCTGGCTTGGGCGCGGGCGTCGATCTGCTGCTGTACCAGCGGCGTCAGCACCCAGCCGGGGCAGACCGCGTTGCAGGTGATGGCGGTCTGCGCAGTTTCCAGGGCGACCACCTTGGTCAGACCGAGCAGGCCATGCTTGGCGGCGACGTAGGCGGATTTCTGCGCCGAGCCGACCAGCCCATGCACCGAGGCGATGTTGACGATCCGTCCCCAGCCGCGCCGGCGCATACCCGGCAGGGCCAGGCGGGTGGTGTGGAAAGCCGAGGAGAGGTTGATGGCGAGGATGCTGTCCCAACGCTCCGGCGGGAACTCCTCGACCGGCGCCACATGCTGGATGCCGGCGTTGTTGACGAGGATGTCGACGGCGCCGAACTCGCTTTCGGCGAAGGCGACCAGTTCGGCGATCTGCTCGGGCCGGCTCATGTCCGCCGGGTGGTAGCGCACCTCGCCGCCGTGCCGGCGCACCGCCTCCAACGCTTGCGCGACTTCGCCGAAGCCGTTGAGCACCAGGTTGGCGCCGGCAGCGGCGAGGCTGTGAGCGATGCCCAAGCCGATGCCGCTGGTGGAGCCGGTGACCAGGGCAGTCTTGCCGTTGAGAGTTGTCATGGCTGTTCTCCTAGGGTTGTCAGACCAGGCCGGTGGCGTAGAAGGTGCCGATCACCACGAACACCGCCAGGGTCTTGATCAGGGTGATGCCGAAGATGTCCTTGTAGGCCTCGCGGTGGGTCAGGCCGGTGACGGCCAGCAGGGTGATCACCGCGCCGTTGTGCGGCAGGGTGTCCATGCCGCCGCTGGCCATCGCGGCGACTCGGTGCAGCACTTCCAGGGGGATCTGCGCGGCGTTGGCCGCGGCGATGAACGTATTGGACATGGCCGCCAGGGCGATGCTCATGCCGCCCGAGGCAGAGCCGGTGATGCCGGCCAGCAGGGTGACGGTGATCGCCTCGTTGACCAGCGGGTTGGGGATGCTCTTCAGCGCCTCGGCGAGCACCAGAAAGCCCGGCAGCGCGGCGATCACCGCGCCGAAGCCGTATTCCGAGGCAGTGTTCATCGCCGCCAGCAGCGAGCCGCCGACGGCGGTCTTGCTGCCTTCGGCCAGCTTGCTGCGCACGATGCGGAAGCTGCTCACCAGTACCAGCAGGATGCCCAGCAGCAGCGCGGCCTCCACCGCCCAGATGGCGGTGATCTTGGTCACGTCGGTCTGCACCGGCGCGGCCATGCCGGCCAGCTGCAGGCTGTGGGTCTTGCCGTACAACGCGGGAATCCAGCGGGTGAACAGCAGGTTGGCGACGCCCACAAGGAGCAGCGGGGAGAGCGCCAGCCAGGGGTTGGGCAGGGCGAGGTCCTCAGCGGTCTCCGGCTCGTTGCGCAGCTCGCTGCCGTAGCCCTCGCCGGCGGCGCGGGCCTTGCGCAGCTGGCGCTGCAGGTAGAGCAGGCCGGCCGCGAGGACGAACAGTGCGCCGATCAGCCCCAGCCAGGGCGCAGCCCAGGCGTTGGTGCCGAAGAAGGAGCTGGGGATAATGTTCTGGATCTGCGGAGTGCCGGGCAGCGCGTCCATGGTGAAGCTGAAGGCGCCGAGGGCGATGGTCGCGGGGATCAGTCGCTTGGGGATGTCGCTCTGGCGGAACATCTCGGCGGCGAACGGATAGACCGCGAACACCACCACGAACAGCGAAACCCCGCCGTAGGTGAGCAGGGCGCAGACCAGCACGATGACCAGCATGGCCTGGCGGGTGCCGAGCAGGCGGATCGCCGCGCTGACGATCGAGCGGGAGAAGCCGGACAGCTCGATCAGCTTGCCGAATACCGCACCGAGCAGGAACACCGGGAAGTACAGTTTGATGAAGCCGACCATCTTCTCCATGAACACCCCGCTGAAGGTCGGGGCCACCGCACCGGGGTCGGTCAGCAGCACGGCGCCGAGGGCGGCGATGGGGGCGAAGAGGATCACGCTGTAGCCGCGATAGGCGGCCAGCATGAGCAGGGCCAGGGCCGCGAGGGCGACGATGACGCTCATTGGACATCTCCTTGAGCCTGCCGGCGGCGAGCGGGAAGCCGTCAATGGCTTTCGCGGGAAGGACGCGTCACGGCAGGGTATTGTTCTTGTTGGGTTGCGGAGAACCGCGAAGTTCTTAATGGCGAATTCCGTGCCATTTATTCAGATCGTTGATTCGCAAGGATTTTTTTCGTGGCGCCGGTCGTTACTCGGTGCTTTGTTCCCAAAATTGGGAATAGCGTGGCGACCTGTCGGGCTAGATGGCCGATTAAACCTGGAAAAGGGGAATTCCCATTTTTGGGATGATTTCCCGTTATCGGGATGTGATGCCCAGGGAGGCCAACCGGCGGTACAGCGTGGAGCGGCTGAGCCCCAGGTGCTGCGCGGCCTCCAGGGCATTACCGGCGCTCGCCAGAGCGTTCTCCAGCAGCTCGCGCTCGAAGCGCTGCATGGCCTGCCGGTAGCTTTCGCCGGCGGCAGGCGAGGCCGGGGCGAGGGGGTGCTGCGGTCCCAGGGCGGCGGCCAGCATGCCTTCGTCCAGTCGTACGCCGTCGTTGAGCAGGGTGGCGCGCTCCAGCAGGTTGCGCAGCTCGCGGACGTTGCCCGGCCAGTCGTGGCGGGCGAGCCGGGTGAGGGCTTCGGGCGTCAGCCAGTGGCCGCTGCCGAGCTGTCCGAGAATGGTTTCGCAGAGTGCCGGCAGATCGTCCGGGCGCTCGCGCAGCGGCGGCAGGCGGATCGGCAGCACGTTCAGGCGGTAGTAGAGGTCGGCGCGGAAGCTGCCGCGGCGCACCGCCGCCTCCAGGTCGCAGGAGGTGGCGGCGATCAGGCGCACGTCGCTGAACAGGATCTCGTTGGAGCCGACCGGCTCGAACTCCTTCTCCTGCAGCACCCGCAGGAGCTTGCTCTGCAGGTGCAAGGGCATGTCGCCGATCTCGTCGAGGAACAGAGTGCCGCCCTGGGCGATCTGGAACTTGCCGGGCCGCGCCTTGCGACTGGCGCCGGTGAAGGCGCCCGGCGCCGTGCCGAAGAATTCGGCCTCCAGCAGGGTCTCGGGGATGGCCGCCATGTTCAGGCTGACGAAGGGCTTGCGGGAGCGCGGCGAGGCGGCATGGATGGCATGGGCCAAAAGCTCCTTGCCGGTGCCGGTCTCGCCGAGCAGCAGCACCGGCGCTTCGCTGGCCGCGCCGCGGCGGGCGCGGCGCTTGACCTCCAGGGCCGGGGCGCTGGTGCCGATGAACTGGGCGAAGTTGTAGCGGGCCTGGCGCGCCTGCAGCAGGGAGCGGGTCGAGGCCAGCTCTTCCTGCAGGCTCAGGTAGTGGCTGACCAGCGGCGAGAGGGTCTTCAGCTCGTCGAACAGGGCGAAGCCGATGGCGCCGATCAGACTGCCGTCCTCGTCGCGGATCGGCAGGCGCATGACCACCAGCGGGTCCTTCGGGGTGTCGAGCATGTCCAGCAGGATCGGCTGGCCGGTATGCGCCACCTCGCGCAGCAGGCTGCCGGGGATCACGTTCTCCACCGGCTGGCCGAGGGCCAGCGCCGGGTCGGCGAAACCGAAGCGCCGGGCGTAGCGTTCGTTGATCCAGACGATGCGTGCGTCGCGGTCGACGATCACCGTGCCCTCGCTGGACTGCTCGACGATCTCGAACAGCGAGCGCATCGCCTGCAGGCGGGTGCTCTGGTAGTCCTTGAGGCGGGCGGCAGAATTCATGGCGGGGCTCCGGGCGATGGCTGGCGACTGTCCTGGTGCGGACGTTCGCTCAAGAACGGCCGCACGGCAAGCCGGGCGGCCGATTAAAGGGCGACCATCGACGGGTTGAGGCCGGGCCGTCGTGGCTCGAAAATGGTTGGGATCGATTCGGTTCAGTCAGGAGTGACTCATGAGCGGCATCCCCCCTTCACTGGAAATTTCCGGCACCCTGGCGACCGTGCGCCTGCAGCGGCCGGACAAGGCCAACCGCCTGGAAGAGGCCGATCTGACGGCGCTGCTGGAGCATTTCGCGCGCATCGAGGCCGATCCGCGGGTGCGGGTCGTGCTGCTGCGCTCGTCGGGGCGGCATTTCTGCGCCGGCTACAGCTTCGACGACCTGGCCGCGGCCGGCGACGGCGGGCGCTTCGAGGACGTGGCCGACGCCCTGGAGAATCTGCGTCCTTTGACCATCGCGGAGGTGCAGGGCGGGGTTTTCGGCGGCGCCACGGACATCCTGCTGGCCTGCGATTTCCGCCTCGGCGGCCCGGCAGCGGAAATGCTCATGCCGGCGGCGCGCTTCGGCCTGCACCTCTATGCCGGGCTGTTCGAGCGCTACGTGTCGCGCCTCGGGCTGAACGCCGCCAAGCGGCTGATCCTCGCCTGCGAGAAGCTCGATGCGCGGGGCATGCTGGAGGCCGGCTTGCTCACCCATGGCTACGACAGCCCCGAGCGGCTGGCCGAAGCCAGCGAGGCGTTGGCTGCGAACCTCGCGGCGCTGGCGCCGCTGGCGGTGGCCGGAATGAAGCGCCATCTGAACGCGGTCGCCCGCGGTACGCTGGAGCGCACGGCCGTCGAGGCGGACGTGCGGCGCTGCGCGGCGTCGGCGGATTTCCAGGAGGGCCTGCGCGCGCTCAGGGAAAAGCGTCCGCCGCAGTTCGAGGGAGGCTGAACGACGACTCTCCAAACCGTCAGGGCGGCAAAAAGCAACAGATATCCTGATTGGCAATGAGCCTCAGCCATCCCGAATCACCCGCCGGGGGGGATGACGTGTAACGCGCGACCGCTACGAGGCGTCGCGCAGGCCGCGTGTGCAGATCGAATCGGCGGTTACGCGAATGCGCCCGGGTGTCGGGCCGCCTACTCGCGGAAGTTGAAGGCAGGGTAACGCCCGGCCAAGCGGGTCTTGAGATTGCCCAGGACCGTGTTGACCCGCTGGAACTATGCTGACCGGGTTGCGCCGTACAAGCAGGCGTGACTGCCAAGACCCTATAAAAAAACGATACCTGCTTAAATATTTCCCGGACGACGCCCAAGAGGCGTTTGCTTTAAGGTCGAATCCACTTCCATAACGGTGGTTCCTGGCGGTGATCGACTCTTTCGAAGCCGCGCAAGTCCCGTCTGATGCTGTTGAGGATCTGCTCTGGCGAACGACTGTCGATTTGCATCGACACGTGTCATGGCCGTTCGGGCATATACATCACGCCATGGATAAGCGAAGTCGCACATACTAATAAAATAAGGGTTTAAGCATGACGACGATTCTTGATTACACCGGCTTGTCCCGCCGCTCGCTGCTCAAAAAAGGTTCCGTTGTGCTGACCGCCAGCGCCGCGCTAAGCATGCCGATCCTGAGCCAGGCTGCATCACGCAACAGCATGCAGAGCGCGGACAAAGAAGACGCCGATCAATCGCCAGGCACAGTCATGGATTCCCAACTACTCAGTTTATTCTCGCAACCCAAGATCGATTGCCACCATCATATAATCGATCCAGTCCATTACCCCTATCCCGCTGACTCTACCTATCATCCGGCAGGGAATGAGCTGGGCCCGTCGGCGTATTACGAGCAGGTCATGCAGGCCTATGGCATTTGCCATTCAGTGATCGTGCAGCCGACCTCTGCTTACGCCTACGACAACAGTTGTCTACTGGACACTCTGACCCGCAACAAGGGCCGCCATAAGGGCGTGGTCGTGGTGCCGAACGACGTCTCCAGCGAGACGCTCGCGCAGTACAAGGTGCAGGGCGTAGTCGGTGTGGCGCTCAATGCCGCGCTGCTTGGCCCCGAGCGCTTCCTGAAGATCGACGCCCTGATGGGGCGCTTGGCCGAGCTGGACCTGTATGCCCAGATCCAGGTGAAGGACGATCAGCTGCTTGCGCTGCTGCCCTTGCTGCAACGCACGCGGTCCCGTGTGCTGATCGACCACTCCGGCCGGCCCGATGTCGGTGCCGGCTTGCAGCAGCCGGCCTTCCAGGCGCTGCTGTCCCTGGCCGGCAACGGACGTACCTTCGTCAAACTCTCCGGGCTGTCGCAATACTCCAGGGAGAGTTATCCCTATACCGATGCTCAGCCATATCAACTGGCGCTACTGGGGGCGTTCACTGCCGAAAACTGTGTTTGGGGCACCGACTGGCCATTCTTGCGCGCGCGTCAGAACATGGAGTTGGGCACCGTGCTGACAAACTTCGGCGAAATGTTCCCGAATGCCGGTGACCGCCAGAAGATTCTTTGGGAAACCCCCAAGCGCCTGTTCGGCTTTACCGCCTGAGAGGCACCCCTTTCAAGGTCTTTTACTTTTCGAGGCCTTGATGAGGCGGTCGGTGGAGACATGGGCGCGAGCCGTCGCGGCATCGACCCAGGCCTTGGGCTTTTCCACCTTGGGGCCGCGCTTACTGGTCGCCACCTGGCTGGGCTTGATCTGTCGTGCCAATGCCAACAGGCGCTGTGCCAGTGTGCTGGCCGAATCGTCGGCCCAGGCGGGCCAGTGCTCCACCGCCAGCGCGACGAGCATCCCCTCGTAACGGCTTCTGACCTGCACCGCCAGGTGGTAGGGGGACGCCTCCCAGCCCTCGGGAAGCCGTTCGCGATGTGCCTGTTCCACGCTGCGCTTGAGCACCGCC
>NZ_FOFJ01000097.1 GCF_900110885.1 Azotobacter beijerinckii | reverse complement strand
GCCTGGCTGGGATGCCGGGACACACGCAAACCTTTCCCTTCGGGCGGAAAACCCCAGCTCGAACACCGAACACGAGCTCACAGGAGATTCAGGATGGTTTTTTCGGCCCGCCGTGCCAACGGATTCAGGCTCGAGCGTATGCAGGCCTCCCGGCAGTATGCCGACGGCGGCTTCGCGAACACCTACCACCCCAGCGTACAGCGCGTGCCCGAGGGGCGGCCGACGCCGGCCGACCTGATGTTTCGCGGCGAAGGACGCACGCCGGCGCAGCCAGTCCCCGCCATCGACCCGTGCCAAACCCAGGCACGTCCCGTCGAAACCGGACTGCGGGCCACCTGGCTCGGCTATTCGGGCGTGCTGTTGGAAATCAATGGTCATCCAAAGCCTTACCCCGTATGTGAAAATCCATGAAGAACTCACTCCATAGCCCCGCGTTATTGTCGGGAAGCTCCAGCGGGTAGTGCTCTGGATTTTCTTCGTGTTTCTTGCGGTAGTCCGCCACGAACGCCTCGATGTCTCGGCGAACTTCATCAGCAAACTGGTCCAGCGATAGTCCCATGAGACCGCCTCGAAGTCAGATGACCCTCAGTCCCAGCGCTAAGGCATGAGCCTTGGCTGCAACTGGCGACTCGGCACAATCAATCCAGAACTCAGGATCGCTTTCAACGACAATGGCATAGGGAGGAACGTCGGGCGAACACTCATTCTGGCGTTGCACTCTCACGGCCACACCCTGGCGCAGGTAATTGGCCATTGCGTACCTGACTTCAGGAAAGACTCTCAGGACATGTTCGCGCTGCTTCTCCGTCAAGCCCAACACATCAGGATCTAACAAAACGACTTGCTTCATCGTGCTTTTCCCATCGTTTCGGAGCAGGACCCTCCCCTCGACTGGAACCTGGCCGAACCCCCGTTCATGCCCTACAAAAGCCATCACTGCTGGCTCCAGGGGTTGAACATTGCAACACCCGTCAGCTCGAAATCCGTCACGTTCCGGGTCACGACCGTCATGCCGTGAACGAGCGCCGTCGCGGCAATGAGCGCATCGCGTTCGCTCTTGTGATCCGGCACATGCAGCCTCGCGCACCGAAGAGCTACGGCGGTATCCACTGCCAGGATGCGTCCGGCAAAGCCAGGAAGAACGTGCTGATCGAGCCACGCTCGCAGAAGCGCCCCTTGAGCGGCATCCTTTCGCTCACGCAGCAATACGCCGGTTTCCAGCTCCATTACGGAGATAGCCGACAGGTACAACTCCCCGACTTGGACGCTTTGCGCCCAAGCGACAATACCGGCATCGGCCTTGCCCTGCTTGGCCTTGCGGAGCTCGGAGACAACATTGGTATCGAGCAAGAACATCAAGAAAAATCCACCGGCTTCGTCTTGATCGTGGCGCGAGGGGCTTCAAACTCCACCTCCTCTTCCAGCGGCATTGCCAGGATCTCGACGATGCTCGGTTGGCTACCAGTCAGTCGCTGATATTCTTCGATGCACAGCAGAACGTGAGCCGGTTTCCCGCGATCTGTGATGAACACAGGCCCGGTCAGCGCGGCCTTCTTTGCCCGGCTGGTGTCGTGATTGAACTCCCGGCTAGAAAGGGTCGTCGGCATAGTCTGCTCCTCTAACGCAAATGTAGGTATGTTTCTACATCATAGCAGCAGACCCACATCTATAGCAGCGCTACCTTGAAGGCGAGGCGGATTTTCTCGCAACCGTTTTTCCTGCTGGGGATAGGCGCCAGCAGGCTTGCCAACGGCAGCAGGGAGAAATTTTCTCCTGCGTTTTCTCGGGACGGATCAGGCTGGCGCTCACCCCTCGGTTCAGCCTGCTCCCGCGCCGATACCACCTGCCAGCCACAGTCTCCTCCTCGTCCCAATCCGCTCCGTCGCCAACCATGGCGAACGCGCTGATCGCCGTGTGCCGTTCGTGCGGGGTGTCCCGATAGCAGAGGCCGCCCCACTCCCTCGTCGCTGTCAAGGAAGACGACGCTCGCGATGGACACTTCTCCGTCTCACAGGTATTCGGATATTTCAATGAGGTTGAAGTCGGGGTCACGAATGTACACCGAACGAATCGGCCCAGTAGCGCCGGTGCGCTGAACTGGCCCTTCCACAATCGGCCAGTTCTGCCTCTGCAGATGGGCGATCACCTCCGCCAGCTTCATCTCAGCGATGAAGCACAGGTCTAGGGCTCCCGGTACCGGCAGGTGGGCCTTGGGTTCGAATTCGTGGCCACGCACGTGCAGGTTGATCTTCTGGTTGCCAAAGCGGAACGCGATGCGGCCGTTGCCGAAGGTTTCCAGGCGCATGCCGAGCACCCGGGTATAGAAGTGCGTGGTGGCATCCGGATCTGAGGAGGTCAGTACCAGGTGGTCGAGACGGTTGATCATCAGAGGGCTCCTAGGAGATGGCGCAGGCCGGGGGAATAGTCAGCGGTGACGATGCTCGTCTTCCACGTGCAAGATGAAGGTGCCGCGATCGCGGAACCGCTATGACTTGACGTTCCTTATGTTCTGGATACTTAACCGCTTCAGCGGCTTGAATCGGACTGGCGACGATTAGTGAGATGTAGTGCATAAATGAGGGCCCAATCTTCATGAATAGGGGACTCCCTCTCTGGTTATTGCTTTGTGAAACACTGTGTCACGCGCTGCCGCCGCAGCGGCAGCGCGTTTTTCAGGCGGATATCTGACCTGCTTGCTCTAGCAAGCGACGGGCGCGGCCGAGTACCGGCGCATCGACCATCTCTCCGTCTACCACGAATACCCCGCTGCCGTTACCGACGCTCAACACGCGCTGCGCCCAGTCCAACTCGCTGGCACTTGGCATCAGAGTCGCGTGTACTACCTGCACTTGTACGGGATGGATGCATAGCAGACCGCCGAAGCCCATATCGCGGGCGTCGCGGGCGGCTTGTCGAAGTCCGTCAAGATCTTGGATAGACGGAAACACACTGTCCAAGGGGGGAGCCAGCCCGGCATCACGGCTGGCCAGCAGAATAGCGTAGCGCGCCTGGTCGAGCAGGCGACCGGCAGCAGCGCTACCATTGGCCAAGCCGATGTCCAGACCGAGGTCGAGGGCACCGAAAGACAACCGCTCGATCCCCTTGACGGCTGCGATTTCCGGCAGCGCGAGCAAGCCGCGCACGCTCTCTATGATCGGCCAGATCGGCTTGCCAGTGACGGCAGCTCGCACCACCTGCTCAGCGCTCTCTGCCTTCGGCAGCAGTACGCCACAGACCCCCGACTGACGGGCACAGAGATCAAGATCGGCTGCGTGGCCAGGATGCCCGGCAGCGTTTACCCGTACCAGTAGCTGTACCTCGGGATGGGCGGCTAGGAAGGCAGCCAGGTTGGCCCGTGCCTGTTCTTTGAGCGTCTCCTCGACGGCATCTTCAAGGTCGACGATAACCGCATCGGCACCGCTGACCAGCGCTTTGGGAATGCGCTCGGGACGGCTGGCGGGAACGAATAGGGCACTACGAATGATCGCTCGGTTCATCTGCGCATCTCCCCTCAGATCACGCTGGCGTCGCGCAGGCGGGCGACCTCGGCCGGGGCGTAGCCCAGTTCGCCGAGCAGCGCCTCGCTGTGCTCGCCCAGCGCCGGGATCGGCGCCATGCGCGGGGTGAAGGCGCTGTTGCGCCCAGGCGGCAGCAGGGCGGGCAGCACGCCGCTCGGGCTGCCGACCTCGCTCCAGCGCTGGCGCGCCTGGAGCTGCGGATGCTCCCAGACACCCTGCATGTCGTTGACCCGGGCGTTGGCGATGGGTGCGGCCTCCAGCCGGGCAATGACCTCTTCGGTGCTCAGCGCGGCGAAACAGTCGAGGATGATCGCGCGCAGCATCTCGCGCTGAGCCGAACGCTTGGAGTTACCGTCGAAGCGTTCGTCGTCCGCCAGCTCCGGGCGCCTGAGCACCTTGTCGCAGAACAGCCGCCACTCGCGCTCGTTCTGCAGGCCGAGCATCACGGTACCGCCATCGCCCACCGGGAAGGGGCCATAAGGATAGATGGTCGCGTGCGCCGCCCCGGCACGCGGCGGCGGCGTGGCACCGTCGAAGGCGTAGTACAACGGATAGCCCATCCACTCCACCAGGCTTTCCAGCATCGACAGGTCGATGTGGCTTCCCTCGCCGGTTCTTTCGCGCAGTAGCAGGGCGGAGAGGATGTTGCTATAGGCGTACATGCCAGCGGCGATGTCGGCGATCGAGCAGCCGGCCTTGGCCATCTCGTCGTCACCGGCCCCACCGGTGATCGACAGGAAGCCGCCCTCGCTCTGGATCAGCAGGTCGTAGGCCTTCTTGTCCTGGTAGGGGCCGCCCTCGCCGTAGCCGGAGATGTCGCAGACGATCAGCCGCGGAAAGTGCTCGTGCAACGCCTCGAAGGACAACCCCAGACGCGCCGCGGCGCCCGGCGCGAGGTTCTGCACCAGCACGTCGGCCTTGCCCAGCAGGGCGTCGAGGATCTCCCCGGCCTCGTCCTGCTTGAGGTCGAGGCTCAGGCTTTCCTTGGAGCGGTTGGTCCACACGAAGTGCGAGGCCAGGCCCTTGACCCGCTCGTCGTAGCCACGGGCAAAGTCGCCGGTGCCGGGGCGTTCGATCTTGATCACCCGTGCGCCGAGGTCGGCTAGCTGGCGGGTGCAGAAGGGCGCGGCGATGGCGTGTTCGAGACTGACCACAGTGATGCCGTCGAGCGGGCGGGACGATGGTGCGGTTGTCATAGCGGATTCCTCAAGAGGCGAGCGGCAGCGAGCGGGTGCTCGGCCGCACAGGACAGGATCGGGTTGGTGGAGAGCGGCGCCCATGTCGAGCGCCGCGACATCGCAGGGCTCCCGCAGGAGCCGACCCTCAGTCGAAGTAGACCTCGCCCTTCTGGGCGATACCGTTGGCGTTGCCGGCCCAGAGCTCGGCGTGCCCCGGCGCGACGATGCGCCCGCCGATCTCGAAGGCGTCCGGCGCAATGAGCGGGCGCAGGCCGCGATAGGCGAAGCGCCGTAGGCGCGCGGCAGGATTGGCACGGCAGAAGGCGCCCAGCACCAGGGTGGCGATCAGCGGACCGTGCACCACCAGACCGGCATAGCCTTCGGTGCCGGTCACGTAGGGCCAGTCGTAGTGAATGCGATGGCCGTTGAAGGTCACCGCCGAATAGCGGAACAGCAAGGTGGAGGTCGGCTCGATCGCCTCGCGCCAGTCACCCGGCGGCACCGCCTCGTCGTTGCGGGTCTTCGGCGGGCTGGGCTCGCGGTAAACGATATCCTGCTCCTCACGCACGGCTAGGCGGCCGTCCTGCAGGTAGTCGTGACGCACGGTGACGAACAACAGGGCGCCGGTCTTGCCGACCTTCTCCTCGACCTGGGCGATGGTCGACACGCAGGTGGCCTCGCTGCCAACCCGCAGCGGCGCAAAGAACTCGAAGCGGCCGCCGGCCCACATGCGGTTGCGGTTGTCCGCTGGCGGCAAGAAGCCGCCGCGCGCCGGGTGGCCGTCCGTGCCGAGGCCTACTTCGGGCAGCGGTTCCTGGAAGAACGCCCACTGCCACAACGGCGGCAGCGGCTCGCCACTGGCCGGCGTCTGCGTGCCGAGGGTCGCGGCAACGCGTTTGACCAGGTTGAGACTCAGCTGGTCATGGATTTCTTCGCTGCGGCCGATCCAAGTGGAAAGGTCGATCTGGCTCATTGGTAGTACCCCGTGGAGGTGTTGTTTTTTGTGTGCATGATTGCCAGCGGGTGGCGATCTATGAATCTGCATTTCTGTAAGGATGCGTTCGGATTTGATTAACGCCTGGCAGCCGGAACAGTCCCCTGTCCAGCAGCTCGGGCAGGGTCAGTCGCGCTGGGCATCGCCGGTTGGCGGTGCTGGTGGGCAGGCGACAGTAGGCAGGCGACGATCGCGCCTCAGGGCGATCGGCCCCATCCGCGAGCGGTCCAGCTCACCTTCCCAGGCGGCCACAACCACTGCCGCCACCGCATTGCCGATGAAGTTGGTCAGTCCTCGGCATTCGGCCATGAATCGGTCTACGCCCAGGATCAGCACCATTGCTTCGACGGGCACCGTCGGCACCGTGGCCAGGCTTGCGGCCAGGGCCACGAAACCGGCGCCGACCACCGCGGCCGCTCCCTTGGAGGTGAGCATCGTCACCACCAGCAGGGTCAGTTGCTGCTCCAGGGTCAGCGGAATGTTGCAGGCCTGGGCCAGGAACAGCACCGCCAGGGTCATGTAGATGTTGGTGCCGTCCAGGTTGAAGGTGTAGCCGGTGGGCACCACGATGCCGACCACGCCCTTCGAGCAGCCGATATCCTCCAGCTTGCGCATCAGTTGCGGCAGTGCCGACTCCGAGGAGCTGGTGCCCAGTACGATCAGCAGTTCGGCCTTGATGTAACCCAATAGACGGAAGATGCTGAATCCGGCCTGCCGGGCAATGCTGCCGAGCACACAGGCGACGAAGATGAAAGCGGTGAAATAGAAGGTGCCGATCAACTTGAGCAACGGCACCAGCGAGCCCAGGCCGTACTTGCCGACGGTGAAGGCGATCGCTCCCAGCGCGCCGAGCGGCGCCACCCGGCTGATCATGCCGACGATGCGGAAAAACACGTCGGACGCCTGGTTGATCAGCTCGACCAGCGGCCGGGCGCGCTCGCCGATCAGCACCAGAGCGACACCGAACAGCACCGAGACCATCAGGATCGGCAGGATCTCGCCCTTGGCGAAGGCATCGAAGAAGGTGGCGGGAATCACGTGCATCAGGAAGCCGACCATGCCTTCGCCATGCGCGGCCTGGCTGACATAGCCGGAGATGGCACTGGCATCCAGGCTGTGCACGTCGACGTTGAAACCGTCGCCGGGGCGCAGCAGGTGCGCCGCCAGCAGGCCGATCATCAGCGCCACGGTTGAGACCAGCTCGAAGTACAGCAGGGCCTTGCCGCCGACCCGGCCGACCCGCTTGACGTCCTGCATGCTGGTGATGCCGGAAACCAGGGTACAAAAGATGATGGGGCCGATGATCATCTTGATCAGCTTGATGAAGGCATCGCCCAGGGGTTTGAGTTCAATGCCGGTCTGTGGCCAGAAGTAGCCGATCACAACACCCAGCACGATGGCGATTACGACCTGAATGTAGAGGGTGCCGAGCAACTTCTTGATTGTCATTGTTATTACCCTGGTGGTGCCGCGCTTGCGGCGGAAAAAAGCCTCCACGGCACGCAGCCTGACGGCGGCGCACGGGAATCCTGTTGTGTGAGGGGAGAAGTTCGGGCTCAGTGAGCCCCTCTTCAGGCCGAGGCTCGTCGGGGAGCAGCGTCCCTTCTGCGGCGGTAAGGACGCGGCGGTGCGACTAGTTCACGATCGCCGGCCAAGAGCGTGCGGATGCCTGAGGTACAGGCTGTCGGCGAGGGAGGATCGAGGTGTTTCATCGGCAATTTTCCGTGCTTTGTTGTTGTTGATTGCATGATTGCCAAGTGGGGGGCGATCTGTGAATCTGGATTTCTGGAAGGAGGCGTTCGGATTTGCTTAACGCCATACAGAGAGAACACCGCCATGCATTTCGATCTGGCCGACCTACGTCTGTTCGCGCATATAGCTGAGTCGCCCAGCCTGACCCAGGGCGCGCGTAAGGCGTTCATCTCCCCGGCGGCGGCCAGCACGCGGATCAAACATCTGGAAGAGGAGCTCGGCAGCCGCCTGCTCTACCGCGACAGCCGGGGCGTCGAGTTGACGCCTGCCGGCAATCTGCTATTGCAACATGCGCGAAGGATTCTGCGCCAGGTGGAGTACATGAAGAGCGAGTTCACCGACTACGGCAGCGAGGCTGCTGGACATGTGCGCATCTTCGCCAATACCACGGCAGTCACTGAATTTCTCCCGGAAATCCTCGCCGGCTACCTCGTCGAACGGCCTGGGGTGACGGTCGATCTGCAGGAGCGACGTCTAGCCCGCGACATCGTGCGCGGAGTACTGGACGGTTCGACCGACCTTGGGATCATCGCTGGCCCAGTGCAGACCCAAGGTCTGCAGGTGATGCGCTTCAGCACCGACCGCCTGGTGTTGGCCACTCCACGCGACCATCCGCTGTCCCGGCGCGGCAGTGTCAAGCTGGCCGACACCTTGGAGTACCCGCACATCGGCCTGCATGAAGGCGCCACCCTACAGTACTTCCTGCGCGAGAAGGTCGAACTACTTGGCAACAGCTTCAGCCTACGTATTCAGGTCTACGGCTTCGAGGCCATGTGCCGGATGATCGAGGCGGGAGTGGGCATCGGTATTCTCCCGGAGTCTGCGGCGCTGCGTCACCAGCGGACCATGCAATTAGCAGTGGTCGAGCTGAATGAACCCTGGGTGCTGCGCGAGCGCAGCATCCTCGTGCGTGATCTAGAGGCGCTGCCGAGTTTTATCCGCACCCTCGTGAATGTGATCTTGGAGAAGCCGTTGGCGGCCCCGTAACGGCGCAGCCAGCGAGAATGCCTGGGTAGCTTCACCGTTCTGTTAGACCTATCCAAAGCTACCCATAGGTAGCTTTTTGCTAACTTCCTGCTTCGACGGGGCCGGTTTCACCCTGGCGTTGCCGCCAGGGCCAGCGCCTTCCCCTCCACAGGCTGACACCGTGGAACTCACGGCGTAATGCTTCAGATTGATTGCCGCGTTGCCGTCCCGGTCGTGCCGGG
>NZ_FOFJ01000099.1 GCF_900110885.1 Azotobacter beijerinckii | reverse complement strand
TTCCTGAGCTCGATCGGCGACCTGGAACGCTTTGCCGGCGTGGTGCGCGACCACTGGGCCATTGAGAACAGCCAGCACTGGGTGTTGGATGTGCAGTTTCGCGAGGATGCCAATCGCAGTCGCAAGGACCACTCGGCCAGCAACCTGGCCGTGATACGCCGCGCGGCACTGAACCTGATACGACAGAACGACAGCAGTCAACTGAGCATTGGCAGGCGGCGCATGCGGGCCTGCACCAATGCGCAGTACCGAACCCAACTGCTGTTTGGCCCGGATGCCTCATAGCGCGATTGCCCTGCGACTTCGGCGACGACCAACGGAGGTCCTTCGCGTCATCCGCCAGCCATGCCGTCGATGGCCCGGCACGCTCCGCCGCCCGGCCACTGGCCGAGCACAAATAAATCCGCCCCCTTCCCGCTCTCGTGGAGCATTCAGTCCCGGTAGGAAGCATCCAGCGCGTCGACCTTCAGCACCCAGGCATCGAACACCGCCTTGCACAGCTCTGGCTGCCGGGCGCCTGCCTGGAGACGAGTCCGGGCCAGTACGTCCGCCGACAGGCGCGTCATGCGCCCGACAGAGGCGGCGGCGATCTGGACATCGCAGGCGCGCTGCAGCAGCCACAACCACATAAAGGCTTCCTCGAGCGTTTCGCCCCAGGTCAGCAAGCCGTGGTTGCGCAGGATGACCACGCGCTTGTCGCCGATACTCGCGAGCAGCCGCTCCCGCTCATCGAAGTTCACCGTCACGCCCTCGAAGTCGTGATAGGCGACCTGACCATGCAGTTGCGCCCCGTAGAACGAATCGTGGGACAGCCCGTCCTCCAGGCAGGCGACCGCGCTGCCGGTGGTCGTGTGCGTGTGCATGACGCAATGGGCGGCCTGGATATGTCCGTGAATGGCGCCATGGATCACGAAGCCGGCCAGGTTGAGCGGATGCCCAGCTGGCCGGACGGGCCGGCCTTCGAGGTCGACGGCGACAAGATTCGAAGCCGTCACCTCGCTGTAGTGCAGCCCGAACGGATTGATCAGAAAGACCGTTTCCGGCCCGGGAACGCGCAGCGTGATGTGGTTGAAGATGGACTCGGTCCAGCCCAGGTAGTCGAAGACGCGATAGCAGGCGGCGAGCCGCACACGGGCCTGTCGCTCCGCCTCGGTGATCGGCAGCAGACGCTCGCCGAGGCGGGGCGCCCGATCCATCAGCAAGTCCTTGGGCTTCGAAGTATCGGTCACGTCCGCTCTCCCTCGACACAGGTCGAAGAATAGCTCCCGCCTCGGCGCACCGCGCGGCGTCGCGGCCCATTCCGATTGCCGGAACGGGCGAGAATAACCGGCGACAGGCGGAGCATTTTCCGGGAAAACTGCTCCAGAATAGCCCCCTTCGCCGAAGACCCGCCCGTCCGCCCCTTCAGGAGCCCCGCATGCGCCTCGCCCTTCTCCCCCTGCTGTTCGCCCCGCTGCTGAGCCAGGCCGCCACGCTCGTCGTCTGCAGCGAGGCCAGTCCGGAGGGGTTCGACGTGGTGCGCTACAACTCGCTGACCACCACCAACGCCTCCGCCGACGTGCTGATGAACCGCCTGGTCGAGTTCGATCCGCAGAGCGGCCAGCTGCAGCCCGGCCTGGCGCAGAGCTGGCAGGTGTCCACGGACGGTCTGGTCTACGACTTCCGGCTGCGCGAAGGCGTGGCCTTCCACCAGACGCCCTGGTTCACCCCGAGCCGGACGCTGACTGCCGAGGACGTGCTGTTCAGCTTCCGGCGCATGCTCGATCCGGCCCATCCCTGGCACAGGACGGCGCCGAGCGGCTATCCGCATGCCCAGTCGATGCAGCTCGGCGAGCTGATCCGCAGCATCGAGGCGGTCGGGCCGCAGCAGGTGCGCTTCACCCTCGCCCGCCCCGACGCGACCTTCCTCGCCACCCTGAGCATGGGCTTCGCCTCCATCTATTCGGCCGAGTACGCTGCCCAACTGCTCGCCGCCGGCACACCGGAGCAGCTCGACAGCCAGCCGGTCGGCACCGGCCCCTTCGTGCTCAAGCGCTACCAGAAGGATGCCCTGGTACGCTACCTGGCCAACCCCGACTATTTCGCCGGCAAGCCCGCGGTCGACGGAGTGGTCCTGGCCATCACCCCGGACGCCAACGTGCGTCTGCAGCGCCTGCGCCGCGGCGAGTGCCAGATCGCCCTGTCGCCGAAACCGCAGGACGTGCGTGCGGCGCAGGACGACTCGACGCTCAAGGTAGTCGCCACGCCGGCCTTCATGACCGCCTTCGTCGCCCTCAATACCCAGCATCCCCCGCTGGACAGGCCCGAGGTGCGCCAGGCGATCAACCTCGCCTTCGACAAGGCCAGCTACCTGAAGGCGGTGTTCGAGGACAACGCGCAGGCCGCCGACGGCCCCTATCCGCCGACGACCTGGAGCTACGCCGCCGACCTGCCGGTCTATCCCCACGATCCGGCCCGGGCCCGCGAGTTGCTGCTCAAGGCCGGGCTGGCGCAAGGCTTCAGCACCACGATCTGGACGCGCCCGGCCGGCAGCCTGCTCAACCCCAACCCCGCGCTCGGCGCCCAGTTGCTGCAGGCCGACCTGGCGCAGATCGGCATCCGGGCGGAGATCCGGGTGATCGAGTGGGGCGAGCTGATCCGCCGCGCCAAGGCCGGCGAGCACGACCTGCTGTTCATGGGCTGGGCCGGCGACAACGGCGATCCGGACAACTTCCTCACTCCGCAGTTCGCCTGCGCCTCGGTCGCGTCGGGACTGAACTTCGCCCGCTACTGCAACGCACGGCTGGACCAACTGATCGCCGAGGGCAAACGCAGCAGCGACCAAGTAGAGCGCAGCCGGCTGTACCGGGAGGCACAGACGCTGATCCGCGAGCAGGCGCTCTGGCTGCCGCTGGCCCACCCGACCGCCGCCGTGCTGGTCCGCAAGGGCGTCGAGGGCTATCGGGCCAGCCCGTTCGGACGCCAGGACTTCAGCAAGGTGCGGCTGGACAGATGAGGGTGGCGCCGGGCCGGTGGTCGGCAGGGGAACATCATGAAGACTGCAGCTGTGCTGCCGTAGGGTGGGTAACGCTGCGCGGTTACCCACCCTACGGGGAAGAGAATTACGCCTGGATCGAGCCCTTGAGCTTGTTCAGGGCGCTCTTCTCCAGCTGGCGGATACGCTCGGCGGAGACCTTGTACTTGGCCGCCAAATCGTGCAGCGTGGCCTTCTCCTCGGCCAGCCAGCGCTGGTAGAGGATATCGCGGCTGCGCTCGTCGAGACCGTCCAGCGCCTCGTGCAGGTTGGCCGCGGCGCTGTCGCTCCAGTCGGCTTCCTCCAGCTGGCGCGCCGGGTCGTAGCGCTGGTCTTCCAGGTAGTGGGCCGGCGACTGGAACGCGCTGTCGTCGTCGGCGTCGGCCGCCGGGTCGAAGGCCATGTCCTGGCCGCTCAGGCGGCTTTCCATCTCGCGCACTTCGTGCGGCTCGACGCCCAGGCTCTCGGCCACGGCGTGGACTTCGTCGTTGTTCAGCCAGGCCAGGCGCTTCTTCTGGCTGCGCAGGTTGAAGAACAGCTTGCGCTGCGCCTTGGTGGTAGCGACCTTGACGATACGCCAGTTGCGCAGGATGAACTCGTGGATCTCGGCGCGGATCCAGTGCACCGCAAAGGACACCAGGCGCACGCCCATTTCCGGGTTGAAGCGCTTGACCGCCTTCATCAGGCCGACGTTGCCTTCCTGGATCAGGTCGGACTGGGCCAGACCATAGCCGGAATAGCTGCGGGCGATGTGGACGACGAAACGCAGGTGCGCCAGCACCATCTGCCGTGCGGCTTCCAGGTCCTGCTGGTAGTAGAGACGACCGGCCAGTTCGCGCTCCTGTTCGGGCGTCAGCAGCGGGATGCTGTTGACCGCGTGCACATAGGCCTCCAGGTTGGCGCCGGGGACCAGGGCAGAAACAGGTTGCAGGGAATTGGTCATGCGAATCCTCCGATTCACTGGGAATGGCCAGTGTAGCATCGGAGGATCTGACTGCAAGCCGCCGCAAAAGCTCCGTTACAGTCCGGCCGGCGCGCCGGCCGATCAGCGCGGCGCCAGCTCGCTGAGGTGCCGCGCCACCGCCAGCCAGGCGCCGACATAGCCGAGCAGGACGGCCCCCAGCAGCAGCGAGAGACCGTCCTCCAGGGGTATCCCGGCGAGGGCGAAATCACTGCCATAGAGCCCGGCCAGGCGCACCACCGCCGCGTTCAGCCAGTCGATCCCGTAGACCAGCACCAGCCAGGCCAGCAGCCCGGCGCCGCCGCCGTACAGGGTGCCCATGTAGAGGAAGGGCCGGCGTACGTAGCCGTCGGTGCCGCCGACCAGCTTGATCACCTCGATCTCGCTGCGGCGGTTCTCGATGTGCAGGCGAATGGTGTTGCCGATCACCAGCAGCAGGGCCAGCACCAGCAGCACGGAAAGCCCGAAGACGAAGCGCTCGCCGAGCGCGAGGATCGCCCCGAGGCGCTCGACCCAGAGCAGGTCGAGCTGCGCCAGTTGCACGCCGGAGAAGTCCTCGAGCTGCAGGCGCAGGGCCTCGAGACCGGCCTTGTCGATCGCCCGGGGGGTGACCAGGATCACCCCCGGCAGGGGATTCTCGGGCAGCCCGCGGAGCGCCTCGCCGAGCCCCGACTGGCGCTGGAACTCCTCCAGCCCCCGCTCGCGACCGATCCACTCGGCCTCGGCCACCTCCGGCAGCGCGGCGATTCGCGCGCGCAAACGCTCGCCCGCCGCATCGTCCACGTCCAGCGTGGTGAACAGGGAAATCTGCGCGGCACGCTGCCAGGAGCCGCCGAGCCGCGCGATGTCGTCGAGCAGCAGCGACAGTCCCATCGGCAGGCTGAGGGCGACGGCCATCGCCAGACAGGTCAGGAAGCTGCCCAGCGGCTGCCGGCCGAGCCGGCGCAGGCCGTCGACCAGGCTGCCACGGTGACTGTCCAGCCAGGATACCAGCAGCGTGGCGAAATCCGGCTCGGCACCCTTCGCCTCCGCCCTGGGCAGGGCGCCGACCCGCTCGGAGGGGCGCGGCTCGGGCAGGTTGGAATCGCTCATCAGGCGGCCTCCCCGTCGCTGATCAGACGACCGCGTTGCAGGGTCAGCAGGCGGTGGCGCATGCGGGCGATCAGCGCCAGGTCGTGGCTGGCGATCAGCACCGTGGTGCCGAGGCGGTTGATGTCCTCGAACACTCCCATGATCTCCGCGGCCAGGCGCGGGTCGAGGTTGCCGGTGGGCTCGTCGGCCAGCAGCAGGGCCGGCTGGTGGACCACCGCACGCGCGATGCCGACCCGCTGCTGCTGTCCAGTGGAAAGATCGGAAGGGAAACCCTCGACCTTGTCCTGCAGGCTGACCCGCTCCAGGGCAATCAGGGTGCGCCGGGCGATCTCGTCCTTGCCCAGGCCGAGAATCCGCAGCGGCAGGGCGACATTGTCGAACACGCTACGGTCGAACAGCAGCTGGTGGTTCTGGAACACCACGCCGATCTGCCGGCGCAGGAAGGGGATCTGCGCGGTGGTGATGCTCGACAGATCCTGCCCGGCGAGCAGCAGCCGGCCGCTGGTCGGGCGCTCCATGGCCAGCAGCAGACGCAGCAAGGTGCTCTTGCCGGCGCCGGAATGGCCGGTGACGAAGAGGAACTCGCCGTGGCGCACCTGGAAGCTCAGCTCGTGCAGGCCGACATGGCCGTTGGGATAGCGCTTGCCGACCTGTTCGAAGCGGATCATTGCACCGGCTTCTCCGCGAACAGCGCGCGGACGAACTCCTCGGCGACGAAGGTGCGCAGGTCGTCGACGCCCTCGCCGACCCCGATGTAGCGGATCGGCAGGCCGAACTGCTTGGCCAGGGCGAAGATCACCCCGCCCTTGGCGGTACCGTCCAGCTTGGTCAGCGCCAGGCCGGTGACGTTCACCGTCTGGCTGAACTGCTTGGTCTGGTTGATGGCGTTCTGCCCGGTACCGGCATCCAGCACCAGCAGCACCTCGTGGGGTGCCGCGTCGTCCAGCTTGCCGAGCACCCGGCGAACCTTCTTCAGCTCCTCCATCAGGTTGTCCTTGGTGTGCAGGCGACCGGCGGTATCGGCGATCAGCACGTCCATGCCGCGCGCCTTGGCGGCCTGCAGGGCGTCGAAGATCACCGAGGCGGAGTCCGCGCCGGTATGCTGGGCGATCACCGGAATCCGGTTGCGCTCGCCCCAGACCTGCAGCTGCTCGACGGCGGCGGCGCGGAAGGTGTCGCCGGCGGCGAGCATGACCTTCTTGCCGTCCTGCTGCAGGCGCGCGGCCAGCTTGCCGATGGTGGTGGTCTTGCCGGCGCCGTTGACACCGACCACCAGGATCACATAGGGCCGCGGCGCGGACTCGAGCGCCAGCGGCTGCTCGACCGGTCTGAGCAGCGCGGTCAGCTCCTCCTGCAGGGCGCGGTACAGCGCCTCGCTGTCGGCCAGCTCCTTGCGCGCCACCCGCTGGGTCAGACTCTGGACGATCGCGGTGGTGGCCTCGACGCCGACATCGGCGAGCAGCAGGCGGGTTTCCAGTTCCTCCAAGAGTTCGTCGTCGATCGCCTTCTCGCCGAGGAACAGGCTGGCCATGCCCTCGCCGAGGGTCGAGCCGGTCTTCGCCAGGCCCTGGCGGAGGCGGGAGAAGAAGCCGGACTTGTTCGGCCGCGGCGCGGGCTGGACGACGGCTGCCGGCGCCTCGACCTCGACCGCTGCCAGCGGCGCGGGCTCGCTCGGGGGCGCCGCCTCCGCGGCGGGCTCAGACTCGGGCTCCGGCACGGGCGGCGCGGCGACCGGCACCTCGACCGGCGCCTCGAGAACCGGCGGCAACGGCTCGGCCTCGGCCGGGCGGGAGGTTTCGACGGTCACCGCCGGCGGCGGCTCGGCGGTAACGTCACAGGGCTCTTCGGCGGGGGCGGAGGCGGGGGCCGGCGCGGGTTGCTCCTTCTTGCGGAACCAGCCGAACAGGCCTTTCTTCTCGCCGGCCTCGGCCGGCTTCTTGTCGTCATTTGAACCAAACATGGAGACGGCTTTCTCACGGGGGCGATGAGACCGGCGGGCTTGGCCGCCGGTGAAGTCGGGTAGGGACAGGCCATTACTGGCCCGTCCCCCCCTAAGAACCGTGCGTGCGACTTTCACCGCACACGGCTCAAGCCTACTTGAAGCCAAGAGACTTGGCCGGCAACGCACGGAGTATTGCGGGCGACTCTACCACTATAAGCCGCTGTGGAGCAGTTCTACCTGTCTATCCTGGCTGTGGACCAGGGCATGGCAGTTCGGGTGAAGTAGCACGCGATTGCTCAGGGTATCCGGTCCGCCGTCCACCCGTCTGACGACGTGGTGGTCGTGCCAACCGGTCTCCTTGCTGATCGCATGCCCACACAGGGCGCACTTGCCCTGCTGCCGCCGGAAAAGCCCGAGAATCTGTCCCCGATAACGCAGCTTGTGCTGCATCCGTTGGACTCTCAGTTTCTCCCACTTCAGCTCCTGCGCCGCGTCATAGGGCTGGTAGTCTCCCGGCAGACGCTTTTGGTGCGCAGTTGTGGTGTCGGCCAGCGCATATAGCCGACGGTACTTCACTTCTGCCTTGCTGTTTTTGTATGGGAACGCGAACACCCAGTTCCGTCCGTTTATGGAGTGGAAGTATTTCTTCCGAATCCACGCCGCGGACTTCTTCGGATGCCTGCGTTTCGCCCACCTCCAGAGTCGCCAGTGGATCAGGTGATCCAACGTGCTGAAGGTTTTTTGCGCCACTGCCGGGGCATGGTACTGCGCCCACCCCCGTAGCACCGGGTTCAGTTGGCCGATCAACGCTGCCTGCGTCAGGGCGCCGCTGCCTTTGACGATCTCCCGCACCTTCCGATAGAACGCCGAGACGTTCTTCTTCGAGGGTTTGATCAGCAGCTTGTCCTTCCTGTAGGGCGATTTCGGCACGTA
>NZ_FOFJ01000092.1 GCF_900110885.1 Azotobacter beijerinckii | reverse complement strand
CCGGCTACGGCAACGATACGGGATTTCGCGATGGGTTGACCGAGCTGGGGCTGATCTACGCCGTCGGCGTGCAGGGAACGACGACCGTCTGGCCGGAAGGCGAGGCGCCGCTGCCCCCGAAACCGTGGAAGGGCGTGGGACGCAAACCCCGCCTGCTGCGGCGGGATGCCGAACATCGGCCGGTCAGCGTGAAGGCGCTGGCGCTCGGCCTGCCGGCCAGTGCTTATCGTACCGTCACCTGGCGGCAGGGCAGCAACACGGCACTGTCCGGTCGCTTTGCCGCGGTTCGGGTGCGGGCGGCGCATCGTGACCAGCAGCGGACGGCCGTGCGCGACGAGGAATGGTTGCTCATCGAGTGGCCCGAGGGGCAGCAGGAACCGGAAAAATACGTCCTGTCGACCCTGCCCGCGGACACCTCTCTCGAACGGCTCGTTGCCGTGACCAGGATGCGCTGGCGCATCGAGCGCGATTACCAGGAACTGAAGCAGGAATTCGGTCTTGCCCATTATGAAGGACGAGGCTGGCGTGGCTTTCACCATCATGCCTCCCTGTGCATTGCCGCCTATGGCTTTCTCGTGGCCGAGCGCCTGCGTCATCCTGACACCCAAAAAAACGCCACACTCCGCCCGCCATCTGCCTTACCCCAAGAGTACGTTCCGCGGGGCCGCTCAGCGGCCCCAGCGTCATCAACCCAACTCGATCACGACCTTGCGCTGGCTGATCGCCCAGCGGCTGGCGAGCCGTCTCGATCGCTGTCCGTGCTGCGGACGGAAAAATAGCGAGCAGATGAATGTTTGATTTTATGACACAGTAATATTAGCGCGTGCCTGGTACTGGCCGATCACCTCGTCGCAGTGGTTGTGGCGCCACCCTTCAGTCGTTTCGATGAAGAACTCGCGCAGAACGGCCTCAACCTCGGCGGCATTCGAACGCATGCGGATAACCCTTGCGATAGACTCCGCGGCACCCTCGATGGGATTCTCGTTGACGTAATACAAATCGAGCAGGCGGCGATAGGCCAGATCCTCAAGCGGGTCCAAGTGGGCCGTGCGGAGCATGTAGTCGCCAGGATGGAACGGATAGAAGTTCACGCGGCGTTCTCCATCTCGTAGGAAGCCCACAGCCCGGCGATCCACTGGATACCCTTCGGGGTGAAGCGGGACTGGGTGAAAGCGTGGCTGTTGCGCTCGCTGGTGCCGGTCTTCATCTCGAAGCGGCCGGCATCGATGTGCTGCTGGTACGGGGTCAGCACGCCGCCCAGGTAGTACATGACACCCTTGTCCAGCAGCATCTGGCGGAGCTTTCGCTCGTTGGCCTTGAGCAGCTTGGCTACCTGGCGGAAGCTTATCGAACCGGTGTTCTCGACGTACTGGTCGACAAAGGCGGCCTTGGGCGCGGCAAGCGCGAGCTGCTGGACGGCCTGCAGTTCACGCTCCTTTGCATCAGCCCAGGCTCTGGCAGCCGCCACCGGATCGCTGAAGTCAGGAATAGTGACAGCCTTGCTCAGCGCCTCTTCCAACTTGGTCATGTGATCGAACACGGCCGCCTGCAACTCGTAGCTGTAGGACATGGCCATCAGGCAGGACTCGCGCTTCGGGAATCGGTAGCTCTTCTGATAGCGATTCATGCTGTCCCGGTAGATGTCGGAAAACTTTCCGGCATCTTCACCGAGCACTTTCGGCACCTTCTTCATGAAGTCCGCGTGATCAAGCACGGCCTCCCCTTCGCCGCGCACTGAGTTGATGAAGTCGACCAGCTCCAGGCTGGTCATCGTTACTGGCATTTCGACGATGGCGCTCATGCCGCCACCTCGCGCGCTGCCAGGCGGGCGGCAAGGTACGCCTCGATTTCCTGCCGGACGAAGTAAATGCGGCTGCGGCGGTCGGTGCCATCTTTCAGCGGCTTCGGGAACTGCGGGTCGCGGGCGCGCAGCTTGTCCACGCCTGCGCGGGTGCGGCCCAAGGTCTTAGCTACCTCGGCCATCGTCCAGAGTTCGGGAATGGTCGGCGCCTGCGCGCTCGGTGCTGCTGCTTGCTGCTTGGTCATGCCGGTTCCTCATGGGTTGAGACCGGCGCGACGCTATGTGACTGGGTGGCGATGCAAACCTATTTAATAGATCGTTTTGCACCAAAAAAATTAAATTAGAACATAAACGAATATAATGATGACCGACTATGCGCGCCTGATCGTCACCACGTTGCCGGCATCCTCGCCACGGTGGGCGAAGTCGTAGGGGGTCACGAACTGCTCCCGACAGGCGTCCAGATAGTCCGCCCACCACTGGCACATAAGCCGACGCTCCTCCATGTGCTCGGCCTTGTGGATGTAGGCAGCCCGCACCCCGTTGCGCTCTTGGTGGCTCATCTGCCGCTCCACTACATCACGACTCCACAACCCCGACTCCACCAGGGCGGAACAGGCCATTGCCCGGAAACCGTGCCCGCAAACGTCCGCCTTGGTGTCGTACCCCATGCGGCGCAGTGCGGCATTTACCGTGTTCTCGCTCATCGGTTTGTAATGGTGATGGTCGCCGGCAAAGACCAGCTCATAGCGCCCGGAGAGCTGGCGTACCTCGGCCAGCAGCGCCAGCGCCTGCCGGCTCAGGGGGACCAAGTGCGGCGTGCCCATCTTGGCGCCACGGTGGGAGTGTTTCACGTCCTCAATGGCGGCGCGCTCGCCGGGGATCGTCCACAAGGCGCGATCGAAGTCGATTTCATCCCAGCGTGCGAAGCGCAGCTCGCTGGAACGGATGAACACCAGCTGCGTGAGCTGTACGGCTAGGCGGGTGAGTGACCGCCCGCTGTAGGCGTCCAAACGCCCCAGCAGCTCGGGCAGGCGTTCCATCGGCAGCGCTGGACGGTGAGCCGTCTTGCGGGTGGCGATGGCACCTTGCAGGTCGCGGGCCGGATTACTGTCGATATGCCCATGCTGGACGGCAAAACGCATGATGCCGTCCATGTACTGACGCAGGCGGCTGGCCAAGTCTAGGGCGTCACGCTGCTCGGCCGCCTTGAGTGGCGCCAGCAAGTCGCGGACTTTCAAATCGGCCACGGGACGGGTGCCCAGCACCGGGAACAGACACAGCTCCAAGCGGCGTAGGATCGTGGCCGCGTGTCCTACCGACCACTTGCGGGCACCAGCGGCGTGCCACTCCAGGGCGACAGCCTTGAAGGTGTTCGCGGAAGATGCTGCGGCTTCTATCTTGGCTTGTCGGGCACTCTCAATGGGGTCTTGCCCCTGTGCCAGTAGCTCCAAGGCTTCGGCGCGGCGTGATCGTGCGGCTTTCAGGCCAAGCGCGGGGTAGTTGCCGAAAGTGGCCAGCCCTGCCCTCCCGTCCGGCTTGGTGTACTTGAAGCGCCACACCTTCACCCCAGATGGTTTTACCAGCAGGTAGAGCCCCTGGCCGTCGAACAGCGGGTACTCCTTCTCGCGTGGTTTGGCAGCCTCGCACTTAGGGTCGGTCAGCGGGGTTACGGTCCGCGCCATTGGTATACGTCTCCATATCGAACCGATGTATACCGAAACATATACCTAAACGGCGGAGCTATCCAGACGAACCCGGATTAATCCGGACAAAAGAAAACCGGCTCAAGGGCCGGTTTCTCTGGGATTTCCGTCTTACTCGGTGGAACTCGGCAGTAAGCGGAAGAACGTATATGGTGCCTGGGACGGGACTCGAACCCGTATGCCGTTTTAGCGGCGGCGGAGTTTAAGTCCGCTGTGTATACCATTTCACCACCCAGGCCTGTAGCTACGGGCTTTTGCAGCCCGCTATACGCTTCCTCGCCATCTAGTCGAAGGGCACATCACACAGTCTTCGCAGCCCTTACAGTAACTGGGCGCCGGTAATTTTAAGTCCGGTATGTCTACCAACGAAGGCCGCGAAAATATATACAGCCAACCTCCACGAAGCAAGCCAACACATGGCGTGTCGACATAGCCCACAACCGCACAAACAAAAAACCCCCGCAGATAAAAACCTGCGGGGGTTTTTGCTGTATATGGAGGCCGAGGTCGGAATCGAACCGGCGTACACGGATTTGCAATCCGACCAATAAACCCACCAATTTCAATATGTTATCGTAAAACCATTTCCGCAACAATAGAAAATCCTATCCTCTGAAAGGCTTGTTCTAGAGCCTTTGCCTATCTAGATGCGGAAACGATTTTTCCGCTCATTCTCGCCCGTCCGGGCACCTCAATCCCCCACGCCCCCGTGCCAACTATCAAAACAACCCACCCAGCGCATCCAGTTCCCAGTTCATGATCACCAGCTCGCCGGTCACTTCGGCCTTTCCCTACCGCTGGTTGGTGCGGGGGAGCCTTGGCTGGGCTTGCAGGGATAGTCTGCAGGTTCGGCGGCGGCCCGGGTGCTGGAACACTGGGGCCGTCGCTCTCCTTCATTTCGATTTCGGCGTGATTGCATTCATCCGCTACTGCCACCCCAGTGTTCGAAGGCACCGAAGCGGCGATGCACGGTCACGGTTTGCTCTTGGCGATGGCATCCTCCAGGATCTGAACGATTTCATCGTCGAGCGTGGTGTCCGTCCTGCCGGCAAGGTACTTGGCCAGCCTGAGCAGGATCTGGGCGACCACGTCGGCCGTCAGGGCCTTGATCAACAGCGAAGCCAGTGCGCTAGCGAGCATCGGCGGCCTCCTTCAATGCATCCATGGCCCGCGCATAACAGCCGTCCCAGCGGTCGCGGTGCGGTTTGCCGGGGCGCCACGTCCTGACATACAGCTCCCAGCTTTTGGCAACCTCGCCCACCGCCGGCAACGGCGCCGGATCGGTCCACAGCAGCAGGCGGGCAAAGGCCGCGGCGAGGGTGTCGTCGTGCTCGAGCGCGGCATAGACCGCCGCCTCGGCCGGCTCGACGTTGCGGGCCTTGCAAACCGCCAGCGCATACGGCCGGCTCAGCGGATGCTGTAGCACGCCGCGCACGCCGCCCAGTTCGAACTGCCAGAAGCCACGGGCAGGCCCGCCGATCTGCCGGCGATGGATAAAGCCGGACTCCTGCAGGCCGATGGCGAGGAGCATGGCCTCGGCCTGGGGACTGTTCATGCGCGCAGGCAGCAGCGCGAGCGCCGGGGCGATGGCCGCGGCGCGGATCTCGGATAGCAACATGGGATCTCCAGAAACGAAAAGCCCGCTTGGCGCGGGCCGGGTATCAGATGGCGTGGGCGAAGGTGTGCCGCCAGCGCTGGTGGCTATCCAGCCCGTCGCGCACGCTCCACAACTCGGCGATCACGTCGCCGACGTAGGTCGTGCTCAGGGTCGCCGTCGTGCCGGCGATCCCGATCTGGCTGGCCAGCACCTCGCTGGTATCGGCGCGCAGCAGCCGGGCGCTGTAGGTGGTGCCGCTCTCCGGGCCGATGCTGCCCTGGGCGGTGTCGATCAACTGGTCGGCCTGCAGCAGCCGGTCGCGGTGCGCCCAGCTCAGCACCACGTCGCCGGCGACGCTGGCCGGGTAGCTCGCGCCGCCGAGCTTGAACAGCCCCGGCGGATAGGGTCTTCCCTGCCGCTGGGCGGTGGTCAGGCTGTCGACCGGGGCCAGGGCCGGGTCGAGCTGGCCGTCGCCGGCCTGGGTCAGCAGCCGGGCCTGGACGGCGACGCCCGGCGCGTAGGCGCTGGGGTCGAGGCCGAGGCCGTCGTCGAGGAACCACAGCCGACTGCCGGCGGCGTGGCTGGCCGGCACCGTATCGATGCAGCCGCGGGACAGGATGCCGCTCAGGGTCGCCGGGTCGAAGGCGTCGATCCGCACGATCTCGTCGTCGAGCAGCGCGGCGCCGCCCACCTCGACGAAGTCCAGGTCGATCCCGCTGCTCAGGGCGAAGGCGGTGTCCTGCACTCCCAGGGCGGCGGTCAGCAGTCCGCTCGGGCAGAAGCCGCCGCTGTCGTCCCGCTCCGTCCAGGCCGCCGTGCCGACCCGGGTTTCCAGGGCGAAGCCGAGCGACAGGCCGGTCGGCTTCGAGGCCAAGGCGCCGAGGTAGCAGGCCGTCGGGTCGATCAGTTGCAGGTTGGCCGGGTCGGTAGTCATCGCCAGATCGCGCCAGGTCCGCTCGACCAGTCGGCGCGCAGTGACGGCCGCCGGCGCGCGGTCGGGGGCGATCCAGCCGGAGGGCTGCACGGCGGCCATGCGGCTGGCCGGCAGGCCGAAGACGTCCTGCACGGCGGTGATGGCGATCGTGGCGCTGTCCAGGGTGCCGTCCTCGATGCGCCCGGCGCGCAGCACCAGCGTTTCGATGCCGCGTCTCAGGCTGCGGATGCGAAACGGCTGGCCCGGTTCGAGGGCGTAGCCGCGCCGGTCGAGGCGAACCTTGAAGCGCTTGAGGCTGCCGGCGCGCTGACGCAGCTCGCGCACCGCCACCCGCCCGGCCAGCTCGACGGTCGGCAGGCCCGGATAGTCGAGGGTGGTCGAGAGCACCTGGCCGTCGGACTGCACGGCCGCCAGGTTGCGCTCGCGCCACTGGCGGTCTTCGTCCTCGAGGGGGTCGTGCCATTTCACCACCAGCTCGTTCGCCGCCCCGGCGCTGGCCCCGTTGTCGTCCTCGTCGATGCCGAGCAGCCCGGAGTCTTCGTCGAACAGCGGCAGCGTCCCGGCGTCGTAGTCGTCGCGGATCAGTCTGATATGCCAGGTGCCGTCGAAGCGGCTCAGGTAGAGGTCGGCGCCGAGGTGGTCGAGCACGGTCTGGACGAACGAGCCCACCGAGTCCTGCCGCGCCCAGCGCAGGCAGAGGCCGAAGCCTTCGCCGTAGAGTTGGTCGGCCGCGGCGCGGAAGCTGGCGTCGTCGAGCCGCGAGCGGTCCATGCCGCCGCCCCAGTCGCGGTTGGTCAGGCATTCGTAGACGATGTGCGCGCCGTTCATCGCGTGGATTTCGTCGCCGTCCGCCGCGAGGACGACCGTCGCCTTTTCCGGGTACCAGGCCTCGCCGTCCCACCCCGCGGTGGTGCGCCGCACGCGGATCTTCCAGGTCTTCAGATAGGGGGTCATCGCCGAGACCAGGCCGTCGAAGAACAGCGTGGCCCTGCCGCGAAAGCCCGGCACCGTGCCGCCGAGCATCGCCGCCAGAGCGGCCGGGGCGGTCTGGGTCGGCTCGCCCATCAGCACGTCGAGGGTGCCCTTGATGCCGCCTTCCTTCTTGTCGCCGCCGAACAGCTTGGGCTTGTCGATGTACACCTGCCCGCTTTCGGTGACGCTGCCGTCGAAGGCGGTCTTGCCGTCGATGCGGATCTGCACCAGTTCGTTGACCGGGCCGCGGCCCAGGCCCATGTGGAGGCCCATGTAGTACTTGTAGCCGACGGTGACGCTAGCCCCCATGCCCATGGCTTACCTCCCGCGCATGGTCGACCAGGTGCAGGGCCAGGGCGTCGCCGGTGGCCAGCAGCGCGCCGGCCGGGATGCCGCCGGCGCGGACGATCTCCGTCCAGTCCAGCCCGTAGTGCGCGCACAGGGCGCGGGCGCCGCGGTGGCAGTAGCCAGGCCGGGCGCCGAAGGCCGGGACGCTGTGCAGGTGTTCGAGGGTCACAAACAGCTCGTCGGGCTCGGTGCCGTCGCTCGTTACCGTTACGTGGGTGAGGTCGTCCATTATTTTCCGCTCGAGGTCTTGATCTTCTTGGTCCGCAGGTGGCCGTAGCTGAGCACCTGCCAGTCGCCGCTCCAGCAGTCGCCGAAGAACACTGCCTGCGGGGTGCCCTCGTCGGGCACCGGCAGATCGAAGTCGCTCAGCGCCGCCGGCTTGGGGGTGGCCGGCTTGGGCCGCATCAGGTAGCTCAGGGCCATCGAGGTGACCATGATGGCGATCTGGATCGTCGTCGGGTCCATGGCGCTCCTTAGAAGTACTGGTTGCCGTCGAAGGGGGATTTTCCAGCCAGGTGCGGGATGCCGCCGTAGTTGGCCAGGTTGTCGAACTGCTGGCAGCCGGCGACGGTCTGCCGGCAGCCGGGATAGAGGCGGATCGCCTGGCCCGCGGACAGGCCCGCGGTGCCGCCGAGCAGGGTCAGGCGGGTGCCGCTGTGGCGTTCGATGCCGCGCCGCTCGTACTCGCCGCTGCCGATTGGCCACTCGACGTAGCCGCCGGTGAAGTAGTCGGCCGGGTAGGCGGCTAGGCTTCCGTTGCCCAATCCTGCGCCGTCCATGGTCTGCACGCTGGAGTCGACCCGGTAGCCGTTGCGGTCGACCCCGCAGGCCAGCGAGTACAGCGCGTGCGGGCAGTTGCGCTCCCAGCCCAGGCGCAGGCCCTGCATCTCCATGCGCTCGCTGAGCGGCGCGCAGGCGATCTCGCAGCGGTCGGGCTGGGTCCACTTCACCGAACGCACTTCGCCGACCCAGATCACCAGGTAGTCGTCGACGCCGTCGTGGCGGGCGAACACCGTCAGTTGCACCGGCGCGCTGGGCGCCGCCGCCCGGTAGCGCTGGGCGACCTCCAGATCGCCCGGGGCGGTGACGACGAACTGGTCCTGCTGGCTGTCGCCCGACTGCTGGATGCCGTTGTCGGCGATCCCGCCGCGCAGGGCCTTGAAGCTCTGATTGAGGTGGTCGACGTCGCGGTCGCAGGAGGCATAGGCCCAGCGCAGCAGACCGCGGGCGAACTGGTAGAGGCGGATCGGCCGCCCGCCGGCGAGCGAGCGCTCGCTGGCGTCATAGGTCATGGTCAAAACTCATCGTCGCGGACTCCTCGGAAGACCAGGGCGCAGTTGGCCACGCCCTCGCTGTCGGTTTCGTGGTGGATCTCGAGGCTGTCGCTGTCCAGCCGGCAGAGGGTCAGCCAGCTGATCCGCAGCACCTCGGCCGGCTCGATCTGCACGCCCAGCGGGCTGTCGATCGACAGGCGCTCGACGTCGGCGCTCAGTTCGCTGCTGCCGGTGATCCGGCGGTGGAACGCGGTGCCGTCCCACAACTCGAGGCGGATGTCGCAGCGCCCCGGCTTGGCCTGGCCGAAGCGGGTGTAGCCGACGTTGGCGACGTCGAGGGTGGTGGCCACCGCGGTGACGGTGGCGACCGGCTCCAGGTCGGCGGCATGGGTCGGCAGCCACACCGGCACCTGCCGCCCGCGCAGGGCGTAGAGCAGGCTGCGCAAGGCGCTGCGCTCGGCGCGGCCCATCCCCAGCCAGCGGTGCCCCTGCACCGGGAAGGCCCGGCCGGCCACGTCGGTGACGCGCGGAATCGCGGCGCCGTTGTCCAGCTCGGCGAGCAGGCGTGCGAAGCTCGCGGTCAGGTCTTGCGACTCGTCGGGGCGCTGCTCGAACACCGGCCGCCCGCGGTACAGGGTGGCCGGCAGGCTCTCCGGCCAGTCGCAGGGCTCCACCAGCCGGAAACGTACCTCGGCCGACTGGGCGGTGTCGGTCAGGCGGGTCAGGCTCGGCTGCTCGAGCAGCTGCGCCGAACGCGCCGGGTAGAGCCGCGCGCCGGCCGGCCAGGCCTGCTGGGTGGGCCGCGCCAGGTCGAGGCCGCTCGCGTCGATCCCGGCCACCTCGACCGCCTCGCTGGCGAAGGCCGACTCGCCGCGCAGCAGGGCCAGGCGGCCGACGGCGAAGTCCAGGCCGGCGGTGGCGCAGGCGATGCGCGTGGCGCCGAGGGCGAGCGGCTGATCGAGCAGTTGGATGTCCGGCCATACCGGCAGGGCCCAGGTTCTCGCTCCCCAGCCGAACAGCGCCATATCCAGAAGTTGCCGTTCGCGCCCCTCGACCCGCATCGGCGCCTCGAACTCCCGGCGCGGCGCGAGGCGGATCGCCCGACGCTGCTCGACGCCCGACTCGCTCTGCAGGATGTCGGTGGCCCAGGTCAGCCGCTCGAGCACGCCGTCGGCCCAGTCGGGGGCGAAGGCCCAGGCGACGATGCGGTTGGCAGTGATCCGCAGGCTAGCCTCGTCGCCGTTGTCGAACGTCCAGGCGAGCGCGGTATCCAGCACCGGGGCGCCGTCGGGGGTGACGCCGACTTGCCAGATACGCTCCTGCAGGGCGGTGAAGGTCAGCGGCGCGGCCAACTGGCCGGACAGCTCGATCCCCTCGTCGAGGCCGGCGACGCCGAGCAGCGTCCGCGGTTCACGGTAGGCGTTCCACAGGGAGACGGTGCTGGTCTGGGTGGAGACGACGTTGCCGAGGTCGAGCTGGCGGGGGCTGATATGGATGCGGTCGTACCAGTCGTCGACGAAGGCCCGCTGTCGCTGGCCGGCGAGGCTGCGGCCGTTGGCTTCGACGGGCCAGGCTGTGCCAAGCGGCGCCTGCCCGGCGCGCGGCGTGACATTGAGAAATGGCGAGGGCGCGAACTGGTTGACCCAGGCGAATGCCCAGTGGTCTCCGGTCAGG
>NZ_FOFJ01000111.1 GCF_900110885.1 Azotobacter beijerinckii | reverse complement strand
CTGGAGCCGGCTCATCCGCTATACCGAGGCGGGCTACCTGCCGATCGACAACAACCGTGCCGAACGGGCTATTCGCCTGTTCGTCATCGGGCGCAAGGCCTGGCTGTTCAGCGACACGCCCAAAGGCGCGACGGCCAGCGCGCAGCTCTACAGCCTGGTGGAAACCGCCAGGGCCAACGGGCAGGAGCCCTACGCCTGGCTGCGCCACATCCTCGAGCGGTTGCCGGCAGCGCAAAGCGTCGAAGACTACGAGGCGCTGCTGCCGTGGAACTGCACTCCGACGGCGCCACTGTAAAAGACCGGCTCGGCCGTTAACAGACGGGGTTCATGGATCACTTACGTTGCGCCACCGGCCCGAGATGCAGGATCGCCCGGGACCGGCGGAGCATATGCCCGCCCAACGCGAGCGGCGGCAAGACTGCATCGGCGCGAGGAATGAGCGCTCGCCTTCGCCGAGCACCTGAAATGAATCGCAGACGACGGGGTCTTACCGAATGTCCCGGAAGCGGTCGCCGGCAACCGCCGGCAGACCCAGGCTCAAGGGGTGCGACAGATCCCCGCAAGCGACAGCCGGTCGCTTGCGACATTGGTCGCAAACCCCGGATCGCGAGGCGTTTTGCTGCAAGACTGTCAAATCCCGGGCAGTTTTTGTCATTGTCGAAAACGCTTGGCGAGCCAACACTTGATGCAGTCATGCCGCCCCGGGAGCTACTGCTTTGTTTGGAGATAACATGTCGTTGTCCATCGGGGTGATCGCGCTGGTCTCCCTGGCCTACATGGCCACACTCTTCACCATCGCCTTCTACGGGGATCGCCGCAACGCGCCCCTGCCGCCGCGCATGCGCGCCTGGGTCTACAGCCTGTCGCTGGCCGTGTACTGCACCAGCTGGACCTTCTTCGGCGCGGTCGGCCAAGCCACCGAGCAGCTCTGGGACTTCTTGCCCATCTACCTCGGGCCGGCGCTGCTGCTGCTCTTCGCGCCATGGATGTTGCAGAAGATGGTGATGATCAGCAAGCAGGAAAACATCACCTCCATCGCCGACTTCATTGCCGCGCGCTATGGAAAGTCGCAACCGCTGGCGGTGGTGGTCACCCTCATCTGCCTGGTCAGCGTGCTCCCCTACATCGCCCTGCAGCTGAAAGGCATCGTGCTCGGCGTCAACCTGCTGATCGGTGCCGGCCCGGACAGCACCGGCACCCGCGCCCAGGACACGGCGCTGGTGGTGACCTTGGGCCTCGCGCTGTTCGCCATCCTGTTCGGCACCCGCACGCTGGATGTGACCGAACACCACCGCGGCATGATGCTGGCCATCGCCTTCGAGTCGCTAGTCAAGCTGTTCGCCTTCCTCGCCGTGGGCGCCCTCGCCACCTACGGCCTGTACGGCGACCTCGACCACCTGCTCGCGGAGGCCAAGGCCGCTCCGCAACTGGCCGAATTCTGGGCGAAGGGGACGAACTGGCCGGCACTGCTGGTGCAGACCGGCGTGGCCATGATGGCAATAGTCTGCCTGCCACGGCAGTTCCATGTCGCCGTGGTAGAGAACACCGAACCCCACGACCTGCGCCTGGCACGCTGGGTGTTTCCGCTGTATCTGCTGCTCGCCGCCCTGTTCGTGGTACCGATCGCCCTCGCCGGCCAGCTGCGGCTGTCGGCCGGAATCACTCCCGATACCTTCGTGATCAGCCTTCCGCTGGCCGAGCACCATCCCGTGCTGGCCTTGCTGGCCTTCATCGGCGGCGCCTCGGCCGCCACCGGCATGGTGATCGTCGACAGCGTGGCGCTCTCCACCATGCTTTCCAACGACATCCTGCTGCCCTGGCTGCTGCACCGAAAGAACACCGAGCGCCCCTTCGAAGCCTTCCGCCACTGGATGCTCAGCGTGCGCCGGGTCAGCATCGTCGGCATCCTGCTGCTGGCCTACGTCATCTACCGCATGCTCGGCCCCACCACCAGCCTGGCCACCATCGGCCAGATCGCCTTCGCCGCGATCTCCCAGCTGACCCCCGCCATGCTCGGCGCGCTGTACTGGAAACAGGCCAACCAGCGCGGCGTGTTCGCCGGGCTCGCCACCGGTGCGCTGCTGTGGAGCTACACCCTGGTGCTGCCGCTGATCGCCCAGCGCATGGGCTGGCCGCTCGGCGAATTCCCCGGCCTCGAGTGGCTGGCGAGCCGGCCGCTGGGCCTGCCAATCACCTCGATCACCCTGGGGATGCTGATTTCGCTGGCCGGCAACTGGGCAGTCTTCGCCAGCATATCCATGCTTTCGCGTACCCGCGTTGCCGAGCACTGGCAGGCCAGCCGCTTCGTCGGCCAGGAAATCAACCGCCGCTCCGGCGGCCGCTCCCTGCTCGCGGTCCAGGTGCGGGATCTGCTTGAACTCGCCTCACGCTTCGTCGGCGAGGAACACGCGCGCCGCAAGTTCCAACGCTTCGCCCAGCGCCAAGGCAAGGAATTCAACCCCAACCAGGCGGCGACCAGCGAATGGATCGACCACACCGAGCGCCTGCTCGCCGGAGTGCTCGGCGCCTCCTCGACCCGCGCGGTGGTCAAGGCGGCCATCGAGGGACGGGAAATGCAGGTCGAGGACGTGGTACGCATCGTCGACGAAGCCTCGGAGGTCCTGCAGTTCAACCGCGCCCTGCTGCAGGGCGCCATCGAGAACATCACCCAGGGCATCAGCGTGATCGACGGCTCCCTGCGCCTGGTGGCGTGGAACCGCCGCTACCTGGAGCTGTTCGGCTACCCGGAGGGCCTGATCTACGTCGGCCGGCCGATCGCCGACCTGATCCGCTACAACGCCGAGCGCGGCTTGCTCGGCTCCGGCGACGTGGAAGAGCACGTCAGCAAGCGACTGTACTGGATGCGCCTGGGTACCCCGCACACCTTCGAGCGACTCTTCCCCAGCGGCCGGGTCATCGAACTGATCGGCAACCCCATGCCCGGCGGCGGCTTCGTCACCAGCTTCACCGACATCACCGAATTCCGCGAAGCCGAACGCGCCCTCAAGGAAGCCAACGAAGGCCTCGAGCAACGCGTGATCGAGCGGACCCGGGAACTCTCCAAGCTGAACCAGGCACTGGTCGAGGCCAAGGGCCACGCCGAGTCAGCGAACCAGTCGAAGACCCGCTTTCTCGCCGCAGTCAGCCACGACCTGATGCAGCCGCTCAATGCCGCGCGCCTGTTCGCCGCCTCCCTCGCCCATCAGGACCCCGCCCTGCCGCCCGAGGCACAGAAGCTGGTGCGGCACCTGGACTGCTCGCTGCGCTCGGCCGAGGATCTGATCACCGACCTCCTGGACGTCTCCCGCCTGGAAAGCGGACGCATCACCACAGAACGCACCAACTTCCCCATCGCCGACCTGTTCGACACCCTCGGCACCGAATTCAAGGCGCTGGCCCGGGAACAGGGCATCGACTTCCACCTGCGCAGCAGCCGCCTGCGCATCAACAGCGACATGAAACTGCTGCGCCGGGTGCTGCAGAACTTCCTCACCAACGCCTTCCGCTACGCCAAGGGCCATGTGCTGCTGGGCGTGCGCCGTCAGGGCGACCAGTTGCGCCTGGAGGTCTGGGATCGCGGCCCGGGCATACCGGAAGACAAGCGCCAGGAGATCTTCGAGGAGTTCAAACGCCTGGACAGCCACCAGACCCGCGCGGAAAAGGGCCTCGGCCTCGGCCTGGCGATCGCCGACGGCCTCTGCCGCGTGCTCAACCATCGGCTGGAAGTACGCTCCTGGCTCGGCAAGGGCAGCGTATTCAGCGTCACCGTCCCACTGGCCCGCAGCGCCGCCCCGGTCGCCGGCGCCAAGCCCGAAGGCACATCGCCGCTCAATACCCACACCCTGGCCGGCGCCCAAGTGCTCTGCGTGGATAACGAGGACAGCATCCTCACCGCCATGCACAGCCTGCTCTCGCGCTGGGGCTGCCAGGTGTGGACGGCACGCAACCGCCTGGAATGCGAGCAGTTGCTGGAAGGCGAGGTGAGCCCGCAGGTGGCGCTGGTGGATTACCACCTGGACCAGGGCGAAACCGGCACCGAGCTGATGGCCTGGCTGCGCACCCGACTCGGCAAGCCCCTGCCGGGCGTGGTGATCAGTGCCGACGCACGCCCCGAGACCGTGGCCAAGATCCACGCCACCGGTCTCGACTACCTGGGCAAGCCGGTCAAGCCGGCAGCCCTGCGGGCTCTGCTCAACCGCCACCTGACCCTGCGCTGAACGGCGGCGGCCGACGCCCCGTTCGGCGCCAGGCTGCGCTCCCCCCTTCGCGAGTACCGCCGACATGCCCAGCAACCTCGACGTCCTCCTCGACCTGACCGTCGCCCTGGCCGTCGGTCTGCTGATCGGCACTGAGCGCGGCTGGAGCGCCCGCGACATCGACGATTCGCACCTAGCCGCCGGCATTCGCACCTTCGGCCTGACCGGCCTGCTCGGCGGCATGGCGGCACTGTTCGGCGAGCAGCTGGGGCTGGCCGCCTGGATCGTCCTGCTGCTGGTGTTCGGCCTGCTGCTGGTGGCCGGCTACATCGGCGACCTGTACCGCACCGGCGAGCAAGGCATGACCAGCGAAATAGCCATGCTGCTGACCTTCCTGCTCGGCAGCATGGCGCTGACCGAAGAGCACCAGGTGCTGGCCGCCGCCGGCGCGGTGGTGGTGGCCCTGCTGCTCAGCCTCAAGGATGTCCTGCACAACATGCTGCGCCGGCTGACGGCCAACGAGCTGTTCGGCGCGCTCAAGCTACTGTTCATTTCCGTGGTGCTGCTGCCGGTGCTGCCAAACCGGGGCTATGGTCCCTGGCAGGCGTTCAACCCCTACGCGACCTGGTGGATGGTGGTGCTGATCGCCGCCATCGGCTTCGCCGCCTACATAGCGACCCGCCTGGTCGGCACCCGCCACGGGCTGCTGCTCACCGCCCTGCTCGGCGGGATGGTTTCCTCCACCGCGATGACCCTGACCCTGTCCCGCCTGCACCGGGATGCGCGGCTGCACCGCCTGCTCGCCTGTGGCCTGCTGGCCACCTCGGCGCTGATGTTCCCGCGGGTGCTGCTGGAAGCCGGTCTGATCAACCCCGCCCTGCTGAGCGGCCTGCTCTGGCCGATGGGCGCCGCCACCTTGGTCTATGTCGGCGGCGCCCTCCTCCATTACCGCGGCTCCGGACGGGAGCCGGTGGAGGGCGGCGAGCCGCTACTGCGGAACCCCTGCGAACTGGGAGCGGCGCTGCGTTTCGCTGCCCTGCTGGTGCTGATCCTCTTTCTGGTGGAGGCCGGCCAGCACTGGCTCGGCGATGCCGGCGTCTATCTGGTGGCCCTGCTAGCCGGACTGAGCGACGTGGATGCGATCACCCTTTCGCTGGCACGCAATGCCCAGAACGGACTGGCCGAACAGGTGGCGATCCGGGGCATCTTTCTCGCTGCCCTCAGCAACAGCCTGGTGAAGGGGATTCTGATCGCCATGATCGGCGGCTCCCGGCTGGCCCGGCTGACCCTGCCGGTCATGGCCGCCGGCCTGCTCGGCGGGCTGGCGACACTCTGGCTGCTCTGAGCAGCGGTCCGGCCATCCGGACGCCTCGGTCATGGCTACGGACTGTTACGCCAGCAGGACCCTGAGCAGGGTTTGAAGCAGCCCTTTGCCCCGTATCCGAGCGTTGTGGACGAACTGGAAGAAACCCAGGTATAGCGGCAACTTCTCTTGGGAGAGGCCCCGATGGGGACGCAGCCAGGAGCGTAACAGTGACCAGAAGCCTTCA
>NZ_FOFJ01000091.1 GCF_900110885.1 Azotobacter beijerinckii | reverse complement strand
GCTCTTCGCGCTGATCCAGCCGCAGGCATTCGAGTCCGCCTTCCGGCGCTGGGTCGAGGCGGTGTTGCCCGCGCTCTCGCCCCAGGTGGTGGCCCTGGATGGCAAAACCAGCCGTCGTACGGCCAAGGCCGGTGAGGCGGCGCTGCATCTGGTCAGTGCCTTTGCGGCCGACGCCGGGCTGATCCTGGGGCAGCAAGCCACAGCGGCCAAGTCCAATGAAAAGACAGCCATTCCTGAGTTGCTGGCCACCCTGGCCCTGGAGGGCTGTGTGGTGACGATCGATGCCATGGGAACCCAGCCCGGCATTGCGCAGGCCATTCGCAAGCAAGGGGCCGACCTCGGCTGTTTCGCGGTGATCGAGTCGGAGCGCCACCTGCAGGGCAAGGTTTCGCATGAGCGGCGTTACTACATCAGCAGCCTGGCGCCGGATGCCGAGCGACTGGCATCGGCGATCCGCCAGCACTGGGGCATCGAGAAGCGCGTGCACGGGTGCCTAGACATGGTGTTTGCCGATGACCTGATGCGCGCGCGTACCGCCCATGCGGCCCATAACCTGGCGACGCTGAAGCGACTGGCGCTGAACCTGCTCCGCCTGGACCCGAGCCAGCGCAAGGGCAGCCTCAAGACTCGTCGGCTCATCGCCAACACCTCGGATGACTATCGGGCCGAGCTTCTGGGACTCAAATGCGAAGGCTTGGCTTCGTGCGATTGCCCTGGGTTTCTGGTTTGACAAGGGCAAGTCCAGCCACCAACCTCAACCCACTGCCTGGCACGCAGGTTTTAGCTTGAGCTTCATGCTGACTCCCTCCGTCGATGACTGCTGCTTTTTGCAACTTCAGTCTGGCGCGCTGACGCCGTAACGCCGTAAGGAGGGGGAGTCCATTTCATTGCTCTAGATGTGATTGTTGGAACACTCATTTCATTTCTTGTGAGCGCCAACGAAGCCTAGCGCCCGGAGCCACTTATGATCGAGCTTGATCGTGTCGAGTCGGCTCTGGCGGTCTCGTACTTCTGCCTTAGACTGCGCATAAACTACCAGGCATCGGAACAGCCAGCGCTTAGTCAAGTTACTGTGACCCCATATCGGCAAAGCCATGCGCGTCAACCTGGGAACATAGCGCTGTAACAACGAGTCATCGAGGCTGACGATCACCTCCACCGAGCCGGGGTTGCCCTGCCGCGCCGAACGGCCGAAGAGTTGCCGATCAACCCGGGCGCTCTCGTGGAACTCAGTCAGGATGACGTGCAGCCCACCTCGCTGCTCGACCTCAGCCGCGAGCTTGATGTCCGTCCCCCGTCCGGCCATGTTGGTGGCCACCGTGATCTGTCCGGATTGCCCGGCCTTGGCCACCGCCTCGGCCTCCGCCTTATCCTGGCGCGCATTTAACACAGTATGGGCCACACCTTGCGCCTCGAGGAGTCGGCTCAGCAGTTCCGAAGCCTCAACCGAGCGCGTGCCCACCAAGACAGCCCGTCCCTGCGCCGCGACCGCATGCGCCCGATGCGCGACAGCCTCCCAGCGTTCGGCGGACGTGCGGAATACCCGATCTGGTAGGCGCTGCCGCCGGGGCGGCTTGTGGGTAGGAATGCGGGTCACAGAGAGGTCGTAGACCCGCTTCAACTCGGGCTCCACCTCCTTTGCCGTCCCCGTCATGCCGGCGAGCAACAGGTAACGGCCGAAGAAGCGCTGATAGGTAATCTGCGACAGCGTGCGCCTCTGTCCGGTGATCTCGCAATTCTCCTTGGCCTCGATCATCTGGTGCAACCCGCGCTCCCAGGTCCGATCAGGCATCACCCGTCCGGTGAACTCATCGACGATCTGTACCTTGTCATCAGCAATGATGTAGTGCTGGTCGCGATGGAAGAGATGCAAAGCCGACAAGGCCTTACCCACCAGTTCCTTCTGCCAGAGCGGGGACTTCCAGACTCCCTCGAATGAACCCACCTCCTTAACCACCTCGGCTTCGCCAGCAGGCGTCAACCAGATGTCCCGGTCATGGTTTTGCAGGAAGTGGAAATCCGGCTCAAGCTGGCCGGCCACCGTGATCGCTTGGTGATAGACCAACCTCCCCAGCTCGTCCGGCAGAGTCTCGGAGATGATCAAGGGTGTCCTAGCCTCGTCAACCAGCACACTGTCGGCCTCATCCACAATGGCGACGTGCAAACCGCGCAAGATCGAAACAGGGGCCGAATGCGTCCTTTGCAGGCGCCGTAGTTTAAGCTGCGATGCCGAGATGCCACCTAGGGCAATTCGATCCTTGAGATAGTCGAAGGCCAACTCCTTGTTCGATACGTAGACCACATCTCTGGCATACCGGGCGCGCCGCTCCTCGATCGGCATATCCTGCTTGACGATGCCCAGGCTCAAGCCGAAGAAAGCGTACAGCGGTGCGTTATCTTCGGCATCGCGCTCGGCCAGGTAGTCGTTGATCGTTACCACATGGACTGTTGAGCCTGCTACGGCGGCGGTGCATACAGCCAAGGTCGCGGCCAGGGTCTTGCCTTCCCCGGTCGCCATTTCGGCGATCCTGCCTTGCAGTAAGGCTTGCCCGGCGAGGAGTTGCACATCGTGATGACGCATGCCCAGAACGCGCCGCGACGCCTCCCGCACCAGCGCGAAGGCCTGCGCCACCAGTTCTTCTCGGAAACCTTCCTGCTGCATGCGCTTGGCCATCACGTACATGGCACTCCTCAAGCCATCGTCGTCCTGTGCCCGAGAGCTGTCTTCCAGAGCATTCACCTGCCTCACAAAGCGTCCTGAGCGCTTGGCGGTGCCGCCCGTAAAGCGGGCTACCAAGGCGCGCAAGGCATCCTCCACAGCATGCACGGGCTGCTCGGCACGTTCCGGGTAGGCACCATCGGCCACATCAATGGCGCGACCGGCCAGGAGGGCACGCACGTCAGACACCGAAGCGACTCAGGAAAAGCTGCCGCAAGCGGCGTATGCCCTGCCATGCCAAAGGCTCCCAGCCATGGCTGAATCGCACATGCACGCGCTCGCCAAAGGCTGCTGGTGGCACATCCGCAGGCAAGGCCAGATCCACCATGAAGATCCGCTCGGTCGCCTTCACACCGTTCGGATCGCTGGGCAGCGTCGGAATCCGGCCGCCCCCCGCCAAACCCAGCGCGGGTGTCGGCAGTTCGTCGACGCCGCCGGCCGGTGATCGCACCATGGCCACCTCGAGGCTCTCGCCGATCCGATCGGCCAGGCGCAGCTCCGCCGACCGAAAATACGTCCGGACCAAATGGATGTCGTCCTGCGACACCACTGCGCGGGCAATCAACGCATCGTGCTCGAGCACATGGCCGACCAGATCTCCCTTCCTAATGTAGCGCCCCGGCATATCTTGCGACTGGGCAGCCACCAACACGCCGTCCGTCTTCGCGTATCCGACCAGCTTCTCAGCCCGCTCCTCCAGCTTGGCCAGCACAGCCTTTTCCTGCTCCCACTGGCGCCAAGACACGGCCGCCTTGACCAGATTGGAGAACTGTTCCGAGCGAAACTTCGCTTCGGCCTCCTCTACCTTGGCGTTGGCTACCTTCAGCTCGGTGACCAACGCTTGGTCTTCCAGCTGAAACAGGGCATCCCCTTTACGGACTCGAGTACCAGGCTCGATCCACCAACGAAGGAAGAATCCGTTACCTCCTGCGCGCAGGATAGCGTCATCGGGTAGCCAAACTACGCCCTCCGCCTGCGTGCGCAAAGGCACCGGCAGAGTGAAGGCGAGCAGCAAAACCCCCACCGTCAAGGCCGTAGAAAGACGCATAGCCTGCGACCGGCGGCGTTGCAGCGTCGGACTGCGGGTAATGTGATGCCAAGCCTTCCACAGCGGCATGCCCACCAGCGTGACCAGGCCCCACAAGGCGATCAGCACCCCGAAGATGAAGAACTGACCGGCCACGAAGAGAATGATCGATACCGTCACGAAGACCCGGTAGCACCACGCCGACGGCATGTAGACCAGCAGCCAGCGTTTCTCCGCGGGGGTTTCCGGCGGTGCCGCGGTGTCCTTGGCACCGAACACGTAACGGTCCCACAGGTAGGCCAGGTATTTCTGGCCACGCTGCGCCAGGTTGGGCATCTCGATCAGGTCGCAGAGAATGTAATAGGCGTCGTAGCGCAGCAGCGGGTTGCCATTGACGAGGAGAGTCGATATCCCGGCCACCACCATCACGTTGTAGGCCACGGCCCGGGTCACGCCCGGCTCGACCAGCAGCCAGGCGTAGAGCGCCAGCGCCGCCAGGAAGAGCTCCACCAGCATGCCCGCTGCCGCCACCACCGCGCGCCGCCTCTTGAAAGGAAAGGAAGACGAGGCCGATGCATTGACATAGGGCACCGGCGCAAAGACGAGGAACATCAGCCCCATCTCGTGCACTGCCCCGCCCCAGACCCGGGTGGCGAAGGCGTGGCCCAGCTCGTGCAGCAGTTTCACCGCCGGGAAAACGAAGGCCATCACCAAGAGGTTGCTCGAAGAAAGCACCTGATCCGACAGGTTGTGGGTCAGCTCTCCCCAATGCTGCCCGGCCAGCACCATGGCCGGCAGTACCACTGCCAGCCAGAGCAACGCCCCCATCCAGCCGAAGCACCAGGCCAGGTGCGGCGCCCAACGCGCCAGAAAGGCATCCGGGTCAAGCAGCGGCAGTTTGAGACTCATCGGGTTGAACAGGTACTGCTTCCACGTAGTCCAGCGCTTTTTCTTATAGCGTTCGAACAGAGCAACCGAGTCCGGCGTGGCATCGGCCTGCAGCAGGTCGGCCGCATGCAATTGCACCAGCAGATCGACCACCTCGTTCTGAGTGCAGGCGTCGCCCGGTCCTGCGGTATTGGCCTGCTCCCACAAGTCCTGGACGGTACGCGAGCCATCCATGCCCAATACCAGCGCATAAGCCCCCCGAGACAGACGGTGATAGCGCCCGCCGGTCTGGTCCTGCACCACGAACCATATTTGCCCGCGATAGACATGCCGGTAGATGCGCGCCTGCGGCACCAGACGTGGCTTTAGATCGGCAACACAGTGCCAGGAGGAGCTGAACAGACTACGTGCCATAGGTCCCTCAAGGAATCCAGACCCATACGGCGAGGATCAGCCACTCGCTGAAACTGTGGGTTAGCACCCACCACAGCGAGCGACTCCCCACCTCGATCTTGCCGATGCCCTCCATGCCCGGCCGCAGGCGCGGCGAGGCCTGAGCCAGAACGGCTTCGATCTGGAAGAAGTTCTTGCCCTCCTGCGCCGTAGCCACCGGCGTAACCTTCGCCACCTTGAAATCCATCGGCTCACCGGCAATGCCGGTCATCACCAGGCGGCCCCGCTGGCCCATCTGCACGTGGCGGATCTCACGCTCATCTACCTGCAAAATGATCCGGTAGCTTTGCAGCGGCGCGATCTCGAACAGTTTCTTGCCGACCTCCACTGGCGCGCCGATCTGCTGGCTGAGGTCACCGGAGACCACGATACCGTCGAAAGGCGCGATCAGCCGGGCACGGGCGATCCTTTCGCTCACCAGGGCCAGCTGCGCAGAGGCCTGCCGAAGCTGCGCACCGATCACCTGCATGGCGGTGAGATCACGATTGGCCATGGCCTCGCGCAAGCGGCTCTCGTACTGGTCACGCTCGCTCGACCACCTGGCCTCCTCGATGCGCAATTCGCGATCATCGAGCTGCGCCAGCGGCTGCGTCGCCTTCACTGTGTCGCCAGCACGAACGTAGGCAGCGCCGATGAAGCCCTCGAAGGGCGCGGCCACCACCCGCTGCACCTCGCCCTCGATGACCGTCTTGGCTGAAACCCGGTATTCGATCGGCACCAGGACAAGCGAGACCGTCAGCATAAGTACGGCCGCCGTCGCCACCTTCCAGGTCAGGTGGCGCGGCCCGAAGATCCTCTCGAGCACGCCCCGGATGTCCTCGCCCAGACGGTGCAGCGCGCCGCGCTCGGCCGCCCTGCGCTGCTCGACGATGGGTGCCGCCAAGGCCGAGAAAGCCTCCAGCCAAACCAGGTCATCCTCGCAAAACGGCGTGCGCTCCCGCTCCAGCGTGACCACGCCGATGCAGCGTGCCCCCATTGTCAGGGGATAGGACAGCGCCGCCCCGCCCCCCGAGATAGCGCGCAAGTCCTCGTGTTTCGGCGCGCGGATATCGGCGCCACCCTCCGGAACGGGCGCAAGCACTGGGCGGTGTTCGTCATACACCTCCTCCATGGCCTGCTCGTATGCCTTGACCAGAGAAGTGTGCTTTTCGAATGTCGCCGCCTCCGACAGCGCCGCCAGCTTGACTGTCGCCTGCCTCACCAGACCGATGGCGACCCGGGCGCATCCAAAATGTTGCCGCAGGGTATTGGCCACCTCGAACAGGGCCAGCTGCAGCTTGCCGCTGCGCAGTGTCACCGCCATGGCTTCCAGCACCGAGCCGGCCCGCTCCCGGGCGCGGAGTGCCTCGCTCAACTCACGACCTGCCAACAGGTTCGCCAGCCACGCGCTCCCCCAGTGAATCTCGCGCAAGACCGTCCCAACCTCGTTCTCGGGGCACTTGGCTTCGAGCGCCACCACTCCGGCGATCCGCTCTTCGACCATCAGGGGGTAGGCGATGTGCATTGCATTCGACGGCGTGGGCGCAGGCTTGACCATACCGCGCCGCTCGCGCAGCGCTGCCTCGACTACAGCGCCCAGCCGCCCCAATTCCGGCCCAGCCTTCGGCCACACCGCCATGGGGACGTAGGTATGATTGCTGGGATTCTCGATCAGTACGGCGGCTGCTTCAGCCCCCAGGACCCGGCCGCACACCAGCGCCAGCCAAGTGCGGCAACGCTCTTCGGCGGTCTTGGAGGTGACAAAAGCCTCCCACACGGCCAGGTCGGAAGGCGCTTGGCGAAGCTCGTCCAGTTCGTCGGACATTATGTTACTGGCGCCCATCATCGTGCCCTGACCTTGATTAGCCGAGGCTCCATTTCCGGGCCCGCTTCCTCTGGCGAGGTCACCAATAACGCATCCAGCGCCGCCACGTCACCCTCGGTTAAGGAGCCCACGGCAGCCTTGAGCTTGACGTAAGCCACCACTTGATCGTAACGCCCCTTGCGAAAATCGCGCTGGCCTGCACGCAGTTGCTGTTCCGCTTGCAGGATATCGAGCCGGGTCTTGAGCCCCTGTCCGGTGCCCACCTGAGCCTGGGCCAATGTCGAGTGCGCCGAGCGGATGGCCTGGATGCCGGCCAGGGTCCGTATCTGCGCGGAATGCCAGGTGAACCAAGCCTGTTTGATTGCCAAAACGGCCGTCCTGCGTGCCATCTCGACCTCCAATCGAGCCTTTTCCTGCTGAGCCAGGGCCTCCACTACCTTGGCCGACTGCGTGCCGCCGGAGAATATCGGAACGCTCAGTTCCAGGCCCATTGTGCCCTGCTTGATGTCGTAGCCGGACTGCCCGGGGAAGCCGCCTACAGATTGGCTGTTCTTGCCATAGCTGGCTACCAGATCCAAGGTCGGGTAGTGGCCGGCACGTTGCTTGCTCACCTCGGCCTCGGCCGCCTCGTACGCCCGCATCGCTGCGAGCAGGTTGGGGTTGCCAGCGTCCACCCCTTGCAACCATCCATCCAGCTTGACCGCAGTAGGGCTGGCCAGCACCGCCTCGCCACGCATGTAGGACGCATTGAGCTCGTGCAGCGGCCCCACCAGTTGCTCCAGCTCCGCCCGCTTCAACTGCGCTTCGGATTCCGCCATGGCCACATCCGCCAAGGCCTGATCCAACTTGGCCCTCGCCTCTTCCAGCTGTGGCCAGCTACTGGCACCGAGTTCTCCTCCTCGCGTTGCCACTGCCAATTGAAATTGCTGAGCTGCGGCTTGTTGAGTGGTAAATGCTACCTCATCCCGTGCTGCCAGCACGTTGAACCAGGCCTCCACCAGCTTGGCCAACAACTCTTGCTCGGCTCCCGCCAATTGATACTCGGACTGCTCTGCCACGACTTTCGCCTGTCGCCAGCCGACTATATTGGCGTAGCGCCAGATAGGTTGTGTCAGACTCACTTGAGCGGAGTTGCTGTTGTATCCCTCTGACGCGCTCGGATCGTGGGAGTCGCGGGTGTTATAGTTGCGGTCGTGAGCGTTAGTGCTTCCGGTCAGACTTACCTGCGGCAGCATCACGCCGAAGGCTTGGTCGACTCGAGCCTTGGCCGCCATCACATTCGTCTTGACCCCAAGGTAGGTCGGCTCGCTGGAGCGCGCGAGGTCCAGCAAGGATGCCAGTGTCTGCCCGAACGCTCCCTGACTGAAGACCAGGCAGGCCAAAGCAATATGAATACCCCACATACAGAGTCCAATTGACCGCCCCTTCTGATTTACTTCCATGCAGCTCACGCCACCCCACTGCCAACTGGCTGCACGGAGGTGCGACACAACTCGACCAGAGCCCGATACCGCTCGGTGACCATCGAATGCTGCTTCGCGATGCGCTGCTCGACATCCGCGACGATCGCACCAAACCGCAGACTCCCGGCCCGGTGGGCGTAAATGGTCACCCTCTTATAATCGTCGATGATGCTCCGCGACCCATGTAGGTTGTCGAGGAAGACCTCCTCTACCGCCTCGCTGCTAAACAGCCAGTCGACGCCTTCCACGGCGCGGGTCCTCTCCAGGATTGGCAAGCCGAGCAGGTCGGATACCATCCAGTCGACCTCCTCTTCATTGGTCGTATAACTGGATGCCGCAAACGGCTGGGCCTTCCATCCATGGCGTGCCAGCTCCTGGGTACCGCGGAGATACACGTAGAAAATTCTGGGGTAAGTAGGAAGACTCCAACTAGGACCATAAATCTCATGCTTGGTGGCGGCCAACCGGTCGCTGCATCCAATCTGGCGGACTTCGCAGGACAGCGCCGGTGCCCTCCCGCAGAGAGGGCCCAAGATGAGCTGCTTGCCTCCCTCGATGCGACGGCTGAAAAAGAATGCTTGGTAACCGAATCCCAGTCCGGCAAGCGCAACGTTCAACCGCTCGATGAGGAAGGTGCGAAAGGCATCGCCCGTGAATTGCTTCGGCCCGGCCACCGGATCGAAAAACAACCGATAACGGTCACCTTCCCCCGTAGGAATCGTCAAGGATGTTGCCGGCAGATAGATCTCCTCGTACACATCCAGACACAGCTGCCTGGCCAGGAGCAACAGTAATTTCAGAAGCTCCGGCATCTGATCGATACGGATGATCTCCGGCACCCAGAGCGCACTGGTCCAGCGGCGAAGCTGATGATCGGGCGAATCGCCGATCCAGAACGGCTCCATGTCGAGATAGGCCTCAATCTCTTCTTCCATCGCCGTCGCGGGCAGCGTTTCCGGAAGGCTGGGAAAATGCCTGGCCAGATGCATGCCCAAACGCTCGAAGCGCGGATGGGGGCCCAACTCATCATCACGCAGCCGCACAATCACTTGCTCTGCCATGGCCACACCCTCGATCCGAGGCGGCAGGATATCGGTATGGCGGGCGCAATCGAAAACGTATAAGGGATAGATGTTCATTGCGAAGCTGTCTCAGGAAACGGAAACGGCAAGCGCCTAGTGTGGCGTATTCAGGCGGGGCCGGAGCCGAACGGCTCGACCTTTTCGCGAAGGAATTCGATCCATTCCTGCAGGGCGGCAAACCGTGCTTGGCTGGGTTTGAGGCGTAAGCTGCCGGGCATTACACACACTCCCCTCAAGGTCTTTACGTAAACTCTCCTCCCGAAAACCAGCGAGGGGCCAAGGTGATGTGGGACGAGATTCTGACGCGACTTGAGAAGCAGGCTCCGGCCAGTGTCATGGCACGGCTGGCGTTGGAGCGGGCGATGCCGACCGCCAGTATCCCCGGGAGCTGCTGTTTTTCACCGTCGCCGAGCCGATGTCGCTAGTTTCGCTGGGGCTGCGCCCATGCCGCCGCGCGCCATATGGACAACTTGCCGGTGACCGTGGCGGCCCTGTACGACAAAGTCAGCCGCACCGAACCGGCGTTGCTGCGGGCCTTGGTGCGCGGCAGCGCCGAACGGCTGGCGCCGGTCGTCGCGGGACTGGGCCGCACGCCCGGCCTGCCCGGCTGGCAACTGCGCATTGTCGATGGCAACCACCTGCCGGCCACGGAAAAGCGGCTCAAGCCGCTGCGTGGCCAGCGCGCCGCCGCCCTGCCGGGGCATTCGCTGGTGGTCTACGATCCCGACCTGGATCAGGTCGTCGACCTGCAGGCCTGCGAGGACGCCTATGAAAGCGAGCGCACCGGTGTCTTGCCGTCGAGGGCGATATGCCGGGCGTCGAAGCTCGGCAGGCTGTCCTGCATCCAGCGCGCGAAGGCGTCGGCGAAAGCCTTGCGCTCCAGGCGTCCGATGACGTCGCTGAGGGTATCGTGCGAGGGAATACCGTTGGGCAGCGGCAGGAACTCGCGCAGCCAGGCTTCGTTCTCGTGGGCGAAGTCCTCGATGCCGACCCAGTCGTCATAACCGCACAGGGTGGCGCAGAGCGTGATCATGACGATGTCCTGCAGGGCGTGCAGCTTGTTGCGGGTTTCGCGCCGTGGGTCGACGAGCCTGGCGAAGTAGGGCTGGGGATTGG
>NZ_FOFJ01000095.1 GCF_900110885.1 Azotobacter beijerinckii | reverse complement strand
GAGGAATCGGTCGCGGCGGACCCCGCGCTGCTCGGCAGGCTGAAAGATGCCGAACTTGCCATCGTCGTCGATCCTGTCGACGGCACAGCCAACTTCGCCTCGGGTATTCCGGCCTTTGGCGTCATGGCCTCGGTCGTGTTCATGGGCGAGACGGTTGCCGGGATCATCTACGACCCGATGGGGGACGATTGGGTAATGGCGGAGAAAGGCAGCGGCGCCTGGCTGAGGCGACCGGACGGCGAGGCACAGCGGCTTTCCGTGGCCGCCCCCGTCACACTCGACCAGATGGTCGGCATGGCCTCGACCGGATATCTGCCGAAAGACAAGCAGCCACAAATCCTCGCGAATCTGTCCAAAGTCCGCTTTCTTGCCAGCTACCGGTGTGCGGCGCACGAATACCGGACCCTCGCTGCCGGTCATGTGCATTACCTGATGTACTACAAGCTGATGCCCTGGGATCATCTGGCCGGCACCCTGATCTGCCTGGAGGCCGGTGCATGCGCTGCACGCCTCGATGGCAGCCCTTATCTGCCCCATCATCTGGACGGCGGCCTGTTGATTGCGCCGGACAAGGCTTCCTGGGAGCTGCTCCGAGGCGAGGTCTTCACTGTTTAGCACTCTCCCTCAGACGCCCCTTAACCATGCGCGCTCCTGCTCGGCGATGTTCTCCCACACGCGGCGCGGGTCGGTGAGGTTTGGCTTAGGCATTGCCCGGCCTATTTGCTCGACCGCGTTGGCCTGAAGCGACAAGCGGGGGACTCCCACGACTGGACGGCCCTGCCCGGCCGCGAGCATGTTCCTGGCCGCGTTCACGTCGCGATCGTGCGGACACCACACGCACCCAGCACCCCCCTCACGCCAGGGCCTGCGATACCTCCCGGCCCCGAATCGGGCAGTGCGCCGCCATTCGAACGGCTCGGGTGGTGTAGCTCTCCTTGACCGCCCAAAGACGATGCCGGCGTGCACGCACTTGTACGGCATAGTGGCGCGACACGAATCAATGGGAGCATGGGCGTGGATCTGCTATTTCTCGGCACCTCCTCCGGAACCCCCACCAGGGCCCGTAACGTCACCGGGCTGGCGCTGTTGGAGGAGACCGGTAAAGGATGGCACCTGGTGGACTGTGGCGAGGCTACGCAGCACCAGGTGCTGCGCACGCCGCTTTCGCTGCATGAGCTGCGTGCGATATTCATTACCCATGTCCATGGCGACCACTGCTACGGCCTGCCCGGCCTGCTGGCCAGCGCCGGCATGCAAGGCAGGCAGGAGCCTCTGGAGATCGTCGCTCCGGACGGCATCGAGGCGTGGGTCAGAACCACGCTGCGCCTCACCCGGACCTGGCTGCCGTTCGAGTTGAACTTCCATGCCGCCGAGTGCCTGGGCGAATGGCGGGGCGACAACCTGCGCGTCGAAGCCTTCGCCCTCTCCCACCGCGTGCCCTGCTATGGCTACAGCTTCACCGAGGCCCGCCCGGCCCCGCGCCTGGACATCGACAAGCTCGATCGGCACGGCATCCCCCGCGGCCCGCTCTGGGGCCAGTTGGCTCGAGGCATCGACGTGCAGCACGAGGGCCGCACGCTGCGCAGCGACGACTACCTGATCCTCACCCGCCCGCCCCAGCGCATGGTGGTCGGCGGCGACAACGACCGCCCCGAGCTGCTGGCCGAAGCCTGCCGCACCGCCCAGGTACTCGTTCACGAGGCCACCTACACCCAGGCCGTCGCGAACGACGCCAGGGCCGCCTTCGGCCACAGCACCGCCGCCGCAGTTGCCACCTTCGCCCAGTCGGCCGGCATCGCCAACCTGGTACTGACCCACTTCAGTGCTCGCTACCAGGCCGATCCGAAACGCGGGCTTTCCATCGAGGCGATTCGTGACGAGGCCGCGGCGCTGTACGAGGGACGGTTGTTTCTGGCAGAGGATTTCGCGCGGTTCCGGTTGAACTGGGATGGGGCGTTGAGGCGGGTTTGCACGTCAAACCAGTAGCCGGAGGCATGGTAGGCCGGCCCCTGGAGGACTGGCAGCCGCGGAGCACACCCGACGGTGATCGGCGGAAGCAACGTGGGCATGGGGCGAACGCCTATCACTCGTCACTGGGCGCAACGCCACGCCACCAATCCCCCACCGCCGTCACGCTCAGAAAGTCCAGGTCCTCTACCGTCAGCAGCATTTCTTGCTCGTTCTCGTGTGCCTTACGCATACGAGCCAGCACGTCCACCAGAATCTCCCGCTGCGTTTCGACACTGTAGCGCTCGCGCTGCCAGGTTATACCCGTCTTGATCAACGCCAGCAGCGTGCGCCGTGCCGCTGCGTCAGTCGGCTCGTCCAGCGTTTCGCCTCGAAACCGAAGCGGGGAAATCCCTTCAGCTCGTGCGCTCCAGCGTCATATTCATATTGTGCATCATCGATCACCCACAGCCGGCGCTGCGCAGTGGATTCGGGAGCCTCGACCAAGTCATCGACGCCCTTGATGTCACTGGAAGAGATCGCATCCGGCAGCGGTTTCATTTTTTTCATGGGCTTTCCTCGGTCATTTGCATTTGGGGATTTCGGTCGAAATCGCTGTTTGTATCCAGCACGGCCAGATCCATACCCTCGCTCTGCACGCAGATGCTGCTGCAGCACTGCAACCGCCACGAAGGCGTGGCCGTGCCACTTGCACATGCAGCCGTACAGCTACGCCTCCGGCGTATGGGCGAGAGGTAGGAAGGGTATCAGCGAGGCGTCTGGGTGGGCCATCTCAGTTACTGCCCAAGCACTTTCTGGCTTTTGAACGCCTCGAGCACGCTCTGCACGGCTCCGCCGGCAAAGCCGGCCCCGATCGACGCTCCCAGCCGATCGGCCAGTCGCGACAGGGGATTGGGCTCCTCGTTGAACTCCTTCAGGTGTTCGGCCTGGATCACGTCGCGCGCCACCGTCTCGATGGAGCCGACCCCGTCGATCAGACCGATGGCCTTGGCCTCCTTGGCATTCCACAGGAGACCGCTGAACAGATTCGGGGTGTCCGCCCTCAGGCGCTCGCCACGGCCGCTCTTCACCGCCTCGATGAACTTCTCGTGGGTCAGCCGCATCTGATCGTTCCAGAGCTCCACCTCGTCGGGCTTCTGCGGGCTGTAAGGATCGAGCAGGCTCTTGTGCTCGCCGGAGGTGTAATTACGCCGCTCCACGCCGAGCTTTTCCATCGCCCCCACGAACCCGAAACCGGCCGCGGTCACACCGATTGAGCCCACCAGGCTGGTCTCGTCGGCGTAGATGGCTTTCGCGCCGGCGGCAATGAATCATGCTGGAGCGCACCAACATCCCCGAGGCGCCCTGGTGGATCGTCGAGGCGGTGGACAAGAAAAGGGCGCGGCTGAACTGCATCCATCACCTGCTCGGCCAGGTGCCCTATGGCGAAGTCGACCGCCCGGCCATCGCCCTGCCCGAACGCGTCTACCACCCGGACTACCTGCGTGCCCCCCAGGCCAAGGAGATTTTCGTGCCGGCGGTGTATTGAGCGCGAAGGGACCGGAAAGACCGACAGGCTGGCTGAAAGAGTTTCCATGCTTTTTCAGGCGCCAGCCCGGATCAGCCGTTTCGCAGGGGCAGACTGATCCTTGCCCGTAGCCCCGGACCAGGCTGTTCGGAGAGTTCCAGGCTACCGCCGTGCTCGCGGGCGATGCGTTCGACGATGGCCAGACCCAGGCCGGCGCCCGCCGTCCCGCCGCGGGCGCTCTCGCCACGGCGGAAGGCCTGCTTCAGCGCCTCGGCATCCCGTCCGCCGAGGCCCGCGCCGCTGTCGATCACCTCGAGCCAGGCACAGTCGCCGTCCATGCCGGTGCGCAGGCGTACCGGCGGACGGCCATGGCGCCAGGCGTTCTCCAGCAGGTTGGTCAACGCCCGGCGCAGCGCCGCCGGGTGCATGCGCACCGGCGGCGGCGCACCCGGCTCCAGCAGCAGCGGCTGGCCATGGTCGGCGTAGGCGGCCGCCACTTCCCGGGCTAGGACGTCGAGCTCGCCGAGCACCGCCGGCTCCTCGCGGCTGTCGCGGGCGAAGTCGAGGAACTGCCCGACGAGAGCGTCCATCTCGGCGATGCTGCGCCGCAGTCTGGCGGCCACCTCGGGCTCGTCGCGGCCGGCGAGGATCTCCACGCCCAGGCTCAGCTTGGCCAGCGGCGTGCGCAGGTCGTGGGAGAGGCCGGCCAGCATCAGCGCGCGCTCGCGTTCGTTGCGCGCCAGGCTGTCGCGCAGGCGGTTGAAACTGCGGCTGAGGCTGGCGGTTTCCTCCGGGCCGTCCTCCGCCAGAGGTTCCGGTTCGCCGCCGCGGCCGAGGCATTCGGCAGCCTGCACCACGCGGGTCAGGGGCCGGTTCAGGCGGCGTTGGATCGCTAGGGCGCCGGCTAGCGCCAGCAGCCCGGCGCCCAGCGAGGCGAGCAGCCAGGTGCCGGTGAACAGGCGCTCCGGCAGGATGCCCGGCACCGCCAGCCAGAGGTCCTCGCCCTCCAGGCGCAGGCGCAGCACCGGGCCGCCGCCGGCCTCGCGCAGCCAGTGCACCTCAAGATCATCGGCGGCCAGACGCTCGGCCAGGCGCCGGGCGAAGTTCCGCTCCAGCGGTGGCAGCGGGGTGGGCGGCCCGTCGCCGCCGGCGATGCTGTGGCCGACCAGGGCCTGCGCGTTGAAGTGGGCGACGAAGGCCGCGCGCTGCGCCGGCGGCAACGCCAGCAGGCTGGTGCGCAGGGCCGTCGCATTGTGTGCCACGCCGATGGCGATCTGTTCCAGGCGCGGTTCGAGGATCAGCCGGCGGGCCAGCAGCGCCCCGCCCAACTGGCCGAGCAGGATCAGCAGGGCGATCAGCAACAGGCTGCGGCCGAACAGGCTGCGCGGCAGCAGCCTCATGGCTGCTCCTCCGCTCGGCCGTCGGGCATGAACACGTAGCCCATCCCCCAGACGGTCCGGATGTAGCGCGGCTGCGCCGGATCGTCCTCGATCGCCCGGCGCAGGCGCATGACCTGCACGTCGATGCTGCGGTCGCTGGCCTCGTGGTCGCGGCCGCGGCTCAGCTCGATCAGCCGGTCTCGGCCGAGGGGCCGCCGCGGATGCCGGGCCAGCGCCTGGAGCAGGGCGAACTCGCCGCTGGTCAGGGGGATGTCGCGGCCGTCGCGGCTCAGGCGCCGTTCGCCGAGGTGCAGGCTGAAGGGACCGAAGTCGATCCGCCCGTCGCCCGGCAGCGGGCCGCTGTGGGCGCCGAGCATGCGCTGGCGGCGGATCAGCGCCTCGATGCGCGCCTGCAGCTCGCGCGGGTTGAAGGGCTTGGGCAGGTAGTCGTCGGCGCCCATCTCCAGGCCGATGATGCGGTCCAGCGGATCGCCGCGGGCGGTGAGCATGACGATGGGAATGGTCTCGCCCTGCGCGCGCAGGCGCCGGCACAGCGACAGGCCGTCCTCGCCGGGCATCATCACGTCGAGCACCAGCACGTCGAAGCGCTCGCGGCCGAGCAGGCGCTCCAGTGACTGACCGCCGTCCAAGGCGCGCACCGCATAGCCCTGGTCGCTCAGATAGCGCTGCAGCAGCGCGCGCAGGTCGTGCTCGTCGTCGACCACCAGAATTCTTCCCAGGGCCTCGCCCATTTCGTCTCTCCCGTCGGTTGCGCCATGAGGGTGACGCAGGCGCCGCCCCCGGCGCGGCGGGAATCCATGACAAAGGGTTACAGAAGCGCCCGCCGCTCACCGATTGTCACGCATTGCCCGGCGCCGGCAATGGTTCGCTCACGGCTCGCGCCGATAGTGACTTCCGCCGCCAGACGACGGCATCCAGCCAAGAGGAGTCCATCCCATGAAATCCCTGTCACCCATCTTCGCCGCCCTGTTCGCCCTGTCCGCCAGCCTGGCGTTCGGCGACGCCCAGGCCGGGGAGCGCCGCGTGGTCCGCACGAACGGCCAGGGCAGCGGCAGCGCCGTCCGCGGCATCAGCCTGCAGGGCAGCGACGGCAGCAGCCTCGAGCGCCGCGCCAGCCGTTCGCGCAGCGACGACGGCAGCCGCCAGAGCGAACGCAGCCTGTCCGCCACTGGCAGCCAGGGCAGCAGCCTGCAGAGCAACGGCGGCCTGACCTATACCGCCGAGTCGGGGCTGAGCCAGAGCCGTTCCACCAGCCTCACCAACGCGGCCACCGGCAACAGCGTGCAGGGCAACACCTCCTACAGCCGGGACGGCGGCCTGACCCGCAGCGTCGCCTGCCAGGACGCCAGCGGTGCCAGCATCGCCTGCCTCTCGCGCTGATTCCCTTCCAGAGCCTTTCACAGGAGAAACGTCATGCGTACCCCTTTCATCCCCGTCATCCTCGCCTGCGCCCTGTTCGCCACGGCCGGCGCCGCCCTCGCCGAGCCGGCCCGCGGCGAACGCCTACAGGCTGAACTGCAGCAACGCTTCGCCCGCGCCGACAGCAATGGCGACGGCCGGCTGACTGCCGAAGAGGCCAAGGCCGGCATGCCCTTCGTGTCCCGCCACTTCGCGGCGATCGACGCCGAGGGGCAGGGTTCGGTCAGCTTGGAGCAGATCAAGGGCTTCGCCCAGGCACAGATGGCCCGGCGCAAGGGCGCCCAGTAGGGAGGAGTCGCCATGTCCAGCGAATCGATACGCGACACCCTGGGGCCGCAGGCGCTGCCCTGGTTCGCCGCAGCCTTCCTCATGCTGGTCGGCATCGCCTGCGTCGAGGGGCTGGTGCGCAGCCTGCTGCGGCCGGGCTCCTACGACTGGCGGGCCAGCGCCGCCTCGTTCGCCGACGCGCTGATCCGCCGCGGCGTGGACGCCCTGGGCCTTTCCCTGGTGGCGCCGATGTTCGTGCTGGCCTGGGAGCACCGCCTGCAGACCCTGGAGATGTCCAGCCCGGCGGCCTTCGTCGCCCTGTTCCTCGGCCAGGACTTCCTCTATTACTGGTATCACCGGATGGCGCATCGGGTCCGCTGGTTCTGGGCCAGCCACACGGTGCACCACTCGCCCAACCAGCTGAGCCTGGCCACCGCCCTGCGCCTGGGCTGGACCGGCAGGCTGACCGGCAACGGGCTGTTCTACGTGCTGCTGGTCTGGCTGGGCTTCCCGCCGCTGGCGGTGACCGCCGCGGTGACGCTCAACCTGCTCTACCAGTTCTGGGTGCACGCGCCCTGGATGCCCCGGCTCGGCCCGCTGGAGTGGGTGCTGAACACGCCCACCCACCACAAGGTGCACCATGCCAGCAACCCGGAATACCTGGACTGCAACTACGGCGGCGTGCTGATCGTCTTCGACCGGCTGTTCGGCACCTTCGTCGAATACCGCCCGGAGATCCCCATCCGCTACGGCCTCACCAGGCCACTGCACAGCTACAACCCGCTGCGCATCGCCCTGCACGGCTGGCTGGAGCTGGGCCGCGACCTGCTCGGGGCGCGGGGCCCGCGCGCGCGCCTGAAGGTGCTGGTGGGGCGGCCCTGAGGCGGACTGCCAGGCAGTGGGCCGGCAATGCCACAGGCCTCGCCCGGCAGAGCGAGGCCTGGTTCGACCGAGGGCTACCGTTACGGGCGCTGCCCGGATGCCACCTCTTGCCGCGCTTCCCCGGCCGTCCGCTCATCGAAGCGGCCGACATGACCGGTCCAGCCGAGCGCCTTCCCGTCGACCACGGCCTGATGCACCTTCGCTGCGTCCGCCTCGTCCGCCACGGCCAGCGTCACCGTCCGGCCGTCGGTCAGTTCGAGGACGACGATGTCGGCATCCGTCACACGGAAATGGCGCAGTGCGGCGATGCAGCTCTTGCTGTCGGTGACGGTCTCCCCGGCCGGGTCATAGAAACCATGCGGCTCGAGCACGGACACGAAGGTGGCGTCGGTGGCACTGCTCAGGCTCAGGCGCTGGATCAGCACGGGTTCCCGGCGCAGGTTGAAGTTCGGGTCGTTGGCGCCGCTCTCGGCCAGGATGATCTTCGCCCCCTCAGGCAGCAGCATGCGGTAGGTATAGAAGCGCTGATTGTTGAGCCAGGTCAGCGTCGCATTGCCGGCCTCCGGCGTGCCTGTCGCATCCACCCACAGATGCTGATAGCCGTTGGCCTTGCCCAGCACCGGTCGATCCGCCGGGTTCGACTGGAGTGGGGAAGCCCACCTCGGTGATATGTCCTGCGTAGTGCAGGGGCAAGTCGTACTGCGCCGGCCGGCTTCCCTGGGCGCGCAACAGGTCGACGACCACGGGACTGGCCAGGCCGTCTATCGACAGTTGCGCCAGGGTGCGGCGGAAGCGCGCGTCGGGATAGGCACCCTCGATTTCCGCGGTGCTCACTCGGGTCGGCCCGTCTGCCGAGAAGAATATCTGCCTGGGGGCAATCGTCTCGCCCAGCATCCACTGGCCATCGAAGTGGCTGGTTTCGTTCACCAGCAGGGTGTTGTGGGCGACGGTCTACCTGGCCCAGCTCTGGTTCTCCTTCAGGTAGCCGCCACCCTCCTTGGATTCGATGTGAGGAAGCGCGCCGCGCCATAGTCGGTGACCACCGGGGCGCCGTCGTTGTAGAGCATCCAGCCCAGCTTGTCGAAATGCCCGTGGCCCATGCTCCGGGCGCTGTTCTTGACGACCAGCACCTAGCTAGTGCAGTTTCATGGGTGTAGTTGTGGAAATTATGGCATCAGGCGATGCTATGCCCCATGAAAGCACCTCTATTCGTTCGCCCTTTGACTACCGAGGAACGGCAGGCCCTGCAGGCTGGCCTGCGTGCCCGGGAAGCCTTCACGCTGCGGCGCTGCCAGATCCTGCTGGCCAGCGCCGACGGCAAGACCGCCACGGAAATCGCCGCCCTGTTCGGCTGCGCCACGCAAACCGTACGCAACACCCTGCGGGCCTTTGCCGCCGAGGGACTGGCCTGCCTGAGCGAGAAGTCGCATCGCCCCAAACGTGTCCGTCCCTTGCTCGCGGGCACGCAGGTCGA
>NZ_FOFJ01000100.1 GCF_900110885.1 Azotobacter beijerinckii | reverse complement strand
ATACCGAGGCGGGCTACCTGCCGATCGACAACAACCGTGCCGAACGGGCTATTCGCCCGTTCGTCATCGGGCGCAAGGCCTGGCTGTTCAGCGACACGCCCAAAGGCGCGACGGCCAGCGCGCAGCTCTACAGCCTGGTGGAAACCGCCAGGGCCAACGGGCAGGAGCCCTACGCCTGGCTGCGCCACATCCTCGAGCGGTTGCCGGCAGCGCAAAGCGTCGAAGACTACGAGGCGCTGCTGCCGTGGAACTGCACTCCGACGGCGCCACTGTAAAAGACCGGCTCGGCCGTTAACAGACGGGGTTCATGGATCACTTACGGCTCGTCCATCACCAGGATGCGCGGCTCCTGGGCCAGGGCCCGGGCGATCAGCACCAGTTGGCGTTCGCCGCCGCTGATTTCCGTATAGCTGGTCCGGGCCAGGGCGGCGATGCCGAGGGTTTCCAGGGACTGCCCGGCGATTTCGCGGTCGTGCGGGCTGGGGCCGGAGAACAAACTGCCGTGGGCGGTGCGCCCCATGGCGACCACATCCTCGACCAGGAAGGGAAAGGGTGGCGTATGGGCCTGGGGGACGTAACCCACCTGGCGAGCGAACTGGCGACGCGGCCAGTGGCGGGTCGCCTTGCCGTCCAGGCGGATTTCCCCGGCGCGAGGCGGCAGCAGGCCGAGGAGGGTCTTGAACAGGGTGGTCTTGCCCACGCCGTTGGGACCCAGCAGGCAGAGCAGCTCGCCCGCCGCCAGGGTGAAGGAGAGGTTATCGAGGATGGTCCGGCGGCCGTAGCCGCAGGCCAGTGCGTGCGCTTCCAGCATGATCTTTTCCCTCAGGCCCAGGCCTTGCGGCCGCGGTTCATCAGATAGAGGAAGAACGGGGCGCCGATGATCGAGGTCACGATGCCCAGAGGCACCTCCACGGCGAACAGAGCGCGCGCCAGACCGTCCACCGCGAGCAGAAAACCGGCTCCCAGCAGCGCCGCGACAGGCAGCAGGACCCGGTGGTCCGGCCCGACCAGCATGCGCGCCAGGTGCGGCACGATCAGGCCGACCAGGCCGACGATGCCGGCAATGGCCACCGCTGCGGCAGTGACCAGGGTGGCGCTGACGATGATCGCCAGGCGCAGGCGGCCGGTTGCCAGCCCCATGGCCTTGGCTTCCTCGTCGCCGAAGCAGAGCACGTTGAGCGTCCAGGACATGGCCAGGAGGGTCGCCAGGCCGAAGAGGATCGGCGGACTGGCGAGCAGCAGGTCGGGCAGCTCGACCGAGGCCAGGCTGCCCATCAGCCAGAAGGTGATGGCGGGCAGGGTGTTGTAGGGATCGGCGACGAACTTCACCAGCGAGACGAAGGCGGTGAACAGCGTGCCGACGACGATGCCGGCCAGCACCATCACCAGCAGCGGCTCGCCCTGCCGGCCCAAGCCGGCGCCGACGGCCCAGGTGGCGGCCACGGCGACCAGTCCGCAGGCGAAGGCCAGCGTCTGGATGCCCAGCATGCCGTAGCCGAGCAGGATGGCCAGGGCCGCCCCCAGGCTGGCCCCGGCGGAGACGCCGAGAATGCCGGGCGAGACCATGGGGTTGCGGAACAGCCCCTGGTAGCTGGCGCCGGAGACGGCGAGGGCGGCGCCGACCAGCAGGGCCGCGAGGATGCGTGGCAGGCGGATGCCGAGCACCACCGCCTCGGTTTCCTCGGGCCAATCGGGGGCGATGGGCAGGATCTTCGCGGCGAGGATGGCCAGCACGGTGTCGGGCGATACGGGATAGCGGCCGATGGCGAAGGAGGCGAGGATCAGCGCGACGAGGCCCAGGCCGAGAACAAGCAGAATGCGTTTCATGAGGAATTTCCGAGTCGGGTGGGGAACTGCCCGGCGCTCGTGCGGAGCGCCGAGCCGATAGGTGGAGCGGCATGGGTTACTGCTCGGCGCCAGCGCGAGGCCTGGCCAGGTCGAGCAGGTACTGCGCATCGGCCGCGGAGATTTCCCGGTGGTAGAACAGGCGGAAATACTCCTGGGTCAGGCTGGTCAGGTCGAACGGGAAGACCTCCGGATAGAGGGTCCGGGCCAGCCAGAAGGCGCCGAGAATGCGGTTGCTGCCCGGCGGCCGGTCGAGCCAGCTGAACGGCAGCCAGGGGATCTGCAGCTCGCGGCCCTGCTTCACGGCGTTTACCGGCTGCCAGAGCGGGTTTTCCATGATGGCTTTCCAGGTGGTCAGGCGATCGGCCGCCGGCGTCCACACCAGAATTAGGTCCGGCCGCCAGAGGTAAAGCTGCTCAAGGGACACGCTACTCATGCCTTCGTCGGGCAGGTTGGCGATCTGGGCGACGTTGACGGCGCCGACGAAGTCGAGCAACTGGGTATGGCTGGAGCCGGCCGGATTGGTGGACAGGCCGTCCGGGCCCTCGGCGTAGTAGACCCGTACCCGCTTGTCCGCCGGGATGCTTCTGGCCCTTTCTGCGATCGGCTCCAGCCGGGTGGCGACGAAGTCGGCCAGTGCCTTTCCCTGATGCGGGCGCTGCAGGATCTCGCCGAGAAAGGCGAACGCCGGCTTGTACCGGTGCATGTCCAGATCGACCAACAGCACCGGCGTGTTCAGCCGGGCGGCCAGGCGTTCGGCATGTTCCATCGCCCCTGGCATGGCCTCCATGATCACCAGGTCTGGCGCCATGCGCATGACCTCCTCGTCGGATAGCCGGTTGCCCGTGCCGGGCATGATCTTGCCCTCGCGGAACGCCGGGGACAAAAAGCGCCAGGCCGGCTCGCCCAGCCGGTAGTTGTTGGCCAGCTTGTCCGGCGCCACGGCGCCGACCATGGGGATGCAGTGGCCCACTGCGTAGACTCGCCGGACTTCGTCCGGAATTCGTACCTGGCGGCCGGCCATATCGGTGACCAGCCGTTCGGCCCAGGCCGGGGCGGCGAGCAGCAGGATGGCCCCCAGGCCGAAGGCGTGCAGGGTGTGTCGGCAAATGTTCATCAGAATCGAAACCTCAGTTCGGTGCCGTAGGTGGCGCCTACGTCGCGCAGGACGCCCCAGTTGGCGGTGGCCGGATAGCCCTTGTTATTGGTGGCATAGCGCTCGTCGGCAAGGTTCTGGCCGAACAGCGCGACGCTGACGCCGTGGCCGAGCTCGCGGGTCAGGTTCAGGTTGACGGTGGTGAAGTCGCCCACGGTGTAGCCGTAGCTCAGGTAGGAATCGACCCGCACCGCACTGAGGCTGGCGCTCCAGGGGCCCTGTTGCCAGCCGAGGCGGGCGTTGTACTTGTTGTCGGGGACTTCGCTGCCGGTTTGGCCGTCCTCGTCGTTGGCGTCGTAGTAGGTCCAGCCCAGCTCGTAGCTCCAGGCGCCGCCGAGCCGACCCTGGAAGCTCACCTCGAAACCCTTGCGGATAACCTCGTCGACCGCCTTGTAGACGGTGATGCTGGTTTCCTCGCCGGTGCTCGAGTCGATGATCGGATTGCCGTCGGCGTCGCTGGTGATGCTGCCGTCGGATACCTTGGCGTTGCGCAGCACGTAGTAGAAGGGCGTCAGGCTGAGCTGCAGCGCCCGGCCGAAATGGGCGTTCAGGCCCAGCTCGTAGCGGTGGCGCTTCTCGGCGGGAAGCTTCTCGTCGTTGCGGGTGGTGATGACGTCCGGGGTCGGCGTGCGGTTGAAGGAGTAGCGGGCAGACAGGCGCCAGACCGGGTCGATCTGCTAGGCGCTGCCGAGGGAGAACAGGGTGGCGTCGTCGGTCCACTCGTCGTCGGAGAGTTCGGCCTTGCTGCCGTTTGCCAGGTATTTGTCGCCGCCCTTGACGATACGCTTGCGGTCCAGGCGGAAGGCGGCGTCCACCGACCAGGCGGCGGTGATGCGGTGCTCGAGGGTGGTGTAGACGCCGTAGACCTTCTCCTCGCGAGGGCTGTCGCTGCCTTCGCTGAGCTGGTACCACTCCACCGTCTGGGCGCCGACCTTGAAGGTGTTCTTCGCGGTGGCAACGGTGTGGGAGAGGTTCCATTCCCTGGCGCGGTCCTTGGCGTCGCTGCCGGCGACCGTGGACTTGTCAGTGGTGGTGGTGTAGGCGTAGCGGGTGCCCTTGGCCTCGGTCCAGCCGTAGGTGAGGGCGGTGGTGTGGTAGTCGTTCCACGGCCGGGCCAGGTTCACCGCGATGACCCGGGTGTCCATCGGCGCGTATTTCCAGATGTTCTTGTCTAGCACGCCGTCGGGCGTGGGGCCGCTGACCGGGTAGCGGGTACTGCCGGTGTAGGTGCCTTCGGCCCGCTGGATCTCCCGTGAGGCCTTGTTCAGGAAGAAGGAGGCCGGAGGCGATCAGTTGCTCGTCCTTCCAGCCCGCATTGGCCAGCCAGGTGTCGGCGGCGTAGGCCATGTTCCAGTTCGGCTTGCCGTTGGACTCGGAGCGCTGGTAGCCGCCGCCCAGGGTTAGCCGACCGTCCAGCCAGGAGTCGCCGAGAAAGCCCAGGGTCTTGCGGGTGTCGTAGCTGGCGTAGCTGGTCTTCAGTTCGCCGCCGTCCTTGCCCGGACCGCTCTTGCGGGTCTCGATGAGGATGAAGCCCTGGTTGGGCGAGCCGGCGTTGGCCGAGCCGAAGTCCATCAGCGGACTGATGGTGATCACCGAGGCGTCGCGCAGGAAGCGGACCGAATCGATCATCTCTACCGGCAGGTCGCCGAGCACCCGCGCACCCTGGCGGCCGATGCTCATGCCCAGCGAGCCCTCGATCAGGTCGCTGACGTCGCGGGGACGGAGCGCCTCGATATCCGCCCGCTCCAGAGTCTGCACGGCCGCCACGCTGCGTGGCAGGGCGAAGCGCTGATAGGCCGGGATGAAGGCGCCGACGGGGTCGCCGGCCGCCTCGTCCTGGTCGCCCTCGACCTGCAGGGGGCTGAGCTGCACTTCGGTGCCGGCCCGGACACTCCCGTCCGGCAGGAGGAGAATGGGGGCGAGCAGCAAGCAGGGGGCTTTCATTTGGATCATGGACACTCCCGTGGCGTGTAGAAAGGGGCGGGAATCGCATGTCAATCCCCGTGCCACGGCGCTGGAGCGTTCGAAAGGGTACGGAGCGGGGGCTGGGTACCTGGATGTCGGAATATCCGCGAGGGAAGGTGGCGTCCGCGGCGGCGGAAGGTTCCCTGGCGAACGGGGATGTACGCAGGCGTAGCGCCGGGCCGCCAGGCTGGGTTTGATGTGCCGCGCCAATGCCAACAGGCGCGCCGGTGGGCTGGCCGAATCGTCGGCCCGGGCGGGCCAGTGCTCTACCGGCAGCGCGACGAGCATCCCCTCGTAACGGCTTCCGACCTGCACCGGCAGGTGGTAGGGGGAAGCCTTCCAGCCCTCGGGAAGCGGTTCGCCCTGAGGAAATGGAAATAGGAATCACTGTCGCAGTACCCCGGTACAGGATTCGCCAGCACTACGCTTCTCCGAGGAGGTCGTGGGAAAAGCTCGCCAGGGATGGCCTGACTTGGAGGAGTGAACGCGATGACTACAACCCAACTGATCGAACACGTTGAGCTTTTCGACCAGCTCCACGAAGCTTCGGAGCGGTATCGGGAATTACCTCTGGCTAAAAAGCTGGGGTTGATCGAACAGCTTTGCGAACAGGCATCGAAGGCGGGCACCAAGGAAACCGCACCGGAACGACGCCTGTCATCGATGCCCCTCGAAGACTTCGTGAAGGCGCTTGCGGCAGCAGCGAAGGGCATGGCTTAGCTGCGGCAAATCCCAAGGCGCCGGCCGCGCCCGTGGTGCGGCTATTCCTGGAGGGGGAGCGCCGGCAGCCCGGCGTCCTGCTGCGCAGCACCCCGCCAGTCGGCCTCGGTTCCCCCACGCCACCACGGCTCCACCGCCTCGAACCGGGCCGGCTCGACCGGCTCGCCGAGGCGGGGCATCACCAGCCCCTCCGGGGCGTGCGCCAGCAGCATGTCCGCCGGTTGGGACCAGGGGTGCATCGCCAGGTTGAAGGTGCCCCAGTGCACCGGCAGGAAACGCCCGCTGCCCAGTTGTGCCCAGGCCTGCAGGGCGTTATCCGGCCCCAGGTGAATGTTCCCCCAGGCCGGATGGAAAGCGCCGACCTCGATCATCACCAGATCGAAGGGGCCGAGCCGCCGGCCGATCTCGGCAAAAGCCGGGGAGAGTCCGGTGTCGCCGCTGAAGAACACCGCATGCCGCTCGCCGCGCAGGGCGAACGACGACCAGAGGGTCGCGTTGCGATCGCGCAGCCCGCGCCCCGAAAAGTGATGCGACGGCGCGGCAGTGATCGCCAGGCCGCCCGGCAACACGGTGCGCTCCCACCAGTCGAGTTCGACGATGCGCTCGGCCGGCACGCCCCAGGCCTCCAGATGCAGGCCGACGCCGAGCGAGGTGACGAAGGGCACCCGCCGCTTGGCCAGCGCCCGGATGCTCGGATAGTCCAGATGGTCGTAGTGGTCGTGGGAGATCAGCACCGCGTCGAGCGGCGGCAGGGCTTCGATATCGACCGGCACCGGCTGGAAGCGCTTGGGGCCGAGGAAGGGCAACGGCGAGACGCGCGCGCCCCACACCGGGTCGGTCAGCACCCGGTGGCCGTCGATTTCCAGCAGCACGGTCGAATGGCCGAGCCAGGTGGCCCGCAGTCCGGTTTCGACGGGACTGGCCCAGGTCTCGCGTGGGTCGTGGGTAGGGAGAGGCCGCGCCGGTGTGCGTCTCTCGCCGCGAAACATCAGGTCGGCCAGCGTCGGCCGCCCCTCGGGCACGCGCTGTACGCTGGGGTGGTAGGTGTTCGCGAAGCCGCCGTCGGCATACTGTTTGGAGGCCTGCATGCGCTCCAGCCTGAATCCGTTGGCACGTCGGGCCGAAAAAACCATCCTGGATCTCCTGTGAAATCGTGTTCGGTGTTCGAGCCGGATTTTCCGCTCGAAGGTGTACTTGTGGTCCAGTTGGTCGGCGTTCAAGTCTGGGTCGTCACCGAGAGCATGGGCTTGAGGACGGGTGTTGGATGAGTCTTGCATTGGCCGCGCTTCAGACGCTCGCCAGCAGGTACGGCTACCAACGCAACTGAGCTGGCGGCCCGCAATCCGAGCAGAAGATTTCTGTTCCTCCAGCCGGCCCCGGCGACTGGCTGGCGCGTCGTCGACCGCCTCCTGGAAGCCTGGTAGGCGGCTCCGTCTATTTCAAAGCGGCTGGCCATGAGTCTGAGTAAAGTAAAAATGCTCCAGCAGTCGGGTTTCCGAAGTGTGGAACCGAAAGCGCAAATTGAGCCTGGCGATGATAAAGCGTCTTCATGATGGGCTGCGGCCTGCCGTACCATTCAGCGCGCCACGAAGCGCGGTGGCTGAAACGCGCTCACCGGCGGCAGTTCGCCCGTCCAGCGTTCGATCTCCACATGCGCGGTGTGCGCGCTGCAACCCTGGGACAAGCTGGAAGCCCCGACGTCGCGGGTCAGTACGTTGGGGTTGCCGTGTTTCTCCAGACTGTCCGGCGCTGCGGGATCAAGCGAGTCGTACCAGGCGCCGGTGGCCAGCTGTACCACGCCGGGCCGCACCTCGTCGCTGACGATCGCTCCCGCCACAGGGCAATCGCGCTACATCGCTCTTGCGTTGGACGAGGATTAGCGGTAACGGACAAGACTTTTCCGAGCCCCCATCATGCTGCCCAATCCCCAGCCCTACTTTGCCAGGCTCGTCGACCCACGGCGCGAAACCCGCAACAAGCTGCACGCCCTGCAGGACATCGTCATGATCACGCTCTGCGCCACCCTGTGCGGTTATGACGACTGGGTCGGCATCGAGGACTTCGCCCACGAGAACGAAGCCTGGCTGCGCGAGTTCCTGCCGCTGCCCAACGGTATTCCCT
>NZ_FOFJ01000155.1 GCF_900110885.1 Azotobacter beijerinckii | reverse complement strand
CGGGCGATGTTTTGAACCGTTCGGACTCGAGGCGTTTGAGCCAAAGGCAAAAGCCGTTGCGCTGGTAAGTAGGCCGTAGGGGTTTCACCTTCAGCCTCTCGCAGAACCGTACGTGAGCCTCTCAGCTCATACGGCTCCCGTTACCCAGTCGAGTCTCATTTCCAAAGACATGCCAGTGCACGAACAGCGATGGGCACGCTTTCTTCATCCGGTTGAGCCAATCAGCACTGCGGCGCTTATGCCCTGCCAGTGGTTTGTACTTCTGACGGGCCCAGCGTTGCAGCTTCAAATCAAAATGATTGAAAACCTTGCGCATGACCGTTTTGTAGAAAGTCCCATAGTAGTTCCACCACCCACGCAGGGTAGCGTTGTACTGTTGTGATAATTCAAGAAGGCTGGCCGGTGTTTGCCGCTGGATATTCCAGCTGCGAGTTCGTTGACGCATTCGTTTCAGAGCCTCGTTGCTGGCACCGGGCAGGAAGCTGGTAAACCGGCATCCATTATTGCCCCATGCCGCCCGTGGTCGGAAGGTGAATCCCAGAAACGTGAACTGCGTCGTTGGGTACACCGCTTTACGGTTGCTGTCCTTGCAATAGACGATCTTCGACTTCTCCGGGTGCATAGTCAGCAGGCACTCTTCCAAGCGTGCCTTGATGGCCGACATGACCTCGCACGCCTGCTTTTCGCTACGGCAATGAACCACCGCATCGTCGGCGTAGCGTGCAAATGGACAACCTGGAAAAGTCCGCTGCATCCAGGCATCGAACGTATAATGCATGAACAGGTTCATCAATAACGGGCTGATCACCCCTCCTTGAGGTGTACCACTTTCACGCGGTACCTGAACCCCGTTTGCAGTCTCAAACGGCGCTCTAAGCCACCGCTCGATATACAACAGAATCCATTCATCCTTTATGTGATGCCTGACCGCTTTGAGCAGCAGCTCATGATCAATGTGATCAAAGGCTCCCTTGATATCGAACTCCACCACCCAATTAATATTCCAGCAGCGCCTGCGAGTGATCTCCACCGCCTGTTTGGCTGACTTTCCCGGCCGGTATCCATAGGAATCCGGATGGAACAGACAGTCCAGACTCGGCTCTATAAGCAGCTTGACGGCGGTCTGAGCCACCCGATCGGCTACTGTTGGAATACCCAGCTTGCGTTTGCCTCCTGATTGCTTCGGAATTTCCACCTGCTTAACCGGCGGCGGAAAATAGGAACCCGACGACATGCGGTTCCAAACCTTGTAAAGGTTACGTTGCAGCTTCTGCTCGAACTGGGCAATAGATTGTTCATCTATCCCAGCGGCTCCTCGATTGGCCTTCACACGCTGGTAGGCCTCCCAAACTGTCAGTTTGGAAATGCTGTACGACTTTGCTGTGCTCATGACACTCCTCCCCACCGAAGCAGGTTGATGACATAAGCCAGCCGGGCAACGCCACCCCTTCGCTCCATTCTCATTACAAGAACTTCGTCACTACTACGAATGGCTCCGCCCCTCGACCTTTGCATCGGTATTCTTCCTCGCGGTGGTAGCCGCTTGTCATTTCCCTTGGCATCAAAGGCGAGGTTCTCACGTTCCATATCAAAGCCTGTATTGAGCTCATGCCGCCTATACACCGGCTGCCATCTGGACAGTAGACAGGTATCTTCCAGACTGATCCCGAGGCTATTG
>NZ_FOFJ01000171.1 GCF_900110885.1 Azotobacter beijerinckii | reverse complement strand
GCCCTGGCCGTTGTCGTAGGCCTTGACCGCGGCGTCCAGCGCGGTCAGCGCGGCCTCGGCGTCGAGCAGCGGGGTGCTGCCGAGGACGACCTGCTGGTCGCCCTTGTCGGTCTTCAGGTGGATCGGGCTGCGCACGGTGGCCAGCGGGCCTTCCCAGCGGCGCAGCGCGCCGTCGACCAGGTACTCGCGCTGCTCGATCGGCGCGCCGAGACGGTACTGCTCGGGGATTTCCGCGGCAGTGGGGAACAGGTTGTGCAGACGGCTCTCGGTGTTCATGGGGCTACCTCTTGTTCTCTTGGCGTCAGGGGCGCCGCCGGGACCTGTGTCCCGCGGCGCTGGCGGGTATGGGGTGGATAGGATCAGCGCGCGGCGGCCTGGCAGATTGCGGCGAACGCGGCCGCCTCCAGCGAGGCGCCGCCGATCAGTCCGCCATCGATGTCCGGCTGGGCGAACAGCGCGGCGGCGTTGTCGGCCTTGACGCTGCCGCCGTAGAGGATCGGCATGGCTTCGGCCTGCACGGGATCGTGTTGGGCCAGCAAGGCCCGGATGTGCCGGTGCACCGCCTGGGCCTGCTCGGGGCTGGCGGTCTCGCCGGTGCCGATGGCCCACACCGGCTCGTAGGCGATCAGCCCGGCGGCCAGGCCCTGCACGCCCGAACGGCGCAGGACCGCCTGCAGTTGGGCGGACACCACCTGCTCGGTCTGGCCCTGGCGGCGCTGCGCCTGGGTCTCGCCGACGCAGAGCACCGGCACCAGGCCGGCCCTGAGCGCCACGGCGAACTTCTCCGCCACCGTCTCGTCGCACTCGCGGTACAGGCTGCGCCGCTCCGAGTGGCCGACTAACACGTAGCGGCAGCCCAGCTCCTTGAGCATCCCGGCGCCGATCTCGCCGGTGAAGGCGCCTTTCTCGGCCGTGTGGAGGTTCTGCGCACCCAGCGCCACGCCGGAACCTTCCAGCAGGGCGGCGACCTGCGCCAGGTAGGAGAAGGGCGGGCAGACCGCCAGTTCGACGCCCTCCAGCACCGCCAGTTGCGGCAGCAGTTCTTCCAGCAGCGCGCGATTGGCGGCCAGGCTGCCGTTCATCTTCCAGTTGCCGATGACCCGTTTGCGCCTCATGCCGCACCTCCGCAGCAGCGACGCTTCAGCAGCGATTCGGCGCTATAGGGCGCCTGGCCCTGCAGCGCCTCCTCGATGCGCAGCAGCTGGTTGTACTTGCCCACCCGGTCCGAGCG
>NZ_FOFJ01000089.1 GCF_900110885.1 Azotobacter beijerinckii | reverse complement strand
TTTTCCTGAGGGTATGCGACCTCAGGGTTAATGGCTTCAAGACAAGAAATCGGTGACGGGAAAAACCGACTTGTAATAGCAGAGGAGCATATTGGGCAGGACTTATGGTCTTACTGCAGCAGAGTGTCTGCTAGGGAAAGACGCAGGACATTCAGGGGAAGGATGGATATCGCCCCCGCTCACGGGTGTATAGGCAGCTGGAAGCATAAGGAATCCCTCTCGACTCTGAGACGAGACCGCGCTCTCTTTGCGGTCTGTAACCTTACAAAGCAGCGCCTGCCACGGCCGTTTTGTTGTTTTAGTCAATTACCGTCAAGACTGTTTGGGCGGTGAGCAAGCCTGCGCCCAATCCTGTGCCATTGAAACAGTTTCACCTTAGTGTCAGATATTTCATTGACAAAATAGCCTTTCCTCGCACTTTACTTAAAATGAATCGTTTCACCAAGAATTTTATTGATATTTCTGTAGGGCCTGTTGCCGTTTTAGCGTAAGGCACGACGGAGGCCCCATGCGGCGTTGCGGGACGCATCGCCCTGCAACACGGCCCCAAGGTGCAGCTCGGCGCCTTGGGATTTGCCGGCTGCCGAGTAGCATGGTCAGAACAACGCAGGCGTGAGATCAGGACCATGCAATTCACCCTTGAACAGGAGCCGGCGATCCGCTCGCAGGCCAGAATCCTCAAGCTCATCGCCTTCGCCGGCACCGGCAAGACCACGACCCTGGTGGGCTACTCCCAGGCCCGTCCGCAGGCCCGGATTCTGTACCTCTGCTACAACAAGAGCGTCGAGGTCGCCGCCAAGCAGAAATTCCCCCTCAACGTGACCTGCAAGACCTCTCACGGCCTGGCCTACGGTGCTGTCGGTACGAAGTACAAGCACAAGCTCGGAAACCTGCGCCTCACCGACATCGCCCGGGCCATCAACTCCCAGAACTGGGAAATGGTCCGCAGCGTTCAGGAGACGTTGAACAACTACCTCGCCAGCGCGGACGAGAAAATCGGACTGTTCCACTTCCCCGGAGAAAAACTGCAGAACGAGCGCATGCGACGGGCCGCCGACAGTATCGTCGAGGCCACCCGCCGGCTCTGGGCGCAGATGTGCGACGTGCACAACACCGTCGTCAGCATGCCCCTTGGCAAACCGGGAATGCCGGTCACGCTCTCAACGCTCTGGCTGCGAGAGCGGGAAGTCCCTCATCAATGCGCAGCATGATGAGGGGAGCATTCACAGGTAACCGAGTTCAACCAGCCCAAGCCGGATAATCGGTATAGCCTTCGGTGCCACCGCCGTAGAAGGTCGCCTGATCCGCCTCGGCAAGGGGCGCACCCTGGGCGAAGCGCTGCACCAGGTCGGGGTTGGCGATATAGGGCCTGCCGAAGGCCACTGCGTCAGCCAGTCCAGTTTGCAGCAGGGCTTCCGCACGGGCCGCAGTGTAGCCGCCGCAGACCACGATGGCGCCGGGGAAGCGGGCGCGGACGGCTTCGCGAAAGTCCTCGGGGTAGCCCGGCACGCCCATCCATTCGGCCTCGTGCAGGTGCAGGTAGGCGAGGCCGCGCCGGCCCAGTTGGTCGGCCAGGTACAGCGCCATCGGTCCGGCTTCGGCATCCTCGATGTCGTTGTAGGGCATCCAGGGCGACAGGCGGATGCCGACCCGTTCGGCACCCACCGCGGCGACCACCGCATCGACGACTTCCAGCACCAGGCGCGCGCGGTTCTCGAGAGAGCCGCCGTAGGCGTCGGTGCGCCGGTTGGTGGCGGTGGCGAGGAACTGGTGCAGCAGGTAGCCGTTGGCGGCATGGATCTCCACCAGGTCGAAGCCGGCGGCGATGGCGTTGCGGGCGCCCTGGGCGTAGTCGGCGACGATGCCGGGAATTTCCTCGGTGCACAGGGCGCGCGGCTCGTCGCATGGCGGATGGGCGGGCGTGCCGTCGGCCTGGATGATGAAGGTCTGCATGTTGGCGCGAATCGCCGAGGGCGCGACCGGCTGACCGCCGCCGGGCTGCAGCGAGGCGTGGGAGATGCGCCCCACGTGCCAGAGCTGCAGCGCAATGTGCCCGCCCTGGCGGTGTACCGCGTCGGTCACCAAGCGCCAGCCGTCGATCTGTGCGCCCGAGTAGATGCCCGGGGTCAGTGCATAACCCTGGCCCTGGCGGGAGATCTGCGCCGCCTCGGCGACGATCAGCCCGGCGCCGGCGCGCTGCGCGTAGTACTCGGCGTTGAGGGCGGTCGGCACGTCGCCCGGCTGGGCTGCCCGGGAGCGCGTCAGTGGCGCCATGACGACGCGGTTGGGCAGGGTCAGCGTGCCGAGGCGGAAGGGGGACAGCAGCTTGTCGATGGCCATGCTTGCTCCTTGTCGAGGTCGACGGATGTGTCGATAAGTGATGGAGGCGCAGGTTGCTCAGGCGACGGGAATGGTCGGCATCCGGAAGTCCGGGTGGCCGCCCAGGGCGGCCGGCAGCTGCCCGGCGATCTGCTCGTGGGGCGTTCCCGGGGCGACGGCGCTGGCGGCCTCCAGGCGGGCGAGCTGTTCCGCGCTCGGGGCGAGCTGCAGCGCGCCGAGGGTCGCGTCGAGCTGCTCGCGGGTGCGCGGCCCGAGGATGGGGATCAGGCTGGTGCTCGAGCGGGCCGCCCGCTCGCGCAGCCAGGCGATGGCCACCTGGGTCGGCGAGGCTTCCAGTTCCGTGGCCACCGCCTGCAGGGCATCGAGGATCGCCGTCTCGCGCGGCGAGTTCTCGGTACGCACCAGGGTGCCGAGGCCGCTCAGGCGGCCTTCCGTCGTGCCCGCGCGGTACTTGCCGGTCAGCAGCCCGCCGCCGAGCGGCGACCAGAGCGCCGCGCCCAGGCCCAGCGCCTCGGCCATCGGCAGCAGTTCGCGTTCGGCGCTGCGCTCGGCCAGGCTGTACTCGAACTGGATGCCGGCCAGCGGCGCCCAGCCGCGCAGCTCGGCCAGCAGGTCCGCGCGGGCGATGCGCCAGGCGGGAAAGTTGGACAGGCCGGCGTGGAGGATCTTGCCGGCGCGCAGCAGATCGTCGAAGGCGCGGAGGATTTCCTCAAGCGGCGTCACGCCGTCGGCGGTGTGCGCCCAGTAGAGGTCGAGGTAGTCGGTGCCGAGCCGCTTCAGGCTGTCCTCCAGCGAGCGCACCATGTTCTTGCGGCCGTTGCCGGTGCGCGAGACCCCGGCGTCGGGCGAGGCGCCCAGGCCGTACTTGCTGGCGACGACGAAGCGCTCGCGGTCGCCGGCGATGAACTCGCCGAGCAGCGTCTCCGCCTGGCCGAACTGGTAGATGTCGGCGGTGTCGATGAAGTTGCCGCCGGCCTCCACGTAGCCGTCGAACACCCGCCGCGCCTCGTCGCGCTCGCTGCCGTAGCCCCAGCCCGTGCCGAAGTTGCCGGTGCCCAGCGCCAGCTCGGAAACGCGCAGGCCGGTGTTCCGGCCGAAGGTCATGTAACGCATGCAACTCTCTCCCTGATTGTCGGCACACCGGGGCGCGCCTGCATTTATATTGCGATCATGATTTTTAAAACCGGGACGCTGAATCCTGGTGCAATGCGGCAAGAAGCTCGGAAGTGCTGACAATCGCGTGAGCGTAGGTCGGTCCGTTGATCTCATGGGCGGCGTGCATGGCTTCGGCGCTGAATGCCGCCGTGGCGTCGCGAACCAGGGTCACGTGATAGCCCAGCTCCGCCGCGAACTTGCCGGTGGACTCGATACAGGTGTTGGCCAGCATCCCAACCACCACAACCTTCTCGATGCCATGCTGCTTTAGCTGGAAATCGAGGTCGGTATTGGCGAAGCCGCTTGCGCCCCAGTGCTCATGGACCACGATATCGCCCGGTTGGGGCTGAAAGTCCGGATGCCACTCACCGCCCCAGCTGTCGACAGCGAACACCTGTGCATGACTCGCATTCAGCTGGTAGGGGCTCGGATGCTTCCAGCTCTGCAAGTCGTTGGGCCGGGCCCGGTGGTGCGGCACATAGAAAATCCGGATGCCGGCCCGGCGCATGGCGTCGACCACCGCGCGCAAGTTGGCCAGCGTATCCACGGCATCGGCGACTGGCTTGGCCAGGCCGTGCAGCTTCCCGCCATCGCTGAGAAAATCGTTGTAGGGGTCGACGAGCAGCAAGGCTGTGTCGTCGCGGGAGTAGAGGCTTGCGTTCATTCTGCGCTCCTGCAGTCAGGGTAGGGGGCACCCCAGTCCCCCGGGGTTCACCCTTGGTGCTCCCGATGGTCGTTGGGGTCAGCTCGCCGGACGCGATGTCCCGCACGTCTTCAGATAGTCGGCGGTGGACACGACCGAGGCATAGCCGAAGGCGAGCGCGGCCATGAAGGCGGCATGCACCTGGGCCGCCGGGACTTTCACGCCATTGAACGCCAGGTCGAGCGTGGCGCAGGCGTCATGCAGCACTGTGGTCCGGTAGCCGAAATCGACCGCCGCACGGGTAATGCCATCCACGCACATATGGCTCATATTGCCGACCACCACCACTTCATCGATGCCATGGCGGTCGAGCACTGCCTTGAGGTCGGTCTCGCGGAAGGAGTTGATATGGTGCTTCAGCACCACGTGCTCGCCCGGGCGGTTGAGCACACTGGGATGGATCTGCGCACCTTCGGACCCGGGCCGGAAGAATGGCGCATCGTCGCTGGGGAATTCGTGGCGTATGTGCACCACCAGGTTTCCGCCTTCCCGGAAGGCATCGATCATCAGCGCCGCTTTGCCAGCGGCCTCCTCGACATGGCTGAGCGTCCATCTGCCGCCGGGGAAATAGTCGTTCTGGATGTCGACGACGATCAGTGCCTTCCTGCTGGCGTTCATGCTACTCATGACCTTCTCCTGCTGCTGAGGGGCCGATGGACAAGGCTATCGGCACGAATGGAAGGCAGGGATATTCAACCCTGCAGGAACGCCAGCATGTCGGCGTTGAGCTTTTCCTTGTGCGTATCGGTGATGCCGTGCGGCGCACCCGGGTAGATCACCAGTCTGGCATGACTGACCAGCTTCGCTGCGGCCCGGGCGGCCGCATCCACCGGCACGATCTGGTCGTCGTCGCCATGCAGGATCAGAGTCGGAATGTCGAACTTCTTTAGATCTTCGGTGAAATCGGTCTCCGAAAATGCCCTGATGCAGTCGTAGGCATTCTTGTGCCCGGCCATCATGCCCTGCAGCCAGAACGCATCGATCACGCCTTGGGAGGGCTTGGCGCCCGGCCGGTTGTAGCCGAAGAAGGGGCCGCTGGCGACAGCCTTGTAGAGCTGCGAACGGTCGGCAAGGGAGGCGGCACGCATCTCGTCGAATACCGCAATGGGCAGCCCGCCGGGATTGGCCTCGGTCCTGACCATCAGCGGCGGCACGGCGGAAATCAGCCCCGCCCTGGCGACACGTCGGGTTCCATGGCGGCCGATGTAGCGGGCCACTTCGCCGCCGCCGGTGGAAAAGCCAAACAGCGAGGCATCTTCGACGTCCAGGGTGTCGAGGAGTTGCGCCAGGTCGTCGGCGTAGGTGTCCATCTCGTTGCCGTTCCAGGGTTGACTCGAGCGTCCGTGCCCGCGCCGGTCGTGGGCGATCACGCGATAGCCGTTGGAGGCCAGGAAAAACATCTGGGATTCCCAGCTATCGGCGTTCAGCGGCCAGCCATGACTGAGGACGACCACGGGACCCGATCCCCAGTCCTTGTAATAGATCTGCGTGCCGTCGCGGGTGGTGATGGTACTCATGATCTTTCTCTCTCCATTGCGTCGTTGAGGAGCGGGAGTGGGAACGGCTGTTCCATGCCCCCCAGAGTGCCGATTGACGATGCAGCGAATAGCGAGTCGTGGGGGATTCTTGCGGAGACTGCTGCCCAGCGGCTACGTAAAATCGGCAAGCGAACGTCATGGTCCGGGCTGGGCACCGGGCGGTTCAAACGTTCCGTATGCCTCTGGTCGGTCATCTCTTCTCTTTGCCTGTTTTACGTAGTGCGCCAAGCAGGCTTGGCGCAGCCTGAAGGCCTATCCCAACCCACCCGATCAAGGACATGACCAAGGCTAAGGTTCCGTTACCTCGAACCAGGCTTACCCCATCCCGCATGAGCAGACGCCACACCTCGCGGGAAGCGATCATTGGCAAGGTGCTCGAGCTGCTTCCAGACAGGGAAGGCAAACCCTTACGACTAGCTGACCTGTGCAGGGCGACAGGCGTCAGCGAGCGGACATTGCGTTCGGCTTTCAGTGAGGCTTTTGGCATGGGACCTAGCCGCTACTTGAGGCTGCGTCGCTTGCACCTGCTACGAGCCGCGCTCGCCGTTGCCGATCACCGGCACGACACTGTGATGGCGATAGCCATGCGCTTTGGCTATTCGGATTGTGGTCACATGGCCTCGGAGTACTATGCCCTCTTCGGCGAGTACCCCAGTGCGACGCTTCTTCGCGGTGTCAACGGATAATGGAATGGAGGGGAAGGGTGCCAGCCGTCCGCGGCCGGCCATGCAGCGATTGCGAGGGGAGCTCTCCAAAGTAGGTTCTGTAATGGCCGGCGAAGCGGCCGAAATCCCATACTCCGTATTGCGCACAGATGCCGGTGATCGTGTCCCCGGGCCTCGCCTGAAGGATTGCGCCGCGTATCGTGTGCAGCCTGTGCATCATCAGGTAGCGATGCGGACTCATCCCGAGATAACGGTTGAAGACATTGCGCAGCGTACGTTCCGATGCGCCGGCCGCGACGCACAAGTCTTCCATATGGACCGGGGCCTCCTTGATCGACGCCAGCAACTCCAGAGCCTTGCGCAGAATCTGCTGGTGATCCAGGCGAAAGCGCGGTGTCCGGCCTGGCGTTGCAAGCGGGAGCAGCGTGCGGAACACCCGGTCCATCAACTCTGTCCGGGCGGCGTGCTCCGCGGCAGGGTTGTGCAAGTCTTCCGGCGCCTGCTGATCGATGCGAAACAGGCGGCGTGCGAGCCAGATGAGTGGCGCGATATCTATCTGGGCAACATTGACCAGGTTGCGCGACAGTATTGAAGGGTCGAACTCGTCCTCGTGCACCTTCGCCCAGCGCAGCACCCGTTCGCATGACATGGCCACCGTCATCCAGGTCGCCGGTTGACTGGCATCGATGTGGAACATCGCATCGGGAACCATCCAAGCCAGCAGGCGGCGATCGAAGCGATACCCGTTCACCACGGTGCATTCGTGTCGATTCAGCGGCAGAAAGATATTGAAGAAGCCGGGAAGACCGACGCCGCTGTAGACGGTCCCGGCACCCTCCCGGCCGAACATCAGGGCAACCCCGTTCAGTTCTACGACCCGCAGCCGCCAGTCGCGCTGCTGCCGCGAACGCAATACATAACGTCCTTGCACGCCATACAGCGCTTCTTCGAACTCGTCGAAGTCCGCACAGACAAGCCGGCTCATTGGCATTCCCCTGAAGAAAAAGCGCTCATCTTTCTTTGGCCGAAGTTCGAAAGCCCGTCTCAGACATAGAAGATCATGTGGAGAAACGGTGCTCAAGGACAAACGAAAGATCAGGCGGTGTTCCGCCCTGTCCGCAAATACCTACTCAAGTGCGACACAAGTCGCGAACCTCAATTCTGCGGGTTTACTCTTCTTCATCAACGCCTCTCGTTCGAAACGTCAACAGGCCCTTAAACGACTGCAATACGTGGATTTCCGTTTTGGCAAAAAGTGTAGATAGGCGCGACTACGAAAGTGCAGATCGCCCCATCGTGGTCATGGCGAAGGACTATCCAGCGGGACATGTCGTGCCGCGGCACACCCATGCTTGTGGGCAGCTCATCTACGCAGTTTCCGGGATCATGGAAGTTCGCACGGACAGCGGCCTGTGGCTGGTGCCGCCGCAACGTGCCTTGTGGATGCCCGCAGGGATCGCCCACGCCATGCGCACACGAAGCAGCCCGGTGGCATTGCGCACGGCATATGTTCGAGTGAATCGGTATCCCGCCGATGCACCTGAACAACCCAGCGCGGTACAGGTTTCGAGCTTGCTGCGGGAACTCATCCTGCGAGCAGCCGCGATTGCCCTTGACTACCCCGAGGACAGCCGGGATAGCCGCATTCTGGGTCTGATCCTGGAGGAAATCACCTGGTCGCCGGAACAGAGGCTGCATTTGCCCACGGGCCGGGATAGGCGGTTGGCAGCGATCTGCGAAGCAATCCTGGCCCACCCGCAGGACAACCGCACCTTGGACGATTGGGCCAGTCAACATGGCGCAACGGCGCGCACCCTGTCGCGCCTGTTCACGGCTGAACTTGGCGTGCCGTTTCGGGTATGGCGGCAGCAGGCGCGCGTCATGGCAGCTCTACCGCGCCTGGCCGCCGGCGAACCCGTGACGGTCGTGGCGCTGGAGATGGGCTACGACACGCCAGGTGCGTTTTCCTCCATGTTCAAACGGCTGCTGGGGGAGTCGCCCAGCCGCTACTTCCCATAGGCAGGCTGGTAACGCCTTTGTCCTGTTCGGCGTAATTATTGTCTTTCCGAGCGAAGCTCGATGAGCTGCAGGGAAACACACTATCTGGTGATTCGGCGGCATACCGCCTACCACCATTCCCGATAGGACCTGACTTCATGGATCCGCGTGTAGCGCAACGCCGCTATCTCCTGCTGATACTCTGCTCCACCTTTCTGCAAGGCTCGTCCTTTGTCGCCAGCAAGGTCGTCCTGACCGAGCTACCGCCCGTGTGGTTGGCCACGCTGCGGTTTTTCGTAGCCGCCCTATCGCTGCTGCCTTGGCTGTGGTTGCGTCACCGCAACCGTGTAGCTGGCGGCATGGCGGTTCCGATCACCGCCTTGCCCTGGCTGCGGCTGGCCGTCATCGGCCTCTTGCAGACGGCAGGCGTCATGGCGTTCTTGACGATGGGCCTGACGCAGACCACTGCCTCCAAAGCGGCGATCCTGATGGCCAGTAATCCACTGCTGGTGGCGTTGCTGGCCGGCATTCTGCTCAAGGAGCGGGTGCGCCCCCAAACCTGGCTGGGCCTGCTGCTGGCCTTCGCGGGCGTGGTGGTCTGCATCGGCGTGCAATCGGTGATGAGCGGCGCCATCGGCCACGGGGAAGTGCTGGTCATGGCGGGTTCGGCCTGCTGGGCGTTCGCCACGTTGGCCAGCAAGCGCTTTCGCTTGGCCATCGACACCTGGACGCTGGCGTTCTGGCAAATGCTCGTCGGCGCGGCCGCACTTACTCTGCTGGCAGCTTGGCGTGGCGAGCCGTTCGTCTTGCCAACTGATACGGCGGCCGCCTTCCTGTGGCTGGCCATTCCCGCCTCGACGGGCGCCATGGGGTTGTGGTTCGCTGCGTTGCATGCGGGTGGTGCTGTCCGCACCAGTGGCTTCCTGTTCCTGTGTCCCTTCTTTGCTGCACTCATCGCCTTTGCCACCGGGGGCGAAATGCTCTCCACCCACGAATTGCTGGGTGGTGTGATGATCGCCGTGGGCATCGTCCTACTGTCCCGGACACCGGCCGCGCAGCCTGCTCATCAAGCGGCTTCCCTGGAGAACATGCCATGAGGGGTTCTGTCGCAATAGCGCGGCCAGGTAAGCTGAGCGCTCGAAACGAAACCGACCGAGGCGCCGATGACCCTGCTCAGCCCAGCGACGGCTCGCGCCCATGTCTCCACCGACCGCCTCATCAAGGCCTCAAAAAGCAAAAGACATTGAAAGGGATAGCTCTTAATATCTCTTGATAGCTTTTGATATCTATTTGCAGATACTCATATCTACCAATAGATACCATCAGCAGCCGGGGGAGAGCTGTTGGCCTGAGCCTCTTTGTTCAAGCCAGCCCTTCCCAACCTCGCGCAGCTCGAAGCTTGAAGCTCCCCCACTGCCCCTGGGCATCCCGGAAAATCCAGCCGATATTTTCTGCCTCGATCCGGTATAGCTGGCAGCCGGGTGACGAAGGCTCAGCCGGATACTGCAGCGAATGCCGCGGCGATGGCGTCGATGACCACTCGGACCCGGGCGGTGTGGCGCACGTCCTTGTGGGTCACCAGCCAGATGTCGTAGGGCGGGCATTCGCGCGCGGGCCACAGACGCACCAGACCGTCGGCCTCGCCGAACGGTAGCGGGACCTCGCCGATGCCCAGACCGTTGATCAGTGCGCGGCGCACCAGCAGGCCGGAGGTGCAGGTCATGGCGATGCGGCCATGGGTGATCGGTTCGGACCCCAGCGTCACCTCCTTGCCGCTGTCCAGATACGGCTGATAGAGCACCAGGTCATGCCCGGCGAACGCCGTGCCGGGCTCGGGCACACCGCGGGCTTGCACGTAGTCCGCCGAGGCGAAGATGGCGCTGCTCCAGCGCGCGACGCGGCGCACGATCAGATCGGGGTTCTCCGGCTTGAGGGTGCGCACCGCGATGTCCGCCTCGCGCTTGCTCAGGTTGAGCAGTTGGGTCGAGGCCTGCAGTTGCACCTCGATGCCGGGCTGCGCCTGGTACAGGCGGGCGATCGCCGGGATGACGAAGTCGATGGCGAACGAGTCGGTGGTGGTGACCCGCACCACGCCGCTCATGCGGTCGTCCATGCCGAGGATCTGCCGCTGCAGCTCGGCGGCCGAGGACTCCATGTTCAGCGCTGCGGTCATCGCCACTTCGCCAGCGGCCGTCAGGCTGTAGCCGCGGGAAGTGCGCAGGAACAGGGTAGCGCCCAAAGCGTGCTCCAGGGAGGCCAGACGGCGCCCGACGGTGGCCTGGTCGACACCCAGTGCCCGGGCCGCGCTCCGCAGGGTCTGCTCGCGGCACAGGGCGAGAAAGATCCGCGTATCATCCCAGTTCATGTCGATCCCCCTATGATGTAAATCTGCATCTGTACGAATGAAACTTGCTGCATTATTTCACTGCTCGGCGCTTCTATGATTCCCCCCATCGCCACTGAACGGCGCTTCTCGACAGACGCCAGGGGTCATCATGAATGCCGAATGCTCCAGCCTCACTGCCAACCGCACCTCTCCATGGCTGCCGATCTG
>NZ_FOFJ01000088.1 GCF_900110885.1 Azotobacter beijerinckii | reverse complement strand
GGCACTGGAACAACGCATGGGGTCGTCCGCGCACCCGGCTGTAGACGGCTCCATCACAGCGGGGGCAGCGAAACCCTGCCGGCCAGCGAGCCTGCTCCAATGCTGCCGCGCACTGCGCTTGAGTACCGTAACATTTGAGAAACTCGGGCATCGACAGGCCGGGTTGGAACTGGATTCGGTTCATGGACATGGATCGCCCCTCCATGAAGTCTGTTCATATATCCAGTATAGGCGTTGCCGAGTACTTGTAGGGCTTCTGGCTGAGGCTCATTGCTAATCAGGAAAGACCTTGAAAGGGCTGGCTTTATAAGGTTCTATGGCTGTCTCGGTGTCTTCCTGGGTACCCGCTCCTCTCTAGCGAGCCCGCGCAGCCGCTCAATCATGTAGTGCACGTGCAGGTGCAGGGCGTACAACTCGTGGGAGTAGGACAGCGGCAGCTCAACCCGGCCCAGCGCCTTTTCTATCTCGTGGAGTCGAGCAATTTCCTTCTGCTCATGTCCGCGGATACTGCCGTCGTGGATCTGCGCATCGATTTCGTGCAAATGGCGATACCATTTGTAGGTGCGCGAGTGCATACGCCATTCATAGAGCGGCGAGATCATCTTGCCGAGCGGCAGCAGGATGGCAAGGAAGGGAATCAGCAGCACGATGTAGCGGTCGACCAGTGAAGCGATGCGAAACGGCATGAAGCGCTGCAGGTAGGGCAGGCCTGTGCGGTAGTAGCTGTCGGCCTCCTTAGTCAGGGCGAAACCGCTGGGTTCGGCGCGAGGGAAGCTGTTTGGCGGGTCGATCAGGCTGCCGTGCTGCAGTATCTGGCGGGAGCTTTCCAGCACGAGCGGCGTCAGCGCCGGATGCAGGCTGTGGTTGGCGACCAGGGTGGCCATCGACGACAGGGTGGTGAGCGGCCGGTCGGGGCTGTTGTGGGCCAGGTCGAGCAGCCCCTCGGGCAGGAGCAGCGCCTTGAGGAAGGGAAAGTGCGCCTGGTAGGCCGCGGCACGGCGGAGATCGGCCAGCCATAGGCCGGGATTGCGCGCCAGCTCCTGGATCAGAGGGTTTTCTGGTGGACCGACGAAAAAGGCTGCCTCCAGGCTACCGTCGCTCAGGGCAATACTCGCCTGCCGGCTGGTCAGTGCCTGCCAGCCCGGCTCCCGCACGAGGCCATTGGCGGCGAAGAGGCTTGTGACCACCGCCTGGGTGCCGCTGCCGTCGCTGCCGATGCCGATCCGCTTGCCGCGCAGCTCGGCTAGGTCGCGGATGTCGAGGCCGCGGCACTGGAACAGCCACAACGGCTCCTGGTAGAGCGCTCCGAGTCCGCGTAGCTGCTGGCGCTCCTCCGGCGCCAGGTGCTGTTCGGTGCCGCTCTGCACCAGGCCGATCTGCACCGGATGGTTTTTGTCCAGTAGGCGCTTGAGGTTGTCCAGCGAGCCGGCTGTGCCGACCAGTTCCAGCTCAATGCCTGCCTCCGCCAGGCGGGCCTTCAGGTGCTGGCCGAAGGCATGGTAGCCGCCGCCCTCGGGGCCAGTCACCAGTGTCAGATGGGTCGGCGGGGCCGGGGCGAGGGTCCAGAAGAATAGACCAACGATCAGCACCAGCACCGGAATCAGCCAGAAGTGGGCCTTAAGGTAGATCTTCAGGTCGTGGAGACGGGTCATGGGCAGCTACCTGGGCTACGGAGCGCGACGTTCCTCGCCTAACCACCATAGCCAAACAGCTAAGCCCACGGCAGGGCAACCCGTCTATCGCTGGCAGCCGTCAGTCGGCCTGGCTGCTCTTGATCTGCTCCAACATAGGGCCGCACTGACTTGCCTGCTCGCTGCTCGGCGCGACCAAGGCGAGCAGGCCGGCTAGCGGCGCGACAGCGATGCCGAGCACCACCAGTCCTGCGCCGCGCGCGACCAGCGCCCCGGCATGCACTCCCGGATCGGGATCCTTGAAAGTACCGCGCACATACAGGGGCGAGCGCAGCGAGATGATCCGCACGCCCTTGGATTTGGGCACGATGTCGAGATCCAGCACCTCGCTCTTGAAGCTGACCGTACCGTCGATGTTGATCAGCGCATTTTCCGTATCGAAGACGAACAGCCGAGGGGCCGCCAGGCCATTCTTGAAGCCGATGTCCGCCGCCGCGCAGTTGATCCTGACCTCCTCGTCGCCGAACAGACGGGTGACCACATAGTTGCCCACATTCAGCCCGGCGATCTCCATCAGCCCCCGGCTGATCGTGCCGTCGTTGACCAGCAGCCGCAGGTCTCCATCGGCCGAGCCGAGCAGGGCCGCCACCGAATTGCCGGCCCCGTTCAGGGTCGCATCGCCGTTCAATTCGCCGAGGCTGTCGCGCATGGTCTCGACGGTGGGGAACAGTCGCTTGAGCTTGAGGCCGCGGATGTTCAGTCGGAGGCGGCCGTCCAGCGTCGACTGCCGGCCATCGAGGGAAACCGTGGCGTCCAAGCGTCCGGCGGCGACGCCCAGGCGCAGCGGATCGAGGCGCAGCAGGCCGTCCTCGAGCCGCACATGAATGGACAGATCGTTGATCGGCAGCTCCTTGCCCCTGACGATGTGCTCGCCGGTGAAACGCACATCGGCGTCCATGTCGCGCCAGCGCTCGGTGCGGAACTCCTCTATCGGCAGGACCTTGTCAGATGGCTGCCTGACCTGCGAGCCGCGCTCGGCCTTCTCGGCATTGGAGTCGGCGCCGATCAGCGGGGCGAGGTCGGCAAACAGCAGTTGATTGGAGGTCAACGCGCCCGACAGCTTGGGGCGCGGCAGGCTCGCCACATAGGTCAGGTCGCCGTGGATATCGCTGCCGCCGATCCTTCCGCTGAAGTTTTCGTAGCGATACTGCGCTCCCGCCGGGTCCTGCAGGTTGGCCGTCAGTCGTCCCCGAGTGGCATAGGAGGCGGTGTCCGGCAGGGTCACGCCGATCAGCGGATAGAGGTTGCCCAAGCTGTCGCCGGAGAGGCGCAGGCGTAGGTCCAGCGCGCCGGGCTTGCGCGGCGCGACCAGCGTGCCGTCGGCTCTGAAGCGGGTGGCTCCGGCGCGCAAATCGACCTGCACGGGAAAGGGCAGCCTGGTGTCCTGCAGGGCCAGGAGCCCGCCGACCTTGCCCTCGCCGCTAACCGGCTGGCCCTGGTAGCGTCCTTGCGCCTTCCAGGCGAAAGCATAGTCCTGGGGCCGGGCGCCCTCCCGCATGGCCCGCTCCGCCTGCGCCTTACCGACGATCTGCTCGAAGGGAATCGGCGCGCCGAGGGGTGAGACGTCTACCTCCAGCCGGGCCTTGAGGACTTGGTCGTCCACCCGCACCCGGGCCCGGTCGAACTGGAGGGTGCCGATGTCGAGGGTCCAGGGCGAAGGCTCCTTCTCTTCCGAGCCGTCGCCCAGGTCGAAGCTCCAGTTGGCGCGGCCGTCGGCCAGGCGCTCGAGGCTGGCATCCGGTCCGCTCAGCAGGATGCGCGGAATGCGCACGGTCTTGGTCAGCATGGCCAGCGGCGACAGGTTGAGTTCGACCCGCTCGAGGGTGACGAACTGCTCGCCCTTGGCCCAGTCGGGGTTGCCGAGGTGCAGCGCTTCGGCGCTGATGTACGGCCAGGGAATCCAGGCGCGCCAACCGGGCTCGTCCGCCGGGCGCCGCCAGCTCACCGCTAGATCGCCCTCGATGGCGAAGGGGCGGTTCAAGGCCTCCGAGACCTGCTCGTTGATCCTCGGCTTGAGCCGATTCCAGTCGAAGATCGCAACAAAAATAATCAGGGCGATAATCAGAACCACCAGAGCGCCCAGCACCCAGACGAGAATCTTTTTGCTACGCGTCATGCCTTTCTCCAACTGTCCTGACCCGCTCCGCGGGCAGCGCCATTCTTATGCTATCGACTGACGAAACGTCGCAATGATTCCTCAGGCACTGTCACAGTGCTAATGTACGATCAAGCGAAAGCGTGACTCGCGAGAGCGAAGAAATCACGCGGCGAGACGCGCCGGACATCGAGGCGCACGTCATTAGCCGCGCAAAGGCATTCTCGACCAGATGCCGGTAGCGATACAGACCTCGGTCCAGGTCGGCATTGCCTTTGATCGAGTTGCGCTTTCGGGGAATGATCGCTCGGGCGCCCTGCGCCTCCATCCGTTCGCGGATGCGCTCGCTGTCATGGCCCTTGTCGGCCACGATCACCTCGGCGGACGGCAGCTGTGCAATCAGCTCGGGGACCGAGCTACAGTCATTGACGTTGCCCCCGGTGATTTCGAAGGCCACGGGCAATCCATGCGCATCGACGGCTAGGTGAATCTTGCTGGTGTGCCCCGCGCGGCTTTTACCGATGGCCTCAGACTGGCCGCTGGCCGCACCGCTACTGTGTAGGTGTGAGCCGGTGAAATACAAGAACTCACCGATGCAATGAGACTGCATCGGTGATATGGGAGTCTGGCCTGGATCAACTACGGAAGTAGCGGCAACCTCTTGATCAAGCGACCTCTTCGAGCTTGGTCCCAAAGGGCACGATGACAAAGTCTTCGCTCTGTTCGATCCTCACTCCGGCCAAGCCGGAAATTACTTCCGGCTCTGCGAGCATGGCTTCTTTATTCAACTGCTCCTTTACGCGGATGAAGCGCGTCAGCCCCAAGCGCTTGAGGGTTTCCAAGATGTTATCGACAGCTTGCAGAGACACCCGTGGCGGACGCATACGCCACTTGATTTCGCCTGCGGCAAAATCATAGAACTTGGTCTTGCCGCTTTTGGTCAGTTCCAGGCGATGTGCCTCGCACCAGATATGTACACCCTGGGTCAATGCTGTGATTTGCTCATTGAGTGGGTTGGCTGCCTCTTCAAAACGCAGCCTCACCTTTGCCAGTTCATCGTCCATATCGGCCTGAATCCGCGCACGCTCACGTTGGAGCAGACCAATCTTGGCAATCGCCTCATTCACTTCATCATGGCTTTGAGGGAGCTGAAACTGGGTTGCATTAGCCTTGATATGAGTGGTTTTTGTCATGATTGCTCCTCTCGTTTTCAGCATTTTCGGTAAAAACTCAAGCTGAACTCGATTTAAGCATTACGCCCAAGCCGACAACTCAACCTCTCTTGAGCAATTACCTTATGAGTTTGAGCAAATTTCAGCCTGTTTCATAAATGGAGCCGCTGTCAACGCTAGCAGATGACTCTGCCGCTGAGTGGTATCGCCGGCCTCATAGGGGGCTTTCTCCGTCCTATCCTACCCGCACCGCCCACAGCACAAGCGGTTCTGCATTTAACTCGCACCCGGCGAGGTGCTCGGTACCAGGCTACCATTCTACTGCCGTCGGCAGATCGGTATGCCGGCAGCGTTAGCTGGTCATTCTGTGATGGCCACGCCGGGATTCACGGCCCCAGCGGCGCGCGGTCGGTTCGAGTAATCTGCAAGCCGAGGGACGCATAGCCACCCGTCTAACTGGCAGGCACGCCAGCGGCGACAGAGTGCCCGCCCGGCCGGCGTAACCGGCCACACCATCTCTACAGCCTGCCCTTACAGATTCGTATTTAGCCCAGCCGCTTGGCTGTAGGTTAGGTCCTGGGCCTACTCTACGAATACCGTCGGCAGATCGGCATGCCGGCAGCGTTAGCCGGCCATTGAGATGATGGTCACGCCAGGTTCCCTAGACCAGGCAGGGCGCGCAGCCGGTTCGAGTAATCTGCAAGCCAAGGGTTCTAGAACACCCTACCTCGCTGGCAGGCACGCCAGCGGCAACAGAGTGCCCGCCCGGCCGGCGTAACCGGCCACATGCCTCCTCTTACTACATCTTCACTCGTTTTGGGGCCTGCCAGGGACACATCCTGCAAAAGCTCTGCATTCAACCAGCCGCTTGGCTGTGTGTTTGGTCTTTGGACTACGCTATTAACTCCGTCGGCAGATCGGCATGCCGCCAGCGTTAGCCAGCCATTGCGAAGGTGGTCACCCGGGTTCCATGGGCACGCCAGGCTCCATGGCCACCCGGCAAAGCGCGCAGTCGGTTCGAGTAATCTGCAAGCCAAGGGACGCATAGCCCCCTCTAACTGGCAGGCACGCCAGCGGCGACAGAGTGCCCGCCCGGCCGGCGTAACCGGCCACACCCTCTCCCCCATATCCCCTACCCACTGGAAAGCCACCTCTCCCGAGGAGGCTTCCCCATGTGCACCACAAAAGGAGAACCGCCATGCCTACACCCGAAAAACTGCGAGACATGGGCGCGAGCCATCGCGGCATCGACTCAGGCCTTGGGCTTATCCACCTTGGGGCCGCGCTTGCTGGTGGCCACCTGCGCCAGTGTGCTGGCCGAATCGTCGGCCCAGGTGGGCCAGTGCTCCATTGGCAGCGCGACGAGCATCCCCTCGTAACGGCTTCTGACCTGAACCGCCAGGTGGTAGGGGGAAGCCTCCCAGCCCTCGGGAAGCTGTTCGCGATGCGCCTGTTCCACGCTGCGCTTGAGCACCGCCAGGAGGTGCGCTCGCTTTCATAGGCATCCTCGCAGGCCTGCAGGTCGACGACCCGATCCAGGTCGGGATCGTAGACCACCCGCGAATGTCCCGGCAGGGCGGCGGCGCGCTGGTTGCGCAGAGGCTTGAGCCGCTTTTCCGTGACCGGCAGGTGGTAGCCATCGACAATGCGCAGTTGCCAGCCCGGCAAGCAGGCAGGGCGCGCTGCCCAGCTCCGAGACGACCGGTGCCAGCCGTTCGACGCTGCCGCGCACCAACGCCCGCAGCAATGCGGGCTCGGTGCGGCTGACCTTGTCGTACAGGGCCGTCACGGTCACCGGCAAGTTGTCCATCTGGCGCGCGGCGGCATGCAGCGAAGGGCGTAACCCCAGCGAAACCAGCGACATCGGCTCGACGACGGTGGAAAACAGCAGCTCCCGGGGATACTGGCGCTGCCGGTTGGTCTCGAACACGTCGTCGATCCAGGCAGCCGGCATCGCCCGCTCCAACGCCAGCCGTGCCATGACACTGGCCGGAGCCTGCTTTTCGAATCGCGCTAGAATCTCGTTCCACACCGCCTTACCCTCTCGCTGGTTTTCGGGAGGAGAGTTTACGTAAAGACCTTGAAAGGGCGGGCTATGAATACCGTTCGCTGGAGCGTCGCCGTCTCGGCTGATACTGACCAGTCCCTTCGCATGTTTCTGGCCAGGGTGTCGACCGTAAAGGCGACCTCTCGCGCTTCATCGAGGAAGCGGTGCGCGCCCAAATCCTGGAGCTGAGCGCCGAGCAGGCCAAGGCGAGTGAGGCTGAGGTGACCGACGCGGTTGCTGAAGCGCTCGACTGGGTCCGTAAACGCTGATGCGGGTCGTGCTGGATAGCAACATCCTGTTCAGTGCCTTGATTTCTCCCCACGGCGCACCCGATGCGATCTACCGCACCTGGCGGGCGGCGCGTTTCGAGGTGGTGACTTCCCGGATGCAACTCGATGAAATCCGCCGGGCCAGCCGCTACCCTAAGCTCCACGCCATCCTCCAGCCTGCCAAGGTGGGCACCAGCGCCGTGGTTTTGGAACGCCTGGATATCCAGGACGAAGCCAACGACCCGGACGATGCCTTCTTGCTGGCCATGGCCATTGCAGGTGAGGCGGATTACCTGGTGACCGGGGATCGTCGCGCCGGCCTGTTGCAACGCGGGCATATCGAGCCCACCCGCATCGTCACACCTGCCGTGTTTTGCGACGAGGTGCTGTGAACGCCCTGGTTCTTCCCACTATCCACCTACGCGCTCATCAATAGGTGTAACGACCTGCATTCGAAATGTGGCAAATTTGTATTGATACCCCCGGATAACTGCATGGCCGGCCGTGAATGGTTCACCCGGACGAGTAGGGGATGATCGAGATCTTACCGTTCTTCTCGAGGATCGCGTACTTGATCTGGCTCATCCGCTCCAGGCCCTGGCTCTGGCGCGCCGCCAGGAGAATGTCCTCCTCGCGCAGGCGGGCCTCGCTCAGCCGCTTCTTCAGGGGGCGGCCGTCCTCGACGATCAGCGTCGAGGTACCCTCGATCAGCGCATCGATTCGGGCGAAGCGGAGCTTGACGAGCGACAGACCGACGTCGATGGCGATCAGGGTCACGATCACGATGATCGCGTTGATGAGCGAGAAGTCCTCGCCCACCAGCGCCTGCTGCGTCGCCTCGCCGATGATCATTAGTTCATCGCGCCTGGTTGATTTCCTGCTCCAGGGCAGTCAGGCGTTCGACGATGCGCTCGAACGGCAGGGGGTCGCCATAGAACATCTGCGCCCCCTGCATCGCCTGGTAATCCTGCCTCAAGGCATTGAGCAGCGCCGCCTCAGGAATCAGCCTCAACCCGCCCGACAGACACAGGTCATAGCGGCTAAACCCGCTGCGGTAGAACGTTTCCTTAATGCGCAATACGTCCTGCAGCAGCTCGACATCACCAATAGCCTGGCGGCCAACCTCATGGTCGGCCAACCGTGCCAAGTCGTACCAGTGCCGCGACAGCCGTTCGGCCCCCACCCGCAAATCCGGGCGATGGCATTCGACGTGGATCAGCGTGGCCTTCTCCCAGAAGGTGCGCATGGGCGACAGTACCGCGACCTGGGCGGTCGGGAACGCCAGATCGGTCACGTGTGCGGCCACATCCGGAATGATCGTCAGGGTGTCCCGAGGCAAAGTGGCGTTGCGACCACCGAACTCGATCAGCACGTTCGGGCGCAGATAGGTGTCCGTGTTCTCGACGGCGCTCGGATAGAAAAGCCAGAGCTTTTCCCCGTCCTCGCTGACCTCGATGCCGATCTGACATCCTGGCAGTGCTTGCTCCAGCGCTTCTCGCAGCGCGGGCACCAACTCTTGGATGACGTGATCAACCAGAGCGGCCTTGAGCACGTCCGACAGCTTTCTACGCTGGTTATTGGAGAGCGTTGCCAGGTCAGGGGCGTCCTGCACCAGGCTCCGATAATCGACCGTGACGTCGATGTCCTCGGAGAAGCGTTCGATGGCCTGGTAGACCTTCGACAACGAAGTGCCGCCCTTGAAAGCCATCGGCTTGCGGCATGGCAGCGCGAACAGGATGCCCAGCACTTGGCACAGCCAGATGTCCTTTTCCAGAATCTCGGCACGGCGCCCTAGCACTGGCGCCAATCCATGCAGCAGTTCTGCCTGCTCAGATTGGGACAAGTCAAAGTAGTGCGCGGAAGAGTCAGGCATGCGTGAGCTCACCACGCTCGTAGCCGGTCAGGGCCGCCACCATCCAGGCAGGCATCGACGCCTTGGCCTCGCGCAGGGCTTGGAACTCGCTGGACGGCAGCCTCTCCGCAATGCGCTTGAATGTGCCGGGCGAGACCTGGTTTCGCCCCAAATACCAGAGCGCCGATAACGCCTGGCCCGCAGGCCGTCCCGCGAGCGCCAGCTTGCGCGGGGCTACATGCTGCAGCCGGACGATCATCTTGCCAAGCCGGATCGCGCGCGACGAGCCCGTGGTGTAGAAGGCCGCATGCGCCGGCATCTGCGTCGTGAAACCGAAACGCCGTGCGGCCTCCGCGCCGTGGATCTCGATTATCGCCCCTTCCGCATCGGCCACAGTCCGAGCCACTTGCTCAGGGGCGGGCAACGTCTTGATACCGAACCGGCCGACTTTGGGCACGATGTACAGGCCATGTCCAAGGCGCTCGATACTGCCGGCCTTGGCCAGCCGCATCAACGCTTGATCGATAGCCGCACGCGATCCAAGTCCCGCGAACAAGGCGGGGGTGAAGGGTGTACCGTCCGGCTGGGCAGCAATACGTTCGCGAACGGTTTGGGATGTGTTCATCATGGCGGCCTCTATTTGTTAGATATTTTATAGAAAAATCTAACGTACCTCAAATCGGCTGGCTGACTTGGTGCTGGCCCGCACGATATGCTTGCGCGTCGCCCAGTACCCGCCCTTTATCCGCCCCCGCTCCAGAGCCGTACAGATCGAGAGCACCTGGCCCCGGGTCAGAATGAGCGTCTTCTTGCTCTGGATCTTGCGCAGCAACGCCCAGGGACCAAATACCCGCGGGGGCCACCCTTGCGGAAAGCTCGCCGAACCGCTCATCACCGCGTAGTTGGAGATCTTCGAGGCATGCCCCCCGATCGCCTGCCGCACGGCCTTGATCGCGGCGTAGTTCTGCACCAGCGGGTTACGCACCCTGTTCTTCCGCCGACCGATGGTCTGCCACCAGGTATTCGGCTCGGTGGGATCGACCACGATCGCCCCTTTCAGGCAGCGGTTCTCGATCACGAAGAGGCCATAGCGCGACACCACGACATGATCGACCTGCGTCGGTTTGGCCTCGTCCTTTCCCAGATACAGGGCGTGGGTGAACACCCGGTATTCCGAGTTCAGGCAGAGCCTGAGCAGCAAGTTCACCTTGTACTCGCCCCACCAGCCGCGATAGGCCGGCCTTTCCAGCAGGCGAGCATGAGCGATCGCCCCCAACCCCAGGAAGAACACCACCAGCGGCAAATAGATCGCCAGGAAATCGGACATAAAATTTCTCCTTCAAATCTTCGAGCAGCAGTCGGTCCACCGCCAGATCAGGTACATCGCGTCGTTGCCCGTGCCGGGAACGTGCCGGCCGGGGCCGCCCTCCCAGGTCTGCGGGGGCTCTCCCAGCCACAGGGAGCGCTGGGTCTGCGACTTGGGCCAGAACTGCGTGAGCTTGTACTGGCTCTTGGGAATGGTCGGGTAGATCGAGGCGCGACAGAGGTTTTCGTCGCCCATCGTGCGTCGGGCCAGGCCCCGCCGGTGCTGCTGCGCCAGCAACCGCGCGCTGAGCAGGGCCGTCGTGCGGTTCTGGTCCTGGCTGAAGACGCTGCCGGCCAGCGGGTAGATGCTTCCCCAAGTGCCGGTGCACCACCACAGCGACTCCAGCGGCTCTTCCCGGGCGGTCACCAGGGCCGACTCGGCGGCGCAGGCCGCCTGAGCCACCGGGTTGGCCACCGCGGCGGACTCCGGGTGCTGGAAGAAAGCCAGCGTCGCGTTGTTCCAGGTCGGGTCGATCTCGGTGAAACTGATGATGTCCAGGTCCATGTAGCCGTCCGCACTGCACTTGGTGGGGGTGTAGAGATCGAGGATCTGCAGCAGCGGGAAGGCGTAGTAGTGGGTGTGGTAGAACGACCCGTCGTGCTGGCCGGTCATCGAGTGGTTGTCGGTATTCAGCCGGCCATAGCTGCGCCGGTTGCCCAGCGGCAGCGTGGCGCCGCCCAGGGTGGGCGAGCAGCCCGGCGTCTTGACGGTCTCGACGATCCGCGCCGGCTCCCACATCGAGGTGGTGATGCCCGGCTTGTAGATGCCGGAGCTGCCCTCCTCGCACAGGCA
>NZ_FOFJ01000108.1 GCF_900110885.1 Azotobacter beijerinckii | reverse complement strand
AGCCGGCTCATCCGCTATACCGAGGCGGGCTACCTGCCGATCGACAACAACCGTGCCGAACGGGCTATTCGCCCGTTCGTCATCGGGCGCAAGGCCTGGCTGTTCAGCGACACGCCCAAAGGCGCGACGGCCAGCGCGCAGCTCTACAGCCTGGTGGAAACCGCCAGGGCCAACGGGCAGGAGCCCTACGCCTGGCTGCGCCACATCCTCGAGCGGTTGCCGGCAGCGCAAAGCGTCGAAGACTACGAGGCGCTGCTGCCGTGGAACTGCACTCCGACGGCGCCACTGTAAAAGACCGGCTCGGCCGTTAACAGACGGGGTTCATGGATCACTTACCTTCCGACAGGCCTTGCTCGGCGAGGAAGTCGTCGAAATCGGAGCCAATGTGCGGGTTCATGCGCTGTACCTCACAGTCTGGATTTGCGCCGCTGCCTACCCTCCTTGCTCGCCATCAGACGAGATGCACTTCCACCCGCTTGCCCAGCGCCGCCGCGTACTTGCGCAGCGTATCCAGGCTGGGGGAATGCTTGCCCGAGGCCAGTGCGTTTTCCAGTCGGGCTACTGCCGGAGCCTTGGTGCCCATACGCTCGGCGACCTGCGCCTGGGTCAGGCCGGCTTCCCGGCGGGCCGCCAGCATCTCGTCCAGCAGGGCGAACTCCTCGCGGTTGAGCCGCTCGTATTCGGCGCGCACCTCGGGGTCTGCCAGGGCTTTGGCTTTGAGTTCAGCGTGCGTCAGCATGTTGCTTCACCTCTTTCATTCTCGTTTCGGCCAGTCGCCTTTCTTTGACGGGCGTCTTGTCTGTCTTCTTCACGAAGCTGTGCAGTACCACGATGCGCTTGTTTACCACGGTGCAATAGGCAACGAACGCCCTCGGCCATCAGAGACTCTGCACAGTCCGGCACTTGGGAAAGCCAGAGCATCCCCAGAACTGCTGCCCGGCCTTCGCGCCGGACTTCACCGAGCGAATCATCAGCAGGCTGCCGCACTTGGGGCATTTGCGCTCGGCGGTGGGGTCGTTGCGGCGCTTGAGGTTTTGCACGTGCTCGCGGTGGGTGGCCCGCGTCGGCGCCCGGCGGCCTTCCTGCAGGGTGCGCAGCAGCGCATCCACCTCGGCCTCGCTGAATACCGGCTGCCGGAACGACTTGATGTAACGGATGAACCCGGCGCCCTCGGTCACGTTGGCCGGCATATCAGTTTTGAACGTACTGCCGCCGACGAAGGTGATGACCGAGTGCAGGTGCTCCGGCGCAATGCCGAGCGTGGCCTCCAGCGCCTTGAGGTGCTTGTAGTTCTGCCGCAGCGGGTTCTGGAACTTGAAGCTCTTCTTGTAGAACTTCTGCGTCCACTGCGCCTGGTGCTCGCCGCCGAAGATCCAGCCGCCCATGTTCTTGGTTTCCAGCACGAACACGCCGAAGCGCGAGAGGAACACATGGTCGATCTGCGTCGTGCCGTCCGGGGTCGGCAGCGTCACGTTGTGCAGACGGCGATAGGTCTGCTTGTCCAGTCGCCAGTGCGCGAACAGGCGAACCCGCAGCTCGCCGATATACCCCTTTGCCCAGGGCGACTTCAGGAGGCCGAGCAGGAATATCAGCGGCACGAGCCAGATGGCCACTTTCCAGACCTGGGCGATGATGGGTGTGAAATCCAATTTCCGATTCTCCGACTACGGTGGGGGGCTGCGTGTTGGTCAGTTGTAGAGTGGGTAACTCGCGAAGCGATTACCCACCGTTGGCCTCGGTAGACACAAGGCTGCGCCGTTATTGCCCTATACCCTACGCGCTTGCAACCATCTGGTGGTAAGAAAAATAGATGTTTCCTGTTTGAGCTGCGTGGCGCTTTTTGCGCAATAGTAAACTCACAAAATCGATACGCTCCTCAAGGACGGCCATAAGGTCTCCTCCATCCATTAGAATAATTGAGGCTCCGCCAGCTTGATGTGCAGCTACTCCATCTTGAGAAAATCCATTGATTGATAGGAAGACCCCTAATGTGTTCTCAAGCTTTGTGCGTACTTTATCGGAAAAAGCAGCCAAGGATGCTTTGTTAACAAGCTCTTTGTGCCACTTTGCTTCAAATAAATACTCTGTTCCATCAAGTGTGAAAGCACCGTCAAGTTGTTCGCCAAGGTTCTTGAAGGATGCTTTAGGGTCTAGGTCGAATAGTTCGAAAACTTCATACATAATGCGCTCCAGCTCAAATCCTCGACCTTGGGGGTCGCTTGAGCTGATGAGTGCCATGTACTTTGCTTTGATTGCTTCAAGCTTTTGGCGAACTGCTGTGTTTTCACGAAGCTTTTGCGCAGCAGCCTCTTGTCGTTTTTTTATTTCGTCTTGCTCTCGTTTGATCTCTTGATGTGGTTCAATCAGTTGCTTTAGTTGATTGACGGCGCTGCGTGCTTTTTCGACCTTGGCTGGGCCGTCATCGAGTTGCTTGAGATGCGAGAAGTCTGTCAACTTGCATAGCTCATAGCAAATCTTTGTTAAATCGCCGAGATGGTTGGCTGGATTGGAGGCGAGAAAATCAATAATGTCGGAAGCGATCTGTCGCTTATAATTTTCCCAGTTGAAGTTATTGAGTAGTGCGGGGTTGGATAGGCAAAGATTCAGGAAGCCACGAAGATCAGACTTGTACCAATACACTGAACATAGAGCTTCTTTGAGCGCCATTACCCCCGCAGGGGAAAGCTGTTTTGCCATGATCTTTTTAATCTCCTATGGGGGCTTGGATGTCCAGTAGTCAGGAAAAGTAACGCAGCGCTTATTAGCCGTTGGCCTTGGTAGACAAGGCTACGCCGTTGTCTACCCTACGCGCTTCGCCGGCAGGCGCGACAGCATAGCCTCGCCGCACACAAATCTACATTATAGATAAACAAATTACCCGGACAGTCAACTAGTCGCTATATTGTTAATTTATGATCGTATAAAGATGCTGGCTATCTAGTTTCTCATTGTGCTCGGCTTTTCTGCCGAGATATACAAACTCCATTATGTCATTGAAATCTCTATATTCTTGACTGTCGGCAGGAAGTATTCCTTTTTCTAAATATAGTGTTTTTGCTTGCTCAAAGCTATTGTAGAGCAGTCCTCGCTCATCAATAACTAATGAGACTTGTTCTAGGCGCTCTAGGCACAAGGTGTACATGCTTTCTGGAGCATTGGCAATTACAGCCGCTGCATGTGATTTTCCGTAAATCGATTCAATTTTGGCAATAGCCTCTTGCGTGTATGGTAATATATTTGATAGTTCGTCTTTTCTTTTTTCAATCCATTTCATGGCGCTATCTTTGTCGAAGGCTTTAAGCAAGACCAAGCTTAGCTTGTCAATTATTGATATGTTGCTCCTGTCATCTTTGTATAGTTCTTCGAGAACAATATATCTTATAATTGGAGGTAGAATGGAAAATGCGCTCAATACTTCGCTATTTGAGCCAAATTTAAATTTTTTAAAATACAGAACAAAGAGGCTGGCGTACAAGTTTAGTAGTGCATTAACTGCGTCGTTAACATTTTCGTCGGTAATTGGTTGTGGGGTTTGGGTGTGGGTGCATTTATTTCCAAGTTTTTGTAGTTTTCTTACGGATTTAATTAATAGCTTGTTGTTTGAGCTGGCTGCTTCAAGGTCGCGTATGACGTCAAAGTCACCCAAGGTGATTTTGTTGTTGTTGTGTGAGTTTAATAACTTTCTTATGACAACTTCTGCGCATTGTCTAATGGTTGATATCTTTCCTCTGTTAGATCTTGATTCAATATAAAAGGCATCATTGATCAAGTCTCTTACTAATTCTTCATATTCTTGATTTTTGAACTTCATGATCTATCTATGTTCGTGAGGTTTAGTTGCTTTGTGGCTAAATGTAAATAGACACCAAATGGTGTCTGATGCTTCGGCTAGGGTTTGTGGATGACATTCCTTACCACGTCTCATCACCCTGTCTACGGCCCGGCCTCATGGCCACGCTGACCGTTCGTCGGCTTTATACACCATGTACTACCGCCCCCGTCAGCCCTCCGAGCCGCGCATGGCCTCCCGGTTGACGCCTGTCAGCCTCTCCCGCTAAGGTTCTGCCCGTCGCTGTCAATCCAGCGACCTGGGATTGGCGTCCCGGAATCAGAGGCGGACACACCGCCGTAACAAGCGGTTTTTTTGTGTCCGCAGCATGGCTGCACCCGTGTTATGGGCGGGCCGTGCGTGGGGGTCTTCGGACCCGCCGGCCCTCTGACCGGTACGCCAACCCGCACGGTTCCGCCCACCCAAATTGGCGTTTGGGAGCGGAGTTCAAGCCTTCAGAGGATTCCTGCCATGCAAGCACTTGTCTTTCGCGACACCCAGTTTGATATCACCGACCGCAACGGACAGCCGTGGGTAAGGGCAAACCAGATCGGTTTGGCCTTGGGGTACAAGAATCCCGAGTTGTCGATTGCCAAGCTCTACCGCAGCAATGCCGACGAATTCACCGAGCAGATGACTGCGCTGATCGACCTGCCCACCAACGGCGGGATACAGCAGGTGCGCATCTTCTCCCTTCGCGGCGCCCATCTGCTGGCGATGTTCGCCCGCACCGAGGTCGCCAAGGAATTCCGTCGCTGGGTGCTCGATGTGCTGGATGGCTTGAGCACGCCTGAGTCTGCCCCGGTCGGCCCGGTTCCCGTCGAGCCGATCCACCTCACCTACAACGACCGCCCGTTCCGCATCGTCCCCGAGGGCGCGGCGCTGTGGTTCGTCGCCGTCGATGTGGCCCGTGCCCTGGACATGCGCGACGCCCACGGCCTCACCCGCCATCTGCGCAGCGAGCACAAGGCACAGCGGCAGGTCGGCCACCGCCGCCTCGGCCTGATCGACCGGGCCGGGCTGGAGCTGGCCCTGCACCACGCCAGCCCGGCGCGGTCTGAGCCGCTGCGGTTGTGGCTGGAGGCGGCGCTGGAGCAGTTCGTGACCGGCGAGGCGCCGGCGCATGCGTTGCCGGGCGGGCTGTCCGGCGAGCAGCAGGGCGCGCTGCGGGCGCTGGTGAGGGCGCGCACCGTCGCTCTGCCTTCCGGCCGGCGCAAGGCGGCGACGCTGCGTTGCTGGTCTGCGCTGCGCAGCGAGTTCGGCTGCGGCTATCGGGAGATCGACCCGGCGCGCTTCGACGAGGCGCTCGGTCTGGTGGCTGGCTGTGTGCTGGAGGGCGAGCTGCTGGAGCGGGAGGCGCCGAAGGGGGTGGGCCGGCTCGACATCGACTATCCCATCGAGGACTGGAAGGCCCGCAACCCCCACCAGTTCCGCCACGACAACCCGAACACCCCGGAGCTGTCGGTGACCACCGGCGATCTGCTGATGAGCGAGTATTCGCCCGGAGAGGCGCTGCTCGGCCAACTGGCCGAGGCCGGCTATCGGGTGGATGGCCCGCTGTACGAGCTGCGCGCCCTGCGCTCGCTGGCCCGGCGGCTGGATATGACCATGCGCTTCATGGCCGGCCACGTGCGGCAGGCGCTGGACAACTTCGAGCACGACCACCGCCGCGTGGAGCGCTTCGCCGGCGCCAAGACGCCGCTCTGAATCCGGGCGCCGGCATGACCGTTCGTCGGAGTGGTTTGCCGTGAGTAGGCGGCGAGTTGGCCGCGAGTAGGCGACGAGTAGAGCCGGCTTTTTTCGCCCGTTTACGCCACTGCCGGTCGGGGGGTAAAAAGCCGCTACCTTTGTGGTCGCTGTGACGGGCGGCCTTCCCCGAGCACTTGCTGTGTGCCCAGGCCGTTCTCCCCGACGGCCGCCCCAACCCCGCTTCGGCGGGGTTTTTCATTTCCGCCAAGCGGTAAGGAGTCCCGATGTCTACCGAGCAGTCCACGCTGGCGGACATGCCGTTCTGGATGCTGGTCCTGGTGTCGATGGCCGGGCTGTCCGGCGAGATGCTGCGGGCCTCTCGCGGCAACCTGACGCTGGGCCAGATTTTGCTGCGGGTGGTGCTGCGCTTCTCCGCCTCGGCGCTGCTCGGCGTCGCGTCGATGCTGTTCGCCGTGGCGCTGTGGGGCGATCACCTGATCGCCGGCGGCCTGGGCATCGTGGTCGGGGTGATCGGCGCGGACGTGGCCGGCGGGCTGTATGCGCGCTGGCTGGAGAAGCGGGTGGGGCTGGAGCCGGTGCGGCCGGATCGGGAGGTGTGAGCGGTGTTCTCGATCAACGCGAAAGGCTTCAAGGCGTCGGCGGATCGTCTGCGGCGGATCGAGAGGCAGATGCCGTTCGCCACGGCGCTGGCTCTGACCCGCACCGCCCAGTTGGCGAAGGAGGCGATCGAACAGGACATGCGCTCGGTGTTCGACCGGCCAACCCGCTGGACGCTGAACAGCCTGCGCCTGATCCCGGCCCGGAAGGACCGG
>NZ_FOFJ01000163.1 GCF_900110885.1 Azotobacter beijerinckii | reverse complement strand
TTGCGCCCTTCGCTGCATGCCGCCGCGCGCCAGATGGACCACCTGCCCGTATCGCTGACGGCGCTGTACGACAAGGTCAGGCGTACCGAGCCTGGGGTTCATGGATCACATACACTTTATCGGGGCACGAGCCCCTGTTGATGGGCTCGATCTCGCGGGTGGCGACCCGACGAAGCTGCTCTATCAGAGCGGCAGACGGGTAGACAAGGTCATGGCCTTTTCCTCGTTAGTCAAATAGCGCCTGGACTCGGGCCTGCGCATCCTCAATAACCACTTCAGGCACCGACTCCACCCGCTTGGCCCCGCGAGCCTCAAGATCAACAGAACGAATCTGGTTGGTCAGGATAACTCCCTGTGTCTCTGTCCCTGCTCCGCTCAGCGTGACCGCGAACCCTGCATATCGCGAATGATCGCCGCCTTGTGTGATCGGAGCGATCACGGCCAAGCCGGTTGCGTTGTACGCCGCTGGCGTGAGGATCAAGGCCAGACGAAAATCGCCCTGTTGCTCACGCCCTGCGGTCAGGTATGGCTTGCTGTGATCGAGGCACTGCTGGCCCAGGATCATCTGCATCGTCGCCACATCGCCACATCGCCACATCGCCACAGCGCGGGCGCGGTGATGGTGATCCAGGTGCCGCGCGCCAGCTGCCAGCAGCGCCAGGTGTTAATCAACGTCAATCCGCTGAGCGGCAACTACAAGCGCAACATATTGCTTCACGGTCAAGGGCCGAAGGCTGCAGGAAGCTAAGGAAAGAAGTCAGCGACGCATCGTCCAGCAGGATTGGGGAGAAGCGCCGCCAGCCTCTGGGCCTGTCTTTTTTTGTTGCACGCGGCATTATGGTGAGCAATCGCCACCCCCTGAGGAGCAGACGATGAAAACACTCAATGAAAAGGCCATGCGTGCGCTTGAAAGCAGCATCCCCGAACTGGCCAGTGGCGCTGTCAGGCAGGCCTATATTCGCGCCTTGGCTGCGGGCAGCACTGTGGTTGAAGTCATCGATGGCCAACTGGTCGAGTCGCGTCCGGATGGCAGCCGCAAGGTGTTGAAAACACTGGCCCCGGCCATCCACGTCACGCCGGGTAGCAAACGCCGGGTGCGTGCATGAGCCTGACTCCGCGGCTGCGCATGTTTGCCGGACCGAATGGTTCCGGCAAGAGCACGATCAAGGAGGTCATACCGCCGCAACTGTTGGGTATTTACATCAACCCCGATGAGATAGAGAAGGGCCTGCGCCAATCGGGCTACCTGGATTTTTCGGATTTTGCCGTACAGGCTGCCGATTCCGAGGTCATGGCGCATTTGCGCAGCTCTAGGCTCCTGGCCAAGGCCGGGCTGCTGGGCGAAGTCGAAAAGCTGTCCTGCTGGGATGGGCGTCTCGACTTCAACGGCATCGCCGTCAACTCCTACTATGCCTCAGAGGCACCCCTTTCAAGGTCTTTACGTAAACTCCCTTCCCTAAA
>NZ_FOFJ01000085.1 GCF_900110885.1 Azotobacter beijerinckii | reverse complement strand
CAACAAGGTGCTGTCCGGGCTGTTCTCGCTCAAGACCGGTTCCCATACCGTCTACCTGGGCCTGCAGCGGGTCAGCGGCGACAGCAAGTGGCTGCGGGTCAACGGCACCAGCGGCGGCACCCTGGCCAACGACAGCTACAACTCCAGCTACGACAACGCCCGGGAGCGCTCCTGGCAACTGCGCTACGACTACAACTTCGTCGGGCTGGGCGTGCCGGGGATGACCTTCATGACCCGCTACATCTCCGGCTCGAACATCCAGGCTGGCGGCCTCGACAACCGCAAGGAGTGGGGCCGCGAGAGCGAGCTGGCCTACGTGGTGCAGAGCGGCGTGGCGAAGAACCTGACCCTGCGCTGGCGGAACTCGACAATCCGCCGCGACTGGGGCAGCAACAACCAGTTCAACGAGCAGCGCCTGATCGTCCAGTACCCGCTGTCGCTGTTCTGAAAGCCCACGATGCAAAACGCCCCCGTTCGGGGGCGTTTGCTCATCCAGGGCCCGGTTACTGCGCCTTGGGCAGCCCGGGCAGGAAGGCGAGGATCGAGTTGGTGTAGCCGCCGTCGACGCAGAGGTTCTGCCCGGTCAGGTAGCGCGAATCCTCGCCGAGCAGGAAGGCCACCACCCCGGCGATGTCCTCCGGCGCGCCGACCCGCCCCAGCGGCACTATCGCATCGCGCCGGACCGCGACCTCGGCATTCTGGTAGACCTTTTCGGTCAGCGGCGTACGCACCATGCCCGGCGACACGCTGTTCACCCGGATGCCCTGTCCAGCCCATTCCTGGGCCATCTGCCGGCAGAGCATGATCAGCGCCGCCTTGCTCGGGGAATAGGCGCCGGCACCGGGCGAGGGATGCATGCCGGCCATCGAGGCCACCGCCACCAGACTGCCGCGACTCTCCGCCAGGGCCGGCTGGGCAGCCCTGGCGAGCAGCCAGTTGGCCCGCACGTTGACCGCGAACAGCCGGTCCCAGGCGGCCGGGTCGTAGTCGAGCAGCGCGCCGCCCTGCATGATCCCGGCGTTCGCCACCAGCCCGTCGAGGCCGCCGCAGAATTCCACCGCCTCGGCCACCAGCCGTGCCGGCGTGGCCGCATCGGCCAGGTCGCCGTACAGCGGCCGGACCTGGACATCCAGCCCACGCAGCTCCGCCACCAGGGCATCGATGGCCTCGCCCGGCTGGCTGGCGCCGACCGCCAGGTGCAGGCCTTGCCCCCGCGCGCGGGCGTCGTGGGCCAGTTTGCGGGCGATACCCGCGCCGATGCCGCGGCTGGCACCCGTGATCAGGACACGCATGTTCTTCTCCTTGTCGTCGTCCAGCAGGTCCGGCAGCCCCTTGAGGGCCGCCGGTCGTTTGAAAGCCAATTCCATGATTCCTTCAGGTCAACCCCATCAGCCTGTCCAGCCGGTCGAGCAGGCGCATCGTCGGCAGGCAGGCGGCGAATGACGACTCGGGCGTGCGCCGCTCGCGGATCGCGGCGAGGAACTCGCCGTCCTGGCGGGCGAAGCCGGTGCCGGCGGGGACCGGCTGCACGACACCCTCGTGGTCCTTCAGCTCGTCGCGGTAGGCATGCAGGGTGGCTTCCTCGCCGATGTAGCGGTAGAAGCCGCCGAACGGCCCACGGTTGTTGAACGACAGCACCAGGCTGGCCATCGCCCCGCGACGCGAGCGCATCCCGATGTTCATGTCCATCGGGATACCCAGTTCGGGATGGCACGGACCGGCGCTGCCCCACACCTCCAGCTCGGCGTCGTCGAGCAGCCAGGCGAACAGGTCGACGCTGTGGCAGGCGTGGTGCCAGAGCAGGCAGTCGGTCCAGCTGCGCGACTGGCCGAACATGTTGCGGTTATCGCGGCGCAGGAAGTACGTCTCGGCCACCAGGTGCTGCAGGTGGAACTCGCCGGCGCGGATGCGCCGCTTCAGCTCCGCGTGAGGCGGACCGAAGCGGCGGGTATGGGCGACCATGCACACGCGGTCCGTGGCCGCCGCCTGCGCGCAGAGGCGCTCGGCATCGGCCAGGTCGAGACTCATGGGGATCTCCGCCGGCACATGCTTGCCGGCGGCGATGGCCTGGGCGGCCTGTCCGGCATGCAGCGGGCTCGGCGTGGCGAGGATCACCGCGTCGATGTCGTCGCGCGCCAGGCAGGCGGCAAAGTCCAGCGAGTGCCCGCGAATGCCCCAGCGCTCGGCGAAGGCGGCGCTGTCGGCCGCCACCCCGCCGGCGAGGCAGACCACCTCGGCGCCCTCGAGCGTCTGCAGGGCCTGCATGTGCAGGGCGGCGATGGCGCCCTCGCCCGCCAGCAGGAGGCGGATCGGCGGGTTCGCGGCCATCGGCTCAGCCCAGCGATTCCACGCCCAGCTCGTCCCACACCTCCTCGGCCAGGTGGAAGGTGGCGTTGGCCGCCGGGATGCCGCAGTAGATGGCGCTCTGCATCAGCACTTCCTTGATCTCGTCGCGGGTCACGCCGTTGTTCTTCGCCGCGCGCAGGTGCAGCTTCAGCTCGCCCTCGCGGTTCATGCCGATCAGCATGGCGATGGTGATCAGGCTGCGGGTGTGGCGCGGCAGCCCCGGACGGGTCCAGATGTCGCCCCAGGCATGCCGGGTGATCATCTCCTGGAACTCCTCGTTGAACGGGGTCAGGTTCTTCAGGCTGCGGTCGACATGGGCGTCGCCGAGCACCGCGCGGCGCACCTGCATGCCGGCTTCGTAGCGTTCTTTTTCATCCATTGCGGTACTCCCGCTCGGCGCGCCAGGAACGGGCCAAGCATTGATAGGGGCAGGTCGTAGGGCGGACAACGCGCGCAGCGCTTGCCCGCCACTGTCTCGGAGGGCAAGGCTTACTTCCTGAGGAAGTCCAGCACCGCCAGGGTAAAGGCCTCGCCGGCCTCGACGTTGGACAGGTGCGCAGCGTGGAACTCGACCAGCTCGGCGCCCTGGATGCACTCCTGCATGAAGCGACCGTGCTCCGGCGTGGTCACTGCGTCTTGGGTACCGCAGACGATCAGCGTCGGCACGGCGACGGCGCCGAGCTGCTCGCGGAAGTCGGCGTCGCGCACCGCTGCGCAGTTGGCGGCGTAGCCCTCGGGCGAGGTCTGCGCCAGCATGCCGACGATGGGCTCGACCTTGCCCGGCTGGGCGGCGGCGAACTCGGCGGTGAACCAGCGCGCGATCGAGGCGTCGCGCAGGTCGCGCATGGCCTGCTGGCCGCCCTTGAGCACGGTGTCGATGCGGCCGTTCCAGACCTCATCGTTGCCGATCTTCGCCGCGGTGTTGCACACCACCAGCTTGTGCAGGCGCTCGCTGGCGTTGACGCCCAGCCACTGGCCAATCAGCCCGCCCATGGACAGGCCGCAGAACGAAGCCTTCTGGATGCCCAGGGCCTCCAGCAGGGCTAGCACGTCGCGTCCGAGCTGCTCGATGCGGTAAGGCCCCGGGCTGACCGCCGAGAGACCGTGACCGCGGGTGTCGTAGCGCAGCACGCGGAAATGTTCGGCGAAGGCCGGGATCTGGGTGTCCCACATGTGCAGGTCGGTGCCCAGGGAGTTGGACAGCACCAGCACCGGCGCGCCCGCGGGGCCGTCGATCTGGTAGTTCAGGGCGCCATCGGCGAGTTGCACGGTCGGCATCTATGACTCCTTAGCAGTGGGTGGCGCGGTGTTCGGCCACGGCACGGGCGACCCAGCGCTGCGCCAGGCCAAGGTAATGGGCGGGATCGAGCAGGCGATCCAGTTCGGCGGCGGACAGCTCGGCGCTCACTTCGGCATTGGCGCCGAGCACCGCGCGCAGGTGGCGGCTTTCGTTGACCGCCTGGCGGCAGCACTGCTCGACCAGGTGGTGGGCGCGCTCGCGGCCGATGCGCTGGGCCAGGGCGATGCTCACCGCCTCGGCGAGCACCAGGCCACGGGTCAGGTCGAGGTTGGCGCGCATGCGCGCGGCGTCCACTTCCAGCCCCGGTAGCAGCAGACGGGCCTGTTGCAGTGCGCCGGAGAGCAGGCAGCACAGCTCGGGCAGGGTTTCCCACTCGGCATGCCAGAGACCGAGGCTGCGCTCGTGCTCCTGGGGCATCGCCGACAGCATGGTGGCGACCAGCCCCGGCGCACGGGTGGCGGCGCCGATCAGCACGGCGGCGCCGACCGGGTTGCGCTTGTGCGGCATGGTCGAGGAACCGCCCTTGCCCGGCGCGGACGGCTCGAACGCCTCGCCGACGTCGGTCTGCATCAGCAGGGACAGATCGCGGCCGAGCTTACCGAGGGTGCCGGCGAGCAGGCCGAGCCAGCCGGCGAACTCGACCAGGCGGTCGCGCTGGGTGTGCCAGGGTTGCTCGGGCAGCGTCAGGTCCAGTTCGCGGGCCAGCGCCTCGGACACCGGCAGGGCGTGCTCGCCCAGGGCGGCCAGGGTGCCGGCGGCGCCGCCGAACTGCAGGACCAGCAGGCGCGGCTTCAATTCGGCCAAGCGCTGGCGCTGGCGGGTCACCGCGCCGAGCAGGCCGGCGAGCTTCATGCCGAGGGTCACCGGGGTGGCGTGCTGCAGCCAGGTGCGCCCGGCCAGCGGAGTGTCGGCGTGGCGCTCGGCCTGCACGGCGAGGTCCTCGGCCAATTGCGCCAGCTCGGTTTCGAACAGCCCGACGGCATCGCGCAGCTGCAGCACCAGGCCGCTGTCCATGGCGTCCTGGCTGGTCGCACCGAGGTGCACGTAGCGCTCGGCCTCGGCATCCACGGCGGCGATCTGCCGGCCGAGGGCCTTGACCAGCGGGATCGCCGAGTTGCCGGCGGTGGCGATGGCCGTGGCCAGCGCGGCGACGTCATAGGCCTCGGCGCGGCAGGCACCGGCAATCGGCGCCACGGCCGCCTCGGGAATCAGCCCGACCTGCGCTTCAGCACGCGCCAGCGCGGCCTCGAAGTCGAGCATGCCCTGCAGCCGCCCGCGGTCGGAAAACACCGCGCGCATCGGCGCGCTGGTGAAGTAGGCATCGAACAGTTGGTTGCTCAAGACGATCATCCTGAAAGCGATGGCAGTACAGCCTAGGTTGGCAGCGCGTACCTGTAGGAGCGGATTGATCCGCGACCGGCGTTCACCCTATCGCGAATGCATTCGCTCCTACAGTTTCGTAGGGTGGAAAACCGCGCCAGCGTTTTCCACCACCCGCTTCCTGGTGGGTAACACTACGCGGTTACCCACCCTACGATGGCCCCGCGCAGGGTCAGACGCGCTCGATGGCCAGGGCCAGACCCTGGCCGACGCCGATGCACATGGCGGCCAGACCCAGCTTGCCGCCGGACTTCTCCAACTGGTGCAGGGCGGTCAGCACCAGGCGCGCGCCGCTCATGCCCAGCGGATGGCCGAGGGCGATGGCGCCGCCGTTGGGGTTGACCCGGGCGTCGTCGTCGGCGATGCCCAGCTCGCGCAGGCAGGCCAGACCCTGGGCGGCGAAGGCTTCGTTGAGCTCGATCACGTCGAAGTCGGCGACCGCCAGGTTCAGGCGCTCGCACAGCTTGCGCACCGCCGGCACCGGGCCGATGCCCATGACGCGCGGCGCGACGCCGGCGCTGGCCATGCCGAGCACCTTGGCGCGGGGCTTGAGGCCGTACTTGGCGACCGCTTCGGCGGAAGCCAGGATCATCGCGGCGGCGCCGTCGTTGATGCCCGAGGCGTTGCCGGCGGTGACGGTCTTGCCCTCGCCGTTGACCGGCTTGAGCTTGGCCAGGGCTTCGGGCGTGGTGTCCGGCCGCGGATGCTCGTCGCTGTCCACCACGGTGTCGCCCTTCTTGCCCTTGATCACCACCGGGACGATTTCCTCGGCGTAGAAACCCTCGGCCTGGGCGCGACCGGCGCGCTGCTGGCTGCGCAGGGCGAAGGCGTCCTGGTCGGCGCGGGAGATGCCATAGTCCTCGGCCACGTTGTCGGCGGTCTGCGGCATGGCTTCCACGCCGTACTGGGCCTTGAGCAACGGGTTGATGAAGCGCCAGCCCATGGTGGTGTCTTCGATCTTCATGTTGCGCGACCAGGCGCCGTCGGCCTTGCCCATCACGAAGGGCGCGCGGCTCATCGACTCGACGCCGCCGGCGATGGCCAGTTCGATCTCGCCGCTGGCGATGGCGCGGAAGGCGGTGCCCACCGCATCCATGCCCGAGGCACACAGGCGGTTGAGGGTCACCCCCGGCACGCTCGGCGGCAGCCCGGCGAGCAGCAGCGACATGCGCGCGACGTTGCGGTTGTCCTCGCCGGCCTGGTTGGCGCAGCCGTAGTACAGGTCATCGATGGCCGCCGGATCGAGCTGCGGGTTGCGCTCGAGCAGGGCCTTGAGCGGAATCGCGCCCAGGTCGTCGGCGCGCACCGCGGCCAGCGCACCGCCGAAGCGGCCGATGGGGGTGCGGACGGCGTCGCAGATGTAGACGTCGCGGCTCATTCTTCACCGCCCAGCTGCCCGTGGGCGGCGGCCGTGCGGGCTTCCAGATCGCGCAGGGCGACCAGCTCGGTCTCGGTCGGCGCCTCGGTCACGGCCAGTTGATCGGCGAAGCGGATCTGCCAGCCGGTGTTCTCGATCACCTGCTCGCGGGTCACGCCCGGGTGCAGGGCGGTGACGACGAACTCGTGGGTGCCGGCTTCCGGCTCCATGATGCACAGGTCGGTGATGATCGCCACCGGACCGGCACCGGGCAGGCCGAGGCGCTTGCGGTGGTCGCCGCCCTCGCCGTGGCCGACCGAGGTGATGAAGGCCAGCTTGTCGACGAAGGTGCGGTGCGACTGCTTGAGGATGATCAACACCTTCTTCGCGCTGCCGGCGATCTCCGGCGCGCCGCCGGCGCCGGGCAGGCGCACCTTGGGCTTGTGGTAGTCGCCGATCACCGTGGTGTTGATGTTGCCGTACTTGTCGACCTGGGCCGCGCCGAGGAAGCCGACGTCGATGCGCCCGCCCTGCAGCCAGTAGCGGAAGATCTCGCCGGTCGGGACCACAGTGTCGGCGGTCTCGGCCAGCTCGCCGTCGCCGATCGACAGCGGCAGCACGGAAGGCTTGGCGCCGATCGGGCCGGATTCGTAGATCAGCACCACTTCCGGAGCGTGGGTCAGGCGCGCCAGGTTGGCGGCCTTGGACGGCAGGCCGATACCGACGAAGCAGACGCTGCCGTTGCCCAGGCGGCGGGCGGCGGCGACGGTCATCATTTCATTGGTGGAGTAAGTCATTATTTGGCCTCCTGGGCGGCCAGCTTGGCCTTGTACTCGGAAAAGTCGGCGGTGCCGCGGATGAACTCGTCGATCCAGGCGGTGAAGCTCTCGCGGCTGCGGGCGATCGGGTCCCAGTCCTGATAGAAGCGGTTATCGCGCTCGGAGTAGCCGTGGGCGTAGGACGGATGGGCGCCGCCGGGCACCAGGCAGACCGCGGCCAGCGCCCAGGTCGGCAGGACGCAGGCGTTCATCGGCGCGTTGAGGTCGTCGACGATCTCCTCGACGGTGACGATGGCGCGCTTGGCGGCCAGTGCGGCTTCCTTCTGTACGCCGAGGATGCCCTGGATCAGCACGTTGCCCTTGCGGTCGGCCCTCTGCGCGTGGATCACGGTGACGTCCGGGCGCACCGAGGGCACTGCGGCCAGCACTTCGCCGGTGAACGGGCAGGTCACGCTCTTGATCACCGGGTTGACCTTCGGCAGGTCGGAGCCGGCGTAGGCGCGCAGCACCGCGAACGGCAGGCCGGAGGCGCCGGCGACGTAGGCATTGGCCAGGTCGGCGTGGCTGTGCTCCTCGATCTCCAGCGGCTGCGGCCAGCCCTTCTCCACCGCATCGCGCAGGCGATGCAGAGACCCCACGCCGGGGTTGCCGCCCCAGGAGAAGATCAGCTTCTTCGCGCAGCCGGCGCCGATCAGCAGGTCGTAGACCAGGTCGGGGGTCATGCGCACCAGGGTCAGGTCTTTCTTGCCCTGGCGGATCAGCTCATGGGAGGCGGCGGTGGGAATCAGGTGGGTGAAGCCTTCGAGGGCGACGGTGTCGCCGTCGTTGACGAAGCGCTGCACCGCTTCACGCAGGGTGATGATCTCGGCCATTGTCGTACTTGCTCTTGTCGGGGATCGGCTGCGCCGGGGGCGGCGCGGTTTCGAGTCAAGTTACGGAGAAGGAAGGGATGGAACAATCCGATAATCGCCAATCCGTTCGTTTATCGAACGGCTTGTGAGACCGCTATCGAACGGCCGGACAGCCGCCAGCATTGCTCGGCGGCCGACTGGACGGAGGGCTGCCAGCCCCTCAGGCGAACAGCTGGGCGCTCAGCTCGCGGCTGGCGCTCAGCATGATCGGCAGGTAGCGCTTTTCCAGCTCGGCGATGGACACCCGCCCGGCATGGGTACTGACGTTCATCGCCGCCAGCACCCGCCCCGAAGAGTCCTGGACCGGCACCGCCAGCGAGCGCAGGCCCTGCTCCAGCTCCTGGTCGACGATGCACCAGCCCTGCCGGCGGACCTGCTGCAGGCACTCCCAGAGCGTCTCGCGGGTATGCAGGGTGCGACTGGTCTTGGGCAGCAGGTCGGCGTGTTCGAGGTATTCCTGCAGGCTGACGTCGTCCAGCGCGGCGAGCAGCACGCGGCCCATCGAGGTGCAGTAGGCCGGCAACCGGCAGCCGACGCTGAGATCGACCGAGATCAGCCGCTGGGGAATCGCCGAACGGGCGATGTAGAGCACCTCCTCGCCCTCCAGGGTGGCCAGGTTGCAGGCCTCGTGGAGCTGTTCGCTGATCCGGTCGAGGTAGGTCTGCGCGGACACCGCCAACGGCGTGGAGGACAGGTAGGCATGACCGAGGGTCAGCACCTTGGGCGTCAGCGAATAGGTGCGCCCGTCGGTGGTGGCGAAACCGAGCTTCATCAGGGTGTGCAAGCAACGGCGCACGGCAGCCCGGGGAATCTCGGTACGGTGGCTGATCTGGGCGATGGTCAGGTGGCGCTTGCGCTCCTGGAAGGCACCGATCACCGCCAGGCCACGAGCCAGGGAGGTCATGAAGTTCGGATCGCCGCTCAGCGCCTCGATGCGCTTGGCGGGGGAAATGTAGGGCGGCGGCGCGAGGGTGGGCACGGCCTGACGCAACTCACTCATGAAGTCTCCTTGGCTGGCTCGCCCCCGAAAAGGGAATGGCAGGGAGAGGCGAACGCGGCATGCTCGATTATCGGCCAGCCGCCGGGCGATCACAATCGAGCGCCCGGCGTCGCGCTAGAAGTCCGCCAGCACCCGCGGCCTGAGCTGGGCCAGGCGGCTGCGGGTGCGCGCGAAGTCCTCGTGGACCCGTTCGCGGCAGAGGTTCTCCAGGCTCGTCTCGCTGCTCAGCAGTAGCTCGACGCCAGCGTCGTAGGCGATGTCGACGAAATTCAAAAAGCGTTGCTGGACGTCCAACGAATGCCGGTCCAGACAGGGCAACCCGCTGATCGCGATGCGCTCGAAACGCTCGCAGAGCCACAGGTAGTCGCGGGTCGAGGACGGCACCGGGAACAGCGCGGCGAAGTCCAGCCAGAGGCTGCGCGCGTCCTGGCCGAGCGGCGCCAGGCTCAGCCGGTTGACTGCCAGCGGCTCCGGCGGCACGGCCAGGCCCAGCTCGCGGCGCCAGTCCTGCAGGCTTTGCGGCGTCTCCGGCCAGTGGTACTGACCCCAGTCGCGGCCGCCGTGGGAGCGGTAGTCGACGCCGCCGTCCAGCTCGACGATGCGCAGGTGCCGCTCGAGCACGCGGATGAACGGCTTGAAGCGCTCGTGATGCAGGGGATTCGGACAGAGCGCCGCCGGCGCATAGTTGGAGGTGATCACCACCCCCACCTGAGCCTTCAGCAGCGCCTCGAGCAGGCGCCCGAGGAGGATCGCGTCGCCGATATCGTGCACGTGGAACTCGTCGAAGCAGAGCAGGCGCACCTCGCCGGCCAGCTCCCCGGCGACCCTCGCCAGGGGATCGGGCTGTCCGGTGTGGGCCAGCAGACGCACCTGCAGCTCCTGCAAAAAGGCGTGGAAGTGCACCCGGCGCTTGGCTGCCAGCGGCGCAGCCTGGAAGAAGCAGTCCATGACGAAGCTCTTGCCGCGCCCCACCCCACCCCACAGGTAGAGGCCGGTGACGGGCCGGCGCAGCCAGCTGCGCCGGCCGCCCAGCAGCTCTTCCAGCCACTCGGCCAGTTGGCCGAGCGCAAACGACTGCGCGGCGTCGGCTTGAAAGCCCGACGCCGCCAGTCGTTGTGCAAAGTGCCGGCGCACCGCTTGCGCGGGCGCCGGTCGGTGCATGACCTCAGAAGTCAAAGAACACCGTTTCCCCTTCGCCCTGGATGCGGATGTCGAAGCGGTAGGCGGTCTTGCCGTCCACTTCGCAGCGCTTGGCGATCAGGGTCTTGCGACGCTCCGGCTGCTCGATCAGGTTCAGCACCGGATCGACGGCATTGGCTTCGACTTCGTCGTCGAAGTAGAGGCGGGTCTGCAGCTGGATGTTGATGCCGCGGGCGAACAGCGACACGCTGATGTGCGGCGCCATCGGTTTGCCGGTGGCGTTCTTCACCACGCCCGGCTTGACGGTCTTCACCGTCCACTCGCCGGCATCGAAGGTGGTCGCGGTGCGGGCGAAGCCGTTGAAGGACTTCTCCAGGTCGTAGGCGGTGTCGTAGACGCCTTCGTGGTTGGCCTGCCAGAGCTCCAGGTAGGAGTCGCGGACCAGGTGGCCGTTACCGTCCAGGACCTTGCCGATCAGGACGATGTGCTCGCCCGGCGCACCCTCCTTGGCCATTTCGTTCCAGATTTCCTGTTCGCGGGTCGGGTTGCCGGCGGCGGCGCCGGCCAGGCCGATGTGCACGTAGGGACCAGCGGTCTGCGAGGGGGTTTCCGGCAGCAGTTCGTATTTCATGGTCGGCTCCTTCTCACTCACTGATTTTCGAAACAGGTCTGGCGCTGGCCACGCAGCACGATGTTGAAACGGTACGCCAGGCAGTCCATGGGCACGTTGCTGCTCAGGTCCAGGCGGCCGATCAGGGTCTCGATGGCGTCCGGGTTGGCGATGGTGCGGACGATCGGGCACTTCGGAATCAGCGGGTCGCCCTCGAAGTACATCTGGGTGATCAGTTTGGTGGAGATCGACGGGCCGCTGATCGACACGTGGATGTGCGACGGACGCCACTCGTTCGGGCCGTTGCGCCACGGGTAGGGACCGGGCTTGACGGTGCGGAAGTAGTAGTAGCCGTTCGCGTCGGTCAGGGTACGGCCGACCCCGCCGAAGTTGGGGTCCAGCGGCGCCAGGTAGCTGTCGTTCTTGTGACGGTAGCGGCCGCCGGCGTTGGCCTGCCACATTTCCACCAGGGTATGCGGAACCGGATTGCCGTACTGGTCGATCACCCGACCGCACATGATGACGCGCTCGCCGACCGGCAGACCGCCGTGGTTGAAGTTGAGCAGCAGGTCGTTGTCGTACTTGCCCATCTTCAGATGGGTGAAGTCCGGACCGGTGGTCTCCGAGAGGGACTGCGGAATGCTGACCAGGGCCTGGCTCGGCGAGCGGGCGATGGTGGTCTTGTAATCCGGGGTATAACCTTTCGGCTGCCAATTCCGGTCACGGGCGACGAAACGGCGGGTATCGAGCTCGGACATCTCAGGCTCCTTGTTCTTGGGATTGTGGAGTCGCTAGAACCGCAAGGCGGCTACGCGAGACGAAGTGTCACACCCGGGAGCCTGGATGGAAATTGAAAAG
>NZ_FOFJ01000103.1 GCF_900110885.1 Azotobacter beijerinckii | reverse complement strand
AAAATGTGCTGAGCCCAGAGCTGACGCGGCTTTCAGCACATTTGCGGTTGGCTTTCAGCACATTTTGAGAGAATCGGGGGAAATCTGCTGAAAACACCGAGTTTGTTATGTCAGTGAGCTAGTTGACTGAAATAAATAGTTATAGGCCTGTCAGCTGTTTTTCCCGATTTTGTGTCGCGAAGCGGGTCGGAGACCACTGTGTCGCGCAGCGGAAATTTGCTCGGCGTCGGGGTACTCGGAAGGGTCATCCCCAGGGGCGGAGCGATGGTCTGGCAGCGGGATTTTTGCCTGGCGGAAGGGGCCGGATTCGAGAGGAGAAAATCTGCTGGGCCGATCAGGTTGAGCTGCGGGTGGAAGTCCACCGGATCGAATGGGGAATGTGAAAGAGAGGCCGAGCGGATGGGGTCGAGTCCACCACCTCCAGCGAGGCGAATGCTCCAGGTGCAGGGGCACCGATCAGCAGGTGGTGCCCAGGTGAGCATGATGGGCAATGGGTGGCGAGGGACACCCAGGCAGGCTGTTCTGGGGCAGGTGGTCCCCCAGGGGCCTTGTGGGCGCTTCACGGGTGAGAGAGTGCCTGTGCGGGGCTGAGGCCGATAGTCCTGCTATCGTTGGCGGTGTTCGGCGTCTTGGCGAGCCCGTGCTGGAGGTGCATTAAACCTGCAACGGCTGTAGCCAATTACAACTCAAGAATAGAGAGCGATAACATGGAGTTTCGAGAAGTGGCACCCGGCAGACTCTGGCCGCCGATAATTCCCGAGGGAACTGCATACGGTTGTTCGCAAGTCGCACCAAGTAAACTCATGGAGTTGTTCAAGATAAAACCGGAGGGAATTTTTTGTGCTGGGGCTAATTACGCCTGGAGCGATTTGGGTGCCATATCTACTATCAATGACACGATCTGGATTCACAGCGAAAAATATTCGTCCGGTGGTTTGCGCTTCAAGGAGCATCCCTTTTACCTGATCGATCCATTCGGCGAGCGCTTCGATTATATTCATGGCTACCGGGCGGCCTGGTGTTTGGTGAACCGGGTAATGTATGAGCAGCAGCTTGCTGAGAGTGGCAAGAATGTTTGTATATGATCAAGTATTGGTTGTCGCCAAAGTTTCTCGAGGTCAATGGTTTAGCGATCCCCTGAATCATATTTTTGCATTATTGTCTTCTGGAGTTCTGTAATGGGGTCTAGAAAAGTAGGATTCATGCTAGACGAGGCAGTTTTGTGTGCCAGCTCTCCAGAATACGTTTATGACTGGTTAAAGACCAGGGCGATTAATAGCATTAATGCTGGGGGTGTGTCGTCCATTTCTTTGCGGCATCGTTTGTTGGAAGGAGGAGATTATGAGCTTGAAGAAGCTTTGCTACTTCGGAATGATCCACTTATTGAGATTGGTCTAGCCAGGTTTTGCATCAACGAAAATGTTGCTAGAAAGCTATTCGCTAAATCCATTGATTATGATCGCGCAGGTGTTAGTAAATCTCATGCTAGATCAATTAGGATAGGGCTGCTATACAATCAATGGATTATGTTTGGGGAGTGCTTGGGAGGTGATGAGATCGATGATCTGTTAGAAAATGCCACCAAGGAAGAACTGGCTGCTATATGTGAGAACCCTAATCCAAGTGACGACTCATTATTGCTGGCTCTAATTGAGAAAGTTGCAAGCAAAAGCTCTAGCCTTTCTGATGAGAAAAAAGTGGCAGTGATATATGCTCTTTCGAAGAATAAAATCTTCTCAGCCTCAGTTAGGTTTGGCGAGTTAAATGATGAGATCAATGTTTACCGTACATTGGAAGCTCTGTGGGGGCTTGTAAAAACACTTCCGGCTGAAAAGGTCTTTGCAGCAGCTTTAGTTGACTTTCTTTATAATCTAGAGCCAATACGTGAAGTTTTCTCATTCGATGAGATAATGGAAATATGTGAGCGGTGGAAGCCAGACTCGGAGCGCGTACATCACTCGAAATACCTGACAAACTTTGAGCTTGTTCGGGTGTACATTGCCAAAAATGCATTTCATAGTAAATATGTCGAGGCTGAAACACTACTGAATAACAATGACATTGCGCTCCGGTGCGCGGCGTATGCTCATGTCGAATTAACTCCTGATCTTATCAGGGGTGCATATGAGCTTGATGGTGGAAAGGTGCTTGATTATATATCTGAAAATAAAAGTGCTTGGTCCTCTCCTGGGAACAGGGATGCTCTAAAAAGCATTATGAGCACTGAGGATTACATATATAGCTTCACAGAGCTTGAAGATGAGTGGGCCAAGAGTCATCCGTACTACTTTAATTATGAAGGCCGTCCACCATCACCAACTATAGATTCTCTCTCAAAAGAAATGGCAGCTATGAAGAGAATTATGATTGATGATCATGGCTTTGTTTTTAAGTTGGTGACTTTAAACTTCGCTATTGCGGTCGCAATACTGGTCTATTTATTAGCTTTCTAAGCTGTTTTGTCCCCAGCTTTCGTGAATAAAGCTGTGGAAAACTCATCCAGCCTCACGTGGGATGCGCGCCAGCATGGGGCGATCAAAAACTGACCAGAGCGCAGGGGGATCGCAAATTTGCGAGGGAGGGCCGGCGAGCTCTGCCTTGAGCGGTGTACCTCCTGCCTCCAAGCTTTTAGCTCACCGGGCGCTACAGGCCATCTCCTTCCCCTATGGTCAAAAGCAACTGGTGGGCTTCCTGGCGGCTTGGCCCTCGTCGTAGGACAGATCACCTCGTTGCGCTTGCGTGCACCACTGGAGACCGGGATGGCGCGGGCGGCGCACGAGCAACCTCTTTTCCGGCCACAAAATCGCCGGAAAGCGACGCACAGCCCGCTGAGAAACAAGTAGCGTCAAGGACTCCCAAACGGCACAGGAAGCCAACTCATGCCAGCACCGCTTCTCGCTTCATCCATTGCAGCTCTACCCTTGCCGCCGTCGGTGAGTGACCATGCGGTTATGATTCCGGCCAGCAACTACGTATTGGGCGACAAGCTTTTTTCTCTGGAATCGGCCTCCCGTTGCGAGGAGTTGATCGCCCCGCATTTCAAAAGCAAGCCCTATATGGCCGTCGTTCTCGCCAATGAGGGTGATGTGATCCGACTCGGCCAGAACGGAACCATCTTCCTGGCGGACTCCAAGTCCGCGCTCATGCGAGCGGCTTTGCGCTTCGACTTGCTGGGTGCTGAAGTGGTGTGGGTGGAGTCCAGCAGCGACCAAGAGCGACAGGAGTTCGAGTGGGGTCTCAAGTCAGAATTCGACAGTTTTTGCGCCTCGTTGAAATATCACGATTGGTGGAGGCCTGAAGATGAAGAGCGCTACCAATGCCATCTCAAGGCAGTCAGCGGCGGGCAATGGCAACTCCTGGGTATGCCAGCCATTAAAGGATTGGCTTGGAAATCTCCTTCTGCGCCAGCCATCAAGAATTTCAATCTCAGCCAAAGAGAAGTCGAGGATATCTTTTTGGCCCAGATCTACGATTGGCTTCAAAGAGGCAATGAGGAAGGTGGAAATGGTATAGGCCTCACTATCGAGGACCCGATCACCGGATATACCTTTCTCACGGAAATGTGGCGCTGCCTAGTAGAAGGAATGGGACGCCTTTTCCAATCGCATTATCGCGCCCGCTCTTGAGTATTGCGGCACTTCCATATTCGACACGTCCAAGGAAATCCAGTGAAAAAGATTGTCCTGTTTTTTGCTTCAGTTATTGCCATAACTGGCCAGCATGTTCTGGCTGGCGCCCCCGAGTCGTTCGAGAAAGCCAAGATCGCCCTGCGCGAGAAGGTCTACTTCGACCGGCAAACTTCCGATGTCGGGGACCTGTATTGCGGTTGCCGGTGGACATGGATGGGGAGATCCGGCGGCCGGATCGACCTGAAATCCTGTGGCTATGAGGTCCGGGCCGACAGCAACCGCGCCCAGCGCATCGAGTGGGAGCACATCGTTCCGGCCTGGGTGCTTGGCCACCAGCGGCAGTGTTGGCAGAAGGGCGGCAGGGAGAACTGCAAGAGCAGCGATCCGGTGTTTCGCGAGATGGAGGCGGACATGCACAATCTGTCGCCCACGATTGGGGAAGTGAACGCGGACCGCAGCAACTACAGCTACGGCATGCTGCCCTCGACGCCAGCGCAGTATGGGGCCTGCCCAACCAGGACGGATTTCAAGCAGCGGGTGACCGAACCTCGGGACGCGGTGAAGGGCCTGGTTGCCCGGGTGCAGTTCTACATGCACGACCGCTACGGGCTGTCGATGTCGCGCCAGCAGCAGCAGTTGTTCATGGCCTGGAGTCGGATGTATCCAGTCAGCGCCTGGGAGCGTGAGAGGGATCAGCGGATTGCGAAGGTCGCGGGGTACCACAACCCGTTCGTGACGGGCGAGCGCACCTGGACGCTGGGGCACAAGCCGAGCCGGGAAGGCTTGGCCGGGCAGGGCACGGCCACGCCCGCCCGCCGGCCGGTAGAGCCGCCAGTGCAGGTTGCCGAGCAGGGCAACGGCGCCCCGGTGATCGGCAACAGCGCCAGCAAGGTCTACCACCTGCCGGTCGGCTGCCCGAGCTACGAGCAAGTGCAGGAAAAAAATCGTGTCTCGTTTGGCTCGGCGGCGGATGCCGAGGCCGCGGGGTTCCGCCGGGCGGGTAACTGCCGGTAGATCGCGGAAGGATAAGCAGATGGCACTGGGTAATGGTTCCCCGGTATGCCAGGGGAGGTGGGCGCGTGTTCTGGGGGTGCATCAACTTCCCGAGCTGCGAGGCACCCGCCAGCTTGGATACGAAGGGTTAGGCGTCACCGTGGACCACTTGGCTACGCGCTCCCTCGCTCCTCTAGCTTCGCGGCTCTCTCCTCGGGTGACTTTAGTTGGTACGGCTGCCCCGTTGGCGGGACAAAAGCACCCTTGACGTCGAGCCATCCGTCGGCGTCTTCTGGGTAGAGCGATGACCAAGGGTCAGTGTCGGGCATGACTAGCTTCGGGCCAGTGCGCGAGACGAAGAGATTCTCGATCTGTCCCGTGTTGCCGATCAGCTTCTCGCAAACCCATACCTTTGAGAGCTTCGGATCCAGTGTTGCCGCGACCCGACTTACCTTGCCCTGAGTGGACTCCTTGTAAGTGAACTCACTGGTGTATCTGTGGATCACCTCGTCGGTTGTGGCGAAGCGTCCCAACTCCGCGGTCACTTCTCCGATGAGTTGAGCATTCATGGCAAGACCGTTCGCACGCCCGATGCGGAACTGCGCCCTGTAGCCAGTAGTGCTGTTGAAGATCCAGTCAAAGAGCAACGTTCCAAGTGGAAACTGAACCACCCCACGAAGGTCACGGGAGTCGCGACCGGATTCGTCGACCCCAAATCTCACGTTCTCACTCTCGATTGCCGCATGGAGTGCTTCGCGCACAGCTCCAACCAACTCAGACCAGGATGGGGCGTGGCGGAGACGAAGCGCTCGCTCCGAATCGTGCGCATCAAACTCATCGAGCGTCCAAAGACTCGGCATTCTTCGCTCCACGGCGGTTAATGACGCCTAACGTCGCGCTTGAACGGCGCTGCCCGGAACGCCCAAGAGAACCCTCGTGCTCTCGGGCGTCCGTTCGAAGCGCTCGTTGGGCGGCGGGCGCACTACGGATGCAGCCTAAGAAACACCGGCACCGTCCCGTCCGACTGTATGTCCCAATAGCGCGCCTGGACTGGTAACAGCTTCCCGTTATCGAGCCGGTAGGAGAAAATCTCGCGCTCAATCGTCGCGAGGTCGTCGATGTTCCGCTTGGCCAGAGCCGGGAACGAAATAGTGGCCACCCTCGGATCCATGTGGTGGACATCGTTCCTGAAGCTGTGCCAGATTTGCACGAACGCGCCCATGCACTCCTGCGAGATAAGTCCATCGGTCACTAAGCGCTTCGCAACGGTCTGTCGGTCTCCCTTTTCCCCTGCACGTCCGCGTCCGTTCCGTTCCAGGACGAAGCGAAAGATCCCCTCGGCGACCGCTTGAGACACCATGACCGTGCTGAGGAAATACCCGTCGCGATAAAGATCGAGGCACTCCGCAGATGCTGCCGCGAAGTGGTGTCCGGCAATGATGTTCTGGTGGTTCACAGAAAGATGTCGGGTGATGCGCTCATCAACCGTCGCGTCAAGCTCTGCTTTGAGGGCGTTTTTAACTTGAAGGCGTCGGTACTCATCGTTCATTGCCGATTTGACCAAGTCCGTTTACCAGGTTGCCGAGAGCGTCTGTGCCGGGCAGGTGAGTCGGCGCAGGCGGCTGAATCGCGAGGCGTTTCGCCGATATATACAGGAGCAAGCGGAGCCGGTCGAGTGGGTCATGGAGGCCTGCGGCACCGCGCACTACTGGGGACGCGTGGCCCAAACGCTGGGGCATCGGGTTTTCTTGTGGTTGTGGTGAACAGCAGCACTGTCGGAACAAGGCCGATAACAAGTCTGATCCCCGTGAACGATTAAGGGCCAGGGCGTGCGCGCCCACTACAGGCCGGATACACGAATGTAACCGCGCTGACGGCAGAGCAGAAAAGCGTTACTCGCTACTTGCGAGGAGAGTCCATATTGAAGAGTTACGCCGCTGCTGGCGCTTTCTTCTGGAAGGCCAGCGGCGCGTCCGGTTTCCTGCCGTCGCGGCGATCGACAAATTCCTGCATGATTTCCAACACGGTCGAGTTGACGGCCAGCACCTGCATGGCCCGGGTGCAGGCGACGTAGAGCAGGTTCATTTCGTCCACCCAGGCCTCCGGATCGTTGTCCGGGTCGAACGGCTCGAAGGAGAAGTCCTCGGCGAGCTGAACGGCGTCCCATTCCAGCCCTTTGGCCCGGTGCGCCGTGCTCAGGGTGACGCTGGCCTCCAGCTCGTCGGCGACCGCATTGCGGCGCAGCTTGGCGAACAGCTCCGGCAGGTTCTGGCTGTACTGCTCGACGATCTTGATCGAGCGGGTCATTTCGGAGTCCTGGCTTTCGAAAGCGACATCCTTGTAGTGGTCGTAGTCGGGATAATCCTGGAGAAGTTTTTTTCCCTTGATCCGGTCGGGTTTGCCCTTCGACAGGGCGTGCAGGTCTTCGAGGTCCTGCAGGTTGTAGCCTTCGATTCCCCCCACCCAGAAGATCTTCGCCCCGGTTTCGACCCAGGCCAGTGCCTCCTCGATCACACCGACCACGGTGCGGCAAAGGATTGCCCGGTGCTCCAGATCGGCGGGCAGGGCCTTGGCAATGCGCGTCTGCTGCCCAAGGCCTGCCAGTTGCCGGCGCTCGCCCTTGAAGTGCAGCAGCATGTTGGCGACGTGGGCCGCTGCCGGGCCGAAGCGGAAGGACTGGGTGAGATAGTGCACCTCGGCGTCGGCCAGCCAGGGGGCATCGAGGGCGTCGACGGCGCCCCGGAAGCGGTACAGCATTTGGTGGCCATCGCCGCAGACGACCACACCCATGCCGTAGGCGGCCTGCTGCGCCAGGATGCCGGCGATCACCGGGTTGATGTCCTGCGCCTCGTCGCCCAGCACGATGTCGAAGCGGGTGCTCAGGTCCGGCTTCGACAGCGCCCATAGCTTCAAGTAGCCGTCATGGGGGATGGGCGTGGCGTGGTTGTTCGGGTCGCACATCTGCGCCCAGAGCCGGCGGGTGGCTTCGACGATACTGTCGGCTGCCCGTCGCATGCGCTCGTTCTGCAGTCTTTCCGCAGGGAAATGGAACAGTCCGATCTTCTCGTCCGCGCTGGCCAGGTAGTTGCCCAGCGTTTCCTGGACGCTGCGCACCATTTCCCAGTTCTGGGAGTTGATGGCCCGGGCGATGTCGGTGAGGCGCAGGTTTCCGAGCTTGTGCTTGTACTGCTTGCCGATGGCACCGTAGGCCAGGCCGTGGGCGGTCTTGCAGGTCACATTGAGGGGAA
>NZ_FOFJ01000084.1 GCF_900110885.1 Azotobacter beijerinckii | reverse complement strand
AGAGCCTGGCGAAGGTGTTGTGCGAAGGAATGCCGTTGGGCAATTCCATGTAGCGACGAAGCCAGGGTAGCTTCTCCTGAGCCCACGCCTGGATCTCTTCGAAGGTATCGGCACCGACCAGAATGCCGCAGACGGCGACGGTCTGGGTTTCGGCCAGGGAGTGCTGAACCTTGTTGGTCTGCCGAGGATCGGCCAGGGCGACGAATACGTCCGTGATGGGCATGGGAAGGGAGGGCATGCGCAGGTGCTCAAATATCCCATTGATACAGTCTTGCGATCACGGTTTCAAATGCGAGGCGTTCGCTTCATGCGATTGCCCTGGCCTGAGCCGCCTGCTTCCAATCGAAGGTCGGCTTTCTTGGTAGACTCGCGTGCCATCGCGCATGATCCTGATCTGCGCCGTATAACCGGTGGTGCCATCCTTGCGGCGCCGCGATGCAATCATGCCCATTTTAATTTGCTACATGACGTTTTTGGATTGCTACATCTGTAGCAACGACACCCCAAAACAAGCAAAAACAGGCGAAAACGGCATCAAATCAGGCGGTCGAAAATGCTACAGAAATCAAGCTCAAAGCCAGTAACCACGTGCCCTGAGCCGTCTCGCCGCTTTTGCGTTGCGCCGATGCTGGATCGGAAAGACTAAAGCTGTAACGCCCGCCACATGCGGCCTACAGAGAAGCGGCAAAGCTCGCGTACCAATTTTGTCACACCGAACATTCCTCCCCGCCCATCGTTTCGTCATAACAACCACCCTCTTCCACCGATCCGCCTCCCGCAGATGCTTCCTGCCCGGCGCCATGTCCGGCGGGCTGCGCCCGCCCTACAAGGCTTGAGCATCCCTTTTCCCTCGTTAAATCAACACCGCCAACTCCGTATAAGCCGCTACCTTGCTGTCCGCCGTGAGTAGCTTCATGGGTTCGGCCTTGGCCACGGCTACCAACAGCCGATCAAAGGGGTCTTTGTGCAGGGGTTCAAGGCCCAGTAAGGCAAGGGTGTGTTCTGCGGTCACGGGTAATTCTTGGATGCCCAGGTTTTGGCATTCTTCAACGACCTGTTCGAGCTGAAGATCCAGTTTGCCGAGATTCTGCTTGATGGCCATCTCCCAGAAGGAAGCGGTGCTGATGTAAATCTCGCTGGCTTTGCCCAGTAGCTTACGGGCTTTGGGGGTCAGCCTGGGGTCGTCGATCAATATCCAGATCAGGATATGGGTGTCGATTAACAGCCTCATGCCGAACCCTTGCCTTCAAAACCAGCCAAGGCTTCGCTGGGCAGTTCGGCATCGAAGTCATCGGCTACGTGAATCTGACCTTTCAGGGTGCCGTAGCGCAGCCGGACAGGCTTGCCAGCGGCCACAAGGCGGGCCATAGGGCGACCGTGCTTGGCAATGATGATTTCTTGCCCATCGCTGGCGGCATCCACAAGGCGGGATAGGTTGTTTTTGGCATCGGCCAGCGGGATGATTTCCATCATGCGCCCTATATTTAGCTAGATTTAGCCAAATATCATAGAAAGTCAGCGAGCGGTTCGCAAGGCTCTGTTGCTGGTGCAACGATTGGCGAAGGCCGATTCGAATTCGGGGGGCAGATCGGCGGTGTCGAGCAGAGCTACGTAGCCGTAGGGTGGGTAACTCGCACAGCGATTACCCACCGTTTGTATCGGTAGACAAGGCTGTGCCGTTGTCTACCCTACTTGCTTCGTCTCGGCCTGACCCGGCAAGCCGTCGATCGCAGCCGCCCCGGAGGTCAAACCGCATGGACAGGCTCACCCCCGAACGCCGTAGCTGGCTGATGAGCCGGGTCGCGTCGAAGAACACCAAGCCCGAGCTCGTCGTCAGGCGGTTGGTGTTCTCCATGGGTTACCGGTATCGTCTGCATTCCAAGCACCTGCCCGGCAGCCCCGACCTGGTCTTTCTCGGAAGGAAGAAGGTCGTTTTCGTGAACGGCTGCTTCTGGCATGGCCACCCCGGCTGCCGATACGGCCGCCTCCCCAAATCCCGCGTCGAGTTCTGGCAGGCCAAGATCGACCGCAACCGAGAGCGGGACCGGGAAAACATCGCATCGCTCGAGGCGGACGGCTGGCGAGTGCTCACCGTCTGGCAGTGCGAGCTGAAAGACATCGAAACGTTGGCGAACAGGTTAAATGAGTTCATCCAAAGCGAGTAACGCACGCCCCATCGGCATCGACCTTTTCGCGGGTGCCGGCGGCCTGTCCCTGGGCTTCGAGCAAGCGGGCTTCGACATCGCCGCCGCGGTCGAGATCGACCCCATCCATTGCGCCGTGCACGAATACAACTTCCCCACATGCAAGACCATCTGTGCCAGCGTCACGGACATCGGCGGTGCCGACATCCGGCGTCTGGCCGGGCTGGGCGACCGAGACATCGACGTCGTGTTCGGCGGTGCCCCCTGCCAGGGTTTTTCCATGATCGGCAAACGCGCCCTGGACGACCCGAGAAACCAACTGGTCTTCCACTACGTCCGCATCGTCGCCGAGCTGCAGCCCAAGTACTGCGTCTTCGAGAACGTCAAAGGACTCACCCTCGGCAAGCATGCCGGGTTTCTCGAAGAGCTGATCGCCGCCCTAGGCGACGCCGGCTACGACGTCGCGCTGCCCTACAAGGTTCTGAACGCCGCCGACTACGGCGTCCCGCAGGACCGCAAACGCCTGTTCCTGATCGGCACCCGCCGCAGCTTCGCCCAGGCTGCCTACCCCGAACCGCAGGCCGAGCGTGTGACCGTCGTCGAAGCCATCGGCGATCTTCCCGACGCCAACGCCTTCGACGAACTGAGCGGCAGCGACGAAGTGCGAACCGTCTGGAACACCGACGCCACCTACGCACGCCGGCTGCGCCGGCTCGAAGCCGACCCGCACGACTTCGGCTACGAACGCCACTTCGCGCGCGACCTGCTCACCTCCAGCCTGCGCACCGAACACACCGCCCTGTCCCAGGAGCGCTTCCTCGCCACCGAACCGGGCAAGACCGAGCCGGTCAGCCGCTTCCGCAAGCTGCCGCTCGACGGCCTGTGCAACACCCTGCGCGCCGGCACCGACAGCGCCCGTGGCGCCTTCACCTCGCCCCGGCCGATCCACCCCACCCTGCCCCGCGTCGTTACCGTGCGCGAGGCCGCGCGACTGCACTCGTTCCCCGACTGGTTCCGCTTCCACGCCACCAAGTGGCACGGCTTCCGCCAGATCGGCAACAGCGTGCCGCCGCTGCTCGGCCGAGCCATTGCCGGCTCCGTCATGCAGGCCCTCGGGGTCGCGCCGAGCAAACCGGCGGAAACGCTGCAACCGGGCAATACCGAGCTGCTGAACTTCGATATGAGCAGGGCTGCCCGTTACTTCGACGTGCCGCACGACACCATCGCCCAGCGCACCCGCAAAACTGCCTCTCAAGATTCGCTTACGGAAGAGTCCAATGTCTGACGCCAAACCGGCCAGGAAACCGAACCGCTACGCCGCCATCATCGAGCGAATCTTCTTCTCCCACTACACGTCCGGCACGCTGGAATTCCAGTTTGCCCGGGAGGAAATCGTCTCCGTTGCGGCCGGGCTCGACGTTGCCTTGCCGAAAAACCTCGGCGACCTGATCTACTCCTTCCGCTATCGCTACGAGCTTCCGCCGGCCATCCTCGCCACCGCGGACGAAGGACTGGAGTGGATCATCGAGGGCTGCGGTCAGGCGCTCTATCGCTTCAGGCAGGCCAAGCTGAATCGCATCGTCCCGCGCCCGGACCTGATCACCGTCAAAGTGCCGGACTCGACACCCGAGATCATCGCCGCCTACGCGCTGAGCGACGAGCAAGCCCTGCTCGCCAAAGTGCGCTACAACCGGCTGATCGACATTTTTCTCGGCATCACCGCCTACTCGCTGCAGAACCACCTGCGCACCAACCTCAAGAGCATCGGCCAGATCGAAATCGACGAAATGTACGTGGGCATAGACCGCCACGGCCGTCAGTTCGTCGTCCCCGTTCAGGCCAAGGGCGGCTCGGACAAGCACGGCGTAGTCCAGACCAACCAGGATATCGCCTACTGCAAGACGAAATTTCCCGATTTGGTATGCCGCGCCGTTTCCGCACAGTTCATGACCCAAGACCGAATAGCCATGTTCGAACTCACCGTGCAGGACGACGAAGTCAAGGTTGTGGAAGAGAAGCACTACCGGCTTGTGCCGGCTGCCGAGATCAAGAGCGAGGATTTGCAGGCTTACAACTTGCGGGCCGATTAGGGCATTGCGGACACTTGAACAGTGCGTGGATGCTGTGGTGGACAAGCAGAGCGCTGTCCACCCTGTTCGCTTGAAAATCAGAAAAACCTAGAACGGTGCAGGATGCGACGCACCAACTGTGCCTCTAGATTAGACACGCGGCGACCCTCTGGAAATGCTATCACCTCACAACCTTTGATAGAGAAAGACTCTTGCGCGACCTCAACCACAGAGCATTCTCGAAAATGGGCTTGGAGATGATTTTCGCCTCCATAGCCAGCATGATCGAAGCAAAAAGATAGCTGTACCATCTCTTCAGTAGCCTGATCTTGATCGAAGTAATGCATAACTTATCTCCTTTCCCCTTCCGCGAGGGCCGCGGATTCTAGCCCCTTAACAACCAACCCCTCAAGCGTCGAAACAGCCTCCATCGAGATCCGAGTTACAGGCTCAGCCTCTCTGATAATCATTTTACCGTCTGTTTTACGCCCTGCTGGATGAGCAGAAAAAAATTTTAAGTACCGAGAAGGTGCCACCCCATCAAACGGCAATATACGCACCTTCGTTGCATCAGCCTCGTTTTCAGTTATAGCATCTTGATGCAGCTTGGTTGCCAGACTTTTTCGGTATGGCTCTAGGAATATGACCTCTTTAACTCCAGCCGCCACCAAATGACGAGCACACGAATGACATGGATAGGTAGTAACAAATAGGCTACTACCTTGTACTTTACCTCCATCAGCCGCTCCCGCATTCAAAAGCGCATGCATTTCCGCATGAACTGCCCTAGAAAACTCGATCAAACTTTTAAGCTGCGTTTTTTTACGAATAACATCAACAGCAATATCAGACTTATCCTTGGGAACAACACCTGCATCAACCAGCTTTTCCACTATAAAATTAGAAATAGCTTTTTTCTCTTGATCGTTAGAACAGATTCCTCCTCGCATATTCCAACAGCGGCGGTCCTCATCAGAATTGAGCCCATCACCTTCAGTTTGATAAAGCCCACCAAAAGCTTTTGGAACATCATTCCAACCAATTGACAATATCTCACCATTGTCATTAGCTATTGAGGCTCCAACCTGCCTAGATAGGCATGCAGAGTTTCTAGCAGCAGAATATGCCGCATACATAGCTCTCTCATTAACAGTAGGAGTCGCTATAACCGTCCCAAGCATCAAGTCGAGGAATCGCTTCACCCTACTACGCCGATGAGAGTCTGTTATTTTTTCAACTCTAAGAAAAAAATCTGACTGCGGAAATGTATCCTCAACTCGTTGGCCATGATCTATTTCCTCTCCAGAATCTCTATCTATCAACTCATGGATAGCACCGCCCTTTAGAACCTCCTCCAGACGAGAAACGCGCAACTCAATCGGGGAGTAGACCCCAATAACATATAACATATCTCCATAGATAGACCTCAACAGGTGCAACTCATCAACATGCTTTATTGAGTCAATAATATGACACCATCTAAGCCTGACATTTGGAATATGTGCCTCATCCGATTCGCCAGAAAAAAGATCAGGCTGTTCCGCAACCCTTGCATCTGCAGCTTTCTTCTGCTCCCTCTCTCTAGCCAGGCTTATTTTCTTTATAGCCAGCTTGGCCAGAATAGCGTTCCCATGCTGCTTACGAAGCTCGTTACCCTTCTCAATCAACTCTTTTATCGAGCAATTTTTATCAAGACCACCCTTTTCTCTTATCTCACTGCTCAGCTTGATGATATCGACATGCTCATAACCATAATCCGTACTTAGCAATAGAGCTCTAAAGCTCTCCGCCACTTCGTGAAGCGGCGTCCCTAAAGGGCCGCATAGCGCAATAACAATTTGAGGAGTAAGCGTATTATCTATAGCCGCAATATCATCAAAAGCCTTTCCCTTAGAATCACTACTAACAACTTTCAAACCAGGTTCCGAAGAAGACACAAACACCTCCCCAAAATAACCCCATCAGGGCCACCAAAAACTCACAAGACTTAACACTACAATATAAAAACCAAACAACTATCGCTCTTACAATCCTCACTCTCTCTTAGGGTACAGGCTTAAGGTGGACAAATCCCATCCATCAGACCCTATTACCACTTGGCCTGCAGAGTTTTGTGCAGGCCGTCTCCAATTATCAGGCTTTGCTAGGAAAATCATCTAAATTCTTGAAGTACTCAACACCTTTTTGATTGAACCATGCCACTGCCTCCTGAGTGTTACTAATATCAAGGGCAGCCATCACATGGGCTATACCGGATGCGGCAGACTGCTGTGTGATTTCACCACTCCTGTACGCCTCTAAGACGCGAATAATAAATCTATCCATTGCCTTATGATCTTGACTGGTCAATTTTCCGCCGTGCATCGATATACCTCCACTTAAAAGACCAAACATCATCAGAAACCAAGCAGCGCACAACTACCCAAACAGTCGTATCGTATAAAGCATACATTGATCACTCTCACTTTCCATATTTAGCTTGTGGCTTCGTGACCATTATATTTATGCTAGAGAATTTATACGCTATGGACAGTAGGCCCAGGCAACCTCCTTGGCATATTAGTGCCATCGTAAGCACCTGAAAGGAAATTTTCCTAGATCTCCTCCGCCCCTGACCGTGCAAATCCGTGTGCCTCATGGGCTTGTGCGGGCATGTGTCGAGAAAATATCAGATTATTTTTCTTCACGTACTTACCTATTACCCATCACGAATGCTGATTGACTCCCTACTCATACTAGCGCTACCTTCCCCCCGCTGCCGCCAAATCGGCAGCCTGGGATTGGCGTCCCGGTACACGTAGGCGGACACAACACCGCCCTAAAAAGCGGTCTTTTTGTGCCCGCGGCATGGCTACCCCCGTTATGGGCGGGCCGTGCGTGGGGGTCTTCGGACCCGCCGGTGCCTACGTCCGGTACGCCAACCCGCACGGTTCCGCTCACCCAAATTGGCGTTTGGGAAGCGGCTCACGCATAACGTAGGAGTCACACCATGTCGACCATCACCAGCCAGCTCGGCACCGTCAGCTTTCAAGGCCACGACCTCACCGTCATCACCACCGACTCCGGCGAACGCTTCGTCGCGATGAAACCCATCTGCGAAGCTATCGGCCTGTCATGGAATGGGCAGTACGAGCGCATTCAGCGTCACGAAGTCTTGAAGACCTGCGTTCGTGTTACACGAACGGAGATGCCCGGCGACGACCAGCACCGCGAACTCGTCTGCCTCCCCCTCGACTACCTCAACGGCTGGCTATTCGGCGTGGATGCCTCCCGCGTCAAACCCGAGATCCGCGAGCGCCTGGTGCAGTACCAGCGCGAATGCTTCGCCGCCCTCGCCGCCTACTGGCAGCAGGGCGAAGCCATCAACCCGCGCACAGTCCTGCCGGCCGGCAACGTTTCCGCTCCCCTGCGCCTGACCTACAACGACCGCCACTTCCGCATCGTGCCCGTCGGCACCGAGGTCTGGTTCGTCGCCGCCGACGTGGCCAGCGCCGTCGGCCTGCGCGACTCCCACGTCGCCACCCGCCACCTGCGGCCCGAGCACAAGGCCACCCTCCCGGTCGGCCGGCAGACGCTGAACGTCATCAGCCAGGCCGGGCTGGAACTCGCCCTGCTGCACGCCCACCCGGAGCGGGTGGCGCCCTTCCGCGCCTGGCTGGCCGAGGCGCTGAACCTGCTGCCCACCACTACCGCCGCGCCCGAACCCGAGCGCCCGCCCGTGGCCAGCCTGAGCCTGGAGGCACGCAACTTCACCCTGGACTATCTGGAGCGCTGCCGTCAGGCCGTGATCGACGCCGGCGGCACGCTGCCGGCCTGGAACCAGGAGGCCGACCAGCGCATCTCCGACAACATGGCCGCCCTGCTGATCAGCGACAAACGCTGGCTGCTGACCTTCGGCGACAGGGGCGAGCCGCAGCTCCAGGCCATCCCCCGCGAGGCCGACATCTTCACCCCCGAATCACTGCTGAACTGGATTCGCAACCCCTTCGGCGCCCGGCCCGACTACCTGCCGGTCATCTTGCAAGCCATCGGCGAACGCCTCTCCAACCCCCGCCGACGCTGAATCGCAGTCCTCTAGGGCGGGCGCTGCCCGCCCCTGTTCGCAGGTCAGCGCTGCCGCCGGCTCTCCCGGCGGCAGGCATTGCTCGATCTCTGGCGGTATCATAAACTGATACCATTAACAGCAAGCAACGCAGCACACTCGAAGCCATCTTCTCGAAGCCGACTCCGGCCTCCTTGGAGTGGGTGCGGATCGAGTCTCTATTCGTGGCGGCTGGTGCCAAGGTCGTCGAAGGAAACGGATCGCGAGTCCGCTTCGAGCTGAATGGCGTGATCGCCACCTTTCATCGACCGCACCCGGACAAAGAGGCCAAACCATACCAAGTGCGCGACGCAAAAGCCTTCTTTGAGAAAGCAGGGATAACGCCATGAACGTGATGAACTACAAGGGCTATTCGGCCCGCATCGAATACAGCGACGAGGATAAACTGCTCGTCGGACATATCGTCGGGATCAACGATGTCGTCGGCTTCCACGGCGAATCCATCCCGGAGCTTCGCGGCGCATTCGAGGAGGCGGTGGACGACTACCTTGAAACCTGCGCCAAGCTGGGTCGTGCTCCGCAAAAGCCATACTCCGGCAAATTAAGCCTGCGCATGGCCCCGGAGTTGCACGCCTCCATCTCGGCCAAAGCCACGCTCTCGAACAAAAGCATCAACCAGTGGGTTGTCGACGTATTGGATCGAGAGGCGCACGCGTGAATACCAGCCGTCGAGGGGCAGCAGTGGCCTTTTCGATGCGCCCCTAACGCTGGGTGCCGACCTTCGACAACAAAGGCGAGCCGCAGCTCCGGGCCATCCCCAGCGGAGCCGACGTCTCCACCCCCGAATCGCTGCCAAACTGGATACACAACCCCTTCGGCGCCCGCTCCGACTTCCTGCCGGTCATGCTGCAAGCCATCGGCAAACGCCTCTCCAGCCCCCGCCGGCGCAGAATCGCAGGCACAAAAAAAGAGCCCCCGCCGAAAAGGCAGGGGCTCGTTGTCTGGGCAGAGAAAGGCTGGCTTGCTTTCGAAAGGAAACCCAGGGCGGTTCACCCCAACGGCTTATGTTTTCAAGTGCATGAAATGTGGGGCAGTCGGGTTTGTCTGAAAAATCGCTTCGCGCCGTTCGGTGATCAAAAAACGGCCGCCTTCTGACCAGTCTAAGGCGGCTGCCATTGAGCCAATGGACTTTTCAGACAAACCCTAAAGGATATTGGCAAGGCTTGTATCAAACACCTTGTCTAATCGATAGTTGAAGTCATGCTCGCAGCTGTCGGCCAGTATTTTCATCGCTTCGAGCAGAGACTCAAAAGCCTCCTTGTAGTAGGTAGGGTCTTGTTCACCTTGACTAGCACACACCTTTGCCTTGCCGATCAGCAGGTTGAACTCACCACGCTTTGCGTCGAATGTCATTGTTCGATTCCTTTCGATCCGGGGAGGCCAGGCTATTGATACAGATCAATCGTTAGCCTGACATGAATACCTGTAGCAGCTCTAATTCGATACTTCCAGAGGCTTTCATAATTGTTCACAAAACACGGCTACCGGCTCAGCGCACAAAACGCCAGAAAACCTTGTGCTAGGTATCTCTGTAACTGAACAGACCTTTGCCCTGCCCCCGCTGAACGTCTCTCCAGCTTCCCACCACCAAATCGCAGACACAAAAAAAGAGCCCCCGCCGGAAAGGCAGGGGCTCGTTGTTTCGGTCTGCACGGAATCAGCGGGCGTTGTAGGCGTAAGCCTCGGCGTTTTCCGGGGTCCAGCCATACGGGCGCGGGCGGTTGCCGTGGATCACAACCTTGTCGCCTTCGGCGAAGATGTAGTTCGGCGAGCGGTATTCCTTCAGTTCGCCGCTGTCGGTGCGTACCAGGTAGACACGCTCGCTGGCACCGATGGCCTTCTGACCGGAACCGCCAAACAGGGCTCCGATCCCAGCACCGACCAGTGCACCGATGGGGCCGCCGACGCCACCGACCATCATCCCGGTCATGCCGCCAGTCGCCTGCCCGGAGGTTTCTCTGGTGACTTCCCGGACAATTTCATCGGCGCTGGCAATGCCGACGCTGAATATGCCGATGGCCAGAGCGAGAATTCCGAACTTTTTCATGGCGGTTCCTCCTAGCGAGACGAGCGGTCGTTACCGGTCGAGTCAATCGAGACGAGAGTGGCGCCGTTATCGCCGTTGTTTCGTCTCCCTTGATGAGGAAACTACCGATTTCATTGACCTAGATCAATAAAATAATAGATACCCCATGCTTAAGGAGGGGGTGACTCCTGACAACCGCCAAGGCAGCAGCGTCCGCCACAGGCCTCGCAGAATGACTTCAAACGACTGATTTTCAAGGAAAACTAGAACAGACCGGCCCTTGCAGGGTCGGCCCGCGAGGCCCGAAGCGGCCAGATGCGATCACGCTTTGCTCTTGGCGATGGCCTCCTCCAGGATCTGAACGATTTCATCGTCGAGCGTGGTGTCCGTCCTGCCGGCAAGGTACTTGGCCAGCCTGAGCAGGATCTGGGCGACCACGTCGGCCGTCAGAGCCTTGATCAACAGCGAAGCCAGTGCGCTAGCGAGCATCGGCGGCCTCCTTCAATGCATCCATCGCCCGCGCATAACAGCCGTCCCAGCGGTCGCGGTGCGGTTTTCCGGGGCGCCACGTCCTGACATACAGCTCCCAGCTTTTGGCAACCTCGCCCACCGCCGGCAACGGCGCCGGATCGGTCCACAGCAGCAGGCGGGCGAAGGCCGCGGCGAGGGTGTCGTCGTGCTCGAGCGCGGCATAGACCGCCGCCTCGGTCGGCTCGACGTTGCGGGCCTTGCAAACCGCCAGCGCATGCGGCCGGCTCAGCGGATGCTGTAGCACGCCGCGCACGCCGCCCAGTTCGAACTGCCAGAAGCCACGGGCAGGCCCGCCGATCTGCCGGCGATGGATAAAGCCGGACTCCTGCAGGCCGATGGCGAGGAGCATGGCCTCGGCCTGGGGACTGTTCATGCGCGCAGGCAGCAGCGCGAGCGCCGGGGCGATGGCCGCGGCGCGGATTTTGGATAGCAACATGGGTTCTCCAGAAACGAAAAGCCCGCTTGGCGCGGGCGGGGTATCAGATGGCGTGGGCGAAGGTGTGCCGCCAGCGCTGGTGGCTATCCAGCCCGTCGCGCACGCTCCACAACTCGGCGATCACGTCGCCGACGTAGGTCGTGCTCAGGGTCGCCGTCGTGCCGGCGATGCCGGTCTGGCTGGCCAGCACCGCCTGGGTGTCGGCGCGCAGCAGGCGGGCGCTGTAGGTGGTGCCGCTCTCCGGGCCGATGCTGCCCTGGGCGGTGTCGATCAGTTGGTCGGCCTGCAGCAGCCGGTCGCGGTGGGTCCAGGTCAGTACCACGTCGCCGGCGACGCTGGCCGGGTAGCTCGCGCCGCCGAGCTTGAACAGCCCCGGCGGATAGGGCCTTCCCTGCCGCTGGGCGGTGAGCAGGCTGTCGACCGCGGCCAGCGCGGGGTCGAGCTGGCCCTCGCCGGTCTGGGTCAACAGCCGGGCCTGCACGGTGACGCTCGGCGCGTACTCGGTCGGGTCGAGGGCGGTTTCGTCGTCCAGGAACCACAGCCGGGCGCCGGCGGCGTGGCCGGCCGGCACCGTGTCGACGCAGCCGCGGGCCAGGGTGCCGCTCAGGGTCGCCGGGTCGAAGGCGTCGATCCGCACGATCTCGTCGTCGAGCAGCGCGGCGCCGCCCACGTCGACGAAGTCCAGGTCG
>NZ_FOFJ01000083.1 GCF_900110885.1 Azotobacter beijerinckii | reverse complement strand
GAACGGCTTCCCGAGGGCTGGGAGGCGTCCCCCTACCACCTGGCGGTGCAGGTCAGAAGCCGTTACGAGGGGATGCTCGTCGCGCTGGCGGTGGAGCACTGGCCCGCCTGGGCCGACGATTCGGCCAGCACACTGGCACAGCGCCTGTTGGCATTGGCACGACAGATCAAGCCCAGCCAGGTGGCGACCAGTAAGCGCGGCCCCAAGGTGGAAAAGCCCAAGGCCTGGGTCGATGCCGCGACGGCTCGCGCCCATGTCTCCACCGACCGCCTCATCAAGGCCTCGAAAAGTAAAAGACCTTGAAAGGGGTGGGGCTAACACCGCCAGCCCGGCGGCTTTCACATTGATCGCGGCGTTAACGTCGCTGTCATGTTCACTTCCCATTCCGGGCAACTCCAGCGGCGAATATCCAGCGGCAGGCGCTCAAGGATATGCCCGCAGCAGGCGCAGCGTTTCGAGCCGGGATACCAGCGGTCGATCTAGACGGTCTGCCGACCGGCCCATTCGCCTTTGTACTGGATCTGGCGCGTCAATTCGCCCCATCCCGCATCGGCAATCGCCTTGCTCAGTTTCGGATTGCGGATCATGTTCTTCACGGCAAGGGTTTCAGCGCAGACCACTTGGTTCTCGTTAATCAGTCTGCGGGACAGCTTGTGCAGTCCGTCCGCTCGGCAATCGGAAATTCTGGCGTGAATACGGGCCACTTTCAGCCGGGCCTTGGCGCGGTTCTTCGAGCCGAGCGTCCAGCCTGCTGGTGGCGGAGGCACTGCTGGAGCGGGACGCTCGACACCTCGTTGAGAAAGGCTGTTTCCGGCAGCTTCTTGATCGCCGTCAGGCGGGCACTCGCCTGCGGGTAACCGACCCTCTTCTGCTCCTGGCAGAAGGCGTCGGTACGCCAGCGAAGCACCGAGTTGTAGACGAAACGCATGCACCCGAACGTCCTGGCAAGCAGTTCCGCTTGTTCGGGAGTCGGGTAGATGCGGTATTGGTAGGCGCGCTTCCTCATGCCTCACAAATGCCACAACACCTGTAAAGATAGCTCTCTCGTAAAGGAGGCAGCGAGAACAGGGGCGAAGGGCTGCTCTCACCGCCGATCTGTCCCTGCTTTCCTCGTGCCGAATGCCGACTCGCACTCCGGTGAAATCCCGGGGCCATCCCGGCCAGCCGTTGCCAATCCGCAAATAGAAGCATGAAAAGAGTCGCGACAATCAGCCTGGCAGGAACGGAAAGACTTCGCTATTACCTGTTATCACTACCCAAAGCAAGAGAAACATAGTGTAACTGCTCTCCATTGCGGAGCCACTCACACAACACCGCCATAGAAAGTGGCCGAATATCTATTTTGTGTACAACCTCTAAGTCTCCATCAAAAAATTGAACCATCATGCTACCCATTATAGATCCTGACATACCCAAGTTCAGCCTTGATTGGACTCGATAAAAATCGTCAGCTGACCTTTTTATTCAGCACCCAAGGAACTAAACAACTGTAAAGCTTTCAACATAGCTCATCGAGCCGCTACAGGGAGCGTTTTCCCTCAGAAGCGTTGATCCATTCAGGTATTGCCACCTGTGGCAGTTAGCTTTCCAATGGAACTGAAGTACGCCAACGAACATGAATAATCACCCCTTGAAAGCATCACCCCGAATTGCCAAAACAGGCGTCGGCATAGGCATGCTTGCTGATTTTTTGGCACATCTTGCCCCAAAAACAGCAGTCCTACCCTTATCCCCCTCATCAATAGGGCGGCGAAGGCCAGTTTGCCGATCACCGAAATAAAACCGAAAGTAAAAGCGCCGCGACTCGGCCTCAGGGAATCAGCCTCGCCTAACTTTGCCGCTTCGGCAAAAACAGCGAACCACAGACTACCCTAGCCGGTCGATACGACGATATCTGGCACCAGGCGGACCTATAACGCCTGCCAGCAACGCATAGTTATTACGAATTACCGGGCAGGCCACCTTCGAAGAGCATTCGAAGCTTACCGCCGCCCCTGACAAGGAATTGTCCGCCCCGAACGGGACGGAATGACAAGTCGCACTGCGACCTGTCATCGCCCAAGGCTGCCCAGGCTTCTTCCCCTGCTTCCCCTTGGAGCGATACCGCAACTACGCAACTTTTCCGCAGCCATTGAATAATGGCTCAGTCGATTTTCCTCAACCATGACGAACGGTCAAACAGGAGAAAGATTTAATGGCGTTCCACTACGAGCACCCCGAGCACCCCGAGCACCCCGAGCATCCCGAGCATCCCGAGCATCCATCCCTCGATGACATTATCGAAATCATCGGCAACCCGCCGGGCCTCGATAATCCGCACGACCTCGGTAATCACCAAGGCCACAGCTTCAGCGTGGAAAACAACAATGCTCTCGAAATACCGGACAGCCTCGACGAGGCGTTCAGCACGGTCGAGCAGACCCTCATCTCCGACAACGATGGCCTGACCAGTTCGAGCGGTGACGACCAGGGCAGCGAAGGCTTCGACACTGTCCAAGCCAGCGAAGGCTTCGATACCGTCCAGGCCAGCGAAGGTCTCGATACCGTCCAGGCCAGCGAAGGCTTCGATACCGTCCAGGCCAGCGAAGGTCTCGATACCGTCCAGGCCAGCGACGGCCTCGATATCGCCGGCATCCAGCAGTTGCTCGACCAGGGCATGTCGCTGACCGATCTCATCGAGAACTTCGTGGGCTCGGCAGAGTTCCAGAACAACGAGCAGAACGATACATTCGCCGAACTGCTCGACATTCTGGAGCAGTCGCCTGACGAAACCGGCGCAACCTATCCGGCCGAGCAGCCTGAAGGCGGCGCAAGCCATGCACCTGCAGATGTCGCCATCGGTATCGTCGGCTCTCCGGAATCGGAAGCAGCGAACCCGGCAGGCAATGTCCATATCATCCCGGGTCACTTGGTCTAAGTCGGCTCTCATTCACTAGCCCGCAAATACTCCGGCCGCAAGGCCGGGGTATTTCTCGACGGATCTTGCGAAAGCTGCGAGGCTCGTCGAGAAATACCGATATTTTTGACTTACAATGATTTCGCGCACTCATGCAACACAAACGTAATTCAAGCCGCATTTGCACAGACGCAGCAGGCGTCTAACTGTCGCAGCGGCAAGCTAAGCGGGCAGAGCAGATTGCAACGTAGTTGCCCAGCATGATTCCAAAAGGCCACTATATTTTATGGCTGCCGCACCGTCTCTTCTTGGCAAACCAAACTGTCATATTCTCGACGCCTGATAAATGACACTAGACGACGCCAAAGCCATCAAGATAGCATTGTCAAAACCTCATGAAAGGAATGGCTTTCCGCACGGAAGCGTTGCCCATCCAGGGGCATAGCTCTCCGTGGCAGTCAGCTTCTCAGCGGAACTGAATTACGCCAGCGAGCATGAACAATCACTCTTTGAAAGTATCGTCCCGGATCGCCGTATTAGACGTCGGCATGTACATTTTCCGCTACGTCTCCGACACATCCGCCCCCAAAAACAGTAGCCTCAGCCTCCACCAAGCCCCCATCGGCAAAGGAGCGGTCGACTTCTTCCCGGCCAGCGGGATCACCCGCAACACCCTTACGGCGCCGGGCGACTGCATTATCGTGCGCATCAAAGGAGCGCAGGCCAGCGTGCTGATCACCGAATACCACCCCGAAGGTGAAAGTGCCGCGATTCAACTCCGAATCGATCAGATCAACACCTCCCCTGCCGGCCCCAAACCTGGCACGACGCAGAAAGCCAACGCCCCGCAACCCGTCAGGCTCAAGCTGCACGGTCATATCGAAACCCGCGGCGATGTCGTCGTCGAGAATGGCTGGCTGGGAGCGCCGAACACGCTACTGCGGCTCGAAGGCTTCTCCGTCGACTGGAAAGACCAGCCCCAGGACGTAAGCCTCGCCTACCTGTGCCGCTCCGGCAAAAACAGCGAACCTCAGATCGCCCTCGCCGGCCAGTTCGTCGGCACCCGGCGCCAGGCGAAACCCATCACGTCCGTCGCCTTCGCCCTCACCGGGCAACGCGCCGCTCATTACGAACTCTCGGGTCAGGCGGTCTTCGGAGGACAACCTCCGCTGACCGTTGCGCCCGACAAGGAATTAACCGGCCCGAACGGGACGGAACAACTCGTCGCCCTGCGACTTGTCATCACACCCAGGGCTGCCCAGGTCTCTCCTCCTGCTTCCCCCTGGAGCGATACCGAAACTACACAAATCTTCCGTAACAGTTAGTAACGGTTCAATCGATTTTCAGAAACCGTGATAAGCGGTTTAAAAGGAGAGCAGTACAATGGCGTTTAACTACGACATTCCAACATCGCCTCAAGAGCTTCTTGAAATACTACAGGGTATTTTGGAAGACAACCCCGGCCTCCCTGATCTCCCCGAGATCCCCGATCTTCCCGATCTCATTGAGATCATCGGGGGCAGCATCAACGTGGCGTCGGGCACTGTGGCTGAAGACGGCACCCTCACCACAACCAATGGTCAGGAAGGAACTACGCCGGACGTACTGTTCGTCGATGTCCCTGGTGAAGCTGGCCAACAGCAATCGATCGTTGTCCCCAACGACATTCAGGGCAACACCCGCCTCTACACGTTCTCCAGCGACGCAGATCTGACGATGGACCTCAACACCATCGAGCGGGCTGTCATTCTCGGCAACGGCAATGACTTCGTCACCGTCGCCGGAGACCACGACACCATTCTGTCCGGCGGCAACGGCAACGACACCCTGATCACCTCGGGCGGCGACGACTGGGTCAGCGGCGACCGCGGCAACGACTCCATCTCGACCGGTGCCGGCAACGACACCATCGTGACCGGCCTCGGCCGCGACACCATCGATGCCGGCGAAGGCTTCGACGTCGTAGAGTTCGGCGGCGACGTCGAGAACTTCCGCTTCTTCGACATCGGACATGGCGATCTGCTTGTACATAACAAGCCGAGCCCCGCCAACTCGGCCGTTATCAGCGACGCCGAATTCCTCCAGTTCAACGACAACGAGAGCATCGTCGTCGTCGGCAACCCGGACGAAGCCAGCGCCATGCGCCTGTACGACGCGCTCTTCGACCGCGATGCCGACGCGGGCGGCGCCCAGTACTGGCTCGACCAGGTCGACAACGGTACATCGTTGACCGACATCGCCAACGGCTTCCTGAGTTCGGCAGAGTTCCAGGACACCAACGGCTCGCTGGATAACGCAGCGTTCGTCGACCTGCTCTACCAGAACGCCTTGGACCGTCCGGCCGACGAGGCCGGCAAAGAGTTCTGGGTCTCGGCGCTCGACAGCGGTGCAACCCAGGCCGAGGTGGTCATCGGCATCGTCGGCTCGGATGAGGCGGCAAATGCCATCGACAATGTCCACATCATTCCTGGCAATCAGGTCTGAGTCGGCTCCCATTAACTAGCCCGTAAATACTCCGGCCGAAAGGCCGGGGTATTTCTCCACGGATTTCTCGGCCTTCGCGAGATCCGTCGAGAAATACCAGTACTTTCAACATTACAGACCTTCTGTACCCATGCCGCCTTCACTCTCCGCGCAGATCCAGAGCCACTTCAAGAAAGGAGATATCGAGTCGGCCCAGGCTGCGCTCGCGCTGGCGCTGCAGACCCCCGGCTATCGCAACGAGGCGCTGATCTGGCAGGGTGTCGCCGCCCTGCGCGAAGGCCGGCAGGCCGATGCCTTCCTGCACCTGGCCAGGGCAAGCGAGCGACTCCCCCAGCGAACCGACCTCAAACTCCTGCTCGGTCGCAGCCTGCAGCAGTCCGGGCAGCACGAACCGGCAGAGGGATTTCTTCGCACGGCCCTGCAACGCTTTCCTGCCGATCCGCCCCTGCGCCGCCTGTACTGGAGTACCCTCCAGACGAGCCGCTCCCACGCCGAGATTGCCGCACAGATCCGCGCACAACTGGCCGACATCCGCGACCCCACCGAACTTCAGCAGGTGCTGCAGATCCTCGCCGACGAGCCGGCGACGGAGTTACTGGTCGGCGTAGTCCGCTACGATGCTGCCCGCAACTTGGTCACCGGCTGGGCCGTCGACCTGAAAAACCCGGAACGCCCCCCCCGCTTTCAACTTGCAACCGGCCAAGGACGCCTCGAATGCCTGGCGAATACCCCAAGCCCGCTGCTCACCCAGGCCGGCTTTCCCGCCACCCATGGCGGCATTCTGGTCCGCCCGCCACAGCCACCCGGCGCGTTGCGAGTGAGCTTCACCACCGGTGCCGAACTCATCGGCAGCCCGCTCGCCGCCGTAGCGCCCTTCACCCCACCGCCGCCGAGCGAACAGGACCCGTCCAGACAACCGGTCGACGTCCTCGTTCCCGTATTCAAGGGCGTCGACATCACCCTGGCCTGCCTCGACAGCCTGCTGCGCCACAAACGCGATAACCGCACGCCGCACCGGATCGTCGTGCTCGACGACGCCTGTCCGGAGCCGCAACTGGCCCAGGCCATCGAGAATCTGGCGCGGCGGGGACGGATCGAACTCGTCCGCCGTCCGGCCAATCTCGGTTTCATCCGCAACATGAACCGCGGCATGGCCCTGCACCCCGAGCGCGACGTGGTCTGGCTCAACGCCGACACCCGGGTGCACGGCGACTGGCTGGACCGTTTGCGTGCCGTGGCCTATCAGGCCAAGGACATCGCCTCGGTCACGCCCTTCACCAACAACGGCGAACTGATGAGCTTTCCCGAAAGCCGCATCGCCCACCCCATGCCCGATCCGCAAGCCCACGCCAGGCTGGATCGGGCTGCGCGCCAGAGCGGCTGCGCGCCCGTCGAACTGGAAGTGGGCTGCGGCTTCTGCTTCTACATCAAGCGCCGGGCGCTCGATGCCGTCGGCTACCTGGACGAAGAGACCCTGCAACGCGGCTACGGCGAGGAAACCGACTGGTGCCTGCGGGCTCGCCGCCTGGGCTGGCGGCATCTGGGCGCCACCAACGTGTTCGTCGCCCATTCGGGCGGCCACTCCTTCGGCCCGGAAAAGGCCCTGCGCGTACACCAGAACAACGCCATCCTGCGCCGCCGCTATCCCGACGCGGAGCGACGCTTCGATACCTTCGTCGCCCGCGATCCGCTGCGCCCGGCACGGGAGACGCTGCAGCAACTGCTCGCGGCGCAGGAACGACCGACCGAAGCGCCCATACCGCTGCCAACCCCGCTGACCGCCTCCCGTCCGCCACTGCCCGGTCGTTGCTGGCTGATCGCCGACCGCCTCGACCGCGCCGAGATCGGCGAACGCTGGCTGAGGTTCGCGCGGCACCTGGCCCGCCAGCAACCGGCGATCACCCTGCTCCTGGCCGAAGACACCCCCTGGGAAACGCAGCTACTGGCTACCGACGGCGTCAGCCGCCTGCCCCGCATCGACGGTCTGGACGCCCGGCAAACCCTGGAACTGTGCGGCACCGTGCTCGCCCTGAGCCTGGATGCCACCCCAGAGACCGTAACGCACTCCCCCTACCATGTCCTGCAGGCAGCACAACGTCATCGGCTGCCGCTGTTCGCCCCGGAGTCGGCCGGTCTCGACCGACTCGGCGCCTTCGGGTTGCACGAACTCCATCCCTACCTGCCCAAAGAAGTTCAGGTCTGATCAATGAGTCTCCCTCTCTCCGACGCCCCGCAACCTCTCGGCGCCATCACCGGCCTTCACGGCGACGTTCTACAGGGCTGGGCACTGGACCCGGACAACCCGGACCTGCGTCTGGCGGTGGAAATCTATCTCGACCATGCCTTCGTCGCGCTCGTTCGCGCCGACCGCCAGCAATCTCTGGATGCGCCGGGCGACGGCTTTCATGGCTTCGCCGTGCAACTGCGCCCGAACTGGCTCGCCAACGCCCGCCATATCGCGGCGCGCATCGCCAACCAGGGCCCCTGGCTGGAAGGCGGCATCGACCTGCCCGCGCCCGCCGCCCAGCAGTCGGTCCCGATTGCCACCCAAGTCTACTACCGAGGCGGACTCAAACTCAAAGGTTGGGCCTGGGACCCGGCAGTCCCGACCCGCCACGTCGCGCTGCAGGTACGCGAAGGCGAGCGGCTCCTGCTCACCGGCACGGCCGACCAACCCCATCCCTCCCTGGTCAACCGTCCCACCAGCGACCATGGCTTCGACCTGGACCTGCCCTGGGAGCTGGCCGACGGCCAGCCGCACGAACTGCACATCGAAACCGACCGAGGGGTGCCGCTGAGCGGTAGCCCGATCCGCCTCTGCCTGCATCCGGAAGGGCTGTCGGTCTTGCTGCAGCGCCATTGGCCCCGGTGCGAGCAAACAAGCGACGATCCCCTGCCCCTGCTCGCCTGCCTGACCAAGGCACAGGAGGAACGCTTCCCCGGCAGCGCCGGCTTCAACCATTACCCGGAGTGGCATGCGCTGTTCCAGCAGCCCCGACCGTTCGAATCTCCCCCCGGCAACGTGCTGGTCTTGCTGCTGGGCGAAGGAAGTGCAGAGGACGAAGCGGCCAGTCACGCCAGTCTCCTGCAGCAGCGACTGCCCACCACGCAGATCCGGACCATCGCCCCCGCCGCGACGGACCTGCTCGAGTCCCTCGCCCAGCACGCTCCCGACGCCCGCCTCGTCGTGCCGCTCTGGCGGGGCGACCGACTCGCCGCCCACGCGCTCGACACCCTTCTCGCCCGCCAGGCCGAATCCGGCGCAGCCTGGGTCTATGCCGATTGCGACCAGGACGGCCACGAGGGCGCACGCAGCAATCCCTGGCTCAAACCCGCCTGGGACGAAACCCTGTTCTACGGCGTGGACATCGTCAGCCCCGGCAGCGCCTTCGCCGGCGACACCCTGCTACGGGCCATCGCCCACCTGCAGCAAACCGGCCAGGTTGCGGCGGACTGGCATCGGCTGCTGGCCAGCGTCGTGGCGGTCCAGGCCGGGCCGGTCACGCACATCCCCCAGGTGCTCTACCATCGCTACGCCGGCGCCCCTGTCAGTCCCCACCAAAGCCTGCCGAGCGCCCAGCGCCAGGCGGCGCTCCACTGGCTGATACAGCAGCGCGCGCCAGGCGCCAGCATCGAACCCGTCGAGGGCTTCCCCGCCTTCAACCGCGTGCGCTGGCCCCTGCCCGCCCAACTACCGCACATCAGCCTGATCGTACCGACCCGCGATCAGCTCGAACTGTTGCGCGCCTGCGTCGAAGGACTGCTCGAAGGCACCGACTATCCAGCGCTCGAAATCATCGTCGTCGACAACGACTCCCGCGAGCCGGCCACCCTCGCCTACCTCGACGACATCGCTCGCCGAAGCGTGCGCGTACTGCGCTACCGGCACCCGTTCAACTACGCCGCCATCAACAACTGGGCGGTGGAACAGGCCCAGGGCAGCATCGTCGGGCTGATCAACAACGACATCGACGTGCTCGAACCCGGCTGGCTGAAGGAAATGCTCAGCCAACTGTTGCGCCCCGGCATCGGGGCCGTAGGCGCCAAACTGCTGTGGCCCAACGGCATGGTCCAGCACGGCGGCGTGGTGGTGGGCGTCAACGGGCTGGCCGCGCACGCCGGCAATCACCTGAACAAGGACGATCCCGGCTATCTCGGCCTCAACCAGCTCGCCCGCGAGCAGAGCGCCGTCACTGCCGCCTGCCTGCTGGTGCGCAAGGCCGACTATCAGCGCCTGGGCGGACTGGACGAACGGCGCTTTCCCGTCACGTTCAACGACGTGGATTTCTGCCTGCGCCTGGGCGAAGCCGGCAAGCGCCTGGTCTGGACGCCGTTCGCCAGGCTCATCCATGCCGAGTCGGCCAGCCGCGGCAAGGAGGACACGCCCTCCAAGAGCGCCCGGGCCGCACGGGAACAAAAGAACTTCATCGAACGCTGGGGCAGTCTGGGACAGGGCGATACCTACTACCACCCCTGCCTCAGCGCCGACTACCTGACAGGCCCCTATGGGGGCCTGGCAATGCCACCACGCCAGAGCACGCCTCGAACGGTCCTGAGGATTGAGACGACCTTCAAATAAATCACAAAAACTGGCGCAGAGACGAGACGTTAGAGGTTTCTACGAGTCTTCGTGGATGCCGGTTGAAGGGGCGCCTCAATAACGAGGTTTGCTTGAGAACAACCGAAATGCCCGTCCTCAGGAAAGCACGACAAATCCTGGGGCGGTAGCGTGCCTGAAAACCTCCCTCGCCTATCCATAGAAAAACTCCGGCAAGGAAACGAAACTCATGGCCAAGGAAGCTGTCCACCGCACAGCGAAGTAAGCCGCAAAGCGTTTTTCCGTCAAACAACGCTGAAGAATGCCGGAGCGATATTTGCCTTCGCCCATCTCGAACGCCCGGCCTGCGCCGCCCAGTGGCCGCACCACGGGTCTGCCAAACTGCACAGAAGAACGCATGAAAATCACTCACGACGACCTCGTCAGCTTCATTCCCAGTCTGCGTCGGCCAGGCACCAAGAGCCTACTGCACGTCGGCTGTGGCAATGCCGGCCCGGAGCGCCTGCCCGAATGCTTCAAGACGCCGGACTGGAAGGAAATCCGGCTGGACATCAACCCGGCCGTCAAACCCAATATCGTCGCCAGCCTCACCGACCTATCCGCCGTAGAAGATGCCAGCATGGACGCCGTGTGGTCGTCGCACAACCTGGAACACCTGGAGGGCTTCGACGTCGAGAAAGCGCTGGCTGAAATCCGCCGCGTACTAAAACCCACCGGTTTTACCCTGATCACCCTGCCCGATCTGAAACAGGTCGCCCAGTTGATCGTCGAAGGCAAGGCCGACCACGTCATATACGTCTCGCCTGCGGGGCCCATTACCCCGCTGGATATGCTGTTCGGTCACCAAGCCTCCCAGGAGCAAGGTAACCGCTACATGGCCCACCGTACCGGCTTTACCGCCGAACTCCTGGGCAAGCAGTTGACCGAGGCAGGATTTGCCGAAGTACGGATCCGCCAAGGAGGTTCGTTCGATCTGTGGGCCGTGGCGTGCGTCACCGCCTGAGACGACGATGACTTGGTGCTGCCTTGGGTCGACCGTCCCCAAGGCAGTATCGACAACCCGACCCGCCACGAACATAGCCAGCTGGCGGGTCCGATGCTCCAGACCCGCCAGCTTGCAGCAGGAAGCGCAAACACCGCTCTCCAAGGAAGGACCGATTAGCCAGCCGTAACCGCAGGAGCTGGCACATCCCGCAGGGTGGGAAATCGCGCCAGCACTTTCCAGCCGCCGTTCTTCTCTCAAACTTGCAAGCACGCTCGATCCAAAAGCTAGACAGCCCCCGCTGGCTCCGTCGGCCGCTGCCGACAATTTCCCTCATCGTTATCCCACTGACAGAGAAATTATGAAAACCCTGTGCATTACCGGCAGCGTTCAGAGCCGTCTCGACCCGTTTGCAGAAAACCTCGGCAAAGCAGGGGCCTCGGCTGCACGCCCCACCACCCGCGACCAGGAAATGACGATTGCCGCCTGGCATCGAAAAGTGCTCGCCACCCAAAAGGATCATGCATCCGTCCCCTCGACATCGGCCCCCGGACACGTGTGGGAACAACTTGTCGGCGAGATTTTCCTTGCCAACCATAATCAGCCACTCTGGTACTGGGCCGACACCGGCAGCACTCTGCTCCTCGACTTCTGGTTCAACTTCGATCCCAACACCTTTTTCCTGCTCCTGCATACCTCCCCCCATGAAGCACTGATGGATGCCATCGAGCATGGGGCGGATACGCTTGAAGTTCTGCAGAACGCTCTGGACGATTGGTACCAACGCACCCGGCAGATGCTGCGCTTCCATCTCCGGCACCCCACCCGCAGCATTCTGCTCGACAGCAACGACGCCCTCGGACAACCAGACGCCTACATCGACGTCCTGGCCCAACGCTGGCAGTTGCCGCTGGAAACAATCGAGATCGAACAGACTTGGCAGAACGATCCGCACCACCTGACGTTCTATCTGGTCGACAAAGTCCTGCAGAACCAACCTCAAGCGCTCGCACTGCACCACGAAGTACAAGCCAGTCTTTTCCTCATCAACGACAGCAAAGCGCCAGCATCGAAACCCGAACTGGGCGATGTGGTCTCCGACTATTTAGAGGCACGACGCCTCCTCCAGACCGGACAAGCCGACAACGACACCCTGCGCCAGACCCTGAAAGCTGCCCAATCGCAACTTGCCGATAGCAACTTGGCGCTACAGGATCGACAGGCAAAACTCGTCAACCTTGAAACAGATCACCGGCACCTTCAGGCACAGAGCGAACAATACCTGCAAGAGCTCTCCGAAATCCGAAGCGGCCTCGAGAACTCCGACCAGGAAAACCGGCTTTTGCTCGAGCAATTGCGTCATACGCTGGAAAATCTCGAAAAACTTGCCCAAGAAGACCGACACAAGAGTCAGCAGCTCACTGAGCTCAATGTAGAAAGAAACACACTGCTGAGCCAGATCGATCTTTTTGCCAAGGAGAAAACCGCCCTCGCCGCCGTGCACGACGAACAGGCCAGGCTCGCCAACGAACGCAAGACTCAGATCGATACACTATCCAAGGAAAAAGCCGGACTTGTTGCCGCTCGCGACGCCCT
>NZ_FOFJ01000179.1 GCF_900110885.1 Azotobacter beijerinckii | reverse complement strand
GGCTGACACTCGGGGCCTCATCAGAGCACGTAGCTTAGCCGGCCCGGTCCCAGTCAAACGGGATGTCCTGAACTGTCTGGAATCCATGAAGAGCCTTTTTTTATATGTCAGCCCCTGCCGCTCGAGGAACTTCCAGACCGTGGTGGTGCCCACGCTCAGGCCATGTTCGACTCGCAGGTGCGCCACGATCTCGGCCAAGGCCAGGTCGCAGGTCCGCTCCACCAGGGCAAGCAGGTCGTCCCTGTGGGGATCCAGGCAGGAGCCCCGCGGCTTGCCTTGCCGACGGGCAGACGACTCGCCATGCTCGCGCCAGCGGCGGACCCAGCGGGTCGCCGTCGTGACGTCCACGCCGAAACGCCGGGCAGCCTGGCGAATCGAGCTATCGCTTTGGGCTGCATCGATTACGCGACTGCGCAGATCCACACTGTAGGCTCTTGCTATGCGAGTCTCCTGAGTCAAGGTTGGGATAGTCCATCAGAGACCTCGATCCAAGGCAACTCCAGGCGACGGACAAACCATTTTTTAGAGAAAATGCTCTAGAGTATTTTCACTTTATTCAGGCTCATAACCGGCCGCTTTGAAGTAGTGCCTGCAGTCGTCCGCCGAGAATTGCCCGATCACCTCGCCAATGCTCTGCCACAGTTCGGGCAGCGTCCGCGCCGCCGCCTTTCTCAGCAGCGCCTTGAGCTTGGAGAAGGCCGTCTCGATCGGGTTCAGATCGGGACTATAGGGGGGCAGGTAGCGCAGGGTGGCTCCTGCGCCTTCGATGGCCCGACGTACCCCCGCGACCTTGTGGGCCGGCAGGTTGCCCATCACCACAAGGTCGCGGGCCGTCAGTTCGGGAACCAGAACCTGCTCGACATAGGCTAGGAAGGCCGGGCCGTTCATCGCGCCGTCGACCGTCGAGGATCAGCGGGGCCGTCAGGCCACCCCGCCGCAGACCGGCCATGAACGTCGTGGTTTTCCAGTGCCCATGCGGGACTGCGGCCAGGCAGCACTCCCCGCGCAACGCGCGACCATACAGCCGGGCCATCTTCGTCACCACAACCACGAGAAAACTGACGCCTGATTACCCTGGCCCGCCGTCAGGCGGGCCGG
>NZ_FOFJ01000082.1 GCF_900110885.1 Azotobacter beijerinckii | reverse complement strand
TGCCATTGAGAACAGCCAGCACTGGGTGTTGGATGTGCAGTTTCGCGAGGATGCCAATCGCAGTCGCAAGGACCACTCGGCCAGCAACCTGGCCGTGATACGCCGTGCGGCACTGAACCTGATACGACAGAACGACAGCAGTCAACTGAGCATTGGCAGGCGGCGCATGCGGGCCTGCACCAATGCGCAGTACCGAACCCAACTGCTGTTTGGCCCGGATGCCTCATAGCGCGATTGCCCTGCCGCCGGAGCGCACGGTGCGGCTCCGGCCTTGGCGGCGGTCATGCCCCGTGCGGTCGCCTGCTCTTGGCCGCTCGGTATCCAGTGGCGTTGCCGAGGTGCGACTCCCCATCGGCGAGCGGGCCGGCCTCGGTTATCATGGCCGTCTGTTTTACTCGGTCTTTCTCGGGAGCACCCCATGTCCGTCACCCGCGAAGCGGTGGAAACCGCGCTGCGCCAGTACCTCGACCCGCATCTCAACCAGGACCCGGTCAGCGCCGGCTGCGTCCGCGACATCGCCATCCAGGGCGGCCAGGTCAGCGTGCGCCTGGAACTCGGCTATGCCGGCGGGCTGTTCAAGGACGGCTGGGCGCAACTGCTCGAATCCGGTCTGAAGAGGCTCGACGGGGTGAGCGAGGCCCGGGTGCAGGTGGACTGCACGATCGCCCCGCATCAGGCGCTGGGGCAGGTGCAGGGACTGCATGGGGTGAAGAACGTCATCGCCGTGGCCTCCGGCAAGGGCGGGGTGGGCAAGTCCACCACCGCGGCCAACCTGGCCCTGGCCCTGGTTCGCGAAGGCGCGCGGGTCGGCATGCTGGATGCGGACATCTACGGCCCCAGCCAGGGCATCATGTTCGGCATTCCCGAGGGTACCCGGCCCGAGGTCCGCGACCAGAAGGCCTTCGTCCCGCTGCAGGCCCACGGCGTGCAGCTGATGTCGATGGCCTTTCTGACCGACGACAACACGCCGATGGTCTGGCGCGGGCCGGTGGTTTCCGGCGCGCTCCTTCAATTGGCGACCCAGACCGACTGGGAGGACCTCGATTACCTGGTGGTGGACATGCCGCCCGGCACCGGCGACATCCAGCTGACCCTGGCGCAGAAGGTGCCGGTGGCCGGCGCGGTGATCGTCACCACGCCCCAGGATTTGGCCCTGCTCGACGCCAGGAAGGGTGTGGAGATGTTCCGCAAGGTCAACATCCCGGTGCTCGGCGTGGTCGAGAACATGGCGGTGCACATCTGCTCCAACTGTGGCCATGCCGAGCACTTGTTCGGCGAAGGCGGCGGCGCGAAGCTGGCGGCGCAATACGGCGTCGACCTGCTCGCCTCGCTGCCGCTGTCGATGGACATCCGCAGCCAGGCCGACGCCGGCCGGCCGACGGTGATCGCCGATCCGGACAGTCCGGTCGCCCTGATCTACCAGCAGATGGCCCGCACGGTCGGCGCACGTCTCGTGCAGAGCCGGCAGATCGTCGCCCAGTCGATGCCGCCCATCGTGATTACCGAAGACTGAGCGGGACGCCCTTGCCCTGTGTCCGGCGCCGTGCTTTGACGGCGCATCGACCGCCGGTAAGATGCGTCCCACCTTCGCCAACAGCCCAGCAGGACAACCCGCCATGAGCATCAAATCGGACAAGTGGATTCGCCGCATGGCCCTCGAGCACGGGATGATCGAGCCCTTCGTCGAGCGCCAGGTGCGCGGTGCGGATGCCGACCGGGTGATCTCCTACGGCGTGTCCAGCTACGGCTACGACGTGCGCTGCGCCGACGAATTCAAGGTGTTCACCAACATCCACTCGGCCACCGTCGACCCGAAGAACTTCGACGAGAGGAGCTTCGTCGACGTCAAGGGCGACGTCTGTATCATCCCGCCGAACTCCTTCGCCCTGGCGCGCACCGTCGAATACTTCCGCATCCCGCGCAACGTGCTGACCATCTGCCTGGGCAAGAGTACCTACGCGCGCTGCGGGATCATCGTCAACGTCACGCCGCTGGAGCCCGAGTGGGAAGGCCACGTGACCCTGGAGTTCTCCAACACCACCACCCTGCCGGCGAAGATCTACGCCAACGAGGGCGTGGCGCAGATGCTCTTCCTCGAGTCCGACGAGCCCTGCGAGGTCTCCTACAGGGACCGCGGCGGCAAGTACCAGGGGCAGACCGGGGTCACCCTGCCCAAGGCTTGATCCGTCCGCGCCGACCCCGTCCGCGGCTTATGGCTCGTCGGGCGGGCTGGGCTTGCTGTGCCGGATCAGGTCGGTCAGTGCCGCGGTCATCATCGAGGTGGAGACGCCGAACATGAGGATGCCGTTGGCCGCCTCCAGTGCGCCCAGCAAGCGCCAGCGTTCGGACATGACGATGTCGCCGTAGCCCAGGGTGGCGAAGTTCACCCCCGAGTGATACAGCGCGGTGGAAAAATCGGCGAACTCGCCGACCAGTACGAACAGCCCGGCCCAGGCGGCCATCTGCAGGAAGTTGCCGAGCATCGCCAGCAGCATCACCAGGGCGAGCAAGGCGATCTGCTGCAGTGGCCTGCCCTGCATGTCGTGCCGTCGGCGAAAGCGCGCGTACTGCCGCAGACAGAGAGCCATGAAGATCGCCTGGAACAGCAGGCAGATCAGCATGGCGGGGATTCCGGTCAACAGATTGAGCAGCATGGCAGCCTCCCATCAGGTAGCGGAAATCGGCCGGCGCAGGCGCCGCAGGTCGATCAGGTAGACCGCCGCGCAGGCTACAGGGTGACGGCGACGAACAGCTCCATGCGCACCGCGAAGGCGGTGTAGACGTCCTTGCCGGTCGCGCTGTCCTGCAGCGACTGGCCGAGCAGGATGATCAGGGAGACGGTGCCGTTCAGCCAGGAGCCCGGCCAGGGCGGGCGTCGATGGCGATCAGGGGCAGCACGGGACTGCCGGTGCACGTTTTCCAGCTCGGTGCTGGCCCGTTCGACGGCGATCCGGTAGGGCTACGGGGCCAGTTCGAAGAGCAGTTGTCCGGCGTCCACGCCCTTGTTGTTGCGCACCTCGACCTGGATCGCGCGGCCGGCCACCTCGGGCGCGACCCCGACCACCGGGGCTTCCATCCGGACCTTCCGGATGCGTAGGTCGGGATTGTGCGCATCGGCGTAGGCGATCAGCCGGTCGAGCAGGGGATCACCAGGCTGCGTCCGCCACTGGCGGTTGCCCGGTTGCACATGCATGGCGCTGGTCTGGGCCAGCATTTCGTTGTCCCAGTGGTCGATCCAGGGCTCGCGGAGCGACTGGAAGTCCGGCCCTGGGCGGATGCAACTGCCCAGGACGCAGGTCGCCAGCAGCAGGGCAGACCGAAAGCGCATGTCGGCATGGCGGGGCGAGCGGGCGATGCTACTGCCGGTTCTGCTTCGCGGCTTCGCCGGCGCTGCTTTCGTCGACCGTGGCCTGGTTGTCCACCCATTGCCAGAACAGGCGATAGCCCACGGCGAGGACGATCGGCCCGATGAACAGGCCGAGAATGCCGCTGGTCACCATGCCGCCGAGTGCGCCGATCAGCACCACCGGCATGGGCACGTCCACGCCGCGGCCGAGCAGCAGCGGCTTGAGCACGTTGTCCACCAGGCCGGCGAGGATGCTGTAGATGGCGAATACGATGGTCGTCATGCTGGGGCCTTCGCTGGAGAAAACGTAGGCGATGACCGGAATGGTGACCAGGGTCGCCGGCACCTGGATGATGCCGAGCAGCAGGACCGCCAGGGCCAGCAGGCCGGCACCCGGGATGCCCATGACCACGAAGCCGACGCCGATCAGCAGCATCTGGATGAAGGCGATGCCGAGCACCCCCTGGGCCACGGTGCGGATGGTGGCCGTGCACAGCTCGACGAGCGTTTCGCCTCTTTCCGGGCCGACGATCCGTGCGGCGATGCGATGGGCGCTGCGATGACCGAGTTCGCCGAAGGCCATCATGATGCCGGCGATGATCAGGGCGCCGATGAAGAGCAGAAAGCCGGCACCGATGCCGGCGATCCTGGTCAGCAGGCCGAGCAGGAGTTCGCGGATTTGCGGCCTGTACTTCTCTATCGATCCGGACAGGTCGGAAGCCGCCTGTTGCCAGAGGTCGTGCACGGGCTGGCCGATCACCGGCCAGTTGGCCACCGACTCGGACGGCGGCGGAATGTTCAGGGAGCCGTCCCTGACGGTTTCCATGACCTGCTGCGCCGAGTCGACCAGCGAGGTGCCGAGCAGGTAGGTCGGCACCATCAGGATCATCAGCCCGGCCACCACGATGAGGCTGGCCGTCTGGCCTTCGTGGTGGCCCAGGCGGTCGGCGATCCGCCGCTGCAGCGGATAGAGCATGACCGCGAGGATCAGCGACCAGAGCATCAGATCGAGAAAGGGACTGAAGACCAGATAGCAGGAGATCGCCAGGATGGCGATCAGACCGGCGCGGATCAGCACATCCAGCAGGGCTTCGGGCAGTTGCTGGTCGGGGGCGGGTTTCGGCGACATGGCGAATTCCTTTCCTTGGGTGCACGGGGCGTTTTGTCCGGGCGGTCTGGTCGACTCGGGAAAGGGTCGGGCCGAATGCTCCCGCTGAGGGAACCGGGCGCTGCTAGAGCATAGTTCAGGCGCTGGAGTCCGTTGGCTGGCCAAGCAGCCGCGGGGGTTGGACGCTGCCGGCCAGCGGGAGCATCTCAGGTGGTGCCCCGTGCCTCCATCAGCAGGTCGGCGACTTCCTGGTCGGTGGTGTCGGCGAAGTCGGCATAGTGCCGCCCGACCGAGCCGAAGGGCTCGGGCATGGCCAAGCAGACCAACTCGTCGACCAGTGGCTGCAGGTCCGCGACGATCTCCCGCGGGGCGACCGGCACGGCGAGGATCAGCCGTTCGGGAGCGGCCTTGGCCAGGCCTTTCAGGGCCGCCCGCACGCTGGCACCGGTATCGATGCCGTCGTCCACCAGAATCACGCAGCGCCCGCTCACGGAGGCCGGCCGCTCGCTGCAGTACAGCCGCCGGGCCTGTTCCAACTCCAGCAACTGGCGCTGCATTTCCGTCTCGAACCAGCCGTCCGGCGGACGGACCTGGCGCATCACCTCCTCGTTGACGACGAACTGCGGATCGGCGCCGTCGATCACCGCGCCGAGGCCGAGCCCGGTGTATCCGGGGGCGCCGATCCGGCGCACCAGCAGGATGTCCAGCTCGGTGCGCAGCGTCCTGGCGACCTCGAAGGCGACCGGGACACCGCCGCGGGGCAGGGCGAGCACCAGCGGGCGCTCGGCCGCATGGGGCACCAGCGCTTCGGCCAGCGCCAGGCCGGCGCTGCGGCGGTCGAGAAACAGGTGGGGGGCATGGCGGGTTCCAGGCATGGGGTCATTCTCCGAACGGGTAGGTATCGGCTTGCCCCGCCTGCGGCTGGCGGGGCCCCAGGGGTGTCACGGCGTGGGTCTCCTCCAGCCAGATCCAGGCGTCGAACTGCTCGGCCAACACCGCTTCGAAGTAATGGCTCTGGCGCTCGCTCTCCGGTCGGTAGATCACCCCGATGGCACGTTCCAGCAGGGTCTCGGAGAGCGCAGCGCGCAGCTCGGCGGACTGCTCGCCGCGCCAGTCGGTGAGGGCGGCGGGGATGCCGGTGCGCAGGAACCGCTGCTCCCAGCTGTCCGGGCGCGAGGGGCGGACCTGCTTGATGCGCATCGGCTCGTCCCACGCGCTGGCGCACGCCACTTCGCCGCGGTCGGTGCCCATGCCGATCAGCACGGCATCCTGCGCCCAGGCGGTGCGGCACAGCTCGCCGATGTTGAATTCGCCGGCCCAGCCCATGGCCGTCGCGTCGGCGTTGCCGATGTGCGAATTGTGCGCCCAGACCACCGCCCTGGCTTCGGGGCCGCGGTGCTCCAGCAGGCTGCGCAGGGTGTCGAACATGTGCCGGTCGCGCAGGTTCCAGGAGGCGCTCGAGCCGTGGTACATGATCCGGTAGTAGTGCTCGGCGGCGCGCACCACGCGGGCGTTCTGGGTGGCGTCGAAGAGCTCCTCGCCATCCTGGCCGAGTGCCTCCAGGCGCAGCTCGAGCAGGCTGCGCAACTGTTCGACCACCGCGTCCTCGCAGGACCGGCGGCCGTAGAGGACATCGTGTCCGTACTTCGCGGGCGCATCCTGCCAGGGCGTCAGGCAGCCGTAGCGCTGGCGGGCGTCCCGGGCGGCCTGGGCGTCGGTCCTGTCCAGATAGTCCAGCACTGCGCCGATCGAGGCACCCAGGCTGTAGACGTCCAGGCCGCGGAACTCGACGCGCCGCTCGTCCGGCTGCTCCCGGTTGAAGCGGGTCAGCCAGTCGCAGAATTCGGCGACCTCCAGGTTGCGCCACATCCAGGTGGGGAAGCGCTGGAAGGCCAGGCGTTCCCAGTCGGGAGGCTGCTGGCGGCGCACCTGGCGATCGATCTGTGCGGCGTCCGGCCAGTCTGCCTCGACGGCGACGATGGTGAAGCCGTGCCGCTCGATCAGTCGCCGGGTGATCGCCGCACGGGTGCGGTAGAACTCGGAGGTGCCGTGGCTGGCCTCTCCGATCAGCACCACGCGGGCCTCGCCGTAGCGGTCGAACAGCGCGGCGAAGGCCTCGCTGTCGAGCGCGGGCAGGGGGATGGCGTGGCGGCGCAGCAGCTCCGCATGTTCCCGGGCCTCGAAAAGCGCTTTCATGCAAGCCTCCTGGAGCCCTTGCCGCGTCGGGCGGACCCGTAGGCGGGCGGTGGCAGGATTCTCAGAAAAGCCTAGTCATATTTGGCCGAGTGGCGAGTTGCGCAAAGGGGGTCTAGTCTGATTTTAGGCTGGACCGAAAAGTCTACCGCGCACTTGCATTGACGGTGAAAACGGAGGAACACGACATGGCTACATGGTCGATCACGTTCAACAAGGATGGGAACACGGTGAAAATGGTGACCGAGTCGGCGGCCAAACCCAGTTTGGAGGAAGCGAGCCGGAAGGTTATGGAGTTGGCGAAGCGCGAAGGCTTCGAGCGCCAGGACAATGGCGGCGGCAACGGAGCGAAAACGAAGGAGCCGGCGCTGCAGTTGTTCGAGCGTTACGGCATCACCCTGAGCGGCATCCTGAAGACGGGCTGAGGCGCGCGGCAGCGCTCACCCAAGAAATACAGCCCGGCGCCTGTTGGGCTGACAAGCAAACCCAACCCGGCCACCAGCGATGAGGGCGTCGGGATTGATTCGTTCGTGGCCCCCCGGGCCAATCCACCTCGAGCCTACGGCGCCAGCAGCAGACGCTGGCTGCCGTAGGTCTTGTCCAGATTCTCCGCCTTGAACGGGAAGCTCATGTAGCGCCCTTCGAGCCAGGCGTCGATGCCGTCCTTGTAGTGCGCGCTGGCCGGGTTGCCGGACTGGCCGGTACTGTTCAGCCCGAGCATGGGCTCCTCGCGGGCGAAGTCGACGACGATGCGCATGGCCGGGATCAGCCAGGCATCGAAGTCCTGTCCCCAGCGATAGGCGGAAACGTTCAGCGTGCCGTGGTCGCCGCCGGCGGGATGGGGTGCACGGTTCAGGTAGTCGCCGAGTGCGTGGAGTGCGGTGCGCTGGCTGGCGCCGAGGTAGGGCGCCAGCCGGGTGCTGTCGCTGGTCCACTGATAGCGGTGCAGCTTGCCCCATTGCCAGGCGCTGCGGTCGCTGCCGAGCCGGCTTTCCAGATGGCCCACCGCAGCCGCCAGACTGCGGGCGAGGATGGCCGGCTTGTCCTCGGGCTGCGGGGTGGCGATGTTGTCCCAGAACGGGCTGTCCTCGCGACCGAGCAGATGGTCGGCCTGGGCCGAGTAGGAGAGGCTGGACATTTGCAGCAGGGCCTGCCAAGTGGGGCTGCCGTCCGGCCCCAGTTCGTCGAGGAAGGTCTGCCGCGCGCTCTCCTGCAGGAAGGCGCCGTACAGGGCGGCGTCCGCCGAGTCGGCGGCGAGCCGGCCGTCGAAGGTGAGCAGCCGGGTCAGGGCTTCGCGGGCCTTGTCGCGCTCGGCCGGCGGTAGGGCCTCGATGGCCTGGCGCAGTGGTCCGGCCATGCTCGGTGCGGTGAGCATGGTCTTGAGCTTGGCGGCGAAGGGCGTGGTCTGGTCGTACTGCATGGCAATCATGCTCTGCGCATCGTGGCGACCGCGGCCGGCCAGCTCGGCGATGCGCTCGGCGCGTTCCGGGTAGTACCAGGTGCTGGACAGCTGCATGCCGTAGCCGCGCGGCACCGTGCGCTGGTTGGCGGTGCCCAGCCAGCCCTGCGCCGGGTCCTGGTCGTAGGGGTGGAGCATGGGGTCGGCGAAGCCGTCCCAGTCGTAGGCGCCGTCCCAGCCGGGGGAGGGCAGCAGGCCGAGACCGCCGCGGCGATTGGGATAGCGTCCGGTCACCTGCCAGCCGATGTGCTCGGCGTCGGCGAACACCAGATTCAGCGCCATGGCGCGCAGCCCGCCGGCCGCCGTGAAGGCCTCGCCCACCGAGCGGGCACGGGACAGTTGGATGAAGGCGTCCAGGCTCCGGTCGTCGTCGAGCGGAAGTGTCTGCACTGCCAACCCATGGCTGCTGGCCACCGGCAACGGCTGCAGCGGATGCTTGCGCTCGCCGAGCACGCTGTTCAGCAGCGGACCGTGGCGGGTCTCGTACACGGTTTCGCGGATCGGCTGCGCGCCCTTGACGATGAAGGTCTCCTGGCGCTCGCGGGCCGGCAGCCACTGGCCGTCGGCGAGGTAGTGGAGGCGCCCGCCTTCGCTTCTGATCCGTTCGAGGAACAGGTCCTGGGTGTCGGCCATGACCATGGTCATGCCCCAGGCTAGCTGGCCGTTGAAGCCGGCGACCACCGCCGGAATGCCGGCGACGGAGACCCCGGCGGTCTGGCGTTGCGGCGTGCGGATGTGCACGAAGTTCCACAGCGAGGGCAGGGTCAGCGGCAGGTGGGTATCGTTGGCCAGGAGACTCTTGCCGAGCCGGCTGCCGCGCGGCGCGATGGCCCAGTTGTTGGAAGCGGCGACGCCCAGCATGTTCAGCGCGGCAACCTGTCCGGCAGCCTGCTCCAGCGCGGTGAGGCCGGGGATCTGTCTCTTGAGGTCGAGGCCCTTGAGCTTGTCCGCTTCCTCGACCGGCAGGGGATCGTCGGGGTAGGTCGGCGTCAGCCAGGCCAGCCGCTCTGCTCCGACCTTCTGCGCCAGCTGCAGGGCGGCGATCTCCTCCTGCAGGTTGGTCGACAGGCCGAAGCTCAGCAGGCAGAACAGCAGCACCGAGTCCTCGGCGCTCCAGTACGGCGGCTGGTAGCCGGACTCGGCCAGGTCCATGGGCAGCCGCTCGCGGTGGCGGAACAGGAAGGCATTGACTCCCCGGGCGTAGACCTCGAAGTCTTGCTTCAGCTGTGGTGAGGCGTTCCGATAGAGCGTTTCGGCCTGACGCCGCAGGCCCATCGCACGCATGAAACGGTCGATGTCGAGGACGCCCGGGCCGAGCATCTCGGCCAGTCGCCCTTCGGCCATCAGGCGCAGGCCGACCATCTGGCTCAGGCGGTCGCTGGCATGCACATAGCCGAGGGCGAACAGGGCGTCGTGCTCGTTGCGGGTTTCGATCAGCGGCATGCCGAGGGTGTTGCGCCGCACTACCGCGCTGTCCGTCAGTCCCTGGAGGTGCAGGACGCCCTGCGCGGGCGGCAGGCTGTCCGCATAGCGCTTGTCGACCACCGTCTGGCAGCCGGCGAGCGCGAGCAGGGACGCGAGTCCGGCGCCGAGGGTCAGGCGGGACAGGTGACGAAACGGGCGCGAGCGCATGCGGCGGGTTCCTTCGAGCACGGGGTAGCGGGGCAATGGGCAGGCTACGGCCCCTGGGGTACGGGGTGGGTGCCCTAAGGTAGGGAGCCGGTCTGTGGCTGGCAAGCCGGCCGAGTCTTTTTCATCGGCGCGCGGCCAGTCCTTCTTCCAGCAGCCAGCGCGCCGAGCTGCGGGCGGCCGCCTTGTGCCGCAGTTCGAGGCTGCTGAACAGTGCTTCGTAATGCCGCCGCTGCGCCCTGTCCAAGGCTTTCCAGGCTGCATGCGTGGGGATGTGGGCGGTGGCCTCGCCGAGTTCGTGGAAAACCCGGCAGCGTTCGCTCCGGCTCAGCTGCGGGTCGTAGTGTTCGAGCAGGGCCTTGATGCGGATGGCGCCTTCGACCAGTGGCAGTTGCCCGTCGAGCAGGCTGCCGGCGAGGAGGCGCAGATGCTCGGCGAGCTGCGTCTGGCACTCCTCTTCGGCCGCCTTGCGGGCTTTCTGGCGGAGCCATACCTGCCGCCAGAGAGCGAAGGCCACGCCGCTCAGGGCCAGCACGATCAGCAGGGCGGCCAGCAGCAGGCCGACGATCAGCGGACTCATGCGGGGTCAGTCCTGGAGGTAGTTGCTGGGGGTTATCTCGCCATAGCGGGAAACCAGTACTCCGCGTCCGAACAGCAGCCCCGTCTTGGCCGTGCCCTGCAACTGGTAGTGGATCGGCTGATCAGGCTTTTTCAGCAGCTTGACGATGCTCTTCATATGCCGCCAGAGGTTGGTCGTGACCAGGACGTCGAATTCTTCGCGACCGCGGGCAGGCACGGTGAACCACTTGTTCGATGCTCCCTTGGCCAGGCGGATGTCGTTCAGGAACACCTCATAGTCCAGGCCGCGGATCGGCAGGCTCGTCCAGTTGGGGTTGTCGATGCGAAAGCGCAGGACGAACTGCTGCTCCAGCAGGCGGACCTTGACGACGTCGATCTTGACCAGCTGGACGTCGGGATCCTTGAAGGCCCCGGTCAGCCAGGTGGAGCAGCCGGCAAGACCACAGAGCAGGCCAAGCAATCCCAACAGGCCTAGAACTCTTGTGATGCGTGCCTGGAAAAACATGCTGAACTCCAAAGGGGGCGTCAGTGTAGCAAGCGGCTGTCTGGCTGCAACCTTTGCCGGACCGACCGGGGGGCGCTGGATGATCTGCTTCGCAGAAGGCTCTTTTGCCCGCTTCCCGCGCTTGTTGGCCGAAAAAAAACTGCGCCATACTGCCCGACGATTGGGAGATGAGTATGACCATGAGCCGCTATCAGATCGTTTTTTCCGGTCAGCTGGTGCACGGAGCCTCTCCGGAGCTGGTTCAGGCCAATCTGGCCAAGTTGTTTCGCGCCGATGCCGCACGCATCGCCACACTGTTTTCCGGTCGGCGCGTGCCCCTCAAGGGCAATCTGGAGGCCGACGAGGCCGAGAAGTACCGGGCCGCTCTGGCGCGAGCCGGTGCCCGCGTGGACATTCTGCCGATGGAGGAGGAGGCGCCGCTTGCTCCACGGCAAGAAACCGACCTTTCTGCCGATCGTTCCCACCCCACCCGTCGACCTCTCGTAGTGGTGCCGCGGGATGCGTACATGGCAGCCTTTGCCGCGGTGGAGGCACCGGACTTCGGGATCGCTGCGGCGGGCGCCGATCTGCTGGAGCCCAAGCCCGCCGCGGTGCCGCCGCGCCTGGATCTGAGCGGCCTGAGCCTGGCGCCGGTCGGCAGCGACATGGGGCCGGTTCCAGCGGCGCCGGCCGGACCGCTTCCCGACATCTCCGGTCTGCATTTGGAAGCACCCTGATCCGGGGGCGCCCGTGCCCCGTGCGGACAGGGAGCATGCACTGCTTCTTCGAGTCGTCACCGTATATACCCGATTTCCGGACTGGGGTTTTGGCGGGGCGACGAGCGTATCGCATCGATTAAGAGATATTCTCGAATGCAAGACTGTTGCCGCTTCGCGAGCCTGGCAGGGATTTGGACTCCTCGCAAAAAGAACCTACCCCTCCAGTGCTTGGGACGTTTGGCGCAGGGCGTCGGCACAACACTTCTTGAATTTTAGTCCATTACCGCAAGGGCAGGGATCGTTGCGCCCCACCTGGAGCGGGACGGTCGGGTCGATGAAGTACCAGCGGCCGGCATGGCGCACGAAGGCGGAGCGTTCGCGATGAGCGTGTGCGCCCGAGGCATCGTGCCAGCGCGCGCTGAAGGTGACGAAGGCATGCTCCGGCTGCCCGGCGGGCAGCTCGACCGCCTCGACTTCCAGGCCGAGCCAGGTGCTCTGCAGGCTCCAGGTGCGTATGGCCTCGCGATCCAGGCCGCTTTGCTGGGCGGGCAGGGTGGTCTGCAGCAGATAGTCGATATTGCCCAGCGCATAGGCACTGTAGCGCGAGCGCATCAGGCTTTCCGCGGCGGGAGCCGGAGCGCCGCTCAGGTAAGTTAGTATACAAAATTAATCCGATATTTTTCGCCGTAACCTGATAGTACCTCGAGCACATGGCTGGTGAGTGACAGGAAGCTCTGGTAAGCCGTTACAGGCAGCCATTCGTACTTGATTTTCCGCCAGAGGATCTCGATCAGGTTGAGCTCAGGTGAGTACGTTGGCAGGAAGATCACGTAGAGCCGTTGCGCTCTCCACTCCAGTTCCTTGCGCAGAAACAAGGCCGAGCGATGAATGCTGGCATTGCCGAGCACGACGATCGCAAAGGCCTCCGGCGACTTCTGTTCGAGCAGGCGATCGAAAGCCTCGATGACCACCTTCGTCGTCACGGTGTCGGTGGTCGTGTGGTAAATCAGCTTGCCCTG
>NZ_FOFJ01000126.1 GCF_900110885.1 Azotobacter beijerinckii | reverse complement strand
TACCGAGGCGGGCTACCTGCCGATCGACAACAACCGTGCCGAACGGGCTATTCGCCCGTTCGTCATCGGGCGCAAGGCCTGGCTGTTCAGCGACACGCCCAAAGGCGCGACGGCCAGCGCGCAGCTCTACAGCCTGGTGGAAACCGCCAGGGCCAACGGGCAGGAGCCCTACGCCTGGCTGCGCCACATCCTCGAGCGGTTGCCGGCAGCGCAAAGCGTCGAAGACTACGAGGCGCTGCTGCCGTGGAACTGCACTCCGACGGCGCCACTGTAAAAGACCGGCTCGGCCGTTAACAGACGGGGTTCATGGATCACTTACCGAGCATTCGGCATGCGACGCAGCCGCTACACCTGACTGGCCAAAACTGCGCTGCAGCAGACACTGGCAGCGGTAGACATCAATGTGGCAAGGGTCGTCCAATGGCTGGACGGTCGCGGGCAGGCCATCACACGCACCTCCCGATTCGCACGATTGGCTCCTGGAGGGCTTTGAATTCGCCGACGGTATCTCACCTATGTGTCGACCTGGCAGGGTTTCGTCTACGTGGCCTTCGTCATCGACGTCTTCGCCCGGCGGATCGTCGGCTGGAAGGTCTCCAGTTCGGCGCGTACCGGCTTCGTTCTGGATGCCTTGGAGCAGGCGCTGTATGTCCGTCAGCCGGTACAGGGCGGGCTGATCCATCACTCGGCGCGCTCTGCCACGCCGAGTTCGTGGTAAGGCATGGCAACACCTTGCCGAGATGCTTAGGTGTTGCACTCAGATTTTTGCGGCCGTTTTTTTGCTTTACTCATCCATTTGCGACTGCAAGTAGTTCTCCAGACCAATCTTGTCGATTAGGTCCAGTTGGGTTTCCAACCAGTCGATATGCTCCTCTTCGGATTCGAGAATATCCTCCAGCAATTCGCGACTAGCATAGTCCCCGACACTCTCGCAGTAGGCAATAGCAGCTTTTAGGTCGGGTAGTCCCGCTTGCTCGAGTTTCAGATCGCACTCAAGCATTTCCTTGGTGTTTTCACCAATAAGGAGTTTACCCAGCTCCTGCAGATTGGGCAGGCCTTCAAGAAACAGAATGCGCTTGATCAGCTTATCGGCATGCTTCATCTCGTCGATGGATTCGTGGTATTCGTGCTTGCCGAGCTTCTCCAGGCCCCAGTCCTCATACATGCGAGCGTGCAGGAAATACTGGTTGATCGCGATCAACTCGTTGCCGAGGATTTTGTTGAGGTGCTGGATGACTATCTTGTCGCCTTTCATGTCCATTCCTTTCGAGTCGGGATGTCGATTAAGGCAGTTTGGTCCGTCGGACTGGATATGTCAAAAGCTAAGTGATTGAGTCAATTGGAGAATAATTCTCCAGTGCGATTGCATGAAGGATCGCTTTGGCAAGACTGGAAAGAAGGGGGCAGAATGGAATGAGATGCCAAGGACCAGCCTCCATGGCGAATCAGGAGGCGGCTAATACTGCCGGGCAGAAACTAGCATCTTGGCTATTCTGCATTTCTTCGCCAAGGGTCTCCCTCGCAATCTGCTTGGCTACGCAAGCACATTTGCCGCACTGGGTGCCGACACCGAGAGCGATACGCACATCGCGATAGGTACAGCAGCCGCCCTGGATTGCACTGCGGATCTGACCATCGGTAACACCTTGACAGAGACATACGTACATAGGCGCCTCGGCTCGACAAGTAGTAGCTTGATGGTGAGATCCTAATCTTAATGAGAATGATTGTAAATATTTTACCGGCCGCTGGTCGCTCCGAAGCCTTCCAGATCCGAGCAACGACCGAGGAGCTTTTTCTTGGCTTTTGACTGTCAAGGGGAGGGGGTGCTGTCAGTCAGCATGTTGGCTCAGGCAAAATCCACCCAGCCGCCCATTTCTTTCCAGCGGTTGACGATTCCGCAGAACAGTTCTGCGGTCTTTTCCGTGTCGTAGCGCGCCGAATGCGCCTCGCGGCCATCGAACGCGATGCCAGCACTCTGGCATGCCTTGGCGAGTACGGTCTGCCCATAAGCCAGACCGGCCAGGGTGGCCGTATCGAAGCTGGAAAAGGGGTGGAAGGGGTTGCGTTTGACATCGCAACGGGCCACGGCGGCGTTGAGGAAGGCCAGATCGAAGCTACTATTATGGCCGACCAGTATGGCTCGTTTGCAGCCATTGGATTTCACGGCCTTGCGTACGCTGCGAAAAATCTCCTGCAGGGCCTGGTCCTCGCCGACCGCCATACGCAGTGGATGATCCAGTTTAATACCCGTGAACTCCAAGGCAGCTGCTTCGATATTGGCGCCTTCGAAAGGCTCGACCCGAAAGAAGTGGCTGTGCTCGGGAAACAGGAATCCCTGCTCATCCATGCCGATGGTAATGGCTGCGATTTCCAACAGTGCATCGGTTGCACTGTTGAATCCTCCCGTCTCGACATCCACAACGACCGGCAGGTAACCACGGAAGCGCTGCGCCATAGGATGGCGTGACGTGCTGGTGGAGCTGGGGGTTTCGAGGATGTCGTCGAAGCGTTCTTCGGTCACGTATTTTCCTCCAGCAGGCGCCAGCGCAGTTTCTCCCCGGCGCGCAGCGGAGTCAGGCTGTGCTCGCCAAACGCTAGATCGGTCGGCGCCACCCATTCCTCGCGGATCAGCGTGATGTGATCAGTGTTTCGCGGCATGTTGTAGAAGTCCGCACCGTAATGGCTGGCAAAGCCTTCCAGCTTTTCCAGTGCATTGCGCTGTTCGAAGGCTTCGGCATACAACTCGATGGCCGCGTAGGCCGTATAGCAGCCGGCACAGCCACAGGCCGCTTCCTTTGCGTGTCGGGCATGTGGCGCTGAGTCGGTGCCGAGGAAGAACTTTGGATTGCCGCTGGTAGCGGCGTCCAGCAGGGCTTCCTGATGAGTGCGGCGCTTAAGGATCGGCAAGCAGTAGAAGTGCGGGCGGATGCCGCCGACCAGCATGTGGTTGCGGTTGTACAAAAGGTGATGGGCGGTGATAGTGGCACCGACATTGCCACCGCTGGCCTCCACAAACTGTACGGCATCGCGGGTAGTGATGTGCTCGAACACTACCTTCAGGGTGGGGAAGCGCTCAACTACGCGGACCAAGTGCTCGTCGATGAAGCGCATCTCGCGGTCGAACACGTCGACCTCGCTGTGGGTCACCTCGCCATGCACCAGTAGCGGCAGGTCTACTTCGGCCATCGCTTCCAGTACCGAGAAGATGCTGTCGAGGCTGGTAACCCCGGAGTCCGAGTTGGTCGTGGCTCCCGCAGGATATAGCTTGGCCGCATGCACGAAACCGCTGGCTTTGGCAGCCCGGATATCCTCCGAACTGGTCCGATCCGTGAGATAGATCGCCATCAAGGGCTCGAAGCGGCTGGCCGCAGGACGTGCAGCCTGGATGCGTTGCCGGTAGGCTTCTGCTTCGGAGGCGTTGCGCACGGGCGGAACCAGATTGGGCATGACGATGGCCCGGCCAAAAACACGCGCCGCGTCGGTCACCGTCCGGGGCAGAGCGGCGCCATCGCGAAGGTGGATATGCCAGTCGTCGGGGCGCAGCAGGGTCAGGCGATCGGACATCGAAGCTTCCAGAAGATTAAGGCTGTCGTGCATCCTACCGGAAAAGGTTGGTGGCAGCATCTTGCTGCTGAGTCTTCTCGGGGCTTGCGGTTCGTCCTCCTCCCATGCGCAGTATCTGCTCGGCCTGCTCAAGTAGCCTTCCCGGCCCAAGCGCTGGCCAAACTCGCCGTCCCTCCCGAGCGAAAGCGCGGCATCTGAGCCGCCCCCGGCGTTCCCGAAGGCTTCAGCTCTCCTGATTAAGTACCAGAACGTAAATTCTCCCGCATGATAGGAGCCTTGCCCCAGCAGCGCTTGGAACCGCCCTTGTGAAGTTCGTATCGCCCCTCTCCGACACTGACCTCCAGGCCTTGATGGAGGCCTACGTGCATGCCGAGAAACCAGCCTTGCGCCGTCGTACCCATGCCATCGGGCTCAGCCACAAGCGCTACAGCATCAACCAGATCAGCGACATTCTGGC
>NZ_FOFJ01000079.1 GCF_900110885.1 Azotobacter beijerinckii | reverse complement strand
GCAGCTCAATCCATTGATTTGCTTGAGGGAAGCGTTGGGGCGAGCAGCCATGCAACAGCTAACTCAGACATAGCCCAGAATAAAGCCCCCGGCTTTGCCGGGGGCTACTTACTGGACGCCTGAAAGAGCCGTAGACACCGCTAAAGTCTGGGCGCCGGATTAATAATCAAGTACCGCATCGATTCTTTGGGAAACTTATGTCGATAACTCAGGATCGGTACAAATCCCATATGTCTTGGCCTGACTATTTCCACCAGTGTTCAATTTGTACGCCAAAGTTCGCACCATTTCGATCGGAGCCGAAGGGGCCGGTGGCAGACAGCGCAGAATCGGGATCCATTGCGGTGGCTGCGCGCTGTGCCGCCTCGTTCCAGGCCGCGTGCTTGGATTGAGACTTACTTCCGCTGGCTCAAGGCGGCGGCCGTCCTGCGTCAGATGAAGCTACGAGAGCGTGTCGAAGCACTGTTCCTGCTGGCCATGGCCACGAGTGATCTGGTGTGTCTGCCGAAGCTGCTGGCTGCAGGCACAAAGATATGAGCCGGCTTATGGGGAAGGTGCGCCCAGAACGAGTCAAATTGTGTGCTTTGCCCTGTTGAGCAAGGCCTATTATGACCGCGACCATGGCTGCCAACGGAGCGGTGGTCGCGGTCATAGTGGCAAATTTCAGCAGGCTGCTACAGCTTTCATGAAGAGGCTTCCTACTTATATTGCTTCGCTGATTTCCGAGCGCTTCGAAATATCGAGGCTTGGCATCGCCTTGTACTCAAGTCCAGGCTGCTCAACATGGATGAAATAAGTCAGTACTATTCCTACGACATAAAGCAAGGCGTAGATCCAGACGATGCCTTCTACACCTATCGTGGAGATGCCCAGGGTGGCGATAGCTGGTCCCATAAAGCTGGAGAGTCCGGCAGCCAGGTTATGTGCGGAGATGGCAGCCCCTTTATGCTCTGGGGCCATAGCCGGAAAAATCGCCCCCATGGGGACAAAGGCGGAGACAAAAATGCCTAGAGCAATCGCTCCCACTAAGGCTGCAAAAAAGCTACCGTTGTATGTAAGTGGCAAATAGTAAAAAGCCAATGTAGCGAGCGCACACCCGCCACAGCCGAACCAGCGCATCTGGAAGACCCAGCCGATCCGGTCGCCAATCAGCCCCCACATCACATTGGTGAAAATGGTGACGATGAATAGGGCGCCCCAGATGCGTAGCCATTGTTCCATCGTGAAGCCCGCCTCGGGGGAGGTAAAGAACAGCGGCATAATCACGGGAAAACCGAACAGTGTTAGATTACAAATAATCCGCACAATCGCAGTAATGAGAATACTGCGACTTTCAAACAAAATAGTGGCGCCACGGCTCAACTCGTGGAGACGTTCGGCAAGAGTCGTATTAGCGCAGGTATCTGCCACCTGCCAGTCTCTTACTAGGAATACGACCATGGCGCCCGCCGCCGCAACCCAGGCGACTGCCATCCATAGAGTGCCCATGAAACCAATATAGGGAATGCTGAAACTGGGTAGATAAGTTCCTAGAAAGCCGATACCGATGGAGTACATCGTCCAGTACCAACCCATGGCCGAGGCCTGACGCTCGCGCGGGGCCACTTGTGCCACCCAGACCAAGAAGGAATAGATAAACAGTGGATAGGCCAAGCCGCGTATTCCATAGAACACCACCATCAAAGGATAGTTCTTCATCTCTAATCCGAAACACAGAAAGAGAACATGGAATACGATCCAGGTAATCACGCCGATTCGCATGATTCGGCGAGGCCTAAAGACTTCGGCCAATACGCCAGAACTCCAACTGGATAGGGCTGCCAGTAATCCATAGACGGTAAAGAGAAACGATGCTTGTGTAGCCGAGAAACCAAGGTCGACAATATATCGGGAGAGAAAAGCCAGCTCAATGCCATCTCCTGTCATGAACACAGCAATGGCGATATAGCCCCAGATCAGGGATAAAGGCATGCCAAATAGCAATCCTCGTGACTCTACATGCTGAACCATAACGGTTTTCCTTTGTTGTATTTGTAATTTAATGGCTGAATAAATAATTGCTGCCAGTTTGCCGGCTGGCTATTTTAAATAGTCAATCTATAGTCAAATTAAGGTTGCCAATTTCCTTTCGTTCGCACCAACTTCCTCCGCCATCGTCAACTCAAGCGTGGCGCGCACGCCGAGTGTCTGCAGACGCTCGAGCTGCAGGCGGAAGATCGCCACGAATGTCGCAGAAGCCGGAATCTTGTGCCCGAACACATCTTCGAGCCCCAGGAAACTCTCGACCAGGCGCTCTTTGAGGCCTGCGGCTTTCTGTAGCGAGGCGGCACGCGGATCGAGAATTGGGTAAGTTGCTCCTCGCTCGTCGAGGCCGCGCAGGTAGTGGCACCAGGCGGCCAGAATCAGCGCCGTGCGCCGCATATCAACGCCAGCTTCAATCTGGCCCAGCAGGCTCGGCAGTACGAACTTCGGGAGCTTGGATGAGCCGTCGGAGCAAAGCCGGCTGATCTGGTCACAGATTGCCGTGTTGGAAAAACGCTCGATCAGCGTGTCCTTGTAGTTCTCCAGATCGATGCCGGGTACCTCGGCCAGCAGCGGCGTGACATCCCGGTCCATGTAGGCGCGGACAAACGCCAGCAGCTGCGCATCCTGCATCGCCTCGTGCGCATAGCGGTGGCCGAGCAAGGCACCGAGGTAGGCCATCGCCATATGGCTGCCGTTGAGGAGACGAATCTTCATCTCCTCATAGGGCGTGACATCGTCGGTGAACTGCACGCCAACTTCTTCCCAGCAGGGGCGGCCGTTGCAGAACTTGTCCTCCACCACCCACTGCAGGAAAGGCTCGGCCACCACCGGCCAGGCATCCTCGATGCCGGTTTCCTCAAGCAATTGGGAGCGATGCGCATCGCTGGTCATCGGCGTGATCCGATCGACCATGGCATTGGGAAAGCTGACGTTGCTGGCAATCCAGTCATGGAGCCCGAGATCACGCAGTTTGGCGAAACTCAACAGGGCATTGCGAGCCACGCGGCCGTTATGTGGCAGGTTATCGCAAGACATCACGGTGAACGGCTTGACGCCGGCTGCCCGACGGCGGGCCAGAGCCTCGGTCAGAAAACCGAATACCGTCCGGGGCTGCTGTGGATTGGCCAGGTCATGGCGAATCTGCGGCAGATCGGCATTGAACTGGCCGCTACTGTCGTCGGTGCAATAGCCACCTTCGGTGATGGTCAACGATACGATCCGGGTTTGTGGGTCAGCCAGCTTGCGAATCAGCGCTTCGGAGCCGTCCTCGGCGAGGAGGAAATCGCCGAGGACGCCGACCACCTGGATCTGCGTGTTGTCGCTGTCACCCAGCTCATAGAGGGTATAGAGATAGTCCTGGGAGGCCAGGGCCTCCTGCATGGCTCGATCTTCCGAGCGCAGCCCCACCCCACAAATGCCCCACTCGCGGGCCTTACCCCGGTTGAGCAGCATCTCGGCATAGATCGCCTGATGGGCACGATGAAAGCCACCGACACCGATATGCACGATTCCCTGCCTGACCTGCTTGCGGTCGTATAGAGGGCGCTGAACACGCTCAGGAAGTTGAGACAGATTTTGGGTATTGAGTTTCACGTTTTTCTACCTCTAGACCGCTCGGATTTGTCGGGGACCAACAAGGCTCTGTCTTTCGTCAGGCAACAAGGATCCCGGGGCGCGTGAAGACGCGCATTAAAAAGAGTTCGAAGTAAAAGGCGATGCTGGAGAAATCAGGCCGACCAGGCTGAGGGGCTTGGCTTGAGCAAAATGTGGCGGTGACAGCCAAACCCTCGGGCGCCTTGACGAAGTGCTTCAAGAAAGCCATTACCGGCCTGACAGAGCCGGCGACAAATCGCCTTATGGGATAGTGGTAAGGAATGAGCAGGCTGCACGGCCAGGCTTGATGGATAGCTCATGATTGCCAAGTCCTCTGCCGATCGCACGATCAGCTGTTTTTTATCTTTCTTGTCAATCTCCCTCACGAATGATGGACATTCGACGGGAGACTCAGGATGAAATGGATTACACCAGGTATTCACTACCAAGACAAACTCATAATATCCAAAAAACCTGTACTTTTTTGCACAAAAAAACAGACGCACCCAGCAAGACTAGCGCTACTTCAAAAAATAAAACCATAAAAATCAACAACTTAAATAAAATTTACCTGTTTCCGAAATCATAAAGTGTACAAGCTTTACTTCTTTATATATGTTTGCAGCATGTGCCACCTGACAAGACTCAAACCCAAGGTGATGAACAAGCGAGCCGCAACACGTCAGTCATCTCCCTCCTACGAGCTAATCCCTCCGAAGGAACACAGCTCGATTCTTTATCGAAAGCACGGTTTTCCCGACCCTCTGGTCCGCTGGCATTATCACAAGGAGTACGAGTTGCATCTGATCACCCACAGCTGCGGCAAGGTTTTCGTCGGGGATTACATTGGCAACTTCTATCCCGGTACTCTTTTCCTGATTGGCCCCAACCTTCCCCATAACTGGATCAGTCATACGGAAGAACAGGAAATCTATCCGGAGCGGGACCAGGTTGTCGTATTCATCGACGAAATGATTCAGGCAGCACGCAATGTCCTGCCAGAGCTCACCGAGCTGGATAGCTTATTACAACGGGCAAGCTTTGGCATCGAATTCCAGGACGCCGCGACCATCCGTGAAACACAGCGCTTGATGCAGAAAATAGCGACTTCCAGTGGACTGGAATCCCTGGCCCACTTTTTATCCGTCATGGGCCTTCTCGCCAAGGCAGATCAGTACCAACTACTTTCCAGTGAGCATTATCTGACCATCACGGGTGAAAAGAACCAACAGCGTGTAAATCAGGCGGTCAATTATATTTTCAATCATTACCACGAGAACATAAGCTTGGAGGAAGTTGCCGAGGAACTCGGCATGCAAGCCACCTACTTCTCAAAGTTCTTTCGCCAGGCGACCGGGCGACGCTTTGTAGAATTCGTCAACAGCCTGCGCATCACCCGCGCCTGCGATCTACTGGTTCACAGCGACCTACCGATTACAAATATCTGTTTCGAAGTGGGCTTTACCAATATATCTAATTTCAATCGCCACTTTATGGCATTCAAGGAAATGACTCCGTCCCACTATCGTAAGTTGGCGAGTATAGCTGGATAGTGTACTACCTCAAAAACAAACACCCATTTGAACTGCCCATAGAAGCTGTTATGGGGAATGCCTTGCTCATCAAGACAAATTAAGCTTAACGTCGTTGCTGCGTCCACAGGACGCCAGGTAACGGGTTGATACGCCCTCTTCCTCCAGCACCTGGCGCAACTGCTTGCCCAGAAAGTCGGTGGAAATGCCTGTCAGCAATGCGGCCTCTATGCCCAGCCGACTCAGTCCCACCGCCACGTTGAAAGGAGAACCACCCGCTATTGCCTTGAAGGTGATTTGTCTTGGCAAGTTACCATGCGCCGACTCGAAAAAATCGAATAATACCTCGCCGCAGACTAAAAACATGATGCATCCTCTTTGCAGGTGAGCCTTCGAACTTTTCTGGTCGTGCTAATGCTTCTTTATTTTTTAATAATGGAGTGCAGCACGAGTTGTTTACGGTAATCACTGGGTGTTGTATGCATTTCATGGCGAAAGTGACGATTGAAGTTCGACAGGTTGCTATAGCCCACCTCCAGGCAGATATCTGCAATCGACTGCTGACTTTGCAGTAGCAGGCGACACGCCCGCTGGATCCGCAACTTGCGGATCAGCTCGACGAAGGTATGCCCGGTCGTACGTTTGAAAAAGCGCGAAAAGGCCGGCTCACTCATCTGCAGACGTTGCGCGATGGTCGACATGCGGATTTCTCCGGCCAGATTTCCCAGGATGTAATCAAAGATCCGATTCATCCGCTCGCTCGTCAGGTTATCCAGCATTGGCGCATATTGCGGGCTAGCCAGTATGCGACTCTCGTCGGCTCCAGCCTGGGCCAGTGTTTCCAGGAGCGACAGAAACAGCACCAGGCGTTTCAGGCCGACCGTCTGCCCAATGGCCTCCAGCAAGCGGGCGACAGTGCAGGCCGTCTCGCCACTGAATTCGATGCCTTGCCGAGCCCGACTGAACAGGGATTGCAACTCGCCCAGCTCAGGCAGTGTTTCACGCAGACGCAGCAGGGCTTCCCCGTCGAATTGCAGAACCACATCGCGTCCCTGGATCCTTTGCTCCGGTGCCAGGTCACTGATCCAGTCATGGGGGAGCCCGGGGCCCATCAGCGCCACATGGCCAGGACCGAAGTGGCCGATATAGTCCCCGGCAAGCAGCTTGCCATTGCCTTGACGGATCAGATGGATCTCGAATTCAGGGTGATGATTCCAGCGTGCCAGTGGATACGGGTAATCGTGTTCGTACCACCGGAAGCTGTGCTGTGGCTCGTTGAAGATCACCTCGAGATCCGAAGTCCTCTCGCCGAGTTGTCTGCCTTTCATCACCCTGCGGCTTCCGTTCTAACCTGTCATGTCAAGGTAGCTATTGCGCTCAGGCATCGCCAAAGGTGATTTGCACCTTCACATCGCCCGGTTGGGCGCTGGCGGCCCGCTCGAAAGCCTCGACGCCCTGTTCGAAGGGAAAGGTCGCCGAGATCAGCGGTTCCAAATCGACCTTGCCGCTGGCGATCAGGTTCACGGCCCGCTCGTAGACATTGGCATAGCGGAACACGGTCTCGATCCTGATCTCCTTGGCCTGGGCCGCCACCACATCGAAGGGCACGGGCTCGACCGGCATACCCACCAGTACCAGCGCCCCGCCAGGACAGACGGCCGCCAGCGCATCGCCATAGGCCCGGGCACTGCCGCTGGCCTCGAACACCACGTCCGCGCCCCAGCCGCCGGTGGCCTCGGCCACCTTGTCCTGCAGGGAGTGTTCCCGCACGTTGACGGCGGTAATGCCTTCATAGCGCTGGGCAATGGCCAGCTTCTCCACCATCAGGTCGGAAACCAGCACCCGGCTCGCGCCGCCGGCCAGGGCGGCCAGGGCGGTCATCAGGCCGATCGTGCCGGCACCGATGACCACGGCGACATCGCCGGGTTTGATACGGGCCTTGACCGCTGCCTGCATGCCGATGGCGAAAGGTTCCACCAGTGCCCCTTCGGCAAAGCTGACGTGATCGGGCAGCTTGTAGGCGAAGGCCGCCGGATGGATGACCTCGGGGGTCAGGCAGCCATGCACCGGCGGAGTCGCCCAGAACACCACCGCCGGATCGACGTTATAGAGCCCCAGACGCGAGGCTTTGGACTTGGGATCGGGAATGCCGGGCTCCATGCAGACGCGGTCGCCCTTGGTCAGGTGCGTCACATTGCTGCCGACTTCGATGACCGTACCGGCTGCCTCGTGCCCCAGCACCATCGGTTGATCGACAATGAAAGGGCCGATGCGGCCATGGGTGTAGTAATGAACGTCGCTGCCGCACACGCCTACGGTATGGATGCGGATGCGCACATCGTCCGGACCCAGGATCAGGGGCAGATCGATATCGCGAATCTTCAAGTCGTGTTGCTTTTCCAAGACCAGAGCTTTCATGGGGGTTCTTCCTATTTATAGTGCTTCGCTGGTTTTCGACTGATGCGAGAAGGGAGCGGCAAGCTTGGCTTTATGTTCAAAGCCCGGTTGATCGACGTGGATGAAATAGGTCAGCACTACTCCAAGCAGGTAAAGCAAGGCGTAGATCCAGACGATGCCCTCCACGCCCACCGTGGAGATGCCCAAGGTGGCGATAGCCGGTCCCATGAAGCTGGAGAGTCCGGCCGCCAGGTTATGCGCAGAGAGGGCCGCGCCCTTGTGTTCCGGGGCCATGGTGGGAAAGATCGCGCCCATGGGTACGAAGGCGGATACCCCGATGCCCAGGGCAATCGCTGCCAATATGGCTACAGGGAAACTGGCGCCATAAGTGAGCGGCACGTAATAGAAGGCCAGGGTGGCGAGCGCGCATCCGGCACAACCGAACCAGCGCATCTGGAAGACCCAGCCGATCCGGTCGCCGATCAATCCCCACATCACATTGGTAAAAATGGTGACGATGAACAGGGCGCCCCAGATGCGCAGCCATTGTTCCATCGTGAAGCCCACCTCCGGGGAGGTGAAAAACAGCGGCATGATCACGGGAAAGCCGAAAAGCGGCAGATTGCAGATAATCCGTACAAGGGCCGCGATAAGAATACTGCGATGGTCGAACAGGATAGTGACGCCACGGCTCAACTCGCGAAGACGCCCGGCAAGACTCGTATTGGCACCGCTATCTGCCCTCTGCCAATCTTTCACTAGAAGCATGACCATGGCGCCCGCTACTGCCACCCAGGCGACTGCCATCCATAGGGTGCCCATGAAGCCGATGTGCGGGATGGTGAAGCTGGGCAGATAAGTTCCCAAAAAGCCGATACCGATGGAGTACATCGTCCAGTACCAGCCCATCGCCGAGGCCTGACGCTCTCTCGGAGCAACGTGCGAGACCCAGACGACGAAGGCATAGATGAACAAGGGATAGGCCAGGCCGCGGATCCCATAGAACAACACCATCAAGGCGTAGTTCTTTTCACCCAGACCGAAGAACAGGAAAAGCACATGGAATACGATCCAGGCGACCACGCCGATGCGCATGATTCGGCGCGGTCCGAAAATGTCGGCCAGTACGCCGGAACTCCAACTGGACAGGGCTGCCAGTAATCCATAGACGGTAAAGAGAAAGGAGGCCTGGGTGGGCGAGAAACCGAGGTCGACGACATAGCGCGACAGGAAGGCTAGCTCAATGCCATCTCCCGTCATGAACACGGCAATGGCGATATAACCCCAGATGAGGGACAAGGGCATACCGAATAGCAGCCCTCGTGATTCTTCACGCTGAACCATGATATTTTCCTTTGTTGTATTTGTAGTTAATACGCCACCGCACACATAGACTGTCGCCAGTTTGGTGGCTGGCCTTTCAAGGGTAACTATGGCGAGATCGGATTGGCTAGCGCGTCCATTGCAGACGACTAATACTTTTTTGCAAGTTCGGCGTAGGCACCGGGAGGCCAGGTCATTGGGCAGTTCATCTACGGCAGGCAGCCTCGGTCGAAAACCGATCTCGAATCAATGAGAGCATAGGCGTGGACCTGCTATTTCTCGGCACCTCTTCCGGTCCCCCACCAAGTCCCGCAACATCACCAGGTGGCGCTGCTGGTAAACCGGCACCTAAACTGATGCCCCCTGCAAGGCATTCCTCAAGGGCAAAAACATGGATTTGCAGAAAGGTGCCGGCCTGAACTTCCGCGAAGCTGCCATTTTTGAACAATTAAGCAAGGAGGCAGGCAGGAAATGGCGTGACTTTTTCAGATTTTCTACGCAATTTTTTGCTTTAAGCTGTTATTTAAAATCAATTGCTGAATGCCGAAAAAGCTGATGCATAGCAATACTTTCCCAATACTCAACAATGAATGAACGGAATCGTGCTTACTCAAAAATCATCGAACCCATATAATTATCCCCAGAGAGACAAGAAGAAAATATTCTAGATCTTCAAACAGGTACCGCTGGGAAAACTCAGTGAAGGGACCGGCTTGCCTGATGAAACAGGGGAATGACCATGAAACGTTTAGCTGCTTTGATGATGGCTGCGGCCTCCTTTATGGCTATGAGCAACATAGCTAATGCCGCCGAAAAGGAACCTGATCCCTTGACTGCTGATATCCAACTTGTTACTCCTCATCAGTCAGCCAACGATGAAAAGACTGTCGATAGTCATGACTACCAATACGGTGATAAACCGGACGTTCACAAGGTCATTTCCGTAAAAAGCAACCCAATGGCTTGTGGTGTAACTCCAGCAGTCATGACCTACGAGGACTCGCATGGTGAGATACACATTATGCGTTACCAGATCATGGGCAGCGGCTGCCAGAACGGCTAAGGCTATTCTGAAATAGCCCCGACGTTTGCTCCTGCCCTACTTGGCAGGACAAAAATGAATACTCACATGTCCGTCGCGGGCTATTTCATGCCTCCGGATTCGATTTTCTGCCCCGAAGAGCGCTTGGCAGGATGCTTTTCCCAGATTACAGGCAAACCTCTCCTGCACTCCTCAGCAGTCGATCAAAGCAGAGCTTGGTATTGGTAATCAGGTAGAGCGAGCGGCCCGTGCCGGAGTCGGGGGCAAGGCTGGGGAAGTCGCTGTGAGCGGTGACTTTCTGATAGCCGGCCTTGATCGCATGTCCGGCCAAGCTGTACGTGAACAGGGCGCTCCACAGCTTGTTGTCCAGCCCTGTGCGCCGGCGAGGACAGGCTGCCCTGGCGATCTCGAGCCGGATTCAGCCGAGGCTTCGCACGAATGCCCCGGCGTCACAATAAATAAGATAGCGCTACCTATTTCCACCAGTACTCCACCTGCAGGCCGAAGTTGCCACCGTGGCGGTTGGAGCCGAAGGCGCCGGTGTCGGACAGCGTGGTGTCGGGATCGGCCGCGCGCTGCGCCGCCTTGTTCCAGCTGGCGTAGGTGTAGTAGAGACGCAGCTCCGGACGCGCCCAGAAGCCCATCCCGCCCGGCGACCAGGTCGGGGCGACGGTGAACTTGGTCAGCTTGCGGGTGCCGCCGGACGTCATGACCTGGTCGTGCCCCACCTCGCCGCTCAGCTTGAACTGCTCGGTAAAGGCATAGACCGGCCGTATGCCGGTGGACATCCAGCGCAGCTCGGGACCGTCGGGGTTGATATTCTTCTCGTAGACGAACTGGAACTGGCCGCCGAAACGCTCGGTCGTCTGCCAGTCGAAATACTCGACGACACGCCAGGTCTTGTTGTTCCTGTTCAGGGTCGTGTCCCCCGTGTAGCCAAGCCCCGTGCCCGGCCCCTCGCCGTATTGCAGGGCGAAGGTGTTGAACTTCCCGCCGAGAAAGCCCGCCTGCTTGTGCTGCACGCTCACCGCCCAGCCGCTGTGGGCATCTTCGCTGTCCGGCTTCTGCAGGTAGCTCAGGCCCACTTGCACCTCGCCGCCGGGATTGGTCTTGAAGCCGTTGACGTTGAAGTCGTGGCGGTTGACGTAAGGCTCCTGGTCGTAGTTGTCCTTGCGCGAGAAGACGTAGCTGTAGCGCAGGTCGCCGATCGGCACTTCGTCGAAACCGAAACCGGTGGCGCTCTGGTTCCAGTAGTAGTAGTCGGTCATGTGGATGTCGTTCCGCTTGTAGTAGCGGCGCCCGACCCAGAAGTTGCCGCCGTTGAGCACCCCGGCATTCTTCCACTCGACGAACATCTGCTGGATCCGCGAGGAGCCACCGCCATGCTCGTTGGAGTCCTTGAACTTCGGCATATGCCCAATCGGATTATAAAAGCCGCCCATCACCATGCCGCTGATCGTTGAACCATCGTCAAGAGCGACGGCGTGGTCCCAGGCAAGTTCGCTCCACAGCTCGCACTCGTTGCCGAGCCGGTATTTCGAGCGCGCGCCGGGCAACTTGAAGCAGGATTGCGTACTGCCGTTGGTATTGCCCCCGACCCCGAGGCGGTAATAGCCGCTGAAATTGAGCGCGTGGGATGTCAGGGGAAATGCGAGACAAACGCACAGTGGATACAGCGCCTTTTTCATCAATTTTTTCTTCATATGCGCTCCGATTCTTATTGTTTTCTACTAAGTGAAGGTCCGTACGCATGAGCGCCCGGCCGGGGAGCGGGCAATGGCTCATAGCTTCCTGCGGTGGATGGTCGGACTTCTTCAGCGGATGCCCGAAATCCTCAAGGGAGGTCGTCGAAATAGCTCGGGGACAAGGGGGCAGCCCAGGTTCGGAATGCTTCCCACAAACCTCCGGGGAACCGGCAGCGAGGAGACGGCAATGTGAAGGGTGATCATTGGTTGCTCTTCATTGTTGTTGATTACCTATGAAGATCGACGCCAAAAAAGATAGCGCTATCCATGCAGCCATCATTGCACCGACAGGTTTCAGACCGGGGATTGCCCGGGCTGCCCGGAAGATCCGGTCTTCAGGAGTCGGGGCTGAGCAAGGCGCGTCGGGCCTGCCCGAAGGAAATCGCCCACGCGAAATCGCCCGGCCGGGAACCGGCAGTCGGAAGGCGCATGAACAGGGGATGGCGGATGAATGCAGGGTATGGAGATGGGCAGTGAAGCATGTCGGTAGACCTTCTTATATTTATTCGAAGCCATGAGGGAAGCCCCTCAGACTGAAACAACGCTGTGAATCGGATAGTAGCTGAAACGATTCACCAAATACATAATAAAACAACTTCAGCTCAGCGCATAGATGCGCCCGCCATTGAAACATCGTTTTCCTCGCCCACCCCGGCCACGGAGCAAACCTCCATGATGATGAGGGCACGGACGAGCCGCCGGACAGCAAGGAAAGCGCTGTCCGGCGCCACACCTCAGAACATCAGAAGATGTAGTCGGTGGTCAGGAAGCTCGACTCGCGGTTACGGATGATCTCGCTGATCAGCTGCTTGTTGTCGTCCTGGAACTTGGTCGCCACCAGGGTGCGGATCGAGAACACCCGCAGCGCGTCGTACACCGACAGGGTCCCTTCCGCCGAGTTCTTCCGGCCGTTGAACGGGAAGCTGTCCGGGCCGCGCTGGCACTGGGCGTTGATGTTGATCCGCCCGACCTGGTTGGCGAAGGCATCGACCAGTTGGCCGACCTGCTTCGGATCGTTGCCGAAGATCGACAGCTGCTGGCCGAAGTCCGACTCGCGCACGTAGTCGATCACCGTCTGCAGGTCGCGGTAGGGCACCACCGGCACCAGCGGGCCGAACTGCTCTTCCTGGTAGACGCGCATCTCGGCGCTCACCGGGTAGAGCACCGCCGGGTAGAAGAAGGTCTCGCGCACCTCGCCGCCGCCTGGG
>NZ_FOFJ01000078.1 GCF_900110885.1 Azotobacter beijerinckii | reverse complement strand
CGGAAATACCATCAATCGGGTACGCGTGGAACTTGGGTGCAGACCGAGCGGGCTGGGCATGAGGCTTGGGCGCAGCTGATCCACCATGCCCCACGGGCGGCGCAGCTGCTGCATGTACTGGTTGCCAACATGGACGAGCGCGGGGCACTGGTAGCCAGCCAAGCCACTCTTTCCAAGTTGACAGGGGTTTCGGTGGCCACTACCAAGAGGGCGCTGGCCGAACTCATCAAAGGCCAGTGGATTCAGACGATTCGGATTGGTGGCGAGCGCGGGGGCACCCTGGCCTATGTCGTCAACAGCCGTATTGCTTGGGCCGACAGTCGCGAAAATCTCAAGCTGGCTCGGTTCTCCGCACGGGTTCTGATTTCCTCAGAGGATCAGGCCGACCTCGGAGGAGAACCCCTGCAGCAAGTGCCGGCCCTGGCCCCTGGCGACCTGCAACTGCCTGCAGGCGAAGGCGGCAAGCCCCCGGCCCAAGAGTTGCTGGACGGCATGCTTCCGGACCTCCCTTCCTTGCCCCACCCACCCGAGCAGTAAAGACCCTTGCCACCCTGGCTGGGTTCAGACGGCCCTGTGCCGTCGCAGCAGGTAGGGCGCGGGTGGTCTGCTCATCGCCCGTGCCTTTTGCGCCGGCCATGCCAAGGCCTGAATAGATCGGCATCCGGGCCTGATGCAAACTCTGGCTCCGGGCGCATCGGCAGTACCGGCGTAATGGCTGGCTCGATGTCCTGGTAGGAGAAGAACTCGTAGGCGAGGCCCACCAGCTCGTCCGCGTCGGCGGCCAACGGGGCTCCGTCCTCGTCGAGAATGGGTACGTCGGAGAAGATGCCGTCGCCGTTCATGTGCAGGGCCTCGCGGCATATCCAGCCGTGCTCGGCCTGCGATTGTCCTTCGGCCTCCCAGCGAATCCGCAGCGAGAATTTTCCCTCGGGAAGTTCGAGCACGGCATCGAGCGTGCCGTGGGCGAAGTCGCGGAAAGGATGGCCCTCGGCGCAAGAGCGCAGGACATGGGCGGTGAAGTGCGGCTGGCGCAGGCAGGCAGCTTCAAGTCTTTCGCTGGCTATGGCTTGGGTGAGTTGGTCGAGGGTGATGGTCATGGGCACCTCCGCCTTCGTGTTTGCGCCCAGACTACGCCCGGGGCGCAGCAACCCAAGCGGGCCACTGCGGGGCGCACGATAGGGATTTCGCTGGCCCGTAGTAGGGTGAGGGGATCGCTATGCCATAGAGTCCGACCGATGACCGAGGAAATGCTCGCCGCCTGGTACACCCTGAACGCTGCCGCTGCGCGCCTGCAACGCACGTCGGCCAGCCAGCTCACCGCTGCGCTGGAGGAGCTGGAGAGCGCGCGCCTTGCGTTCCGTGCGCTGGTCGAGGCCTCGCTGCCCAAGCCGCCGGCCGAAAAGTCGCCGTGCCATGCCCACGACTACGAGGATGCACCGGAGTGGGCCACGCACATCCTGGAGGGCTTCCCGAGCGACGGGATCTACGTCTATGCCCGGTGGGACCGGGACGGCCAGTGCTATCGGGGCAGCCCGCACGAACGACACACGGCGATCAGCTCGTTCGCCATGATCAGCGATGGCGCGGATGGGGACGAGGAGGATTGTGGCTGGCAGGTGGTATCGGAACGGGGCGGGTCGGGTCGTACTGATAGGTGAGTGACGGCCTGCTCAGCCCCGAGAAACGTAGGAGAAGAAATTCCCCCCTTGTTGTCCGTCTTTATCGGATTCCCGAACCACGAAAGGAGATCGTGCGTGATCTTTAAACGCGTACTTGGTGTGCTTGCCGCTGGCATTCTGGTCGGCAACGTCGCTCTTGCCGCTCGCGCTCCCACACTACTGACGGAACTGATGGAGGCCTCCAAGGATCAAGGCTGGTCCAAGGCCTGCCCGCAGATTATGGCTGACATCCGCGAACTGAAGGAGCCCGGCGATCAGGCCAGCGAAGAATGGCGTGACTATGTGACGCTCAAGGCCGGCTGTCTATCGGAGGTGTATCGTGATGCCGAGGTCGTCGCTTTCCTGAAGGCCAGGCTGGTCGACGGTCACCGTGACCCGGAGCTGCTGGACTTCCTGGGAACCAGCCAGCTTCGTCTCGGCAAGAGTGTCGAGGCTGCCGCTACCTTCGAGGAGGCGCTCAAGGGGGGGCTGCCTGACAAGGCCAAGAAGAACGTCTACGGCAAACTGGCCATCGCCTACGTGAAGCAGGCTTCTGCCGGCGGCAAGGTGCCCGACCAGGCTGTGCTGGTCAAGGCCGAGAAGTACGCCAGGCTGGCGGTGGAGAGCGAGCCGACCGGTGAGGCCGGTGCTGATCCGATGGCTCTGGCTCAGTGGGGCCATGTGAAGCTGCTGCAGCAGGACTACGACGAGGCGATCCGCCTGTTCGATGACGCCCTATTGAAGAGCGCCTCTGATCCCGGCTGGCCGTCTGCCGAAATACGCAAGGTTATGGAAGCCCAGTTCACGATCAGTCTGGGGCAAGCCCATTACCGCAAGGGTGACAAGGCATACGGCGGGAACCTGATGAACAAGGCTGTCGAGATCGCTCCGACCGAAAAGTTCAAGACCGTGATGCGCGCCATTCGTGCCACTATCGTCAAGCCCGTCCCCGGCCGACCAGGCGCCTGAAATGCTCTCGGCTCCCCACCTTCTGCTCAATGAAGTGTGAAGGAAAGAAAAATGAAAAATCGCTGCTGGCCGCTGTTCTGGTTACAGCCCCAGAGGAAAGCGCATTCGGAATATACCGCACGAATGGCGCACGGCGATCAGCTCGTTCGCCATGATCGGCGATGGCCAGGATTGGGACGAGGAGGACTGTGGCTGGCAGGTGGTATCGGCCCGGGGACAGGTCGTACCGATGGAAGATTTCCGGCCGGATCGGCCCTGAGAAACGCAGGAGGAAATTTCTCCTTACTGCCGTTGGCAAGCCTGCTGGCGCCTATCCCCAGCAGGAAAAACGGTTGCGAGAAAATCTGCCTTGCCTTCAAGGTAGCGCTGCTATAGATGCGGGTCTGCTGCTATGATGTAGAAACATGACTACATTGACATTGGAGGAGCAGACTATGCCGACGACCCTTTCTAGCCGGGAGTTCAATCACGACACCAGCCGGGCAAAGAAGGCCGCACTGACCGGGCCTGTGTTCATCACAGATCGCGGGAAACCGGCTCACGTTCTGCTGTGCATCGAAGAATATCAGCGACTGACCGGTAGCCAACCCAGCATCATCGACATCCTGGCGATGCCTGGGGAAGAGGATGTGGAGTTTGAAGCCCCTCGCGCCACGATCAAGATGAAGCCGATGGATTTTTCTTGATGTTCTTGCTCGATACCAATGTTGTCTCCGAGCTTCGCAAGGCCAAGCAGGGCAAGGCCGATGCCGGTGTTGTCGCTTGGGCGCAAAGCGTTCAGGTCGGGGAGTTGTACCTGTCGACCATCTCCGTGATGGAGCTGGAAACCGGAGTATTGCTGCGTGAACGAAAGGATCCGACTCAAGGGGCGCTTCTGCGAGCGTGGCTCGATCAGCACGTTCTTCCTGGCTTTGCCGGACGCATCTTGGCAGTGGATACCGCCGTGGCTCTCCGGTGCGCGAGGCTGCATGTGCCGGATCACAAGAGCGAACGCGATGCGCTCATTGCAGCGACGGCACTCGTTCACGGCATGACGGTCGTGACCCGGAACGTGGCGGATTTCGAGCAGACAGGCGTTACAATGCTTAACCCCTGGATTTGAGGTGATGCTCCCCGCCCCCATCTCCTGCTCAACCCGGCCCACCCCGAGAGTACCTTCGCAGCCTTGGCTTTCAGCAAGCGTTTGGTAGCCAGGCTCGACGCCCAATCGCGAGGAAAAGTTGATGGCACGAAAAAGGACACTCGTAACCTTGGCTGACGGTCAGTACCTCGCCAAGTGACACCAGCCCAATGCCCTCAGCGCCGTAATGAATGGACACGGACACGTATGGCCTGAAGCACGGATGATCGTGACCGGCGATGAGGCCGTTTTCTATCGCGACGGAGAGCGGGTTTGGTCGTGCAACATGCTCTATGCTGCGAACCAGTTTGATGTCAAACCGATCGCTGATTGAGGGCATCTACAATGCCGGCCCAAGCCTCTGGTGCAAGTCAGGGAAAAGCTGCTGTGCGAACCATATCGGCAGAGCAGGAAAAATCTCCCTCGCTTTGGGCGTAGGGCTGTCAACCAGCCCCAGCTCGACGAGCTTTCTGAGCTGATCGGTCGCCGTCCGCTCGCCAAGGCCGGTGAAAACCTTGAAGTCGGCTCGGCCGACCTTGCCTTGTGTGAGCAGGACATGCAGCGCACGGGCGACCTCCGGCTTGACTCCCGCCGAGCTGATCCGGGGTTCCCAGACGAAAATCTTCTCCAGGCGTTCGCGCATCTGGCCTACCCGCATCGCGGCCTCAATGTAGCGCATCTGGTCGAGGCAAGTGTCCAACATGAAACCCACGAACTCGAACAGGCCAGCCTGGGTGAGCTGGCCTCGCCCATCCAGATCGCCCCGACGCGGCTGATCGGCATTGGCGAGTCGGGCGTAATACTGCTCCTGCCGGCGGGCCAAGCCGCGGGAGAGCGACCATAGCGGCGAGGAGAGATTTAGCTTGTGCAACTGGAGATGCGTCAGGAGGCGCACCACGCGACCGTTGCCGTCGGCGAAGGGGTGAACCCATGCCAGCCGGTGATGGTACGCGATGGCCGCCAGGAGGCGTGTACGAGCATCCGGCGGGCTGCCATAGACCTGCTGCATCCGGTTAAGCATCGGCGTAACCGCTGCCCAGGCAGGAGCCGCATGCTGGCCGACCATCACGTCCCGCTCGGCTGCATCGCGCAGTTGGCCGGGGACGAGGTGACCACCATCGGTAAGGCGTAGCTGCTCCTCGGTGGCCGACTCGAACAGCCGGCGATGTATTCGAGCCACGAAACTGGGGGAGAAAAACTCCCTCCACGGTACTGCGCTGTGCAGTGAGATGGCACGTTCGAATGCCTCCTGCGCGCCGATGTGCGTCACTGCCAGCTCCGTCAGTTCTTTGCGGCTGCGCTTCGGCGCGCGAGGCGCCAGGCTGACCGGCTCGGTGAATTGGCCCTCGATCAGGTTGCTGTAGAAGCTGCTGGTCACCCGTAGCAGGCCACCCACGCAGGCCGTGGTTTCGGGAGGAAGCATCCCTGCCAGCTTGCCCGCTTGGTAGGGAAGCTGCTCAGCCATGCTCAGGATCTCGGATGGAAAATCGGACGGCAGCAGCGGCTCAAGCCAATGCGTCCCGGTCACCAGTTGCATGATATGGCACCTCTTTTTGCGGATATTTTTGTAGAAATTAAAAAGCTATAAAAGTCTTATAATTTAAGCATTTATCTACAAAAAATGGGTCGTAAAATTACTACTGCATGCGGAAATTATTACGGATATTTCTGCGGAAATTCGGCCCTCTCGTTGGGGGAGAGGTCTTCCTGGCAGGACAGGCAGCCTGTGCCGTCGCAGCAGGTAGGGCGCGGGTGGTTTGCTCATCGCCCGTGCCTTTTGCGCCGGCCATGCCAAGGCCTGAATAGATCGGCATCTGGGCCTGGTGCAAACTCCGGGTCCGGGCGCACCGGCAGTACCGGCGTAATGGCTGACTCGATGTCCTGGTAGGAGAAGAACTCGTAGGCGAGGCCCACCAGTTCGTCCGCATCGGCGGCCAGCGGGGCTCCGTTCTCGTCGTGAATGGCCACGCCGGAGAAGATGCCGCCACCGTTCAGGTGCGGAGCTTCGCGGCATATCCAGCCGTGCTCGACCAGCGCTTGCCCTTCGGCCTCCCAGCGAATTCGCAGCGAGAATTTTCCCTCGGAAAGTTCGAGCACGGCATCGAGCGTGCCGTAGGCGAAGTCGCAGAGGGGATGGCCCTCGGCGCGAGAGCGCAGGACATGGGCGGTAAAATGCGGCTGGCGCCAGCAGGCAGCCTCAAGGCTTGCGCTGTCGATGGCCTGGGCGAGCCGGTCGAGGGTAATGGGCATAGGGCCTCCGTGTTTGTGCCCAGACTACGCCCCAGGCGCAGCAACCCAAGCCGCTCAGTGCTCGAGAGCATGTCGGTTGTGCCGTCGGCAAGAGTTCTGCTGGCGCTCATTCCCAGCAGGCAAAATCGCCTCGGGATGGTATGGCAGATGGGGCTGTTGTCTCTATCGGTAAATGCCGGATACAATCCGGTAAACACCGAATAAGAGGCCCTCCACCATGCTTGCTGAAGTCCTGCGTGACCATGGCTACACCGCCTACCGGGCGCGCCTTCAAAGCCTGCTGGACATCCCGGAGTCGGCAACCGACTTCGAGATCCACACCCGGATCACCAAGGGCTTTCCTGCGACCCGCCTGGTGCAGCTGACCGAGGCCGGGGTGGTCACGCCGCTGGAGCGCGACCAGATCATCCCCCTGCGCACCCTCAAGAGCCGCATCGAGCGAGACCAGCCGCTGACCGTGGAGGAAAGCGACAGATTCTTTCGCGCTGCCCACATCACGGCAATGGCCGAGGCTGTCTTCGGCGACCGCGAGAAGGCCAGGCGCTGGCTCTCCAAGCCCAAGGAGCGGTTTTCCGGCCTGACGCCCATGCAGATGCTCACCACCCAGCAGGGCACCAGCCAGGTGGAGGAAATGCTGCTGCAGATCGTCGAAGGCCTAGCCCTGTGATTCTGTGGCGGATCAGCGCCTACGCGGACCTCAGTGGAATCGGCGGCCTGCGCGCCAGTGGCCGCTGGCACCACCTTGGCAGGCCGGTCGTTTACGCGGCGGACAGCCCGGCCGGGGCGATGCTGGAGATGCTGGTTCACCTGGAAATCGACCCGGAGGACTTCCCCACAACGCTGCAGTTGATCCGCATCGAGCTTCCGGACCCGGTTTCGTGGGCCGAGCTTCCGCCGCTTCCGGAGCACTGGAAGTCCGCCCCAGAAGTCACGCGCGCCATGGGAGATCACTTTCTGGATGGGAGAAGCGCACTGCTGCTTCCGGTGCCGAGCGCCATCATCCCCTGCACGACCAACTACCTGTTCAACCCGGTGCATCCCGAGGCCAGTGGGGCGAGCATCCAAGCAGAGAAATTTCCCTTCGATTCCCGTCTCCTCTGATCGAGGCCCTATGAGCAACCATCTGCAAGTCCTACGCGAGCACCTACGCTGGCTCGAAACACAGCCCGACGACTACCGCAACGGTCATCTCGACAAAGCGGCCCTGCTGACGATGACCACCGAGGCCTTGGCGTCCGTCGAAGCCTTGGAGCGCGCCGCCGAGCTTGTGACCCGGTATACCTTGTCCGGCGAAGCGTGGGTCAGCCCGGTGCCGGCCCAGACACTGGATGTCTTGATTTGTGCGTGGGCTTGGGACTCTCCGGGCCGCTGGCATCCTTGGCGCATCATTGTCAGTGAGGTCCAATCCATGAACCCCGATCAACTCCACACCCATCTGAAACTCCACTCGATAGCCGGCCCGGTGCTGGAGTCGCTCAAGGACCCAACGGCCGATGCCTTCATCTGGAAGCGCCAGCGCAAAGCAGTGGCCATGCTGGTCGACCTCGGCACCGAGATCACCGTCGCCGATGGTGCGTTGTCGTTCGCGGGCTATGTCTGCATAGCTGCTCGCTCCCTACCGAGTCGAGGCGGAAAATATCTGCTGGATTTATCGGGATGCCCAACAGCAGTGGGGGAGCTTCGAGTTGTGCGATCGTGCTGTGGTCTTCGGCCAGGTCCCCCGCCAGAGCCAATATGGAGCAATCGATTTCGCCCTGGATTTCCTTGGGCACAAAGGCACTGCTCCACTCGATCTGGTCGGGTTCACCAGGAGAGCACGGGAGCAGCGGCTCGCCGACGCGACCCAGCACTGGCACCGTGCCGTGAGCCTGATGAGGTCGGTGCCATGACTCGGTATTGATCGCTGGCGCCATTCGGGAGGGGAGCCAGCCCTGGATGGGAAGGGCTGGCTTGAACAGAAGGGCCAGGCGAACATGAACGGTCGGTACCGGTCTGGCCGTGGTGATTACGAAGCACTTATGCGTCCAAGCAATGAAGCACTTACGCAGTGAAGCGCGTGCGTATTGAAGCATTTATGTGTCAGAGCAAATCCAGCAGATATTGCCTGTCTCGACTCGATAGGGCGCGAGCACCACCGCACTATCGGCGTGCCGCCTTGCCGGCCACGTTGTTTCGATCACTTGAGGGCGTCTTTCAGGCCCTTGCCCGGTTTGAAGCCCGGCAGTTTGGCGGCAGCAATCTGGATCGCGGCCCCGGTCTGCGGATTGCGACCTTCGCGAGCGGCACGCGCCTTCACAGTAAAGGTGCCGAACCCCACCAGGGAGACCTCATTGCCCTGTTGTAGGGCTGTGGTAATGCTGGCAGTGAAAGCATCCAGAGCGCGGGCAGCAGTGGCTTTGGGCAGGTCGGTAGCGGTCGAGATGGCGTCGATGAGTTCGGCTTTGTTCATGGCATGGTCCATGGCAGGGATGTGAAGCCCCAAAGAGCGGGGCACGGGGTGATTCGGTGGGGGTTATTCGGAAACCTGGCGCACATCCAGCACGGCCCAGACTTCCCAGCCCTTCTTGCGCACGATCTTTTCGGCTTCGAGCTGGGCCTCCAGCGTGCTGAGCGAGCGTGATTTGTGTTCGAAGCGAAAGGTGGGGCCGCCGCTGGGCTTGCGAACGCTCAGTTCTACCTGGATGTAGGAGGGGCGCTGTTTGGGTTTGGCGGGCACGGGTTTGGCGGGTGCAAGCCCCAGAGCTTCGCGCATTTCGGCTTCGAGACGCTGCTGTGTATCCAAGCGGGAATATCCGTTGCGGCTTCCTTGAGGAGGGCCATTATCCGTGAGCCGGTCCCGGGCGCCAAGATCGAAGCCGTTCCTGGCTTCGAGCCCCCGATTCGGCGCAACCGGGCCACCAGTCGGGCGAGCAGGGGCATGGAGTCGGCGTCGTCGGCCAGACCTGCGGCGAAACCACGCCACCAGTACACCCAGTTATCCCAAGCAGTTGGAATAGGAAGACCATAGTGCTCGTGAGCCTGGGGAGCCTCGGCAACGGCCTGCGCGGCATGGCCGAAGGCATCGGCCAGGATGATGAAAAGCGGGCGATTCATGCGGATTTCCTCGTTCCTTAGCCCGTGGAGGCCCGGCTAGAGCCGGGCGAAATGGGCTCTCAACAGACAGTGCCGTCCTTCTCCTTCGTCTTGGCCGGCGCCGGCTTGGTCACCGGCCTGTTGCCGGCGGCATGCACTGCACTGATCCGGATGGGCGCCAGCTCGCCCAGCCTTCAAACGTGAGTGCTTTCCTGCTCCTGGTGATCCATTCGCTCGATCTCGGCCAGGATCAATGCCCCCGCCTTGACGAGGGCGCTGTGGGCGTCGCCAGGTTTCCACCAGCCCAGATCCCAAGGCCAAGCATGGTCTGGCTCGCACTTGCGAAGGCCGAGCACCTAGCGCTGCGCGAAAAGCGCATAGCAGGCTGCAGCGGCCGGAAGCTCGCCGAGGTCGTACTGGCTGTCGTGCTCCAGCGAAAATCCCTCGACCTCGATCTGCCGGCGGCGCTTGGCTGGCACGTCACGGACGGCTGCGCTCAGTCCGGCCTGCCTCTCACCAGGGCTCGAGTCCATGGAGGCGTACCGTTCCAGCACCCGCAACGAAATTGGGCTATCCGGGGAAAACTGTTATTCGCATCCGCCAGCCACCGCAGAAGCGGTGCCTTGGTCAGGGCTGGTTGCGTCTGTCCCGATCAGACCTCCTAAACAGCCCGCACGGCTGCGGGCTGTTGACGGGCACCGGGGTTGCGACTATTTTTAGTTGCAATAGGAGGCGCCATGTCCAAGAACGAGAAACTGCTGGCCAAGCTGCTCAACGAGCGAGCCAGCTTTACCTGGCAGGAGCTGGTGACGCTGCTGAGCTGGCTGGGCTACCGGCAGCTGGAGGGCACCGGGAGCCGGGTCAAGTTCGACAACGGCGACCCGCAGGCGCTGATAAACCTGCACAGGCCGCACCCAGGCAACGAGCTGAAGACATACGTCCGACGCCAGATAATCGAGCATCTCAAGGTTGGGAGACTGATCCCGTGAACAACTTGCTGCAACACCGGGGCTACTACGGCTCCATCGAAGCCAGCACCGAGGACAACTGCCTGTTCGGCAAGCTGCTCTTCATTCGCGCGCTGGTCAACTACGAAGGCGAGACGGTGGCCGAGTTGCAGGCCGCCTTCCGCGAGGCGGTGAACGACTACCTGGCCACCTGCCAAGAGCAGGGGCAAGAGCCGGAAGTTCCCTGCAAGGGCTCATTCAATGTGCGGATCGGCCACGATCTGCATCTGGCAGCGAGCGTGGCGGCCAATCGGCATCGCATGAGCCTGAACGACCTCACCCGGCAGGCGCTGAGCGAGTACCTGCAGCACCACGGCTGAGGCGGAAGCGAAGGATATTCGGGAACGAATCCAATAACAGGATTTCCCGAATACCCCAAAATTGCTCGGTTGATCGGGCCGGCAAGCGCCAGCCCGGAAGAGGGATCACTCGAAAGAGGTTTGAACTTGTGCTTGGGCCAGGATCTTCTGGCGTATCCGTTGGGTTTGAGCCTCGCCGGCGGCGATTCTGGCCGCCAAGGCACCATTCAGTTGGTCGACGAAGTAGGCCAGGTTGGCGGGGGTTTTCGGCCCCCAGAAGGCGTGCCATCGGGCCTTGCATTGCGCCTGAAGCGCGGGCGGCAGCGCATGGTAATCCTTGCGGACCTTGCGCCACTGCCGTGCATAGAGATCGCGCATCCTCTGCACACTGCGCTGGTTTCGCTGGTCCCTGAGCCGCTTTTCTTCGTCCCAGGAGTGCTGCTGCTGGGCGATCTGGTCGGCGAACAGCGGCATGGACTGCTGCTCGCGGGCCAGCTTGCGATTGAAGGCGGCCTGCTTGCGGGAGGTGTAGGTGATCGCCTCGTGGCGCTCGGCGCGCTTGAACTGCATGACGGATTCCTCGGAGTTGAATGGGCTTCTGCTGAGGGGATGCCGGGCGGCGGGCTGCTTGTCACCGGCCGGTCGTCGGAGGCACTTCACCCAGTACGCACCAGGCGATTTCGTCGTGATTGCTGCTCAGGCGGCCGATGATCGCGCTTTCCCACTCATCCGGATCTGGAATGCAGAGGCCGTCCTCGTTGGTGAGGCGCAGCACGCACCCATCCGGCAAGGCCAGGTCCAGCGCCCTGCAGTCGCCGCCGGTCCAAACCTCCTCGAAGCCGTAGGCGACCACGGGGTCCACCTCGTGGCGGCCGCAGGGGGAGAGGTAGGGGTTGCGGATTTCGACGCCTTCGTGGAAGAACGCCAGCAGGGCGGGATCGTAGGGAGCTTTATCGTTCAGGCCGGACTCGGTGATCAGGTACATGGTTTCGTTCCTCGTGAGTGGCAGCTACCTGCTGCAGGCCTTCAAGCTGCCATGGTCACGGGAGAACCCAAGTCGGGCGCGGTGGCCTGGTGCTGCTGGCGCTCGAGCAGTGGAGTCTGCTGCCAGCGGGAAAGATTGTCCTCACTCGCCGCCGGCGGGCTCCGATACCAAAAGCGCCTTGAACACCACCTCGCGCTCGAAGGTGCCCAGGAAGGCGGACCACTCCTCCATCAACGCCCGGCGCTTGTCGAGCAGATCGCCGCGGTTGTAGGCCGCCTCCACCTTGCTCTCCAGCGTGTGCGCCAGCGCCATCTCGCAGACCTCGCGCGGATGGTTGGTCTGCTCGGCGGCCCAGGTCCGGAAGGTCGAGCGGAAGCCGTGGGGCACGCAATTCTCGGCCCCGGCGGCATCGAGCACGCGGCGCAGGGCGTTGCCCGGGAGGGGGCCGGTGCGCCGCGCATTGAGGAAAACAAACTCCCGGTGATTGCCCCGTACCTGTTCCAGGACCTCGAGCATGGCCTCGGTGAGCGGTACCCGGTGAGCACGTTTGGCCTTCATCCGCTGCGCCGGGATGGTCCAGATCCGCCCCCCCAGATCGAACTCCTCCCAGCGGGCACCGCACACCTCGCCGCTGCGGGTCGCCGTGAGGATCAGCAGTTCACAGGCACGGGCGGCCGGGCCCGGCAGCCGGTCGAGCTGGTGCAGGAGCGCGGGCACCTGCTCGGCCGGCAGGGCGGGGAAGGGCAGGGTGCTGCGCTTATGACGCGGCAGGAGCTTGTCGAGGTGCCCGCGCCAGCGCGCCGGGTTCTCTCCCGTGCGGAGCTGGCGGGCCTTGGCGGCATCGAGGATCAGCTCGATGCGGTTGCGCACCCGGGTGGCGGTGACCGGCGTCGTCGACCAGATCGGCGCCAGCACATCGAGCACCTGATCGGTGTCGACCTGCTCCACCGGCAGCTCGCCGATCCGCGGGTAGACGTGGCTGCCCAGGCTGTTGCGCCACTGCACGGCATGGCGTGGGCTCCAGGACGGGGCGTGGGTGCGCAGGAACAGCTCGGCCTCGGTCTTGAAGGTCGTGCCCTTGCGCCGCTTCGCCCGCGCCTCGTGCTGCAACTGGTGACGCTTGCCGAGCGGGTCGATGCCTTGGGCCAATTCCAGGCGCGCTTTATCCGCGGCCAGTCGGGCATCGCGCAGCGAGACCGCCGGGAAGGAACCCAGACCCATGTCGCGACGGTCACTCTGGAAGCTGTAGCGGAACACCCAGCTCTTCGTCCCGCTGGCGGAGATTTTCAGGAACAGGCCCCGGCCATCCTGGTAGGTGCCGGGGGCGCTCGTCTCCTTGACGAGCTTCGGTGTCAGTTTGCTCATGGCATTTCAACCGGGTTGGTGAGCGATGGCATCGGTGTAGCGGGGGAATTTTACTTGCTGCTGGCGCAGATCCAGCCGTACTGTACGCAGATCAATTATCCTCGTACAAATCGCCTTTAAGCCAGAGAAATAGGGAGGTTTATTCGCTAACCGCATGGTAGTCCCACAGCTTCCCCCACGGTGAGTTTTCCCCAGCGAGGCCGGCCCGCTGGCGCGAGCCAGGCACCCAGCCAGGAGGCGGAGAGGGCTCCCGCCGCCTCCACGCTCAGTGGGGAGAGCGCTGGCCAAGGGCACGGCCGATTCGAAACGCCACCCAGGCCCAGTACTCGAGAACCGTGTCGTCCTCGCCGATCGAGAACGCCCAGGTCGTCTTGTTGAATAGCGGATGCTCGCTTTTTCCAGCCTGGCGATATTTGTCTTCCAATTGTTCAGCGCTCAGGCCGGCATCGTTCAAATACGGGGTAATCAACTCGGCCTCGCTCGGAAGTTTCTTCTCACCGATACGGAAGGCGAGCCAGGCCGGATTGACCTGGACAAAACGGGCAATCTTTTCGATATCGGAGAGAATGGGCTGGGTTGTTCCGTTGGCATACTCGGCGAGCACTTTCTCGGCAATACCCGTGCCCATCGAAATATCCTGCCGAGTGTAGCCAGAACCATAAAGACAGGCCTTCAGCCGATGGGCGAAACCCGAGCTGGCGCAACTACCAATAATATGGTGAGACACTTTGAAGCCCTCGCTGTCCGTGCGAGTTTAGTTTCAGGGGCTGAAGGAAAAATCCTACTTTCCTGTTTACTCAGCCCCCACAGTTATTATTGAGCTTCGACGAGAGCTTTCCCGCTATTGCAGACTTTCTCGACAGAAAATATCTCCTCCGATCCGCCGATCTCCACCAGGGTGAGCCGTCCGCCCTCGAAGCAGCCGCCGGTATCCAGGTAGCGCACGTTGCCCAGGTCCAGCGAAAGCGCTCCATGAACCCCACCTTCAAATGAGGTACAGACCCGACGATGCTTTGCTCCCGTTATTTTCTGGAGCCAGTCGCCATGATGCGTCCCGACGCCAAGGTCGAAAGAGTCTACCTCTACCCCAAGCCGGTCGATTTCCGAAAATCCATCGATGGTCTCGCGGCCCTGGTCGAGCTGGATATCCAGGTGGCGGTGTTCGATCCGGTGCTTTTCGTTTTCCTGAATCGCCAGCGTAATCGAGTGAAGATATTGTATTGGGGTGTGTCACGAACGCAGGCGTGAGCCAGCGATGCTGTATCAAAGATGGGAGTAGGCCTCCCGGAGTCTGCTTGCAGGAGCTGGCTTCAAACCGCCCGGTGCTGCTGCGTTCAAAAGG
>NZ_FOFJ01000075.1 GCF_900110885.1 Azotobacter beijerinckii | reverse complement strand
GGAAATGCGCGAGTGCCGCTATTTCCTGAGCTCGATCGGCGACCTGGAACGCTTTGCCGGCGTGGTGCGCGACCACTGGGCCATTGAGAACAGCCAGCACTGGGTGTTGGATGTGCAGTTTCGCGAGGATGCCAATCGCAGTCGCAAGGACCACTCGGCCAGCAACCTGGCCGTGATACGCCGTGCGGCACTGAACCTGATACGACAGAACGACAGCAGTCAACTGAGCATTGGCAGGCGGCGCATGCGGGCTTGCACCAATGCGCAGTACCGAACCCAACTGCTGTTTGGCCCGGATGCCTCATAGCGCGATTGCCCTGGCCCGCAGCCCGCCATGCCCGCCGCAGCGAAAGAACGCCGCCCTCAGCAAACGCCCAGCCCCAACTGCAGCAGGGCCAGCCCGCCCTGCCGCCAGCCCCACCAGGCGAGCGCCAGCAGCAGGCCGAGCAGCGCGGCACCGAGCAGCCGGGCCAGCCCGCCGCTCATGCCGCCCCGACCGCCTGCAGGCGCGCCACCGGCTGTTCGCGCACCGGCCAGTTGAGCAATGCGGCGATCAGGCTGAGGGCGATGGAAAGCTGCCAGACCAGCTCGTAGCTGCCCGTGCGGTCGTAGAGCCAGCCGCCCAGCCAACCGCCGAGAAAGGCGCCGAGCTGGTGGAAGAGGAACACGATGCCGCCGAGCATCGACAGGTTGCGCACGCCGAACAGGGTCGCCACCGTGCCGTTGGTCAGCGGTACCGTGGACAGCCACAGCAGCCCCATGGTCATGCCGAAGGCATAGGCGCTCCACTCGCTGAGCGGCAGGTAGACGAAGGCGACGATCAGCACGCCGCGCAGCAGGTAGAGCGCGGTCAGCAGCCGCGGCTTGGCATGCCGTCCGCCGAGCCAGCCGGCGATATAGGTGCCGAACACGTTGAACAGCCCGACCAGCGCCAGCACCGTGGTGCCGACCCGGGCCGGCAGGTGCTGGTCGACCAGATAGGCCGGCAGATGCACGCCGATGAACACCACCTGGAAGCCGCAGACGAAGAAGCCCAGCGCCAGCAGCCAGAACCCGGAATGCGCCGCCGCCTCGCGCAGCGCCTCGCCCAGGCTCTGCTCGTCGGCCCGGGGCGGCTGCGGGTTGTCCCTGAGCAGCCCCACCAGCGGCACGATCAGTGCGACCAAGAGGCCCAGCGCGAGCAGCGCCGACGACCAGCCGAGCCAGCCGATCAGCCCGAGGGTGCCGGGCAGCATGGCGAACTGGCCGAAGGAGCCGGCGGCCGCGGCGATGCCCATCGCCATGCTGCGCTGCTCCGCCGACACCGCACGGCCGACCACGCCGAGAACCACCGAGAAGGAGGTGCCCGACAGGCCGAGGCCGATCAGCAGGCCCGCGCTCAGCGACAGCGTCCAGAGCGAATCGGCCAAAGCCATCAGCGCCAGACCCACGGCGTAGAGCACGCCGCCGACGACCACCGCCCGCGCCGCGCCGTAGCGGTCGGCGAGCGCTCCGGTGAAGGGCTGCGCCAGCCCCCAGATCAGGTTCTGCAGGGCGATGGCGAAGGCGAACACCTCCCGCCCCCAGCCGAACTCGCCGCTCATCGGCGCCAGGAACAGCCCGAAACCGTGGCGGACGCCCAGCGATATCGCCAGGATCAGCGAAGCCCCCAGCAGAACCCAGCCACTCGTGCGCCACATCGAAGTCATGAGTCGTCCTCTTACGGGTATATACCCGCTTATCCGCGAAAAAAATCAGCCCAGATTTTCCAATTCGTCCAGCAGCGCCATCAAGGCGCTCCGCTTCTCCGGCCCGAGGCGCTGCCCCAGTTGCTCCTGCACCCGCTCCCAGGCCGCTCTCGCCTGGTCGAGACAGGCCCGGCCCGCCGCCGTCGGGGAGACCAGCCGGTTGCGCTGATCCTCGCCGCCTTCCAGTGCCAGCAGCCCCTTGCCCTCCAGCACCCGCAGATTGCGCCCGAGGGTGCTGCGATCCAGCCCCATCGCTTCGGCCAGGCTGGTAATGCTCGGCCGCTCCAGCCGCTCGAGGTTGCGCAGCAGCGAATACTGCGCGGCATTCAGCCCGACAGCGGCAAGGGCATCGTCGTACAGGCGGTTCACGCTGCGCGTGGCCCGGCGGAGTTTGGTGCAGAGGCAGTGGGTGGGGAGCATAAATACGTGTATATACCCGCAGTTGCCGGGAAGTCAATCGCGCGCCACATCGGGTCCTCCCATATGCGTCTCCCGGAGCCGGGCGCGCGAGCGGGTGCGCCCGCAGAACGCAGAAATCCGGGAAACCCCGGATTTCTGGATGGATCGGCCCGCTGCCGTGGAAAAGATCCCGCTAAACACCCCTGATCCAACAGCGCTCCGCCCCGGACGCCGTGGCCGTGGCCGTGGCCTCAATCAAAATCCCAAACCAGGTGGGCGTTGACCAGCAGCCCGTAATAGGACTTCAGGGCCGTGACTTGCGTCTGCATGACGTTGGTCATGGCGCTGGTCGCCTGGCGACGGGCCTGCAGCAAGGCCTGCAGTTCGGCTTCGCCGAGCGCGTAGGCTCTCTGCATCAGGATGGCATTTCTCTGCATGGCCTCTGCCCCTTCGTTGGCGATCCGAAAGCTGTCGTAGGTGCCTTGAGCCATCGCGACGGCGCTGGCGATGTCCGCCTCGAGCTGGCGCTTGGCGAGCATGACCTCCTGGGACAGGACTTCGAGTTCCGCCTGGGCTTTCGCACTGCGCGAGCTGCGTGCCCCGCTGGGAATGGGCACACTGACCGACATCCCGTTGATCCGCTCCCGCCCCCCCTGCTCGGAAGCGGTGAAAAAGGTCAGCGAGGGGTCCGGGATCTTGTCCGCATGCGCCCGCTCCGCCTGCCCTTGCGCCACCTGCAACTGCGCCTGCATGACTTTCAGGGCATTGCTCTCGGCCAGGATGCGCTCCCGCCAGAAGGTCATGTCCCGGTCGAGCGGAACCGGCTTAGGCAGTTGCACGATCTGGCGATCGATACCGGGAAAGCGCGTGGACAGATGAACCCAGGCCGCCGCGGCCAGCGTCTTCGCATCGTTGTGGAGGCGCCGCTGGTCGGCCAGCTCGGCGCGCGCCAGGCTGACATCCAGCTCCGAGGCGTCTCCCGCCAGCGCGCGCTTCTCCACCGCCGCCAGGCTGTCCTGAACCGACTGGAGGTTTTTCTCGGCCAATGCGAGCGATCGCTCGGCGGCGAGCCAGTCCACCCATAACGCCATGAGGGTCAGGGAGGCCTGCCGCAGTGCCTCGGTGTAGCGTATCTCCGAGACCTCGACCATGCCGCGGCCGATCCGCTGATCGGCCGCGGCCTTGTTCGGCAGCCGGAAGGTCCGCTCGACCCCGACATTCCACTCGTTGAGGTTGGAGCCTCCCTGGACCGCCCGCCGCTGCCCCAGGACCGTGGGCGTCCACTCGTAGGGCGAGCGATCGAGGATGTCCGCCTCGTAGCGCCCGACATCCAGGCCCGCGCGCGCGGCCGAAACGGCAGGGTCCTGCTCGAGTACCTGGCGGACGACCTCCGTCGGCAGCAACCCCAGCGGCCCGGAGTATTCCTCCGCACATGCCGCACCTGCAAAGATCGACAATCCGATCACAAGAGAAAAAAGCTTCATTCGATCTCTCCTGCCTCGATGACGGGCGTCACCCAATAGCGCAGGCCCGTTCCGGAAAACTGCCGGCGGAGGGCTTCGAGCAACGGCTCCTTATCGGCCGCGGCAATGATCGCCTGTACCTGTGTGGCGCGGGCACGACCGAGCACCTGCTCCATCGGGTCCAGGTTTCTCTGATCGAGACCATGCTCGGCGGTCGGCGTGCTCGTAAATACCTTCACATCGGACATCAACAGCGCGTCGAGCAGTTTTTCTTCAATCGCTGGCAGGCACAGCAGCGTCAGGCAAAGTTCAGACATGGGATGCCTCCGACTTTTTCGGAAACGCGAAATGCAGATACAGAATGGGGAGCAGCATCAGCGTCAATGCGGTTGCGGTAATGAGGCCGCCAATCACCACAATGGCGAGAGGGCGTTGAATCTCCGACCCGGGCCCCGACGAGAACAGCAAGGGAACCAGCCCGAATGCAGTGATCGAGGCCGTCATCAGCACCGGCCGCAGCCGACGCTTCGCTCCCTGCACGACGACTTCGCTCAGGCTCATACCCTCGCTCTGGAGCTGATTGAAGTAACTGACCAGCACCACGCCGTTGAGAACGGCAATCCCCAGCAGGGCGATGAAGCCGACGGACGCCGGAACGGACAGGTATTCGCCGGTGAGCCATAGGGCGACGATGCCCCCGACCAAGGCGAATGGAATATTGCTCAGGATCAGCAGCGCCTGGCGGACCGAGCGAAAGGTCGAAAACAGCAACACGAAGACCAGCCCGAGGGCGATCGGCACGACGACGGCCAACCGCGCAGCGGCGCGCTGCTGGTTCTCGAACTGCCCACCCCAGGTAACCCGATAACCGGTGGGCAGATCGACCTTCTGCGCGACCTGAGCCTTCGCCTCCTCCACGAATCCCACCAGGTCGCGGCCACTGACATTGGCGACGACCACGCTGTAACGGCTGCCCATTTCCCGCTCGATCTTGACGGGCCCCCCGGCACGCTCCAGTTTCGCGAGGGTGGAGATCGGCACCGTATGGCCATCCCGGGTCGTAATGCGTGTGGCGGCGAATTCGGCCGGGGACAAGCGAATCGATTCGCTGCCACGCAGGATGATCGGGGTGCGCTGGTTGCCCTCGATTACGGCACCGGCCCGCTGCCCCTCGATTTGCGTGCGCAACGCGTCCTGAACCTCCTCCACGCTCAGCCCGAGCCGACCGGCCTGGAGACGGTCCACCGCCACGCGCAGGTACTGCATACCGTCGTTCTGAACCGTATAGACATCCCGATTGCCAGGAATCGTCTTGAGTACCGCCTCGACCTGGCCGGCAAGGTCATTGAGTTTGGCCAGGTCCGGGCCGTAAATCTTGATCGCCAGATCCCCCCGCACGCCGATGACCATTTCCGACACCCGCATTTCGATCGGCTGGGTAAAGCTGTAACTGATGCCCGGCATGGGATCGAGCACCTTGCGAAGCTCCTCCATCAGCGCCTCCTTGCCGTGCATGCGCCACTCGTCCTGCGGCTTCAGCAGCAGAAAGGTGTCGGTCTGATTGAGCCCCATCGGATCGAGACCGATCTCGTCGGAGCCCACACGGGCAACGACGCCCGTCACTTCCGGAATGGCCTGCATGATGGCTTGTTGAATCTTCAGATCGAGCGCGGCGCTTTCTTCGAGACCGATGGAGGGCAATTTCTCGATGCCGACGATCAGGTCCCCCTCGTCCATCGTGGGCATGAACGTCTTGCCGACCTGGGTATAGAGCAGACCGGCAACCACCAGCATGGCAACGGCCACCATCGCCACGATACGTGGCTGGCGCAGCCCCCACTCGATGGCTGGCTCGTAGAGCGCCAGCAGCTTGCGCGGCAGCCAGGGCTCGCCGTGATGGACATTGCCCAATAAATAGGATGCCAGTACGGGGATAACGGTCAGCGAAAGGATCAGGGAGCCGAGCAGCGCAAAGACGATGGTGAGCGCCACCGGAACGAAGAATTTGCCCTCCAGCCCCTGCAGGGTGATCAGCGGCAGAAACACCGTGACGATGATCAGCGTCCCGGACAGGACCGGTACCGAGACCTCCCGCACGGCGCGATAAATCGTGTGCAGCCTGGGCAGCTTGCCGGCCGTAGGGTCGGTTGCCAAGCGCTGTACGATGTTCTCGACGACCACCACCGCGGCGTCCACCAGCATGCCGATGGCGATGGCCAGCCCTCCGAGGCTCATGAGATTCGCCGACATCCCGAAGCTGTGCATCAGAATGAAGGTGATCAAGGCCGCCAGGGGCAGCACCAGGGCGACCGTCAATGCCGCGCGCACATCGCCCAGGAACAGGCCCAGCAGGATCAGCACCAGAATGGTCGCCTCCATCAACGCGGAGGAGACGGTGCCCACGGCCTTGGTAACCAGCGAGGCGCGGTTGTAAAAGCTTTCGATGCGCACACGCTCGGGAAGGGAAGACTGCAGCTCGTCCAGCTTCTTGCGAACGCCTTCGACCACTTGCTGGGCGTTCGCACCAGCCAGGCCCAATACCAGCCCTTCGACCGCTTCGCCCCGACCGCTTTGCGTCACCACGCCGTTGCGCGTCACCGAACCGACCTTGACCTCGGCCAGATCGCCAATACGCACGGGTACGCCCGCCGTCGTCACGACGATCGCGCGCAGTTCCTCCAGGCTGGTGATGCTGCCTTCGCTACGCACCAGCAAGACTTCGCCGCCTTCGCCGAGGCGGCCGGCGCCATCGTTGCGATTGTTGGCGTTGATTGCCTCCTTGATCTGCGCCATCGTCACGCCGCTGGACGCCATCTTCGGCGCGTTCGGCACGACTTCGTAGGCCCGGACGACACCCCCCAGGGCATTGACTTCCGCGACACCGGGCACGGTTCGCAGCGCCGGACGAATCACCCAGTCGAGCAGGCTGCGCCGCTCCGCCAGGGAAAGCTCGTCACTGTCGACAGTGAACATGAACATCTCCCCGAGCGGCGTCGTGATCGGCGCCATCCCCCCGTCTATGCCCGTCGGCAGACTGCTCGCCAGACCGCTCAGACGCTCGCCGACCTGCTGACGCGCCCAGTAGATATCGGTGCCATCCTCGAAATTGATGGTCACGTCGACAAGGCCGTATTTCGTGACCGTACGCAGGATGGTGGTCCTCGGGATGCCGAGCATCTCCACCTCGATCGGCACCGCGATGCGGCTTTCGACCTCCTCCGGGGTCATGCCGGGGGCCTTCATGATGATCTTGACCTGGGTGCTGGATACGTCGGGAAACGCATCGATCGGCAACTTCAGGTAGGCATACCAGCCCGCTCCCGCGACGATCAAGGTCGCCAAAAGAACGAACAGGCGCTGCGCCAGGGAAAACTGCACCAGTCGGGAAAGCATCACTGTTCTCCCTTCTTGTCCAGCAAGGCGCCTTTCAGCGCCACCGTTCCGCGAACAGCGACCTGCTCGCCGGCTTCGAGCACGCCTTGCACGCGCACCGACTGGCCGGCGCTGGCCACGACGCTTACCGGCCTGGCGTCGAAGCCGCCCGGCGTGCGAACGAATACATAGGCCTGCTTGTCGTCGTAAGCCATTGCGGAAAGCGGCACATCCCAACCGCTTTGGCCTACGCCGACAGGCAGTTCGACGGTTACCAGCTCCCCGGGACGCAGTGAGCCGGGACCGCCCTCCAGCGCTGCCCGCAGCATCATCGTCTGACTGCTGGAGGCGACGGTCGGACTGACACTCACAACGCTTGCCTTGAGCGCCCTGCCGGGAACTTCGACGCTGGTTCCCACCGGCCAGTTCATGCTTTCGGAAGCGGGCAGCTGGATCTCGAGCCAAAGGGAATCGGTTTGGGTGATATGCAGCAAGGCGGCCGACACATCCACCCGCTGACCGGGCTTCGCCTCGATGAGCGAGACCACGCCTGCCTGAGTGGCGGCAAGCGTGATGCTATCTTGTGGCTGGCCCGAGGCCATGACGTTTTCGATGGTCGCAGAAGGCATGCCGCCAAGGCGCAGGGCCGCCTTGGCCTGGACAAGCGCCGCATTGGCTTCTCTCTGCGCAGCCAGAGCCTCCTGCACGCGACGTTGCGGAATGATTCCTTCTTTGAACAGCTGCTGTTCGCGCTGTACGGCTTGCCGTGCAAGCGTGGCCTGCGACGAGGCCTGCAGTAACTGCAACTGCAACTGACCGAGTTCTGCGCTGGCGATACGCAAGAGGGGCATCCCCGCCGGCACGGCCTGGAACTGCTGAACCAGCACTTGAGTCACCAAGCCAGCCACCGGCGAACTCACAACGTGCTCCGCCCCGGCCGGAACGACAACCTGTGCCGGGAAACTCGCCCTGACGGAGTCGCCGCGACGCTGAAGCGGCGACGTCTTGATTCCCAAGGCCTCGACCTGAGCATCGGGAACATCGATCTTTGTCGCCTGCCCACCGGCCATGGCCGACATGCTATAGCCCACCGCCACGGCACAGGCGAGGCGCTGGAAACGAACACTCAACTTATTCATAAAAATCCCTGGCGACGGCTGTCGGCAAGACAGGCGCAGCCTTCTCGAATCGTCGGTCGCGAAAAAGAAAAATCCGGGTGGAGTCCGCGCCGCTACGCGGACTCAGAGCGACGGAAGGAGCCGGGGAGGACGAAAGGGAAGCTCGGCCTCGGCTTGAGGCAGGGCGAGCGAGGAACGACCGCTGGGAACGATCCGAGCCGGCACGTCGGCCAGATCATCGAAATCCCGGTTGGCAACGAAGGTCTGGATATGCTCTGCGGCATGCAGCAGTTGGTGCTCGATGGCACTCAAGGGCCGGGCCTTCCGCTCGCCCTGGGCGGCGAACGGGAAAGACGCGTTGTGATCGAGCAACGACGGAGACAGCGACTGACCATGACTGATGGCATGGGCCAGCCTCTTCGAATCGAACGCAAAGACGCCATTTCCTATCAACACCAAGATAAGCAATACGAGCGACAGGTTCTTTTTCGTTGAGTTCCGCATTCCGTTTCCACAAGCATTCAGTCCGTAGGCGGCAATCTCGACCGTCGGCTCCGGAAGCGAAAGGACAGATTCGTGGCCCATCCGCCCCTTCGTCGATGCACCTGCGGACAATTGCCCACCGCAAAGCAATGGCTTCGATACGGTGGCCGACCATAAGCCCCCAGTATTAATTCTAGCTTAACGGCTACCCGTCCCGGCCAATCCGGGTGCTGCGATCGGGGCCGTGCATGGCCTGCTGGAGACGTTCGCAAGTCCCAGGGAGCCGGTCAGTGATTGAAGCAGCCTCCCGGATATATCGCTGATATCCTTTCCACCCTCTCGCCCATCGCGTAGCCCGGCCGAAGGGAAACGCCTCCGGCGCGGACAGCCCATGTGGCGGTTCATCGACGCCTCCGAGGCCCGGGACGCGAGGGCCTGGCCAACCGGCTCGTTCGGGTACATATCGCAGTAAAGGGAACAAACGCCTAATGAAGTACTTCCTGACCATCACCTGGACCGCCGCCATGGCGGCCATGCTCGTCGGCTGCAAGCCGACCATGCCGGAAGCCAACCGTGAGAACTGCCAGCCAGCGACCGTCGTACAACTCGATCGAAGTATTCGCTCGGAGTTCGTCGATAAGTGTCTGCGCGGCTGATCGGGTAGCGGGACGGAGCGACGGGGAAAATCCGCAGCCCCACCGACCCCGTCGCTTCGTCAACCTTCCACCGCCGCCCACTGCTTGCTCAACCGCTTGTCCGACACCGCCATCTTCGTCCCCAGCTGCTGCGCGAACAGCGATACCCGGTATTCCTCCAGCATCCAGCGGTACAGGGTCAGGTTGGGGTCGCGCTTGCCTTCCTGGGCGTGCTTGGCGGCGCGGGCCCGGTACTGTTCCCAGTAGCCGGCCAGTTCGCCGGTCCAGACGCGGTCGCGCTGCAGCTGGCTGCCGACCTTGTCGAGGCGCTGCTCGATGGCCTTGAGGTAGCGGGGGTATTCGCGCAGCCATTCGGCCGGGGTGTCACGGACGAAGCCGGGCTGGATCAGTTGGACGAGCTGGGCCTTGATGTCATTGAGGGCGACGGCCTGGGCCAGGTCGATGCGGCCCTTGAAGCGTTTCTGCAGGTCGTGGCGGAGCTTGAGGATTTCCAGCACCAGCTTTGCCAGACGCCCGGCCTGCTCGGCCCAGGCGCCGCGCTTCTGTTCGGCCAGCGTGGCCAGCGCGGCGCCGTCGCGGGGCAGCTGGGGCTCGCCGTCGAGGATGCAGGCGTCGAGGCTGGCCAGCAGGATCTCCTCGATCAGAGCGTCCGGCTTGCCCATGTCGCGATACAGCAGGCTGAGTTCGGTAAGGCCCGGCAGCTTGCCGCGCAGTTGCTTGGCCGGCTCGGCGAGCTGCTGCAGGAGCAGGCGCTGCAGGGCGCGGCGGTGCTGGAAGTCGGCCTCGGCCTGGGTGGAAAAGCGGTTTTCCTTCACCGCGCCGCCCTCTTCCACCAGCGCCGGGAACACCGTCATGGACAGGCCGGCGATCTTCTGCTGGGTCTTTTCCGCCACCGGGGCGAAGGCCTTGGCCTGCACCGGCTGCTGCTCCCGGGCCTGCTGCGGGATGGCCAGGGCGGCCTGGCTGGCTTCGGCGAAGCGGGCGGTCAGCGCGGCGAGATCGCGGCCTTCGCCGAGGAACTTGCCGCGCGCATCGACCACCTCGAGGTTCATCTTCAGATGGCTTTCGAGCTGGGTAGCGGCCTCGACCCAGGCCTCCTCGGGCACCCGGGCGCCGGTCATGCGCGTCAGCTCGCGGCCCAGCACCTCGGGCAAGGCGCCTTCGGCGAAGACCAACTTGGCCAGCGCCGCCTTGACGAAGTCCGGCACCGGCACGAAGTTCTTGCGGATCGCCTTGGGCAGGTTGCGCACCAGAGCCACACACTTGGCTTCCAGCAGGCCCGGCACCAGCCAGTCGAGGCGTTCGGCGGGGAGTTGCGGCAACAGCGGCGCCGGCACTCGGACGGTCACGCCGTCGCGCGGATGGCCGGGCTCGAAGTGGTAGGTCAAGGGCAGCTGCAGCTCGCCGAGGCGCAGGCTGTCCGGGTATTGCGCGGCGGTGACTTCGCTGGCCTCGCGGGCCAGCACGTCCTCCTCGCGCATGATCAGCAGCTGCGGGTCCTTGGCGCTCTCGCGCTTGTACCAGCTGTCGAAGCTGGCGGTCTGGTAGATGTCCGCCGGCAGGCGCGCCTCGTAGTAGGCGAACAGGGTTTCCTCGTCGGCGAGGATGTCGCGCCGGCGCGCCTTGGCCTCCAACTCGTCGAGCAGCTCCAGCAGCTCGCAGTTGGCGGTCAGGCATTTGGCGCGGCTGGCGATCTCGCCGCGCACCAGGCCTTCGCGGATGAACAGCTCGCGGGCCACCGGCGGGTCGATGGGGCCGTAGTGCACCGGGCGGCGGCCGACCACGATCAGCCCGTAGAGGGTGACCTGCTCGTAGGCGACGACCTGGCCGCGCTTCTTCTCCCAGTGCGGCTCGAAGTAGTTCTTCTTGACCAGATGAGCGGCCAGCGGCTCGATCCAGTCGGGGTCGATCTTCGCCACCATGCGGGCGAACAGCTTGGTGGTCTCGACCAGCTCGGCGGCCATCGTCCAGACCGGCTTCTTGCGGCCGATCACGCTGGAAGGGTGAATCCAGAAACGCCGCTGGCGGGCGCCGAGGTAGTCGCCCTCCTCGGTCTTCTGGCCGACCTGGCTGAGCAGGCCGGAGAGGATCGCCTTGTGCACGGCGGCGTAGTCGCGGGCCTGTTGGGCGGCTTCGCTGGCTTCGGCGTGCTTCTTCGGCGGGGCCGCGGGAAGATCGCGGTGCGAGTCTTCCCCCCTGCGGCTTCCGAAGGGCAGCTGGAGTTCGCGGCAGATCAGGGTGAGCTGGCGGTGGGCATCGCGCCATTCGCGCAGGCGCAGGTAATTCAGGAAACTCTTCCGGCACCAGCTGCGCAGGGCGTTGGCGCCCAAGGCCTGGCGCTGCTCCTCGAAGCCGCGCCAGAGGTTGATCAGCGCGGCGAAGTCGGAGTCCGGGTCCTTCCACTGGGCGTGGGCCTGGTCGGCGGCCTGCTGGCGTTCGATCGGGCGTTCGCGCACGTCTTGCACCGAGAGCGCGCTGGCGACGATCAGCACTTCCTCCAGGCTGCCCTGCCGGGCGGCCTCCAGCAGCATGCGACCGAGGCGCGGGTCCACCGGCAGGCGCGCCAGCTGGCGGCCGAGCGGAGTGAGCTGGCCCTCGTGGCTGACCGCCGAGAGCTCCTGCAGCAGGTTGAAGCCGTCGCTGATCGCCTTGCCGTCCGGCGGCTCGATGAAGGGAAAGTCCTCGATGCCGCCCAGGCGCAGGTGGAGCATCTGCAGGATCACCGCGGCGAGGTTGGTGCGCAGGATCTCGGGGTCGGTGAACTCCGGGCGGGCGAGGAAATCCTCCTCGCTGTAGAGGCGCACGCAGATGCCCGGCTCGACCCGCCCGCAGCGGCCCTTGCGCTGGTTGGCGCTGGCCTGGGAGACGGCCTCGATGGGCAGGCGCTGGACCTTGGCGCGGTAGCTGTAGCGGCTGATCCGCGCGGTACCGCTGTCGATCACGTAGCGGATGCCCGGCACGGTGAGCGAGGTCTCGGCGACGTTGGTGGCCAGCACGATCTTGCGGCCGGCCGCCGGGCGGAAGATCTTCTGCTGCTCGGCCGGGGTCAGGCGGGCGTAGAGCGGCAGGACTTCGGTGTGTTTCAGGTTGGCCTTGCGCAGCACCTCGGCACAGTCGCGGATCTCCCGCTCGCCAGGGAGGAACACCAGCACGTCGCCGGGGCGCTTGCCCTCGCTGCGCTCGAAGGCGGCGATCTCGTCGAGGGCGGCGAGGATGCCCTGGTCGACGGACAGGTCCTCCTCGACCCGGTTGCCCTCCTCGTCGGTCTCCGCGGCCAGCGGGCGGTACCAGGTGTCCACCGGGTAGGTGCGCCCGGACACCTCGACGATCGGCGCATCGCCGAAGTGCTTCGAGAAGCGCTCCAGGTCGATGGTCGCCGAGGTGATGATGACCTTCAGGTCGGGCCGGCGCGGCAGCAGGGTCTTCAGGTAGCCGAGCAGGAAATCGATGTTCAGGCTGCGCTCGTGGGCCTCGTCGACGATGATCGTGTCGTAGCGCTCGAGGTAGCGGTCGTGCTGGGTCTCGGCGAGCAGGATGCCGTCGGTCATCAGCTTGATCAGGCTGCGCTCGTTGGACTGGTCCTCAAAGCGCACCTGGTAGCCGACCAGCTCGCCCAAGGGCGAACCGATCTCCTCGGCGACCCGGGTGGCCACGCTGCGCGCGGCGAGACGCCGGGGCTGGGTGTGGCCGATCAGCCCGTGTACGCCGCGGCCGATCTCCAGGCAGATCTTCGGCAGCTGGGTGGTCTTGCCCGAGCCGGTCTCGCCGGCGATCACCAGTACCTGGTGCCTTTCCAGCGCCGCCTTGATCTCGTCGCGCTTGGCGGCAATCGGCAGGCTGTCGTCGTAGCGCAGCACCGGCACGCTGGCCCGACGCGCCTCGACCCGCGCACAGGAGGCCTGGAAGCGCTCCAGCCACTGCGCCAGCTTCGCCTCGTCGGGCTTCTTGCGCAGCTCGTGGAGCTGGCGCCGCAGGCGGTGGCGGTCGCCGATCAGGGCGTGGTCGAGGTTGTTCGAGAGGAGGTCGAGGGCGGGCGTTGCGTCGGTCATGGACAGCCGTTGGCGATTCGCGGAAAGGCCGCGATTGTCGCAGATTTCGGCGGGGGGCCGTAGGGCAATGAAATGGACTCCCCCCTCCTACGGCGTCAACGCGCCAGACTGAAGTTGCTGGAAACAGCAGTCATCAGAAGGAGGGAGTCCCCATGAAACTCAAGCGGATAGGCGTCGATTTGGCAAAGCAGGTGTTCCAGCTTCATGGCGTCGACAGCCACGAACAGGCGGTCTGCCGCAAGCAGCTCAAACGCTCGCAAATGCTGGACTTCTTTCGTCGACTCGAGCCCTGCACGGTGGCGATGGAGGCCTGTGGCAGTGCCCATTACTGGGCGCGGGAACTGCGGACCCTCGGGCACGAGGCGCGTCTGATCGCACCGCAGTTCGTCAAGCCCTACGTCAAGAGCGGCAAGAACGACGCCAATGACGCCGAGGCGATCTGCGAGGCAGCCAGTCGACCGAGCATGCGCTACGTCGAGGTGAAGAGCGCCGAGCAGCAGGCCGGCCAGGCGCTGCACCGGATCAGGAGCCGCCTGATCCGGGCGCGGACGGCGCTGGTCAACGAGATTCGCGGACTGCTGGGCGAGTTTGGCCTGGTCGAAAGCCGGCACGGCATTGCGGCTACCCGCCGACTGGCGCAGACGGCCCTGGATGCGCAGAACGGCCTGCCTGGGCAGATGCGCGAGCTGCTGGCGGAGTTGCGTGGCGAGTTGGACGAGCATGACGCGCGGCTGTCCCGTCTCGACGACATGATCCGGCGCCAGGCCCGCGAGGACGAGCGCGTGGGGCGCCTGATGCAGGTCGAGGGTATCGGTCCGATCACGGCCACCGCCCTGGTGTCGGCCGTGGGCGATGCCCGACAGTTCCGCAGCGCCCGGCAGTTCGCTGCCTGGCTGGGGTTGGTTCCTCGCCAACACTCCAGCGGCGGCAAGGAGCGCCTGGGCTCGATCAACAAACGAGGCGATACCTATTTGCGGACCCTGTTGATTCACGGCGCCCGAGCGGTGTTCAGGCACTGCCAGGACAAGGCGGATCGACGCAGCCAGTGGCTTCGGCAGCTGGTGTGCCGGCGCAACCCGAACATCGCCACGGTGGCCCTGGCGAACAAGAACGCCCGGATCGTCTGGGCGATCCTCAGCCGGGGCGAGGGTTATCGGCCTAGCTGAGGCCCCCGGGCTGTAAAGCCTGGGAGACGTTGAGCGGTAGATCCACCACGATTGCACAGTGACATGCAGCGATGACGAACCGGGCGAACCGGCATGTGTGAAACCTGCTTGTACCCCAGACCCTCTGCTCACCAAGGCCGCTAGGGCGATCAGGCGCACATGAGCGGATATTCATCATGGCTCGGGGCAAACAGAGCCCCCTCGAAAGCCGGATATACGGAAGCAGTCGTACCAAGGTCGTCGACACAGCGTTTCACTGGCAAACCGGGGGGAGTCCATATACGG
>NZ_FOFJ01000055.1 GCF_900110885.1 Azotobacter beijerinckii | reverse complement strand
AATCCAACGGCTACCAGGTGCTCTATACCCACCAGGGCCTCATCGCCAACTACCTGACCAAGGTGGCCCCCTACTCCTACGACGGCTTCAAGGTCGGCCCCGCCGTCGTCGAAGACGCCACCCTGGGGCTGTATGTGTCCGGCAAGTCGGGAATCAAGTCGATCCGCGATCTGCTCGCCAGGGCCAGGGCCGAACCGGGCAAGCTCAAGGCCACCGCCGAGTACGGCACCCTCAGCCACTTCATGTTCCTGAAGCTGCAGAAGGAACAGGGCGTGACGTTCAGGCTGATGGATACCGGAGGGGACGCCGCCAAGCTCGCCGCGCTGATCGGCGGCACCGTCGACGTGATGGCCAGGGTCTATTCGGGCACCGAGGACTACCTCGGGTCGGGCGACTTCGTGCTGCTCGGCGAGCCGACCGGCAAGCGGGCGCCCAACGCACCGGAGGTGCCGACCTACAAGGAACAGGGGGTCGATTTCACCTTTCCGCCCTATCTGTGGTCCCTGTTCTTCAACCAGGACACCCCCGACGAGATCGTGGAGCAGTGGGCGGAGGTCGCCCGCGAGGTGACCTCGGACCCGGCCTACCGGAAAGAGATCGAAACGCTCGGCATGGCCTGGACCTACAAGTCGCCGCAGGACAGCGCCGCCGCCTACGCCAGCATCCAGAAGACATTTGCGGAACTGGTCGACCGGGAGTCCGCCGTCGCCAAGCAGTAGCGCTCGGCCTACGCCGCCGGCCAGCAGTTTCTTGGCCGATCCGGTAGCCGAACCGGATAGCGATGAGAACCGCGGGTCGACAAAACAAGGCCCGGCGCCAAGGCCGGGCCGGAAAACGCCGTGCTTTAGGGCAGATCAGTCGCGGTCGCTGCCGCCGGTGCGGTTCTCGCTCAAAGCAGCGGCATCGTACATCCGGCTGCCCCGGGTCTCGACCTTGTCGCCGACGGCGAATTCGCGGTTCGGCGAGCGAATCACCTTTTCCCCCCGGGACTCGCCGCCAAACATGGCACCAATCGGGCCGAACAGGGCACCGATCGGGCCGCCAACGGCACCGATCATCATGCCGGTCATGCCACCGGCGACTTGATCCTTGGTTTCCTCGGCAGTTTCGGCGGCATTTGCGCTAGCGGCGGCCAGCAAGACGAGGGTCAGGGTCAGAGTGCCGAGCTTTTTCATGGCAGGTCCTTCGAGGAAACATTCCATCGATCTGGGTCAAATCGGTCAATCGGGACGCAGTGCGGTGCTTTTGGCAGGACTTCGTCTTCGTTGACGCAGAAAATACCCACACCCCTGACATGGATCAAGAAAAGAAGCGCCTTCTTATGCTTAAGGAGGGGGTGTGCCTGGCTTCCCGATAACCAGGCTGCCAGCTGCGTGCCCCACAGGAAGCAGCCAACTTTTTGATTTACAAGGATATGTCAATTCACGACGGCGCCAGCCCGGGTCCGGCGCTCCCAGCTTCCGGCAGGAGCCCGCTTGCTGGCGATCCGTAGCTGCAAAAAAGGCATCGCCAGCAAGCGGGCTCCTACGGGCAAGACTCGAACCTGCGTCCTGCCAGATGCCTATTTATATATTCCAAATCGCTATTTAATTTTTTTAATTTCTACAATCAAGATATAAATACCGGACCACCGGAGCATCGCTTTCCAGCGCCGATCTCCTGTGCCTCCTCTTCCGGGGCCCCGTGCGGCGTTTCCCCTGAAGACGAGGTGAGGCATGACCAGTCCGTTACTTTCCCAACCCCAAGGCGCCGATTATCCGGAGCCCGAGGCCACGTCCAGCGACCTGGACAGCCGCCCCCCACTCACCCCCGCCCGCCTGTTGCGCAGCGACGGCGAAGCCCTCGAAGCGGCCCGCGCCGTGGCGCGCCAGGCGCTGGCCGGCGCCGCCCAGCGCGACCGCCTGCGCCAGCTGCCCTGGGACGAAGTCGACCTGTTCAGCGCCAGCGGCCTGGGCGGCATCGGCATTCCCCGCGCCTACGGCGGGCCGGGGCTGTCCTTCGTCACCGTCGCCGAGGTGTTCCGGCTGGTCTCCGCCGCCGACCCCTCGGTCGGGCAGATCCCGCAGAACCAGTTCGGCATCCTCGGCCTGCTCGAGGGCAGCGGCAGCCGCGCGCAGAAGGAGCGCTTCTACACGGCCGTGCTGCGTGGCGAGCGGATCGCCAACTCCGGGCCGGAACGCGGCACCCGGCATACCCTCGACGTCCAGGCGCGGATCGTCCGCGACGGCGACGGCTACCGGCTGAGCGGCGAGAAGTTCTATTCCACCGGCGCGCTGTTCGCCCACTGGATCACCGCCAAGGCCATCGACGACAAGGGTCGCCTGGTGATGGCGCTGATCCCCCGCGGCGCGCCGGGGCTGCGCATCCTCAACGACTGGTCGGGCTTCGGCCAGCGCACCACCGCCAGCGGCACGGTACTGCTCGACCGGGTGCCGGTGGCCGCGGAGAACCTGGTGGACGTCTGGCGCCTGGCGGAAAAACCGAATATCCAGGGCGCCGCCTCGCAACTGATCCAGGCCGCCATCGACGCCGGCATCGCCCGCGCCGCGCTGGACGACGCCATCGCCTTCGTGCGCCAGCGCGCCCGGCCGTGGATCGACGCCAACGTCGAGCGCGCGGCGGACGACCCCTACGTGATCGCCGATATCGGCCGCCTGCAGATCGACCTGCATGCCGCCGAAGCGTTGCTGCGCCGCGCCGGCCGGGTGCTCGACCAGGTCAACGCCGCGCCGGTCGATGCCGAGTCCGCCGCCCGCGCCTCGATCGCCGTGGCCGAAGCCAAGGTGCTGGCCGGCGAGAAGCTCCTGGAGCTGGCCGGCAGCCGCGCCACCCTGGCCGAGTTCAACCTCGACCGCCACTGGCGCAACGCCCGCACCCACACCCTGCACGACCCGGTGCGCTGGAAGTACCACGCGATCGGCAACTACCACCTGAACGGCGCCAAGCCGGCGCGCCACTCCTGGATCTGAGGTCGCCATGTCCGTCCACCAAGGTTTCCCGCGCGGCCACGCCGCGCTGATCGAAAACGACGCCCAGGCCCTGCAGGTCGCCGACGAGCTGGCCGCCCGGTTCGTCCGCGAGTCCTCCCTGCGCGACCGCGAACGGCGCCTGCCCGAAGAGGAGCTGGAGCTGTTCTCCCGCGCCGGCCTCGGCGCCATCACCGTGCCCCGTGCCTACGGCGGCGCCGGGGTGTCGAACGTCACCCTGGCCCAGGTGATCGCGCGCATCGCCCGCGCCGACGCCTCCCTCGGCCATATCCCGCAGAATCACTTCTACGCCCTGGAGGTGCTGCGGGTGAACGGCAGCCCCGAGCAGCGCCGCCGCCTCTATGGCGAGGTGCTGGCCGGCGCGCGCTTCGGCAACGCGCTGGCCGAGATCGGCACGCGCACCGCCCAGGAACGCAGTACCCGGCTGCGCCGCGAAGGCGACGGCTACCGCATCCACGGGCGCAAGTTCTATGCCACCGGCGCGCTCTACGCCCAGCGCGTGCCGACCCTGGCAATCGACGACGACGGCGTCCAGCAACTGGCCTTCGTCGACCGCCGCGCGCCGGGGCTGGAGATCGTCGACGACTGGGACGGCTTCGGCCAGCGCACCTCGGCCAGCGGCACGGTGAACTTCGACGGCGTGCCGGTCGCCGCCGAGGACGTGGTGCCCTTCCAGAGCGCCTTCGCCCGACCGACCACCGTCGGCCCGCTCGCCCAGCTGCTGCATGCCGCCATCGACGCCGGGATCGCCCGCGCCGCCTGGGAGGACGCCCTGAGCTTCGTCGGCCGCCACGCCCGGCCATGGATCGATGCCGGGGTGAGCCGCGCCGCCGAGGACCCGCTGGCCCTGCAGACCCTCGGCCGGCTGACCAGCCACCTGCACAGCGCCGAGGCGCTGCTCGAACGCGCCGGCGAATTCGTCGACCGCGCCCAGGCCGCACCGGATGCGGAAAGCGTCGCGGCGGCCTCGATCGCCCGCGCGCTCACCACCGAGGTCGCCCTGGACGCCGCCAACCGCCTGCTCGAACTCGGCGGCAGCCGCGCCACCCTGGCCGAGCACAACCTCGACCGCCACTGGCGCAACGCGCGCACCCACACCCTCCACGATCCGGTGCGCTGGAAGTACCACGCGGTGGGCAACTACTACCTGAACGACGCCCTGCCGCCGCGCCGGGGGACCATTTGATGAGCCGCAAACAGATCCTGCTCAACGCCTTCAACATGAACAGCGTGGGCCACATCAACCACGGCCTGTGGACCAACCCGCGCGACCGCTCGACCGAGTTCAACACCCTGGAGTACTGGACCGAGCTGGCCCGGCTGCTCGAGCGCGGGCTGTTCGACGGGCTGTTCATCGCCGACATCGCCGGGGTCTACGACGTCTACCGCCAGTCGGTCGAGCTGACCCTGCGCGAGGCCATCCAGCTGCCGGTCCACGACCCGCTGCTGCTGGTCTCGGCGATGGCCGGGGCGACCCGCCACCTGGGCTTCGGCGTCACCGCCAGCCTGAGCTACGAGCCGCCCTACCTGCTCGCCCGGCGCCTGTCGACCCTCGACCACCTGAGCCGCGGGCGAGTCGGCTGGAACATCGTCACCGGCTACCTGGAAAGCGCCGCCCGCGCCCTGGGCCTGGAGCATCAGGTGGAACACGACCGCCGCTACGACCAGGCCGACGAGTACCTGGAAGTGCTCTACAAGCTCTTCGAAGGCAGCTGGGAGGACGGCGCCGTGCTCGAAGACCGCGCCGGCCGCCGCTACGCCGACCCGGCGCGGGTGCACAAGGTCGAGCACCGCGGCGAGTTCTACCGGGTCGAGGGCTACCACCTCTGCTCGCCCTCGCCGCAGCGCACCCCGCTGCTGTTCCAGGCCGGCACCTCGGCGCGCGGCCGGCGCTTCGCCGGGCGCCACGCCGAGGGCGTGTTCATCACCGGGCAGCATCCCCAGGCGGTCGCCGAGCAGGTGCGCCAGGTGCGCGCCGAGGCCGTCGCCGCCGGCCGCCCGGCGGATGCCGTCAAGCTGTTCATGGGCCTCACCGTGATCGTCGCGCCGAGCGAGGCCGAGGCCCGCGACAAGCACGCCGAATACCTGCGCTACGCCAGCCCCGAGGCCGGCCTGGCGCACCTGTCCAGCTCGATCGGCATCGACCTGGCCGCCTACGGCCTTGACGAGCCGATCCGCTACCAGAAGACCAACGCCATCGAGTCGGTGGCCAAGACCTTCACCGCCGCCGGCAGCGGCTGGACCAAGCGCAAGCTGCTGGAGCAGCACGCTCTGGGCGGTCGCTACCCGACCATCGTCGGCTCGCCGCAGCAGGTCGCCGACGCCCTGGCCACCTGGATCGAGCAGACCGACCTGGACGGCTTCAACCTGACCCGCACGGTGACCCCGGAAAGCTACGCCGACTTCATCGACCTGGTGGTGCCCGAGCTGCAGAGCCGCGGCCTCTACAAGACCGCCTACGCCGCCGGCAGCCTGCGGGAAAAACTCTTCGCCGCCGGTCCGCGCCTGCCCGCCAGCCACCCCGGCGCGGCCTGGCGCGACCTGTCCCGCGCCGCCGAAAGCGCCCTGCGCGCCTGAATCAACAGCCCATCCCGCACAAGGAAATCGTTCATGCCGTTCCCGTCCCTCTCCCGCCGCCGCTGGCTCAAGACCTTCGCCGGCGCCGCCCTGCTCGGCTTCTCCGGCCTGACCCTAGCCGCCAGCGACGCCCTGAAGATCGGCACCACCGCCGCCTTCGCCCCACCGCTGGAAGTGGCCGCCGCCGAAGCCGCCAAGGAAGGCCTCAAGGTCGATCTGGTCGAATTCAGCGACTGGATCACCCCCAACACCACCCTGGCCCACGGCGACATCGACGCCAACTACTTCCAGCACATCCCCTTCCTGGAGAACGCCAAGCAGGAAGGCGGCTACGACTTGGTGCCGGTGGCGCCCGGCGTGCTGAACAACGTCGGCCTCTATTCGAAGAAGTACAAGAGCTTCGCCGAGCTGCCCGAGGGCGCCAAGGTCGCCATCGCCAACGACCCGGTCAACGGCGGACGCGGCCTGCAACTGCTGGAGAAGGCCAAGCTGATCACCCTCAAGCCGGGCGTCGGCTACAAGGCTACCCTGGCCGACATCACCGCCAATCCGAAGCATCTGAAGATCATCGAACTGGAGGCGGTGCAGCTGGTGCGCGCCCTCGACGACGTCGACCTGGCCCAGGGCTATCCCCTCTACATCCGCCTGTCCAACGCCGTCGATCCGCATTCGGCGCTGCTGTTCGACGGCCTGGACCACCCGGAATACGTGATCCAGTTCGTCACCCGCCCGCAGGGCAAGGACGACCCGCGCCTGCGCCGCTTCATCGACATCTACCAGCACTCGCCCGCGGTGCGCGCCGCCCTCGACAAGGCCCTCGGCGGCCTCTACGTGCCCGGCTGGGAGAAATGAGCATGAGCAGCCTGACCTCGGAATACCGCTACTTCGACGACGCGCACGGCCAGGACATCGAAGTCGCCGCCCCTGCCGCACGGGCCGCCAGCAACGATGCGCTGCACGGCCACCTGCGCTTTTCCGGCCTCGGCAAGCGCTACGACGGCGCCCAGGGCCCGGTGCGCGCTCTGCAGGGCATCGACCTGACGGTCCGCCGCGGCGAGATCTTCGGCATCATCGGCCGCAGCGGCGCCGGCAAGTCGTCCCTGCTGCGCACCATCAACCGTCTGGAGCGGCCCAGCGAGGGCCGCGTGCTGATCGACGGCGAGGACATCGCCGGCTACGGCACGGACCGCCTGGTCGCCCTGCGCCGGCGCATCGGCATGATCTTCCAGCATTTCAACCTGCTCGCCGCGAAGACCGTCGGCGAGAACGTCGAACTGCCGCTGCGGGTCGCCGGGGTGCCGCGCGAGCGGCGCCAGCGCAAGGTCGAGGAGGTGCTGCGCCTGGTCGGCCTGGAGGGCAAGCGCGACGCCTACCCGGCGCAGCTCTCCGGCGGCCAGAAGCAGCGCGTGGGCATCGCCCGCGCGCTGGTCCACGACCCGGAGATCCTGCTCTGCGACGAGGCCACCTCGGCGCTCGACCCGGAAACCACCCAGTCGATCCTCGCCCTGCTGCGCGAGATCAACCGGCGGCTGAAACTGACCGTCGTGCTGATCACCCACGAGATGGAGGTGATCCGCGAGATCTGCGACCGCGTGGCGGTGCTGGAGCGCGGCGAGCTGGTGGAACAGGGGCCGGTCTGGCAGGTGTTCGGCGCACCCCGCCACCCGGCCACCCGCACGCTGCTGGCGCCGCTGCAACAGAAACTGCCCGAGGACCTGCTGGCGCAGCTGCAGGACGGCCGCCGGCAGCCCAACGACCGCCTGCTCATGGAGCTTCGCTACACCGGGGCGAGCGAACACGAGCCGGACCTGGCCGGTTTCGGCATGCGTTTCGGCGGCCGGGTGACCCTCCTGCAGGGTGGCGTCGAACGCATCCAGGGCCGCACCCTGGGGCATCTGCTGCTGGCCGTGACGGATTCGCCGCTGGCCGCGGAAGCATTGCGCCGGCAGGCGCTGGAACTGGCCGATGGCGTGGAGGTGCTGGGTTATGTCGCCGCTGCTTGATCGCCTCTGGCAGGCCCTGCTCGACACCCTGCTGATGGTCGGGGCCTCCGCCCTGCTCGCCCTGCTGCTGGGCATCCCGCTGGCGGTGCTGCTGGTCACCAGCTCGCGCGGCGGCCTGTTCGAGGCGCCCCTGCTGAACCGGGTGGTCGGCTGGCTGGTCAACCTGTTCCGCTCGGTGCCCTTCCTGATCCTGATGGTCGCGCTGATCCCCTTCACCCGCCTCTTGGTCGGCACCAGCTACGGCGTCTGGGCCGCGGTGGTGCCGCTGACCATCGCCGCCACGCCGTTCTTCGCGCGGATCGCCGAGGTCAGCCTGCGCGAGGTCGACCCCGGGCTGATCGAGGCCGCCCAGGCGATGGGCTGCCGGCGCCGGCACATCGTCTGGCACGTGCTGCTGGCGGAGGCCCGTCCGGGGCTGGTCGGCGGCTTCACCATCACCCTGGTGACGCTGATCAACGCCTCGGCGATGGCCGGCGCCATCGGCGCCGGCGGCCTCGGCGACCTGGCCTACCGCTACGGCTACCAGCGCTTCGACAGCCAGACCATGCTCACCGTGATCGTCGTGCTGGTCGCCCTGGTCTGCCTGCTGCAGTACGGCGGCGACCGCCTGGCCAGGGGCCTGAGCCGGCGCTAGCCAAGGCCGTTCCGGCAAGCCTCACCGCACTCTCTCTGGGCCGCGCCCCGGCTCTTCCGAACCGGGTCGCCCCGCCTCGCGGCACCCGCCGCCGTTCGACAGACGAGACTCCCCCATGAAAACCATCCCGCGTCATCTCTGCGGCCTGCTGCTGGCCGCAGGCTTCTGCCTGGGCACCGCCCAGGCCGAAACCCTGGACATCAGCTACCAGCGCTCCTCGACGCTGCTGATCCTGCTGAAACGAAACGGAGCGCTCGAAGAGCGCCTGAAGCCGCTGGGCTTCGATATCGAGTGGCACGAGTTCTCCGCCGGGCTGCTCAGCGCGCTGAACGCCGGCAGCGTCGACCTGCACGCCGACGTGGCCGACGCCTTCGCGCTGTTCACCCAGGCGGCCGATGCGCCGCTGACTTACTATGCGAAAGAGGACAGTTCGCCGTCGGCCCAGGCGATCCTGGTCGCCAAGGACTCGCCGATCCAGAGCGTCGCCGACCTCAAGGGGCGCAAGGTGGCGGTGACCAAGGGCTCGGGCAGCCACTACCTGCTGCTCTCGGCGCTCCAGAAGGCCGGCCTCGGCATCGGCGACATCCAGCCGCACTACCTGGACGGGCCGGATGCCCTGGCGGCCTTCGTCAACGGCACGGTCGACGCCCTGTCGATCTGGGACCCCTTCCTGTCCGCCCAGGAGCGCGGCGGCAAGGTGCGGGTGCTGGCCGACGGCCGCGACGGCGTCGCCGCCTATTACCGCTTCTACCTGGCCACCAGCAGCTTCGCCGAACGGCACCCAGAGGTGCTTGAGATCGTCTTCGACGAGTTGCGCAAGACCGGCCAGTGGATCAAGGCCAATCCTCGCGAGGCCGCGCAGATCCTCGCGCCGCTGTGGGGCAACCTGCCGCCGGAAACCGTCGAGCAGGCCAACGGCCATCGCAGCTATGCGGTCGTTCCGGTGCGCCGCGACGAGCTGGTCGAGCAGCAGCGGATCGCCGACCTGTACCGGGACGCCGGGATCATTCCCAAGCCCCTAGACGTCCGCGACATCCGCATCTGGCCGGCGGACGGGCAATAACCGGTGCTCCCGCTCCGCGAACCGGACAACGGGAGCGGGAGCCGCAGCGTCGGAATAAAAAAGGCCGGCCCTTGCGGGACCGGCCAAGAGGTCGTGGATGACCCAGCCTTTTGGTATTCGGATACGCCCGGGCCGCCGTCAGAGCAGCGGCACGCTGTAGGTGATGTACAGGCGGTTTTCGTCGATGTTGCGCTGCGAGGCCACCTCGCTGCGCAGCGTGGCATTCCGGTAGGAGAAACCGACGCCTTTGAACAGGCCGCCCTGCACGACGTAGTCCAGGCGCAGGTCGCGCTCCCATTCGCTGGTGTCGCTGCCGTTGGTGTCGATGTTGTCGCCGTGCAGGTAGATCGCCGAGGCCTTCAGGCCCGGCACGCCGAGCTTGGCGAAATCGTAGGCGTAGCTGGCCCGCCAGGTGCGCTCGCCGGCGCGCAGGAACTTGCCGATCTGGCTGTCGGTGATCAGGTAGGAGGTGTAGCCGTCGCCCTGGTTGAGCACCGGGAAGTCGCTGTTGCCGGACAGTCGCTGCACGCCGACGCTCAGCTCGTGGGCTTCCAGCAGATAGGTGAACTTGGCGCTCCACAGCCGGTTGTCCACCTCGCCCCGGTGCGAGTCGCCGGCCGCCCAGTAGCCGCTGCTGCGGTAGCCCTCGGCACGCCCGGAGGCGCTGGCGTTCTTGCCGTCGGAATCGCTGTTGAAGTAACGCAGGTCGGTCTTCAAAAGGCCCACCGGCAGCTTCCAGTCGTGCTGCAAGCCGACGAAGTGCTGCTCGTAGAAGTCGTCCAGGGTGCCGTAGTAGTACTGCAGCAGGAGGTTCTTGCCGAGCTTGTAGTCGGCGCCGGCGAAGTAGAACCGGTTGCTGAACTGGCCAGTCTGGGCGTTGTTGGCGCCGGCGATGGACAGGCTATCGCTGTTGGTCGAGCTGCGCCCCTTGGCGTGCTCGAACTTGCCGCCGGTCAGGGTCAGGTTGTCGATTTCGTTGGTGGTCAACTGCGCGCCCTCGAAGGTCTGCGGCAGCAGGCGACCGTCGTTGTAGGTCACCACCGGCAGCTTGGGCAGGAAGGTGCCCACGCGCGCCTCGGTCTTGGAGACGCGGACCTTGAGGGTCGGCCCCAGGCTGCCGTATTGGTGCACGGCCCGACCGTCGCCGTTGGTGGGGAACAGCTGTCCGCTGTAGTTGGTGCTGTTCGGGTTGTAGTGGGTGCCCTTGCCGGAGTCGAGACGGACGCCCCACATACCGAGGGCGTCGACGCCGACGCCGACCGGCCCCGGGGTGTAGCCGGATTTGTAGTCGAGGAGGAAGCCCTGGCCCCATTCCTTCTGCATGGACGGCGCGGCGGTGCCGTCGCGGTTGTCCTGGTTGAAGTAGAGATTGCGCAGCCCCAGGGTGGCCTTGCTGTCCTCGAAGAACCCGGCAGCGCCCGCCTGCTGGGCTGCTCCGCCGAGGACGACCGCCAGGGCCAGGTACGACTTGTTCATGCTCGATGCTCCAGATGCGTATTAGAAATCCTTGAAATGCATGGCTGGGGCTCGGGCCGGCGAACGCTGCGAGGAGGTTGCTGGTGGATTGGAGAGCCCCGAAATCGGGCTCGGTGCGGTAGTCCGCTGTCGGCTGGGCGTGCAATGTAAGAGAAATTATTTATCCCTAAAAAGAATTATTTTTTACTTTGTTATAACTTAAAATCATCAAACAACCAGCATAAGCCAATTCCATAAAAATATTTGCAGATGGCTTTTTGGATCATTTAGTTTGCATCGACCGGACCACCGGACCTTCCGCATTCCCCCAGAAGTTCCTGCCGCTCCGCTGCCCCGCTGCCCCGCTGCCCCGCAGGCTCGGAGCGCCATCCAAGAGGTCTGTCATGCCCCCTTTCATCCCCCTCAGCCGCCGCGCCCTGCTCGGCCTCGGCCTGGCCCTGGGGCTGTGCGCCGTCCTGCCCGCCCAGGCGGAAACCCAGCTGCGCATCGGCTACCAGAAATCCTCCACGTTGATCGCCCTGCTGAAGACCCGCGGTACCCTGGAAAAAGCCCTGGCGGCCCAGGACATCCGCCTCAGCTGGCACGAGTTCGCCAGCGGCCAGCCGCTGCTGGAGGCGCTCAACGTCGGCAACCTGGACCTCTCCGCCGACGTCGCCGACACCGTGCCGGTGTTCGCCCAGGCCGCCGGCGCCCGCCTCGCCTACTTCGCCCAGGAAGCGCCCTCGCCGGCGGCGCAGGCGATCCTGGTCGCCAAGGACTCGCCGATCCGCAGCCTGGCCGATCTCAAGGGCAAGAAGGTGGTAGTGACCAAGGCCGCCGGCAGCCACTACCTGCTGCTCGCCGCGCTGGCCAAGGCCGGCCTGAAGTTTTCCGACATCCAGCCGGCCTACCTGACCCCGGCCGACGGCCGCGCCGCCTTCGAGAACGGCAAGGTGGACGCCTGGGTGACCTGGGAGCCGTTCCTCAGCGGCGCCCAGCGCCAGCTGCCGACCCGCACCCTGGCCGACGGCGACAAACTGGCCGCCTACCAGCGCTACTACCTGACCAGCAGCAGTTTCGCCAAGGAAAACCCGCAGGTGCTGGAAGTGGTGTTCGCCGAGCTGGTCAAGGCCGGCGACTGGCTGCGCGCCCATCCCCAGGAAGCCGCGAAGATTCTCGCGCCGCTGTGGGGCAACCTGGACCCGGCGATCGTCGAGCAGGCCAACGCCCGGCGCAGCTACCGGGTGCGCCCGGTGCAGGCGGAGAGCCTGGCCGAGCAGCAGAAGATCGCCGATGCCTTCTTCGCCGAGGGCCTGCTGCCGAAGAAGGTCGATGCCCGCGACGTTTCCATCTGGCAGCCGCAGAAGACCGCCGCTCGCTGATCCCCCGCCCCAGCCGCGTCCTGCGTACCGGGGCATCCCTCATCCGCCCGCCGTCAGACGCCCGCCTGGGCCAGCAACGCCTGCAGGCTCGCCAGCTCCCGGGCGTCGAGCCGGGCCAGTTGCTCCTCGATGACCGCCAGCGGCGCGGCGCTGCTCGGCAGGTTGAGGTGGACCGGAAGGATTTCGTCTCCGCTGCAGACCAGCAGGGCGAAGTGGATGACGCTCTCCAGCTCGCGGGTGTTGCCCGGCCAGGGATGGCGCTCCAGAGCGAGCTGGGCGTCCGCCCCGAGCTGCGGGAGAGGTAGTCCCAGGCGCTGGGCATAGACGCCGAGGAAATACTCGGCCAGCGGCAGGATATCCCCCGGCCGCTCGCGCAGCGCCGGCAGTTCCAGGCGGCCCTCGTCGAGGTAGCGGTAGAGCCGTTCGCTGAACTTGCCGGCGGCCACCGCCTGGGCCAGGTCGACGCTGCTGGCCGCCACCAGGCGCACGTCCACCGGCGTCGGCTGGGGCGCGCCGAGGCGCTGCACCTCGCGGGTTTCCAGGGCGGTGAGCAGCTTGTCTTGCAGGTTCTGCGGCAGGTCGCCGATCTCGTCCAGGTAGAGGGTGCCGCCGTTGGCCGAACCGAACCAGCCGGCCCGGCTGCAGGCCGAGCCGACATAGGCGCCGACGGCATGGCCGAACAGCTCGGCCTCGGCCCAGGTCGGGCTGAGCGCGCCGCAACTGACCGCAACGAACAGGCCGCTCCGCCCGCTCTCGCGGTGGATCTGCCGGGCCAGCAGTTCCTTGCCGGTGCCGCTTTCGCCGCGGATCAGCACCGGCAGGCCGGCCGGGGCGAGACGCTCCACCTCGCCGCGCAGCTTTCGCGAACGCGGATCGACGAACACCAGCGCCTTGGCGCGGATGCTCAGCGGACTCTTGTCGGCCTCGGGGAAGGTCAGCAGCGGCTGACCGGGGGGAAGATGGCGGCTCATCGGGTTCTCCTCGTCGGGCCGCCAGCTCGGGCAGGCTCGGCGCTATCGGCGATTGTCGGGTGAGGCGAGGCGGCGCCCCGGCAGGCGCCGGTTTTCCCTGGCGCACGAGGGCGTCATACGCAGCGCCGCTCCAGTCGTTCGATCTGCCGCTGCAGGCGGTAGAGATGGGCGAAGCCCTGCTCCCAGCGGTGGTGTCCGGAGTCCACGTTGATATGGCCGGCACCGGGCAGGATGGTCGGCAGCGAGCCCCAGTCGCGGGCCAGCTCCAAGGCGCGGGTCGGACTGGCGACCGGATCGTTGTCCGAGCCGACCAGTTGGCTGGGAAACGGCAGGCGCTCGCGGGCGATCGGCGCGAAACATCGCAGGGCCTCATGACAGGTCGGGCGCTCGACATCCGCCGGCGCCACCAGCAGCGCACCCCGTACTCGCGCCAGCGAGGCCGGCGCGGCCTGGGCGGCCCAGCGCGCCACGGCGACGCAGCCGAGGCTGTGGGCGATCAGGATCGCCGGACGGCCCTCGGCGGCGACTGCGCGCTCCAGTGCGGCGACCCAGCCAAAGGGATCGGGATTCTCCCAGTCGGCCTGCTCGACCCGCACGGCGTTCGGTAGCGTGCGCTGCCAGTAGCTCTGCCAGTGCTCGTCGGGCGAGCCGTGCCAACCCGGCAGGATCAGGTAGCGAAGTGTCTGGCTGGGCATTGCGGGCCTCCTCGTGTGGGCAACGGAGACCAGTCTAGGACAACCCTTTAAATACTAAAAAAGAATAAAAAATTATTTATTTATTTCATTTTTCTTATTCCGCAAAGCAGCCAAAAATAACTAATAGATATATAAAAATGACCAAATAGTATTTTTAAGAATATTCGGTTTCCCCCTACTATCCGCCCCACGCCGCCGATCCAGCGGACTCGCCGGCACATTCATCCAAGGAGAGCACAGCCATGAGCGCCACCCTCAGAAGCCTCGAAGGCCAGGACGAAGCCAACATCCTGCGCGAAATCCACACCGCCCTGAAGAACCTGCGTTTCGGCGCGGTGGAAATCACCGTGCACAACGGTCAGGTCGTGCAGATCGAACGCAAGGAAAAGTTCCGTCTGCAGGCCCAGAACGCCAGCAAGACCCCCTGATTTACCAGGGCGAACGACCCGACTGGACAACCGGAGGGTACGCATGAACGAGAAGAAACCGGGCACCAAGCCCCCTGGACAGACGAGGCTCCGGCCCTCTGCACCAGCGAACGCCAATGCCGACCGTACCCCCACAACTAGAAAGCATCCCCCGCTACATTCAGGAGTCGTATCCATGTCCATCCGTCGTTTCGCCCTCGCCGCGCTGGCCGGCCTGAGCCTGAGCCTGAGCGCCGCCGTCCAGGCGCAGACCCTGCTGCTCAACGTGTCCTACGATCCGACCCGCGAGCTGTACAAGGAGTACAACGCCGCCTTCAACAAGCACTGGCAGGCCGAGGGCAATGATCCCGTGACCATCCAGCAGTCCCACGGCGGCTCGGGCAAGCAGGCCCGCGCGGTGATCGACGGACTCAAGGCCGACGTGGTGACCCTGGCCCTGGCCGGCGACATCGACGAGCTGTACCGGCTCGGCAAGCTGATTCCCGAGGACTGGCAGAGCCGCCTGCCGCAGGCCAGCACGCCCTATACCTCGACCATCGTCTTCCTGGTGCGCAAGGGCAACCCGAAAGGCATCAAGGACTGGGACGACCTGGTCAAGCCGGGCGTGGAAGTGATCACCCCGAACCCGAAGACCTCCGGCGGCGCACGCTGGAACCTCCTCGCCGCCTGGGCCTGGGCGCAGCAGAAGCACGGCAGCGAGGAGAAGGCCAAGGCCTTCGTCGAACAGCTCTACAAGCAGGTGCCAGTGCTGGATACCGGGGCGCGCGGCTCGACCATCACCTTCGTCAACAACAACATCGGCGACGTGCTGCTGGCCTGGGAGAACGAGGCCTTCCTGGCCCTGAAGGAACAGGGCGGAGAGAACTTCGAGATCGTCGTGCCCTCGCTGTCGATCCTCGCCGAACCGCCGGTGGCGGTGGTGGACAGGAACGTCGACAAGAAGGGTACCCGCGAGGTGGCCACCGCCTACCTGAACTACCTGTACAGCGAGGAAGGCCAGCGCATCGCCGCGAAGAACTTCTACCGGCCGCGCAACGAGAAGGTCGCCGCCGAGTTCGCCAAGCAGTTCCCCCGCCTCAAGCTGGTGACCATCGACAAGGATTTCGGTGGCTGGAAAACCGCCCAGCCGAAGTTTTTCAACGACGGTGGAATATTCGACCAGATCTACAAGGTGCGCTGAAGCTACTGCGCTTGCTCATACTGCGTTGAAGACCGGCTCGGGCATGCTCATTTACAGCCCGTAAACTCCGCTGCCCTCGCCGGTCTTCGCCTTGTCTGAGCTGCGCTCGTGACGCTTCAGCCTAGAGACCTATCAAGCTGACAAGGCAGAAAAAATGTCCCGCCGCATATCCCCCGTCATACCCGGCTTCGGGCTGACGCTGGGCTACACCCTGGTGTATCTCAGTCTGTTGGTGCTGATTCCCCTGGGTGCCATGTTCGTCCACGCCTCCCAGCTCAGCTGGGGAGAGTTCTGGGCAGTGATCTCCGCCCCGCGGGTGCTGGCTGCGCTCAAGCTCAGCTTCGGCACCGCCCTCGCCGCGGCGCTGCTCAACGGGGTGATCGGCACCCTGCTGGCCTGGGTGCTGGTGCGCTACCCGTTTCCCGGCCGCAAGGTCATCGACGCGATGATCGACCTGCCGTTCGCCCTGCCCACCGCAGTGGCCGGCATCGCCCTGACCGCGCTCTACGCGCCGGCCGGGCCGGTCGGCCAGCTCGCCGGCGAATTCGGCCTGAAGCTCGCCTACACCCCGCTCGGCATCGCCCTGGCGCTGACCTTCGTCACCCTGCCCTTCGTGGTGCGCACCCTGCAGCCGGTGTTGGAAGACATCCCCCGCGAGATCGAGGAAGCCGCCGCCTGCCTCGGCGCCAACCCCTGGCAGACCTTCCGCCACGTGCTGCTGCCGGCGCTCCTGCCGGCCTGGCTGACCGGCTTTGCGCTGGCCTTCGCCCGCGGTATCGGCGAGTACGGCTCGGTGATCTTCATCGCCGGAAACATGCCGGGCAAGACCGAGATCCTGCCGCTGCTGATCATGGTCAAGCTGGACCAGTACGACTACACCGGCGCCACCAGCATCGGCGTACTGATGCTGGTGGTGTCCTTCGCCCTGCTGCTGCCGCTCAACCTGCTGCAGCGCCGCATCGAAACCCCCTGAGGAGGCTGCCATGTCGTCCATAACCCTGAGCGCGGCCGCCTCCGCCAACGCCGCCCGCCGCGGCAACGCCCTCGGCCGCCGCCTGCTGATCGGTGCCGCCTGGCTGGTGTTCGCCGTGTTCCTCCTGCTGCCGCTCTACGTGGTGCTGAGCGAGGCGCTCAAGCTCGGCTTCGGGACCTTCTTCGACGCGCTGCTGGAACCCGATGCCCTCTCGGCCCTCACGCTGACCCTGCTCGCCGTGGGCGTCTCGGTGCCGCTCAACCTGGTGTTCGGCCTCGCCGCCGCCTGGTGCGTGAGCAAGTACGAGTTCCCCGGCAAGAGCCTGCTGGTGACCCTGATCGACCTGCCGTTCTCGGTCTCGCCGGTGATCGCCGGCCTGATCTACGTGCTGCTGTTCGGCGCCCAGGGGGTCTTCGGCGAGTGGCTGACGGAGCACGACATCCAGATCGTCTTCGCCCTGCCCGGCATCGTCCTGGCGACCATCTTCGTCACCGTGCCCTTCGTCGCCCGCGAGCTGATCCCGCTGATGCAGGAACAGGGCACCCAGGAAGAGGAAGCCGCGCGCCTGCTCGGCGCCAACGGCTGGCAGATGTTCTGGCACGTCACCCTGCCCAACATCAAGTGGGGGCTGATCTACGGCGTGGTGCTCTGCACCGCCCGCGCCATGGGCGAGTTTGGCGCGGTGTCGGTGGTTTCCGGGCACATCCGCGGCTTCACCAACACCCTGCCGCTGCACGTCGAGATTCTCTACAACGAGTACAACCACGTCGCCGCCTTCAGCGTCGCCAGCCTGCTGCTGCTGCTGGCGCTGGTCATCCTGCTGCTCAAGCAGTGGAGCGAAGCCCGCCTGTCCCGCCTCAAGTCCAATGCTGCCGAGGAGTAAGCCATGTCCATCGAAATCCGCAACGTCAGCAAGCGCTTCGGCGCCTTCCAGGCCCTCAACGACATCAACCTGGACATCCACAGCGGCGAGCTGGTCGCCCTGCTCGGCCCCTCCGGCTGCGGCAAGACCACCCTGCTGCGGATCATCGCCGGCCTGGAGACCCCGGATGCCGGCAGCATCGCCTTCCACGGCGAGGACGTTTCCGGCCACGACGTGCGCGACCGCAACGTCGGCTTCGTGTTCCAGCACTATGCGCTGTTCCGCCACATGACGGTGTTCGACAACGTCGCCTTCGGCCTGCGCATGAAGCCCAAGCGCGAGCGGCCGAGCGAGCCGGTCATCGCCGCTAAGGTCCACGAGCTGCTCGCCATGGTGCAGCTCGACTGGCTGGCCGACCGCTATCCCGAGCAACTCTCCGGCGGCCAGCGCCAGCGCATCGCCCTGGCCCGCGCGCTGGCGGTGGCGCCGAAGATCCTGCTGCTCGACGAGCCCTTCGGGGCGCTGGATGCCAAGGTGCGCAAGGAGCTGCGCCGCTGGCTGGCACGCCTGCACGAGGAGATCAACCTGACCTCGGTGTTCGTCACCCACGACCAGGAGGAAGCCATGGAGGTGGCCGACCGCATCGTGGTGATGAACAAGGGGGTGATCGAGCAGATCGGCGCGCCGGGCGAGGTCTACGAGCATCCGGCCAGCGACTTCGTCTACCACTTCCTCGGCGACTCCAACCGCCTGCAGCTGGGCGACGGGCAGATCCTGTTCCGTCCCCACGAGGTGTCGCTGTCCCGCGAGGCGGTGAGCGAATACCACGGTGCCGAAGTGCGCGACATCCGCCCGCTCGGCGCCGTCACCCGGGTGACCCTCAAGGTCGACGGCCAGGACGAGCTGGTCGAGGCGGAAGTGGTCAAGGATCACGACAGCCTGGTCGGGCTGGCGCGCGGGGAAAGGCTGTTCATCAAGCCGAAGGCGAGCGCCTGAAACGCCCCGCCCGGACGCCTCGCGGGCCGGGCGGGATGCCTTTTCTCGGGAATCTTCACATCGGCGACGGGCGGGGAAAACCCGCCCGTTCGTTTCTCTGCCCTTGTGCCGCGGATCTCGTGGCGAGCCCCGGCCAGGGTTTCAGACGCGCTTCATCTCGCCGCCCACCGGCACCAGCTCGGGCGAGCGCTCCGCGGTGGCATCGCGCAGCATCGATTCCAGGTTGCGCTCGATGTTGTGGCACAGGGCTTCGGTCTGGATGCGGTGCTCGCTGTTGCGGAAGGGGCTTTGCAGATCCGTGCCGACCCGTTCGATGGCCAGCAGCATGAAGCCCGCCACCGTCGACACCAGCGGCGTGTACCAGCCCAGGGTTTCCACCAGGCCGATCGGCATGATCAGGCAGAACAGGGTGATGAACAGGCGCGGGAAGTACACGTAGGGATACGGCAGCGGCGTGTTGGCGATCCGCTCCATCCCGCCCTGGCAGTCGGAGAGCACCACCATGGTCGACTCCAGCCGCGACAGGCGCATGCTGTCCAGACGACCGGCCTTGTATTCCTTGGCCAGCAGGGCCGCCGAACCGTTGAGGATGTCGTTGGGGAAGTTGTTGGTGTGATGGCGGCGGTCGAACTCCTCGGCCGGAATCAGCGCCTGGACCTCTTCGCCGCAGGGCTCGCCCTTCAGGTGCGCCGTCAGCGCCTTCACATAGGCCACATGGCGGCGCAGGAGAATGGCCTTGATCGGGTTCATGCCATAGGCGTCGTCGATCAGGGCGAGCACCTGACGCGCGTAGCTGCGCGAGTTGTTGGTCATGGTGCCCCACAGGGTCCGCGCTTCCCACCAACGGTTGTAGGCACTGGAATTGCGGAAGCTGGTCAGCACCACCAGCGCCGAACCGAGCAGCGTCAGGGGCATCGAGGGGAGGTTCCAGCGTGGACTCACCAGAAGCATGTAGTCCACGGTGATGAAGATATCCCAGAGCAACAGCCAGAACAGCGACCAGCCGACATAGGTGAAGGTCTTGATCAGATATCGGCTTTTTTGGACAAAGGCGTTCGACACGTATGCATCTCGCTGGAGAGTGACTGAATTTCGACCATCGGACGCGGGTTCGATATCACTGCAACCCTATGGATTTCGGGGTTATCCGATGAGTGGAGCTATTAATGATTAACCGACTGACATGCGTCAAGGATACCCATTTCGACTTATGTCCTGGCGCATGCAGAAATACCTGGTCCGACAAGCATGCCGGGCACGCCACAGCGAATCGCTCCGCGCCTTTTACCGTCTCGATACTCCAAGACTCCCACTGGCAGCCCGTTGGGAGCAGGGCGGCCCGGAGTGCATTGCCGAAGTTTCGATACGGCATGACGGATTATTCAAGTTATCCCTCAAATGGTTTCATTTTGTGTACGCCCAACTCCCCGGGGGAAGAACGGATTTTTCAAGAAGATACAATCAGGCTTTCGCATGACTTTTTTACAAAATATGTTCTCCGATATGCGCAGCCGATTCGCCGCATACTCACACGATCAGGCCTCCCCCGCCCGGATTGTGGATTGGACTCCATGGATCCTTCATCCAGCCGATGCTGGATCGGTGATGGCAATCATAAAAATCATCATGCAGCAAAAATGCAGCAACGCCCTCCAAGACAGGTGGCATCGACGCGATGCAGTGCGACAAGCCGTGATCGCCGCAGGGGGAAGATATGCAACTCGGCGCGCGTCAAGTCGGCGCAGGAATCAGTGATGACGGACAAGCCAAGCGCTACCCACCCTACTTGCCAGGGTGTGGAGCCGGTCGTGGTCGCTGGTGAGAGAACGCCGAGGGGAAGTTGTGCGACTGGACATGTGCCAGGGAGAGTCAGTGAGGGTGACGCGGCGGTGGGCAACCCAGGCGCTGCCCACCCTACTTGCTAGTTGACGCCGTTATAGGCAAAGGATTCGGCAGTTTCGAGCGTCCAGCCAAGCGGACGCGGGCGGTTGCCGTGGATCACAACCTTGTCGCCGACGGCGAAGACGTAGTTCGGCGAGCGGTACTTCTTCAGTTCGCCGCTGTCGGTGCGCACAATGTAGGCCCGGTCGCTGAGGCCGGTGACCTCCTGGGCTCCGCCACCGACCAGGGCGCCGACACCGGCACCGAGCAGGGCACCGATCGGGCCACCGACGGAGCCAACCATCATGCCAGTCATGCCACCCGTGGCCTGCCCGGAAGTTTGATCCGCCACTTCGCTGACGATTTCAGCTGCATAAACGCTGCTTGCAGCCAACATGCCGATGCCCAGAGCCAGAATGCCGAAGTTTTTCATGGCGGTTCTCCCGAGAACAGAGTCAACGATCTTTGCCGATCGATTCCAGTTGGGACGAGCCGAGCGCTGTCTGCGCCGCGCCGCTTCGTCTCCCTTGGTAAGGAAACTAACGATTTAACTGACACAGATCAAGAAAATAAGCATCTTCTTATGCTTAAGGAGGGGGCTCTTAATCCCCAGCGAAATAGCACCTCCCACCGCGCTCTTCGCAGCAGGCCTTCAAGCAGTTGATTTACAAGGACAAGACGATCGACCGTCAGAAGAAGCCCCCTCATCTGCCGGGCCTCTCCATATGCCGCGATTGCATTCGCCTCCATGCGCTACGCGAGAAACACCAGACCGACACCGTCGAAGACGCCGGCAACACGCACCAGACAGGCGTGCGGCGCATAGACGACGGGAGCCTTGCCTGAATCCAGATGACCCCACATCGAACCCGGGAAGCTGGCAGGAACGCAAAAGCTCAGCGGCAAAGGCTGACTGTCGGAGGCGAGACGGACAGAATCGGGGAAAGGCAGGCAGCACCTCGGTAACAAGGATGCAAACCAGGTCGCAGGTGCGGCAGGGGAAGGATGTACGGCGCGGCGCGTGTAAGGCCGTCGCGGGAATCAGTGATGGTGACGCAGCGGTGGGCAACCCAAGCGTTGCCCACCCGACCGGTTAGTTGACGCCGTTATAGGCAAAGGATTCGGCAATTTCGGGCGTCCAGCCAAGCGGACGCGGGCGGTTGCCGTAGATCACAACCTTGTCGCCGACGGCGAAGACGTAGTTCGGCGAGCGGTACGTCTTCAGTTCGCCGCTGTCGGTACGCACGACGTAGGCGCGGTCGCTAGCGCCGGCCACCTTCTGACCGGAACCGCCGAACAGAGCACCAACCCCGGCGCCGAGCACCGCACCGATCGGACCGCCGACGGAACCCATCATCATGCCAGTCATACCGCCCGTGGCCTGACCGGAAGTTTCGTCGCCCACTTCGCTGACGATTTCAGCGGCGTAGACACTGCCTGTAGCCAACAGGCCGATGGTCAGAGCCAGAATGCCGAACTTTTTCATGGCGGTTCCTCCGAGGGCGGTACCAACGATCGTTGCCGATCAACTTCAGTCAGGACGAGGTGGGCGCTGTTTGCGCTGTGTCATTTCGTCTCCCTTGGTGCAGAAACTATCGATTTGACTGACATAGATCAAGAAAATAAGTGACGAATTATGCTTTAGGAGGGTGCTCATGGCCGTCGGCAACAGAGCGCCGCCAGCCCGCGCTCTTCGCAGCAGACTTCCAAACAGTTGATTTACAAGGATAAGGCGATCAGATCGGGGCTTGCACCCCATCATCGACACACGAAGGAATCAGTCCCCCGCTCCCCATGCAGGAGCCGAGGGATACCGATTCGGCAGACGCGGGCTCCTCAGGCATCGCGCAGAAGGTCGTGGGCATCGAGCAACCTGTAGGCAACCTCCGGGCTCCTCTCCAGCCCGCGGCGAATGGCTGCCGGGATCGACTGGCGGGTTTTGCGGCACAGGCCGGGCAACTCATCGATGCGAATGACGATCCCGCGCATGGTCCGCACTTCGTTGAAGCCCGGGACGACTTCCACACGAATGCCCAACTGCTCGAACATCCGGCGCCGCATGTGCTCGAGGGCGTCCAGGCTGGGGAGATTTTCCAGCCGCTCGAGCAGGCGCTTTTCCTCCTGGCGGGTCAGGCGCAGGATGCGCAGATCGGCGCCGGGCGTTTCCAGCGTAACCGCTCCATAAACCCTACCTTCGAAACCGCGCCCTGAGATCTGATGCTGAGCTCCCGATTCCTTCTGGAACTTGCCCCGCATGATGCGTCCCGCCCCCAACGTCAAAGCTGTTTACCTCTACCCCAAGCCGGTCGATTTCCGTAAATCCATCAATGGCCTGGCAGCCCTGGTCGAGTTGGATATCAAGGTCGCGGTGTTCGACCCTGTGTTGTTCGTCTTCCTCAATCGCACACGCAACCAAGTGAAAATTCTGTACTGGCATCGCAACGGCTTCTGTCTGTGGCTCAAGCGCCTGGAGGCC
>NZ_FOFJ01000040.1 GCF_900110885.1 Azotobacter beijerinckii | reverse complement strand
GCCCGGACCCATTTCGCCACGCAGAACTTCACCCTCATGGAGGACAAGTTCTGCCTGCTGCCCGTGTTCATCAACGCCCTGCCCCTGTGTGCGGACGCGGACGCCATCCGCGATCTGTTCCGCTTCCGGACCCTGAGTCTGAACCAGGCCCTGCCGATCCTGCCGATCTATGGCGACTGGAAGGGCACCGGCACCCCCGTCGCGCCGTTCATCTCGCGCAACGGCCAGCCGGTGACCTTCGACCTGTACGACTCCGACACCAACTACAACGGCACGATTGCCGCGCAGTCCGGCTCGGGCAAGTCCTTCCTGACCAACTACCTGATCACCTCCTACCTGAGCATCGGTGCCAAGGTGTGGGTGATCGACGTGGGCCTGTCCTACCTCAAGCTCGCCGAAGCCTTCCAGGGCGATTTTGCCCGCTTCGACCACGACTCCAAAATCTGCCTCAACCCCTTCGAGCTGGTGAAGGATTTCAGCGACGAGGAGGACGTGCTGATCGGCCTGCTGACGGCGATGGCGGCGCCGACCGTCCCGCTGGTCGACTTCCAGACCTCGGGCCTGAAGCGGATTCTGACCGCCTGCTGGGAGCAGAAGGGGCACGAACTGACCGTGGACGACATCGCCAATGCCCTGCTGGCGGATGACGAAGACCAGCGCATCAAGGACATCGGCCACCAGCTGTACCCGTTCACCCGCAAGGGCCAGTACGGCCGCTACTTCAACGGCAAGAACAACCTCGACTTCCAGAATCCCTTCACCGTGCTGGAGCTGGAAGAGCTCAAGGGGCGCCAGCACCTGCAACAGGTGGTGCTGCTGCAGCTGATCTACCAGATCCAGCAGGACATGTACCTGGGCGAGCGCGACCGGCCGAAGATCGTGATCATCGACGAGGCCTGGAGCCTGCTGGCGCAGGGCAACGTCGGCGAGTTCATTGAGCACGGTTACCGGCGTTTCCGCAAATACGGCGGCTCGGCCATCGTCATCACCCAGGGGGTGAACGACCTGTACCAGAACAAGGTCGGCCAGGCGATTGCCGAGAACTCGGCCTTCACCCTGCTGCTGGGCCAGAAACCCGAGGCGATCAACGTCATCCAGGAGAACAAGCGGCTGCCGCTGGGGGAGGGGGGCTACCGCATCCTCAAGACGGTGCACTCGAGCAAGGGGCACTACTCCGAGATTTTCATGATCACGCCGCGGGGCATCGGGATCGCCCGGCTGACGGTGGACCCCTATTCCCTGCTGCTGTACTCCACCGCGCCGGAGGACGTGCAGGCGGTGCGCAACTACACGCTCGCCGGCATGCCGCAACGGCAGGCGATCCTGCAGGTGCTCGAGGACCGGGGGATCACGTTGTCGCCCGCCGAGGAGGTCGCCCGATGAAGCTGCGCAACCCCTTCTCCATTCAGGCCAAAATCGACCGGGCCATGGCCGAGGTCGAGCGGGCGCGTCAGCCACGTCGGATCGGCGTCAGCGCCGGCTTTCTCGCCAAGGGCGCCCTGTTCTCGGCGCTGGTCGCCGCCGGCGTGGTCGCCCTGGCCAGCCGCTACTCGGTGGCCATCGCCGTGCAGGAGAACCTGTGCCTGCCGCCGTACCGCGTCTGGATCATCGACAAGTACGCAACCGAACCGGCCCGAGGCGCTATTTTCGCCTTCAAATCCCAGGGGCTCGGCCCGCTGTTCGCGGACGGCACCACCCTCGTCAAGGTGCTGGACGGCCTGCCGGGCGACCAGGTGGCGGTCACGGAGGAAAGCACCCGCGTCAATGGCCAGGTGATCGCCACCGGCCTGCAGGTCGCGCGCCAGTACGGCTTCGATCCGCAGCGCTACGTGCGCCAGGGGGTGATCGAGGCTGACCGCTACTGGTTCTTCGGCCGCACGGCGGATTCGTTCGACTCCCGCTACTGGGGATCGGTCGCCTCCCATCAGATCATCGGCAGGGCCTACCCGCTATGGTGAAAACACTGAGGGTGAGCGCCCTGGCGGCGGCGCTGGCGGGTCTGTCTCTGGGCGGCGTTGTTTTCGCCTCGGATAATCCCGCCTCGGAAAATTCTCAAGGAGCCAATGCGCTCGGAGCCAATCCGCTGGGCGCCAATGTCTACAAGCCGAGCGATCTTCCCGCCACGTTGCTGGAGCAGGCCAGCGACCTCTCCCGGCAGGGACGGGCGGGCGCCCAGGCCCTGACCGACCAAGGCGAGCTGGAGTGGGTGCAGGCGCTGTCGCGCAACACGGTGGTACAGGCGGCGCAGGCCCGGCGCGAGGCGCTGGATCTGCCCGCGCGCGAAGAGGCCCCCGCCGAGCGCCCGCACCCGCTGGGCGAGGGGTTCCGGACGCTGGTCTTCGTCTCGTGGTCGCTGGGCGAGGCGGCGATTGAGGACATCCTGCGCCGCTACGACGGCCAGCCCGGGGTCGGGATGGTGTTTCGCGGCATCCCCGACGGCCTGCGCATGGTCGATGCCATGACCCGGATGCACCGGCTCACCCAGGCGACCGAGAGCCAGGTGCCGGTGCTGCTCGATCCGCTGGCGTTCCGGCGCCATGGCATCCAGCTGGTGCCCGCCGTGGTGATCGAGCGTCCCGACGAGTCGCTGGCGGCGAAGGTCGTGGGCATCGACGCGGTGACCTATGTCGAGGAGGCCCTGCAGCAGGGGCGCACCGGCGACCTCGGCACGCTGGGAACGCCCCGCGACATCCTCGAGCCCGACCTGATGGAAGTCGCCAAGGCGCGCATCGAAGGGCTGGACTTCGCGGCCATGAAGCAGCGCGCCCTCGACCGCTTCTGGCACGTCCACACCGGCCATGCCCTGCCGACCGCCACCGAGAACGCCGTCCGCCGGGTCGATCCCTCGGTGGTGATACCGCAGGACATTCTCGATGCCGAGGGCCAGGTCGTAGCCCGGGCCGGGAGAATAAATCCCCTGCATTTGCGGCCCTTCGATCAGAAGCTGGTGGTGATCGACCCGACCCAGCCCTGGCAGGTGGCTCTGGCCCAGCGCGAGCAGGCCGAGCATGGCCGCGGCCTGACCGTCACCGTCATGGCCACGCAGATCCCGCCCGAGGCCGGCTGGCCGCTGTTCGAGCGCACCCAGCAGGCCATCGACGCCCCGCTGTACCTGCTGCCGGGCGACCTGGCCCGCCGCTTCCAGATCCGGAAAACGCCTTCGGTCGTCACGGCCGAGGGGGAGGTCTTCGTGGTGCGCGAGTTTGCCCGCGCCGAGGAGGAAGGCAATGCCCATCCATAAGAAGAAGTGGCTCGGTGCCGCGCTGCTGGCGGCCCTGGCCGGCACCGTTTCCCTGCCGGGGAAGGCTGCCGATCCCCTGTGCGAGGACTCCTCCCTGCTGGGCCCGAAGCTGTTCACCGACATCTGCTGGGCCTGCCTCTTTCCCATCCGGGTGGCCGGCGTGCAGTTCACGCCCGGCGCGGCGCCGGACAAGGCGACCGACAAGGTGTTTTGCCTGTGCGAGGAGGGCAGCTCCGGCATCTACAAGCCGGGCATCACCACCTCGATGTGGGAGCCGGCGCGGATCGTCGAGACCGTCAAGACGCCGGGCTGCTCGCCCACCCTGGGGGGCGCGCGGCTGCCGCTGGGCAACAAGCGCAGCCATGGCCGGCTGAATACCGACAACCACTCGCTGACCGGCCAGCACGACGGGTCGTTCTACCACACCCACTACTACGCCTTCCCGCTGCTGCAGATCCTGGATCTCTACACCCCGACCAAGTGCAGTGCGGACGGCTACATGGACCTGGACATCATCAGTTTCACCGAGATCGACCCGACCTGGAACAACGCGACGCTGGCTTTTTTCCAGCACCCGGAGTCCGCCGCGGTGGCCAACCCGGTGGCTCAGGCGGCCTGCGCCGCCGAGTCGGCCCTGGTGACCGCCCGGGAGGAGCCGCTGGAGTCGCTGTGGTGGTGCACCGGCACCTGGGGGAGCATTTATCCGCTGGCCGGCAGCGTCTTCAGCCAGGACCAGAACCGCACGACGGCATTGCTCGGCGCGCGGTTGCTGGCACAGCAGCACCGGCGGGGCCTGGCCCGACGCACCATGGGCGACGAAAACCTCTGTCGCGCCTCGATCTACCCGACCATTCCCAAGAGCCAGTACAAGCTGACCCAGTTCTGGCCCAAGTCGCAGACCCAGCGCTCCCTGTGGCTGGGCGAGCCCCCGCAGACCTGGGAGGGCGGTCCCGGCCGGCACGTTCCCGGCACGGGCAACGACGCGATGTACCTGATCTGGCGGTGGACCGACTGCTGCTCGAAGATTTGAAGGAGAAATTTTATGTCCGATTTCCTGGCGCTGTATTTGCCGCTGGTGGTGTTCTTCCTGGGGTTGGGGGCGATCGCTCATGCTCGCCTACTGGAAAGGCCGGCCTATCGCGGCTGGTGGGGCGAGTACAAGGTGAACTTGCTGCTCAGGCTCTGCCTGAACTCGGAATACCGGGTGTTCACCCACGCCCTGTATCCGGGAAAGGACGAGGGCAAACCGACGCAGGTCGATCATGTCGTCGTGTCGTGCTATGGCCTCTTCGTGATCGAGAACCGCTGCCTGAAAGGGTCGATCGTTGTCGACCCCACCGAGCCGAATACCTGGGTGCAGACCATCGGTCGGCGAAAGAACAGGGTGCGGAACCCGCTGGTGCAGAACTACGCCGCGATCAAGGCCGTGCGGCAGGCGATCGGCGGGCATGCCTCGAAGATCTCCAACTACGCGGTGATGAGCGGTTCGGCGACCTTTCCGGAAGGGTGGCCGGAACGGGTATTCGGTCCCTGGGCGTTGCTGCGCAAGATCCAGAGCAAGAAGACGCCCATCTTGACGGGGAGCCAGGTGGCGTCGATTTGCCGTGCCCTGGAGCGGGGGCGGATCAAGGAGGGGTATTGGGCGGCACGCAAGCATAGCGGGCGGGCCAGCGCCATGAGCCATGAGCCATGAAGCGCGGGCGAAAGACGGATAGTCGATGGGGTTTCGCGTTCGCCCCGTGACAACTCAAAAGCTGTGGGATGAAAGTGAAGTTTCATCCTGAGTCGAGCGAGAGGACGTGCACCCTGAGAAGATGCCGCGTCCCCAACCGACCCGCCGCAACAGGCAGAAACCGGCCAGGAGCGGTCTTTCGAGGCAGTCGGCCGAGCGGCCGCTTCGGGACGATTCTGTTGAAAAACTGGTTTTACTTACAGTAGGCATGCTGGCCTTCGGATTGGTCACCGAAGGGCTGGCCCGCCACTTTTCATGGCCTTTCGATGTTCTGTTGAGCCTTCAGGCTCGGGTTTTGGGGTTATTTGGAGGGTTTCTGCTTCAAGCAGGCGTACCTATCCTGTGACCGGTGGCCCCTGAGGAACCAACTTGGCCAATCGCCGCAGATTTTGTACCGCTGCGGCGAGCGTGAACTCATCGGTTGCGCCAGTCAGTCCACGCAGCCGCAAGCGATCGACTTTCAGGATCCGCTTGAGATGGGCGAAGAGCATCTCGACCTTTTTGCGTTCGCAGCGGGAGCGTTGATACGCCGCCGTGGTGGCGATGCGCCTAGGAGCCTGTCGGACTTTTCGCGAAAACCCCGAGAATGAGCAAAAAACAACCATAAAATTGAGCGCTACGTGAATTCTACGGCGTCAAGCTTCTGTGACTTGCTTAGAAAGCACGTAGCGTCGCCTGATTTTTCTAAGCCCGACAGGCTCCTAGCCACTTCCCGGGCGGCTTCATGAACGCTGCGGACAATTTTGCGCATCGGCGTATTCGGGCAACACCGTGACTTCAGCGGACAGGTTGTGCAGTCGGCCTGACTGGACCGGTAGATCACCGTGTTGGCTTTCGTGACGTGGGAGCGCCGACGCTTGAAGGCCCGCCACTCGCTACGCAGGGGGCGTCCGGCCGGGCAGCGGTATTCCCCATCCTCTTCATTCCAGTGGAAATCATTGCTCGAGAAGGTGCCGTTCTTGCGTTCGGTTTTGTCCCACACCGGGACATGCGGTTCGATGCCCTTTTCTTCCACCATCCAGGCCAGCATGGGCGCTGTCCCATAGGCGGTGTCGCCGATCAGACGTTCCGGTGTGATGTCGAAACGCTCTTCGACGCGCTCCACCATGGTCTTGGTCGACTCGACCTCGGCGGTTCGGTGAGCCGGCGTGGCTTCCACGTCCAGGATCACGCCGTGCTCGGTGTCGATCAGGTAGTTCGTGGAATAGGCGAAGAACGCCGGCCCGCCCGGCGCAGCCGTCCAGCGGGCCAGAGGGTCGGTCAGCGACAAGCGCTTGGGTAGCGTTTGCGCGAGCGCTTCGTCATCGAGCGCCTCGAGGTACTCACGCACGGCGCGCGTGCCGAGTGCCGGGTCGCCCCAGTTGATCGCTTCATCCCCGGCGATGCCGCGCTGTCGGCTCGCGTCCGCCTTGATGATGCTGGCATCCACGGCAAACCCTTCGCCCTTGACCAGGCCGGCGGTCATGCAGCGAAGAACCACTTCATTGAACAGCCAGCGAAACAGGCCGCTGGCCCGAAAGCGGCCGTGCCGGTTCTTGGAAAGCGTCGAGTGGTTGGGCACTTCGTCTTCCAGCCCCAACCGGCAGAACCAGCGATAGGCCAGGTTCAAATGGACTTCTTCGCACAACCGCCGCTCGGAGCGAATGCCGTAGCAGTAGCCGACGACCAGCATGCGGATCATCAGTTCGGGATCGATCGAGGGACGCCCGACAGGGCTGTAGAAATCCTTGAGGTGGTGGCGCAGGTCGCTGAGATCCAGGCAGCGATCGATACGGCGCAAGAGGTGCTGGCCGGGGACATACTCTTCCAGGTTGAGCGCGTAAAACAGCCGCTCCCGCCCACTCGATAGCCGCCCCATCATGCTGCGTGCCCTCTCGCTTGCCGACACGAGGAGTCTGGCCGCTGTCTGCCGGGGTAGCTAGTTTTTCAACAGAATCGGACGGATCTCGGACATTCGATGTCAAGCCACGAACGGCCGCAGCACTCCTCAGACATACTCCCCCCGAAGACGTCCAGCTGTGTGAGGCACTCCGAACGACTGTTTGTCTCAGATGCGAGCTGACCTACCCGCTCCAAAGCAGACCCCGAACAGGGAAATCCGGTGATTGTTGCAATCATTGAGCCTGGCGTTCGCACCTTCATCTGGGCCATCAAGTTGCTAGCGTGATGGTCCTCCTCGTATGGGTCGCCTCATGTTGGCGCGGCGAGGCACACGCCGCGGAAGGACTCGCTCTGTTGCAAGGCCGCGCTGCGGCGGTCGCCAAGATCGACCAGCGCGTCAAGCACCTGCAGCAGCTTGCGGGCCAGAGGGGCCGGCAACGGATGCAGTCGGTCGGCGTGCGCCTGCACCAGAGCCGCAATCGCGGCTGGTACCGAGGAGCCCTTCCAGCCCGCAGGCAGGCTCCCATCGACGATCTGCGCCAGCATTTGGTCAGCGAACGTGTCGGCCGGGTCGGCAGCACCGGAACGTTCGCACAGCGTGACGAACTGGCGCGCGACGTAGGGGTGCCAGCCGGCGGTGCGCACCATGCGGTCGACCAGCGGCATCACCTGGCCGAGGTCGTCCCAGCGGCCGTTGGCGAAGCGCGCGGCGCCGGGGGCGTGCTCGACGACCACGAAGAGCAGCGACTTGACCAACTCCGGCAGGTCGAAGCCGCCCATGCGCCCGTCGTTATGCGGCGAGCGTCGCAGGTCGCCGTGCTCCAGCGTTCGTTCGAGCACGGCCTGCAGCAGGTGCAGGGTGTCATCCCGGATCTCCGGCGCATCAAGGACTTCGCCACAGACCAGCGACACAGTGAACGGCGCGAGCAGTCTCATCGAAATCTCATCGGGCTGTGCAAAGATCGGCCGCAGCAACCTCTGCAAGGTCTCGTCGCTGGGAAGATGGGGTGCAACACTTGCGACCATCCGACCCAACTGATCCTCCCACTCGTAGAGATTTCCATTGCCACGCTCACGGCCCCGTCGCCGCTCGGCTCGCCACGACGGGTTGATTGTATCGAGCGTCCAGCCGACAAACGCCTCGAGGGCGTCCACATAGTGTGCACGGCCCGCGCTCGCCATGACCGCCGCCACCGGGACTTTCTGCAAGACCTTCGCGGCGTACTGGCTGTTCCAAAGATCGTCGGTGCTCTGCCACCTGTCTTCCTGGCCCTCATCAAGAGTCTGCGGATTCTCAGCGTCCGGCGCGGTCTGCACCCACGAAGGCCGTGGGAGCACCCAGGCAGGCAACGGCCCTTGCGCCCGACCCTCGTTGAGGGCAGCGGCCAACGCCGCGGTCCGGCGGTCCGATTCCACCTGCCGCCGAGCATCGGCGTCGAGCTGGTACATGTCTCGCGTGCTTACGAGCTGCGCCAACCGCAGCCCGAGGTTCAGGCCGCACCAGGCGAACCGCGTGTCGTGCTCCCAGCAGCCTACGACGCCGTCTAGCGCAACGAACGAGACTGCATCGAGCGGGTGCACGATCAGGCGATAGAGCGCCTCACGGTCACCAGGATGTTGGCCGCCCGACTTGATACGCGCGGCCAACGCATGCGCCACAAAGATCTTCGGGTGCCAAGGAATCACCGATCCGGCAAATGTGTCGTCGGACATCTCGTCCTGCGCAACGCGGAAGCTTTCGATCGTGGCATCGGCCCAAGCCTCATGCCTGCTCGCATCGGAAAAGCAAATCACGGCCGCTGCCGTTCCCGCAATCGCGCCTTCGGTGCATCCGCTGCCGGGCATCAGCGACATTGACCTTCCTGCAGCGGCTGCTTCAGCCAGTTCCCTTGCACGCTCGACGGCCTCGTCCATCGAGAAGCCAGGCGCCCAGTGACGCGACGTGAAGCACTTATCCACCCACAGCCACAACTCTATCTCGCGCGCCGCCTGCGCATGGCGCTGCAGGGACGCTTGCACCTCGGGAGCTTCGTGCCGCGGGCTGCTTATCGATATCTGGACCACATCGTTGTGGCCAGCGACCGGCTCGGCGGTGTAGTTCTCGACATGGCCCAGCTCGGACCAGAGTTCAGCCGTGCGGCGCAGTTCAGCCACATGCTCGGGGTTCTGCGCCTCCTCCTGGTAGGCGAATTCCAGCCTGTTCGGGAAATCGTCGAGAGCCGCACGGCACGCGTCCCGCAGGGCCGCGTCGCTGCCGAGGACGAAGAGCGGCACCAGGTCGCGCAGCTCCAAACGGCGCGACGTCATCTGTATGCTGTCGGCGACGGCTTGTCGGTGCACTGCGTCAGTGCTTCCCTTTTGGAAGCCGATCAGCCCGGCGCTTTGCAATTGCTGCTCCTCGACCTTGCGCTGTAGGTCGAGCCGGCACAGCCGAAGGCTGCGCAGCAGCGCCAATGTCGTTGGCGACGCTTGCTGGGCTCGCAGGGCGAGGTGCACCGCAATCCCCAGGATGCCAATGCTCGTGTGCCCGCCCAGTAGCTGTTGCAGCACTTCGTCCAACGGGCGTCCGGCATCGAGCTGCGCGATGGCCCAGCGTTCCAGTGCCATGAGCGCACACTCCACAACCTGCGGCCCGCCATGGCCGCGGAACCAGACGTAGTGCCGGTCGCTTCCCCAGAACTCCTGCTGTCCCCACGGAAACACCAGTACGAGCGGCAACGATGTCGCGCTGCCATGCCAGTGCCCATGCAACTGACGCCACGCAGTGGTGGCGTGATTCGTCACGTCGCGGATCAGCGCGAGCGCCGTCGCTGGATCGCACATGAGCAGCGAGTGGAACGGCTCGCGCAGCGGCGAAGCGGGGAAGAAGCCCTGGTGGCCGCCGCCGATCGACAATTGGTCCCAATCGTGCTGGGAGAACGAGTGGTGCATGATTGACGGGCTCGAGAGCGCTAGTTCGTCGAATCGGGATCGTTTCTCCGGCGGGATTGCCTCGACTTCCTTGCGCCGGTGGTGTTGTTCATGCGCTTCGCGGCGCCACCGTGCCGACGTGTCGTCTGGCAGTTCCTCCAAGAACCAGCGCCGTGCGACCCGCGCCAGCTGCGACGGATGCGTCTCTGCCAGCACCGGCGCATAGGTCATGAGCTCGCGGAGCGCGCGATCGGACCAACGTTCGATTGTCTCGACCTTAGTAAGATAAGCGTCCACCACAGTCGGGTAGGCCCGCGCTGCTCGCAGGAGCAACGCACGCAACTCCGTCTCCAGCTGCGTGGGAGCGCGCGGGCGCGGCGCGGCATCGTTCGCCGGCCTGCTGTACCTGAACGGGCGGTCCACATGCTCGTCCTCAATCGCGTGCAACCAGGTTGCGCACTGCGCCACGATGCGCTGCGACACTGCGTTGGGGTAGTCCGCAGCAGCGATCTGCCAGGTTTCGAACAGCGTGACGAGGTCACCCAAGTGTGTGTCCGGGATCGAGTCGGTCTGCTCGATGGCCCACGTGAGCAGGCGGCTCCATGCCGCGAAGTCCGACGGCCAACCCAGCGAGTCCGCGATACGGATACGCGCGGCGACGTCCAGATCGCCGCCGAGGACTCCGGACAGCACCATGGGATTGGGCGTCGTCTTCTCGGCCTGCATCCACACCAAGAGCTTTCCGAAGAGCCAGTGGTCGTTTGTCGCTAATGTCTCAGCGAACATGTCGACGTGCTCGGCGAAGCGTGGGCTGAACACGGGCGCCACGAGCCAGGCGCGCAACCATTGGGGCCGCACCTGAGCCCGCTCGAGCGCGTGGAGTTCGTGCGGCCACTGGTCAGGGAACGGATAGCTCGACTGCGACAGCAGCTCCACCACCCGCGCCAGGGCAGGCGGTTCACCGGCGGCGGTCAAGGCCACAATCCAGTCGTCACCCTGATCCAGCAGCAGATGGAGGAACGACCACTCGAAAAGGATGTCGTGACTGAACTGCGCTGTATGCCCCTTACGCACCTGCTGCACCAGGCCATCCTCCTCCAGTGCCGGGAGCAAGTCTCGCGTCTCTGTCGACAGGTCGCGGATGCGGGCATTGCGGCCGAGGTCGGGCGCGCTGTGCCGAGCCAGTTCGATCAGCCCCCGCTGTCGCGCCAAGGCCTGGGGTGCGTGGGCGTCGTAGCCGCCCCGCGTCCACCAAGCCTCCACGAGGTCCACCTCCGACTGAGGCGCGAACCCGGACGGGTACGCCGCCTGCGAGAACCCCTGTGCCAGCACCGCTGCGAAGAACGGGCGGCGCGCCAGTGTGCGCACGCGCTCGTTTCCACCAGTCAGGAGCGGCTGCAGTGCCGGTAGTGAATCCGCGAGTGAGCTGGCTTCCTCGTCCGTCAAGTTCTTCACATCGACATAGCCCACGCCACCACTGGCGAGCAGCGCAGGAGGCACCCAGTTGCGCAGGGGCTCAATGCCAGCGTCACGCGCAGTGGCGACCACACGCCAGTCAGAAAGCGTCGGGTTCGTCAGAAGCTGGCCAAGCAAGTCGGTCACAATCGCGCGCTGTTCCGGCGCGACGCGGTCCAGTCCATCGATGAGCATCGTGGAATGACCGGTGGCCGCGACCTCCACGAGCAGCGGCTCGATTGATGTCGTCGTCAGGCCTATCGCGCGGGCATGCTCCGACCAGCTGCGGCCAGAGAGCCGGTTAGCGGCGAGGAACAATGTGGTGCCATCGGCGGCCAGCTCTTGCACCAGGTCGCGCAGTAGCACCGTCTTGCCGGTGCCAGGCAAGCCTTTGATCAGCGTCAGGCGGTGGGCCGCCATCTGATCGCCGAGCTGGTCGCGTAGCGCTTGGCGCGTGAGGTGTGTCCCCCCAATGTCATCGGCCTGCTGGTCGAGCCAGTGGTGCGTGCTGTCGCGCAGGGTCTGCATGTCGCCGGCGAACGCGGGTGCCCCGGTGAAGCACCAGCCAGCCAGCGCGCGCACCAGAGATGCGCGGGTGTGCACGGCGCTGCGGCCCGCGCCATCGCGAGCGAACTGGCGCAGCAAATCCCACAAATCGCCGGCACGCGCCACTTGCCCAGGTGCCAGCGCGCGCTGCAGGCTGACAATAGCCTCCGCTTCGTGCGTCGATCCGGCGTGAAGAAAGTCAAATCGGATCAGCACCAAATGCGAAAGCAGGCGGTACAACTGGTCGTCGGACAGTGGTGCGCCTATATCCAGTGCAGCCATTCGAACCGCTTCTGCCACAGTACGGTGAGTGGCCGAGGCGTTCCCGTCATCGACAAACCGTTGCATGAAGGCCGCGGCTGTGTCGGAAGCCCGAGCCCATTCGCACACGGTCGCGAAAGCCCGGGATGTCTCTTCCGCCACCGACCCCGTGACCACTCCGACACGGTCCAGGTGTTCGCGAAAGTCCGGCTTCTGTAACGTCTGCCAGCTGCGCTGGATCACTTCTCGGAAATCCCTATTGGTCTCTGCCTCCGAGATCGTGAGCGAACGCTTGACCTGCAGCGACAGCCGCATGACTGTTCCGTCCGCCAAAGAAGCGGCATCAACGATCACATCGTCGAGCGGCTCGCCGAAGTCGGCCTGCTGCTGGGCGACCCGCTGCACGACCCTCGCGTTAAGGGCCGCCGCCGTCGTGCTGCCGACCATGGCCGCGAGGTACTGCGCCGCGACCGCGTCTTCGTAGGTAAATCCGGCACCGCCGGTGAGTTCAGGCGAAGTCATGCTTTGTCCGTGAGTCTCGTCTGATTGTTATCGCCTTGTCCTTAACGCTTCCTCGAGCACGGCAGCCTTCGGAACCTCTCGACCCTCCAGGATACGGCTCGCGAGAGCGCAAGTCTGCGCAGCGGGCGCCAAGATGTAGAGCGGCTTGCATTGAGAATGCTGCCGCACGCGTGCCGCCCAGCTTGGCACTGCCCGGCTGCATGTCCAAGCGGCGCGATGAGGCAGGATATGTTACCGAAGACCTTGAGCTTGAACTCTGCCCGCGCTAGTGAGCATCGGTTCCCCGACGCTGCAGCATAGGCAGTGCTAAATGTCGATCTCGAACCCCCGCATGAGCAGCTGTGCCCGGCGTTGACAGTACCCCTAGACGGGCAATCGAACCAGGGGGCACTGGTATCTGGATGACTGCAATGCGGAAGAGACCGTGAGTTGAAAACGTGGTTGAACCGACAGGAACCGTAGCATAGCGGTCGTCGGATGATTCGGGTCGAGCGACAACAATGGGTCGCTCTGTGCCGGTGGTGTCTGGCTCAGTCCGGCCAAAAGGAGACAAAAATAGGGGCTCACACGACTATGTCGTTACAATCGATTTTCTTTATCGATAGAGGCAAAGTCTGAATAGGCAGCGAGCCGTTCAAGAAGCTCTCCGGCGTTGATGAGCTGCTCGCGTTCCTCGCCAGTAAGGCATGCCATCATTGCTGCCATCAACCAGTCGTCGCGGCGTTGACGGCTGAGCTGCAGAACATGCCGTCCGGCGTCTGTTAGTTGAACACGTACCTTGCGACGATCCAGGGCATCCTGTGTACGGATAATCAGGCCGGACGCCTCAAGTTCACGCAATACGGCCGCGAGATTGGAGGAGCGCATATTCTCCGACGCTGCCAGCATCGATGGGGTTACGCCATCACCAAGCCGATCAATGGCACTGATCACCAGCATGCGAGTCCACGACTCAGGATCGTTCTGAGCCTCTCGACGCAAGCGTCGCGTCAAGCGGGTTAGCTGACGCCGAAATCGAGCGACATTGAGAGATTTTTCTAAATTCATTTCTCTATAATTACATAGCTATGAGATGGTAGCAATTGGTCAACCGTTGCCCATCAGGGTGATCCACGTGGGTAGGGTTGCTGCCAGTCAAGTCACATACTTCTCAACCACTGCCAGGAGAAAAGCTCATGCCGAAGGCAGGTCAGATTTTCGAGCGTGTTTTGCTGACCAACGATGATGGATTCGACGCGCCGGGATTGCACGTTCTGGAGCAGGTCGCCGCCACCTTGGCGCGGGAAGTCTGGGTTGTTGCGCCGGAACACGACCAAAGTGGCACATCGCATTCACTTAGCCTTCATGATCCGCTGCGTGTCAGCCGGAAAGGTGAAAGGCGCTTCGCCGTCCTTGGGACACCCGGAGACTGCGTTGTGATGGGTGTACGTCACCTGATGTCTGGCGAGCTACCGGAGATGATTCTTTCGGGTGTCAATCGTGGCGCAAATCTTGGTGTGGAGACGGTATTTTCCGGTACTGTCGGTGCCGCCATGACGGGCATGCTTCTTGGCATTCCCTCCATCGCATTGAGCCAAGCTTTCAGTGATCGGAACGCGGTTCCCTGGGAAACAGCACAGACCCTGGCGCCCGAGCTCATTCGAGCCCTTGCGGCGATGAATTGGAGCCGAAATACTTGCCTCAACGTCAATTTCCCTGATTGCCCTGCAGATCGCGCCGGCCCGCTGACCCTGACCTGTCAGGGTGTCGGCCTGCTGGATGGGGTCGACGTCGTGTCGCGCTCAGATCCAAGAGCCGTCGACTATCACTGGCTGCAGCTGTCTCGGTCTCCCCGACGGGATTCCGAGGGAACCGAGACAGCTGCGGTCGCAGCGGGCCGCATCGCCGTCACCCCGTTGCGGTTCGAGCGGACACACGATGAGACGCTTGCAGAGATGCGGATGGCCTTGGCTTCGACGGAATGAATATCAAGGGCGGATGTAGGATGAGACTTTATTTTCATCCATACATCAGTCGCCTTGGCGTTGATCGTGCTGTGGTCGAAACGTCCGCTTGGGGTCGACCTCTGCCGGTTACGATAGGCCGGAGTCGCCCCAAAGGCATCATCACTACTACGATCTAAGTTCAGTAGCATCGTGTTTGCCGCAAATGTTGGATAACTATTCGGACAATGCTCGCGCCAGTACATCGAAAACTCTGTCGTCCGTGGATTGCGCAGCATTGAAGCGCAGGAAGTCGCCTGCGCTCAGTGATTGGCTGAAAACGTTGCCCGGTGCCTGCACTACCCCATTTTTCAAGCATGAGCGGGCAATGCTGGCAGCATCAACTCCCTCCGGCAGCCGACACCAGATGAACATTCCCGACCGAGGGACGAGCCAGGGCGTGATGCCAATCGCTTCGAGTCGGGTGATGGTCTTCCCCATCACCTCCGCAAGCCGGGTCCGAACCGCCTCCATATGCTTGCGATAGCCGCTGTCGGTCAGCACTTTCAGTAAGACGTCGGCGGCCAGTCTCCCGCCCCCGAAGCTGGTTGCGATCTTGAGGTCGGTAAGGCTGTCGATCCAATCGGCACGTGCGGCGATGTAGCCACATCGTAACGAGGCCGAGATCGTCTTGGAGAAACTGCCGATATGGATCACGCGCGAGAGGCCGTCGAAGGCAGCCAGCCTGGGCGCCGGACTCACCTCGAAATCAGCGAAGATGTCATCTTCGACAATCACAAGGTCCGAATTTTCGGCAAGCTTCAATAGCCGGTGAGCCGTCACGGATGAGAGCGCCGCGCCGGTGGGATTGTGGATTCCGGAGTTGGTGATGTAGAGCCTGGGCGCATGCTCTTGCAAGGCCGCGCCGAACGCTGCTACGTCCGGCCCATTCGACGTGTAGGGGACGCCTACGGCCTTCACTCGATGCGCCCTCAGCAAGGCGTGGAAGTTGAAGTAGCAAGGGTCGTCAACCAGCACGGTGTCGCCCGGCTCCAGCAAAAAGCGGCAGATGAGATCGATGGCCTGCGTTCCGGATTCGGTCAGCATGATCTGCTCGGGAGGCGCTTCGATGTCGCTGGCGGCCATGCGTCGGGCAAGAAGCTGACGCAGCGCCGGGAGACCAAGCGGCGTGCCATAGTCCGCGAGCACCGAAGTGTCAGCCCGCGCAACCGCACGCAGCGCTCGGCGCATCCCGGCCTCATACATCCACGAGGCGGGAAGCCAGCCGCATCCAGGCTTGAGCACCGTGGCGTCCGTCTCAAGCGATTGACGCGAAACCCATAGCGGATCGACCTCGCGATCGAGTTGGGGGCCGATCTCCGCCAGCGCAAGCGGCGCGACAGGCCCCGATACATAGAACCCCGATCCTGGACGAGAACAAACTACGCCTTCCGCGGCCAATCGCTCATAGGCCTCAACGATGGTTGAAATCGAGAACTGCATGGCCTTCGCCTGCGCGCGCACGGAAGGCAGTCGCGCTCCTGGCAAATAGGTGCGAGCCGCAATTCTCGACCGGATCGCATCCATGACGGCATCAATCCGTGTCCTGCTTCGTTTCATCTTCGCCGCCCTCAACTGTACTGCCAATATATGCATAACAGTTACTTTAAATCGTATTGTATTGTGTCTGGGCGATCCACCCCCCCCCCGTGCTCCACTGAAGGGCAACCTGAAGGGAGTAAACGATGGACAAAGTGGCGAGTGGATGGATCAACGGTTTCATTGGGGTGGTGATCTTTGCCGGCTCGCTGCCGGCGACACGCGCTGCGGTCATTGATTTCGACCCGACGTTTCTGACATGTGCACGCGCGACCATGGCGGCCCTGCTTGGCTTGACGCTTCTGCTCGCATTTCGACAGCGTCGGCCAGACTTTGAAGACGTTCCCTCGCTGGCGCGAGTCGCCTTGGGAGTCGTCGTCGGCTTTCCGCTGCTGAGCGCGTTGGCTCTGCAATATGTTTCATCCACCCACTCGATCGTCTTCGTGGGGCTTTTGCCGCTTTGCACCGCGGTCTTCGGCGTGCTCCGTGGTGGTGAGCGTCCCCAGCCGGCCTTCTGGCTGTTCTCGATGCTTGGCAGTGGCCTCGTCGTTGGCTACGCCATGCTGGGGGAAGTCGAGATATCCCTCCAGGGCGACTTGTTGATGCTGGCTGCAATTGTCGTGTGTGGTCTCGGCTATGCCGAGGGCGCACGTCTGTCTCGCAAAATCGGAGGATGGCAGGTCATTAGTTGGGCACTGGTGCTATCGTTGCCCGCCATGCTTCCGATTGCTCTGCTCACCATGCCGACGTCATTCGACGATGTAAAAGCGCCTGCCTGGTTCGGATTCGCTTACGTCTCCTTGTTCAGCATGCTGATCGGCTTCGTGTTCTGGTACCGTGGTTTGGCGCAGGGCGGCATCGTAGCGGTCGGCCAGTTGCAGTTGCTCCAACCTTTCTTGGGTCTCGGTCTTGCGACGCTGTTTCTTCACGAGACAGTGAACGGGATGATGCTGATCGTGACGTTTGGCGCAGTGGTCTGTGTCGCGGGAGCAAAGAAGTTCGCCGCCTGATGGAAGATTCGGGGTGCTGTTATGGAGTTGAGGCACCTAAGCTTTTTCTTGGCCGCCGCCGAAGAATTGCACCTCGCCCGCGCGGCCGAGAAGCTGCAATTCCTTGATAAACCTGCTGTATCTGGCTACGGCATAGTCCAGCCAAGTTCGGTGCTGGAGTCATGGTGAGATGAAAAACGCCCCTCGCAGCAGGGGCGTTTATTGCGGAGCATGTTTCACGCTGCGGATTCGGCCGCCTCCGCTACCTCGGCCACTTCCTCGCCCACCGCGGCCGGCTCTACGAAACCGGCGGCTTCGCGCTCCTGCTTGTCGGCAGCCACCTGGGCTTCCACCTTTTCGATGTCCTTCTGCACCTCCACCTCGTTGTTGGCATAGGCCATGGCGCGCGCCGCCGCCCCATGCTTGATGAGCGCCTTGAACATCTTGCGCATGTCGTCGGTCTTGCGCTCGCGGAAATCCGAGGCCTCGTCGCTGTCGAGCTTCTGCGCCAACCAGGCGGTATCGATGAGCGAAATCAGCGTGTCGAACGCCTGGAGCAGATGGGTGAGGCGCATCACCTCGGGGCTGGAGATGTTGAATTTGCGCTCGAGCGGGTTGCTGTAGTTCGGACGCTGGCTGATGCCTTCCTTCTTGAGAAAGGTCTCCATGCGTTGGATCTCGTTGCTGACCTCCGTCTGCATTTTCTCGATGGTCTTGGATACGGCATCGGCCACCACCTGGTGGTTGAAGTTCTTTCGGCGCCGCGCCAGCTTGCGCGCCATCACGTCGATGACGAACAGGGCCGAGGTCACGTTATCGAACTCGGTGCCGCCAAAGCGCTTGGCCTGCTCGGAATTCAGGTGCAGCAGGCCGGGAAAGGAAGGGGTCGAATAGGCGTACTTCCTGGGAGGGGTTTTCGGGTCAGCCATGTTGGAAACTCCATAGGGGGATGGTGCCCCCCTATTGCATCAGGTTGAATCCGTCCTGTGCGGCCAATTCAGGCCATAAAATCGCCGGAAATTAGGGCCGAAATTGAATTGACGCTGGAAAAACGGGCCGAGAGAATGGCCGCAAACATCGGCATGCTGTCGATCCAGCCCCGAGAGGGGGCCGAAGAAAACTCAGTCCCTTGCATGTGCAAGGTGCTAGTTGCCAAGTGCTCTGTGCTTGGTAAATGCCCGGTTGAGCTTATCAACCTAAAACGTGAGTAGCCGTCGGCTGCTCATGCCTTGAAAAAGAAAGAGGCCAAGGCCTCTTTTTTATTTATCGAAACCCTGACGGGGAACATTCCCGTTCGGGGAAGTTCTCCGACCTCTGAAAGGAGAACCTCAATGTTCCATATTAAATTTCTCTTCGATCTCAAAGGATTCGATGTCTCTACTTTGGAGACTTCTGAACCCTTGATTATCAAAGGACCGACAGACGAAATCCTCCTGACCATATCCAAAGCTGCCCCTGGTCTACAACGCAATTAAGGGCTATCGATTTCGAAGCCTTGTTGGGCGACGAGGCCGATGTCTGTGATGCCTATCTGGGGAGTAAGTGGATAGGTAGTACAGAAATTTAACCCTGGATAATGGCTTACTCGTAGGCCTTTACCCAAAACTTTATACCCTGACGGGGAATATCCCCATCAGGGGAGTTCTCCGTCCTCATGAATGGAGAACTCGAAATGACCACTCAAAAAATCCTGAAGGCAAAAGTCCTGTTCACCCTGGGACTGATGTTCTCGGTAGTTGTCGGGATCACGCTTTCCGACGATCAAAAGCCCCTCTTTCTGTTTGTCTTGTGCGTGCTGGCCTCCGTGCTGGCGCTCTACGCACCGCAGTACCTGAGGGTCGTTCTGCTGGGCATGAAAGCCCGCCGCCGTCTGGCTCGCCTCCAAGCGACCAGGGCGCCGCAAAGCGGCTGCATCCAGGCCGTCTGGTGTGCTTCGGACACCGATTACGAGCGCTACCTCGCTCCGACCTTCCTGCGCCAGCGCAAGGAGGAGACGGCTGCGCAGGACGTTCGGCAACAGGCTGATCAAGGGGTGGTTCTGGGCGAGTTCATTGCCCGGGACGAATCCTTCGAGCAGCCGGCAGCCTGCGCCACGGAGGCTGTCGAGAAGCGGGAGAAGGCGCTGGAGAAGGTCTTTCAGGCGCCACAGGAATCCGTCACCGGCACCTATTGCGGTTCGGGTTTCGCTCCCTACCGGTTCCACAAGAAAAACCCCAAGTCGTTTTTTCTGCGGATCGGCAAACACCTGGTCTGGGGCATCGAGTTGCACGCCGCGCTGCGGCAGAGCGGTGTTCGGCAGGGCCAGGAAATCACCCTGACCTTCCACGGGAAAACCCCGGTGAAAGTGCTCAGGCCGAAGCGAGTGAACGGCGTGGTTGAACAGGACTGGGCAGACGCCCTGCGCAACGCCTGGTCGATCGAAGCCGTGCAGTAGCCAGCCACGAGCGCCCCTCCGGGCGCTCATTCATCCATAGGAGGTCACGATGTCTGCTTGCTCGACGGGCGTTTACGCTCCAGAGAAAAAAGATGTGCTCGCTGCCGCCGAAGGTCGCTGGCTACATCTCTACCAACTGTTGGCCCCTGAACTGGTCGACGCTCAAACGCAACCCGGCGTTGCCCGTAACTGTCCCGTTCACGGTGGCAAGGACGGCTTCCGGGTGTTCAGGAAAACCGCCGGCACGTCCGGGGGTGGGGTGTGCCAGACCTGCGGCATCAAGCCGGACGGTCTGGCCCTGCTGATGTGGGTGCGGGATTGGGGCTTCCATGAGGTGCTGCAGGAGGTCGGCTCGCTGCTGGGGGTCAAGGACCCTCACGGTCGCTACGGCAACGCGCAGCCGCCGAAGGAGGTCGTTCTGCGCCAGCCGGTGGTCACGTCGACGCCCAGCGATAGCTGGCTGCGCGAGGCCCTGCGCAAGGTGTGGAGCGAATCCGTACCAGTCACGCACCCGGCGGCAGAACCCGCACGGCTGTACCTGCGGTCGAGGGGAATCCTGGCCTGGGATCGTCCGGGTCTGGCGCGCAGCGTGCGTTTTCATCCGTGTCTGACCCATCGCGGGCAGGACCGGGCACGCACGCGGCACCCGGCTATCGTGGCCCTGATCTCGGATGCCGAGGGACGGGCGGTGACGATTCAGCGGATCTACCTCACGGCCAAAGGTGAAAAGGCTCCTCTGGAGTCCCCCAAGAAGATGTTCCCGATCCCGAGCGATCGCTCCCTGCCAGGGGGCGGCATTCGGACTTCCCAGCCGGGAGAGGTCGTGGACGTGTGCGAAGGGCTGGAAACCGCTCTGGCAGTGGAAACCGCCACGGGCCTGCCGGTTTGGGCCCTGGTGAACGCCTACCTGCTCGAGCACTTCATGCCGCCGCCGGCGGTCACTGCCGTCCGTATCTGGGCGGACAAGGACCGCAAGGAGGGTGGCCAGAAGGCAGCGCTCGCACTCAAAAAACGCCTCTGGGACATGGGCATCAAGGCGCAGATCCTGCTGCCCTGGCTGCCGATCCCGGACGGCGCCAAGGGAGTCGACTGGAACGACGTTCTTCTGGAACGCGGTCCGTTCGGCTTCTCCAAGCATCAGGCCGAGGTCTACCGCGCTGTGCGGTAGGCCTTGTGCCTTTTTTGTGGTCGATAGGAAGAGACCGACCCAAACCTGCCAGACGCATCAAGCAACAAGCGGCCAAATTCAGTCGGTCGAGCCCGACCGGGGCGGGACGGCTCAGTCCATCGTGAATGGCTCGGGCTGGACCAGCAAGGTCGGCGCCATTCGCAGTGATCTATCCGGCTTTGCCGAGCTGCGCATCCGGAAGTGAATTGTGGTCATGACATCCGAGGGGACGAAGATGAGGGACATCGTGCTGGTCTCGTTGGCACAGTACAGGCAGAACTGCGTGCCAGGCGGGCTCAGGATGTAGCATGCTGAACATTCAACGGCTTTCCCGCCCCACTCTTGAGAGGCTCGGAGCGTCTGGCCAACTATAAGCTCCTCACGCCGCTGACGTTCCTCTCGGTCATCCTTGGTGGGTATGCCAGCGACACGCTGTGTCTCGGCTGCCGCCAATTGAGCCTTTCTGTGCGCTGCGAGCGCGATGGCGCGAGCACTGGCTTCTGCCTCTTGTTTTTCGCGTCGCTCGTTTTCAATAGCTTGCAGGCGACTCCGTTCCTGCTCCCACTGAGCGTTATGGGCGATGACTTCAACCGCCAGGTCTTTGGCGGCGCGCTGTTCCAGCATTTCCCCGCGCAGAGAGCGAATCCAGGACCTCGTGTTCGGATCGGACAGAACTGCCCACTCGAACATTACCGGGTCGTTGATTTGCTCAAGACTGAGTCCACTGAGATCAATTTCTACTGAAGAGCTGAAAATCCTTGCAAGGCGCTGGCATCGCTCGTATTCGGCCCGGGCCGATACCTTAATCCGCACCAGCAACTGGCGTCCGAAGGCAGTCAGAGCCGCATGCGCCACTACCTCTCCAAGGTCCACAAACCGCTCCACTGCTTCGACGGTGATAGCGGTCGGCTGGAAGGTGACATCGCGTAGCAGAGTGTGGCCGGAGGTGGTCATAGCTGTGACCTGGCGGGAATATCCTGGGAGCATCAGGCGTCGCTGCTCAGCAATCAGAGCGACCGCAGCGCGGCGTACTCCGTCCTTGTAGCCGCTTATGCAGTCCTCAGACTGGGCATGCCGAAAGTGGGGAATGACCTTCTGGCCTCCGTTGGCGGCATTCAACGGCTTTCGGCATCCAGGGCAGACGCAATTGCACGCCAGCCCGTTCTCGACCTCAAAGGCCCGCAACAGCATTCCGTCGCGCTCACCGAAGGGGATATTGGTATCTTGCACGCGCCTCACCTATATGGCGGAGACCGACTGACTCACTAGGTGAGGGGCCATCAGGTCTTCGACTCCCTATGCTTCTTGGAGCCTTAGAGTGCCAGAACGCCAGCAGGATGACACTGACACCCATGCTCCTGGAGTTCCTCTTCCAGGGTTACTGCTTGAGCCTAGCGGCGAGGCAGGGGCAGCATGAATGTGACAGCGAGGACTCTCGGCAAAACGTTTAGGCATCTCTCTTAGGTACCTACGTCCCCTTCGGGTCGACTTCTGCCGGACAGGCCGGAGTCGACCGATTCTGTTGAAAAATTCGATTTTCTCGCTCGATCAAGCTGAAAGGAGAGAGTTGGCTTCTCATAAACTGCTGAATAAACAGCGAGTTACTATCAGTGGATAGCTCAATCCTTCTCCCTGAAACTCCTTGAAAATCGGTTTCTGGGAGTTTTTCAACAGAATCGACCCATTGCGGACGATGGCAAAGGGCTGCGATAGACCTGGAGCAGTCCGCTAAGGCCGCACGGCTCGTGCCTATGGGGGTTATCAGAGGCTAAAGTAATGCCGCCATGGGAATGGCGAAAAGCAGGTAAAACAACTACAGGCCACCTTCGGGTGGCCTTTTAGTATTCGCGGGTAATACTTCTCTGTATAGGCGGGCGTGTTGCTGGTGGCGCGAGCCGCGGGGAGGTGTGAGGTGAACAAGCTATCAATTGTGGGTGCCGGTATGGTGGGTGAGGCGGCGGCTCAGATCATCGCCCGGGAAGAGTTCTGCCGTGAGTTGATGTTGATTGATGTGCAGGGTGAGTTGGCACAGGGCAAGGCGCTGGACGTCTGGCAGGCGGCAGTTGAGTCAGGTTCTGATACCAGGGTTTACGGCGGGTCCAATGCCGAATTGCTGCAGGATTCTGACCTGGTGGTGATTACGGCGGGTATGCCCCGCAAGCCTGGTCAGTCGCGTCAGGATGTATTGAGTATCAATCTGCCAATTCTCGATAGCATCATGCTGGATATTAATCGTCATGCTCCAGCGGCGACGGTGTTGGTGGTGTCGAACCCGGTCGACGTGCTGACCTATCGGGCTTGGTGTCTCAGTGGGCTGGGACGCAACAGGGTGTTCGGGCAGGCGGGGGTACTGGATACAGCGCGCATGAAGTGTTTCATTGCCGAGGAGACAGGGTTTTCTGCTCGGGATATCACGGCGCTGGTGCTGGGAGGGCATGGCGATAGCATGGTGCCGCTGATGCGATACTGTGCGGTCGGTTCGGTGCCGCTGTCTCACTTCCTGTCCAATCAGCAGATAGAGCGGATTGTGGAGCGCACACGTCAGGGTGGCGGCGAGATTCTGGGTTTGAAGAAGGTGGGGAGCGCCTGCGATGCGCCGGGCGTGGCAATTGCACAGATGGTGGATGCTATCGCCAAAGGGCGAAACCGCATTTTGCCGACGGTCGCGATTCTCGAGGGCGAGTACGGGCGCACAGGTATTGCCATGGGTGTCCCCTGTGTGCTGGCAGAGGATGGGGTTGCGCGGGTGATCGAGTTGTCTCTGGATGCGCAGGAGCAGGCGATGTTCGACCGCTCTGCAGATCAGGTGGTGCGTGATATTGCTGAAATGAATGCTTTGTGAGCGGGGCTATATGAGGGGGGCGCAACGGGGAGTGGAGCGCCGGTCCCTGGCGCTCGGGGCCATGGTGTTACCTGGTGTTAGGCAGTGGCACTATGATCTTTTATGGGTCTGAACAGGCCGGATAGTCGCGTTTCTTCAAACCGGTATACAGCTGGCGCGGACGACCGATGTGTGTTTCGACTGTCCCCATACCCTATCAGGCCGATCCTGTTTGTGAATCGCCCCTGAATAAGTGGACATTCGATGGCCGCTTTTGGCCGATTCTGTTGAAAAACTCGGTTTTTTCATGCAACCAAGCTGAGAGGAGAAAATCGGCCTCAAAAAAATCGCGTATAAACAGTTACTTACCATCAGAGGGCAGAGGGTAAGAACCCTCTGAAATAGCCCGAAAACCGGCTGAAGGGAGTTTTTCAACAGAATCGGCCGCTTCCTGCCTGACATGACCGGCAGGTTCGGGTCGCTTCCATTCTCAAGCAGCGGCCCCATTAGCTTTTTCAGGTTCATTCCATCCTTTGGGTGACCGCCCACCTCCTTTTTCAGGGCTGAAATCAAGCCAGAAAATGGCCTGAAATGGCCACACAGCCCTCTTGCCAATCAACACAATCGGGACTCCTGTCACCGACTGCTGGTTGATTGCATGCCCCATCTCAGACACCTCAGCCCCATCGCCCTGGCCATGGCGATGACGGGCCAGGCCTTGGCCGAAGACCCTGCAACGCCTCCTGCGAATGCTGCCAAACCCGACCACACGCCCGCGCTCGCCGGCGAGTCCTTCTACCAGGACAAGGAACGCGGCTGGTTCTGGTACGAGGAGCCGCCCGAGCCCCTGCCAGAACCGGCTCCCGCTCCAGCCCCCATTCCGGAGAAACCCGAGCCGCCTCCGCCCGAGGCCGCGCCGGCGCCACCAGCCGGGCCGGCACCGGGCTCGGTGGCCTGGATTCGCGCCGAGCTGCCCAAGCTGCGCGAGGCCGCCATCGACGAGCCCAGCGACGAGAACATCCAGGCGTACTACTACGCCCAGCGCCTGATGATGGACAAATCCGAGCGCTTCTCGCGGCGCTCCATGGAAGTGATCCGCAACGACCCGTTCCTCGACGAGGACCTGCGCTATCCCGCCTCCAATGCCGCCTCCGATGCCCTGGCCAGCGCCGCCGGCCGGCAGAAGGAAACGCTGCTGAAGATGATCGCCGGAAACGCAGGGATCGTTTTCTTCTTCAAGGGCGAGCAGTGCCCGCTGTGCGAGCAGGCCGTCACCGCCCTGGCCGCCCTGGAGCATCGCTACGGCTTCACCGTCATCCCGGTCTCCCTGGATGGGAAGCCCCTGCCCAGCGGGGCCTATCCCACCTACCAGACCGACACCGGGTTGTCCGACCGGCTCGGGGTCGTCACCGCCCCGGCCATGGCGCTGGCGGTCCCGCCCCACGGTTCCCAGATCATCAGCTACAGCACCGTTTCCATGGAGACGGCCACCAGCCGAATCCTCAACGTGGCCCGCCAGACCGGCCTCATCAGCGCCGAGGAATACCACGCCACCTCGCGCCTGGCCTCCATCGGCCTGATCGACAGCCAGGCAATGGAAACCGCTCCGCCCGATATCACCGAAGACCGCAAGGCCTTCGTCAAGCGCATGCGCGAGGCGGCACGCCGCGCATATCTCAACGAAAAAAACGGAGGTGGGCAGTGAAGCTCAAACTCAACCCCAAACCCCTGGTCCTGGTTGTCGCCGTGCTTGCCCCGATAGGGGCGATCGCCAACATCCAGCAGCAGATCCACGCCATGTACGATGGCCTGATCAATACCACGGCACCCGGGTCGTACCAGACCGCCACCCGCGGTGTGGTCACCGGGGGAGCCGTCACCCTGCGCAACCGGATCTCGACCGCCAACCTGGTCTCGATCACCGCGCCGTCCGCCAAAGGCGGCTGCGGGGGCATCAACCTCTACACCGGCTCGTTCTCCTTCATCAATGGCGAGGAGTTCGTGGCGCTGATGCGCAATGTCGCCTCCAACGCGGTGGGGGTGGTGTCGGGCTTCGCCTTCGAGCTGGCGATGGAGGCCATGGATTCGGCCACCAACGGCGTGCTGCGCAACCTGACGAACAAAATCCAGTCGCTCAACCAGATGTTCTCGAACAGCTGCCAGCTGGCGCAGGGCGTCGTGTCCGGTGCCGCCGATGCCTTTGCGGAAAAGCGCGATCTGAAGTCGGCCCTCGGCGGCGTGCTGGAAAACGTGGCCTCCGACCTGTTCTCCTCCAAGTCGACCAAAGAGGAGTCGCCGGCCAAGCGCCTGGCGAGCAGCGGCAAGGCCAAGGCCTGCACCGATACCGGCAACATCCTCTGGTGCGCCATGCTCAAGACCGGCCTGAGCAGCCAGGTTCTGTATGGCAGCGAGGAAAACGCCGAATTCATCCTCTCGATGGTCGGCAGCTACAACGTGGTGCTGGCCGCGGACGACGACGGGGGCGAGACCTTCGTGCCCCAGCCGATCCCGCGGCTGATCGACAAGGACGCCCTGCGCCTCTTCGTCGAAGGCAGCGACGACACCACGACCAAGGTCTACGACTGCGCCTCCGACGATCTCGACCAGTGCCTGGAGCCCAACACTCGCACCTTGGGCACCTTCAAGGGGCTGGCCGCCAAGATCGTCGACGACCTGCAGCAGAACCAGGTGCTCGAGCGATTCGCCCGGAACAATGCCACCCCGTCGGACGGCACCCGTCTGGACTGGCTGACCCGCAGCCGTGTCGGCGGTCATCTGCTGAGAATCGTCCAGAAGAACGGCGCGCAGGCCGGCTACGACTACCTGGGCAACTACTCCCGGCTGCTGGCGGCGGACGCGATCACCTCCTTCGTCATCCAACTGCTCGATGTCACCGAACAGGGCCTGTCGAGCATGACCATGGCCGACTCGGTGAGCGCTCTCGAGAACCTGCGCGACACCCGCCACCGTGTGATGGGCGAATACCGGGACCTGCTCCTGAGCTACGGAGGCTACAAGGACGCCGACCGGCAGGCGCTGGACCTGCTCGAGACGGCGCCGAACTCGGACCCGGGCAAGCTGCCGCAAGGCACCACCGCTTCGCACGCCGGCTGATCGGAGGAACACATCATGGATCTACCCATCTACACCGTCGGCAGCGCCGAGTTTCTGGAGATGATGCTCAACGCCTCGGCGATGATCACCGGCAGCGGTCATGCCGAAGACCTGGCGAAGATCGGCGCCATCCTGGGGCTGGTGCTGATCGCCTTCCAGGCCGTGCTGAACAACCAGCCGATCGCCTTCCAGCGGGTCGGGGTCATGCTGGTCCTCTATATGGTGTTCTACGGACCGACGACCACCGTGACCATCGAGGACACGGTGACCGGGCAGGTGCGGGTCGTCGACAACGTCTCCCTGGGGCCGGCGTTCGTGGGCTCGGTGCTGTCGACGATCTCCTACGACATCAGTAAGGTGTCCGAGCAGGCCTTTTCCACGCCCGGCATGACCCAGTACGGGCTGTTCTCCAGCCTGAACACGCTGACCCGTGTCCGCGATGCCCTGCGCAATCCGCTGGCGCTGGAGCAGTTCCAGACCTACAAGGCCAGCGAGGGGCACAGCCTGCCGAAGACCCTCGACGAATACCTGACCTTCTGCACCCTCAACCCGGTCTCCCTGCGCAACGAGCAGGGCATCGACCAGCTCTACCGGGCCGGCAGCCTGGCGCAGCTGATGTCCAACGTCTCCACCTCCCAGTACGTCTACGTTTATGACGGATCGGGGCCTCAGCCCCTGAAGAGCTGCGCGGAGGCCAAGAGCTACCTCGACACTGCCTTGCCGGACGCCTACGGGGCCGTGCTGGGGGACATCCTCAACAAGGGGTTTGCCGAAGACCGGGCTTCCGGGCGCATGGTTGACGGCGGCGATGTGGATGGGTCGGCCGAGCAAGCCCTGCAGAGCTTTTCCATGAGCGGCAAGTCGGCCCAGCAGTACGTGATGACCGCCCTGGTGATGCCGATCTTCAACGACTCGCGGGTGAAAGCCCTCGAGCACTGGCATGAAAAGCGCGCCGCCATGGCCTTGCGCGAGTCCCTGAACCAGCAGGAGATCCAGTGGGCCGGCAAGGGCGACTCCTTCAAGAACTACATGCGGCCGATGATTTCCTTCTTCGAAGGGCTGCTGTACGCCATGACGCCCTTCATGGCGTTCGCCCTCATGCTGGGGCGGCCCGGCCTGTCGGTGCTGGGCAAATACCTGATCCTGCCGCTGGCGGTGGGACTGTGGATGCCGCTGCTGACCATCGTCAACGCCTTCACCATCTGGTACGCCGGCGCGCAGATGGAGTCCATCCTGATGGGCTACGACGCCACCGGCGAGGGCTTTGCCATGCTGCAGGTGCTCGACATGGACCAGGCGATCACCAAGGCGCTGGGCGTCGGGGGGCTGCTCGCCGCGTCGGTACCGCCGCTGGCGCTGTTCCTCGTGTCCGGCTCGAGCATGGTCCTCAACTCCGTGATGGGGCAGGCGACCTCGGCCGAGAAATTCCGCTCGGAAGACGTGCTGCCGCGCGCGAGTCAACCGGCTCCTCTCTTGAACACCTCGCCGATGTATACCGGCGATCATGTGACCCAGGGCGTGGCGCGGACCGGGGTACGCGAAACCGGGCCGCAGATTTCCGCGCAACAGGCGGCAGAGGCGGCCGTGGAGAGCAGCCGGGTAGCGGCGGAAACGCAATCGACGCAGCTGCAGCAGAACCTGCAGGCGGGGGTCACGCAACTGTCCTCCACGGCAGACGGGCGCCAGGCCTTGACGAGCCTGGGCGAGCAGGTGCAGTCCAGCCTGGGCCTGTCCACGAATGCGGCCTACCAGCAAGCGGCTCGCAAGCTGAACTCCCTGGGCATCAGCCAGGATGCCGTGGCGCAGGGCACCTACGGCTTGTCGGTCGGTGCCTCGTTATTCAAGGTGGCTGGCGTGAAGCTGGACGAGACCGAGCAATTCCGGCAGATGTCCGCGGCACAGCAGCAGGAGGCGCGTGAAGCCTCGGCGCAGCTTCAGCAGGCGGTGCAGGCCAGCACGAACGAAAGCACGGTGTTCAACGCCGCCGATGCCTTCACCCGAAGCAGCCAGGCGATGTCGCAGAGCTCGAGCGGCGAGACCGTCTCCAAGTCGCTGTCCTCGGCCAGGTCGGCGCAAAGCGCCTACCGCGAAGCGCAGACACAGCGGGAAGGCTGGGGCGCCGGGCAGAACCTCAACCTGGGCACCGCCGCGGCGCTCTCCATCCAGAACAGCGGCCAGTCCCGGGAGGATGCGGCGCGGGGCATGCTCGATATGGCAGGGCGCAGCCTGGACGACCGGGACAGCATCCGGTCGCTCATGAAGACAGCCACGGTTCAGGGGGTGTCTTCCGACCTGCACGAGCGGCAGATCGCCGCGGCAACCCTGCACATGATCCAGACGGGACGGATGGGCGAGCTGGTCAGCTCGGACTACTCGCCGTTCAACTTCAATGTGGATACGGGGGATGCCAGGGAGCATGCCGGCCTCGACAAGCCGATCGCCGGTGCGGACGGGCTGCAACAGCGCTTCGACAGCCTGCGCGGGGCTGCCCGCGGCGCCTACGCTTCCGAGAAGGACATGGCCAGTTCGGGCTATCGGAGTACCAAAGAGAGCGGTCGCTCGATTGCCGAGGACAGCTACACGGACAGCACGGCGGTCGTTCAGGACTCGGCGGAGACTCATTCAGGCCTGGTGAAGGCCGCTCCGGATCAGGGGCTGGAAGCGCCGGAGACCAAGCTCAAGTCGGCAACTCCAGTTACGGATACAGGCAAGAATCTTCTGGAAATCAATGGAAACAACACGCTTGTTGTGGGGGCCAAACAGATTGCCGGTGGTGTAGCTGACGCATATAGCACAGGGAAGGAAAGCTTGAATGAAGGTGTCGAGAGACTGAAGGAATGGGATCGAGAATATCGGGAGCGCCATAGAGTGGAAAGAGAGCAACAAGCCGGAAGAGAAAACCAAGAGTAGGGAAAGTGGGGCGCTTAGCGCCCCATTCTTTTATATATTCCTCACTTAAAATGGTAGTTTTGTCGTATTAACCAACCATTTATAAGCTCGGTATCCTGAGTAGACAGCACCCAGCAAACAAATACCAAAAAGCCAGTCTGTAACTTCTTTGCCTGATGGTCGCGGCGAAAAAAATAAATACAGTGGCGAATAATATATAAATAGACAGGCATAGGTGAGTATTACGGATATTACTAGAGCGACTGTCTTGAACAGCACACCGCGGTGCACTCGCTCGACCCCATCCCAATCCTCGCTCAGGCAGAAGGGGCACATGTTTCCGACGACCTTGCTCGTTCCCATCCAGCCGACGAGCGCATCCATAAAAGAGCGACCGTAGATCGGCCTCGGCACCATCCACTTGCCGCAGCATTGGCATTGAACTTTGTCGTTTCGCATTTGACATTTCTCCTTGTTCGACACTTCCATCTTCCTCGCCAAAGACCAAATCCCAAGAAAACTTTTCTCGTGGATCAGGAGTCGGCCCTTCGGCCCAGACGAATGCTGGGCGGAACCCTACCAGAGATGGGAGATGGCGTTGGGATGGCATCGCCTGGCTGGGACTATGAGCCGCACCAGGAGCACTTGTGCGGGCGGACGATGGTTTGCACATCCAGCCTTTTGCAGTGCTTGCACTCCCACAGCCCGGCCTCCTGGGTCTTGATCGCGTTGCTGAGTCGGAAGGCATTCGAGGCCAGGAGCAGGTCGTCGTAGTCGATACCGAGGTTTGAACACAGCTTGCAATACTCCTCGTGGGCCTTGATCACTGCCCTGGCGTTCAGGGTCTTCTCCCAATCCGCCGCCAGCAGCAAGTAGCAGGCGAGATAGAGCAGTGCGTGAAACGGCTGCTCGGCGATCGTCCGCTCGGCGGAGCGGATACGGCCGCTCTTGGAGTTGTAGATCTTCCCGGAGCGTACCTTCGCCCGCTTCTTGCCATCGATCCATTGCTCATCATGCCCCGTGTGCGCGGCGACCAGCTTCGGCTGGATCTGGGCCTTGAGCATCTGGTCGGCAATCTCGTCCAGCGACATCAGGCCGCGGTTGAAGTCGGCCACCGGCCCGAGGTGTTCCGGCTTGTTCGCTTTCAGGTAGCGAAACTCGGCGAGCAGGACCGCACAGGTATCCTGCAGCAGAGCGATCTTGTCCGTCGGGTCGAGGTTGAGCTTCTTGATGCGCACCCGCGATTGGATGGTGAATTCGCCCCGGTACACATACGCCTGCCGTTGCTGGAAGTCACCATTCGAAAACCGGCTGTAGCCGTCCTCGTCGAATCCGATGGCCACCAGCGGGTGAAGCTGGTTGCGGAGTGCGAAGTTCTGGATCTCGGTCAACATGGAAATGCGGTACACGGCCTCCCTGAACGCTTCGTTCTCCAACTTGCCGCAGCCGGTATCTTTTGCATCCAGGCTCTTGTAATTGACCCGGAACAGGGAAACCGGAAGCATGTCCAGCGCCTCGAGTCGCTCGGGAGATATCGTGGAAAGATACGCCAGGTCCTCGGAGTGTATCCGTTGCGACTGATGCACCATGTTGTAGTCGGTGCCTTCGATAATCCAGCGCAAGCACATCTGTGCCATTCCCTTGTTGATCTTCAGCATTGTCACGCTCCTGCGTTCAACCGTTTCAGAGACCGCCAGATCTTCAACACACTTAGCGCGTAGGTCCTCGCTTGAACATTACGTTTGGGGTTCATGGTGTGGTATCCGCCTATTGCAAGCTGCAGGTCGACCGGATTGCTCCTGATCGACTCACAGAGAATGTCGGCGGCCACGCGGATATTGACTTCCATATTCAGCAGCTCATGCGGGTCCTTGACGCGATGAGCATTCCAGCGGTAGTTGATCTGCATGATTCCAATATCGGTCAGCCGGTCTTCCGCAATATACCGCTGCAAGGCCGATTTGGCGTCGTCCAGTGTTTCTGGATAATGTGCCCCACTGGGCGCGTTGCGCAGTGCATAGGGGTGGGGGGCAACGAATCCTCTTTTCACGGCATGCCCGGACTCTTGCAGCGCCAGCGAATAGAGCAACAAGGGATCGGGCTTGCAGGCGGCAGAGGCGGCTGCACGTTCCCATGTCGTACCTTTCAGGCTGAACCCACCCGAATAGGCAGAAGTCGCACTCAGGATGGAAACAGCCAACAGGATGATCGAGCTCGCTTTATTCCTTTTCATGTTCTTGGCCTGTTATCCATTTGGGGGCTGTGCGTTGCTGAGCCATGGGCTTCGAATTGTCGTCCGACTCGGTTGCCGGCGGATGCTCTTGAATGGGGTGCTCTCGAATAGCCGGCGTTTGAATCGTGTGCTCCCGAATGGAGGAAGTAGTTTTCATCTCGTGCAGTTGCATGGCTGCCAGGGCGACCAATCTCTTGCCGCGATATTCCTTGTCGATGCTCTCCAGATGCTCCAGCAATTCCTGATGAACCGGCGTCACTCTGACCTGCAGTCTCATATGTTTTCCTCGGCGAACTTCGGCGTTCAGGAATGGGCGATATGCCAGAAACCCTGTGCGTTACTGCGGATGATGTCGGAGGAACGGAGGATCAGCGCCGAGGGAAACTCCTGGTGGGCATAACTCTCATACAGGGAAGCGCCGCCACCGCCGAGAATCACACAGTCCACCACCTGGTTCTCCAGCTTGCGAAGTTCCTGTTTGATTTCACGCATGACGGTCGGAATGACCCGATCCGAGGCGCGTTTCAGATACTCGGGCAGATCCACTTTCCGGCCAAACAGCATGATGCTGTTCTTGCCGTTCTGCAGTGCCCATTCGATCTTGTCGGTGCCCGGGTTTCCGCCATAGTCCCGTGCAACTTCTTCGGCACAGGTTTCCAGCAATACCGACATGGCCTTGAGGCTGGAGTTGCTGGTTTTGGTGGCCAGTTCGCGCTGTATGAATACTACCCAGTCCACGCTGAAGAAACCGGGGTCGATGACCAGCACCACGGACTCTTCGATAACTTCGGCATGCTCGCTCGTGCAGTAGACATCGGTCAGCGTGCCTACCGGCTGGGGCACGACTTCAACTTGCCTGACATCGATTTCGATCTTCGGACTGATCCGGTGACGCCCGGTCATTCGCTCCTTGAGGGCTCGAACATAACTCTTGTCGTGGAATTGGGAAACCGGAAGTCCGGTTACCAGCGTGTCGACTACATCGCTATTGCAGGCGGCATTAAGGAGTGCTCCTTTGAACAGCGCCTGATAATAATCGGACGCGGTGTAATCCTTGTGCAGCTCCCGATCGCCCGCCCGGCCCGGGCCGGCAAAGGCGACCCACGGCTGTCCGTCCACCTCCACGATGACTTCGCCGGCGCGCAGGCCGCTATCCCTGGGCAGAGCGTTCAGCGGCGTGGCACGCGCTGGCCTCACGATGGACTCCTGGTTGCCGGAATCGCCACTGTAGACGGCGATCACGTTGCTGTAGCCAATATCCAGTCCGACTTTCTTGCTCATGGAACACTCCTCGATTCGGTAAGGTGCAACGCCTGCACACCAGACGGCGGTCAAATGACGACGGGCTCATGCTAAGGGGGGCTTCGCCAATCCCAAGTCCGCCCTGGCGGCATCAAACGGTTGTCAAACGGCCGTCAAATGACGACGGGTTCATGCTAAGGGGACCTTCGCCAATCCCAAGTCCGCCCTGGCGACATCAAACGGTTGCCAAACGGCCGTCAAATGACGACGAGGGGCACGGCAAGCAGACTCCTTCCATTGCCCGGGCGAGCTCGAGCACCAGACGGTTGCCAAATGGCCTTGGAATGACGACGCACTTGCGATGATCCACATCGGAGCGGGGCTTGTGTGGCCCTTTCAAGCCAAAAAGTGGCTTGAAAGGGCCACACAAAATCGCCGGCCTTTCCGACAATGCCTCCCAGCCATATGGGAGATGACCAATGATCGATACCGAGTGCATGACCGAGCCGTCCGTTGAATTCCTGGACGTGGCCTACCTGGAGATAGTGGAGCGGGCCAAGTGCCTGGCCGAGCAGTATTTCGAGCAAGCCCAGCAGTTCCTTGGCGATGAAGGGAAAAGCCATGTGCCGGCCTTGATCTCGGTCCAGCAGATCAGCCCCAACGCCTGGGGCTTCTACTGGGTTCGGGTGCATTACGTTCGGGAGGACGGCAAAGGGAATGCCTTGACGCGGAAGATCCCGAAAGGGCCACGCCACAAATACCCACCAGGGGCGTTCAGCTTCGTGAAAGGCACGCTCCTGCGGCTGGTGAGGAACTACGAAGCCCGGCTGGCGGAGCTGCGTCAGCTGGCTGCGGAAAACCGAGCCCTGCGCAAGACCACCCTGGCGTGGGCGGGACGTCACCAGAAAGCCCTGGCCCTCGAGACTCCATTCAAGGGCGTGCTGGCCTGAGCCTTTCAGCACATTTTCCGGCGTGGGGCCGATTTGGGGCCGGTCAAGGGCATCGAAAATGTGCTGAGCCCAGAGCTGACGCGGCTTTCAGCACAT
>NZ_FOFJ01000068.1 GCF_900110885.1 Azotobacter beijerinckii | reverse complement strand
ATCCAAGATAACCTTTCCTGGCCCAGTTTGCTGTTCGGCTAAGAAGTAGTCGAGCGCACTTAGCTCAGCATATGCACCATCCCAACCAGAATCTGCAATTCGATTCACAGCGGAGAGGACTTCTTTACGCAGGCTTGAGTCTGCTTGAGTCGCAGCGTTCAGTCGCTGCAGTCGTGCCTCGAAATTGGATTTGAAGTTGGTGAACTCAGCCGGATGAGCTAGTGCATCAACTACGTCGTTGGATTGCGCTACAGAGGTATTGAAGGTTGCTGAGCCATGACCAAAATCTGATCTATAAGCGCTGCGAAAATTGCTCTTTTTGTCATATCTTCTCCCTAGCCATGCGGCAATAATTTTGAGAGGGGTTCAATAGTGTTCAAATCCATCTCTCAATAGAGCCCTGTATGTTTAGTAATAGTTTCTTCGATCATAGTTTTTTGGCGGAAGCGATTGTACGTCCACCTCGAAAAGCCCATAATCCATCAGCCAGTCCATGAATCCCAAAAAGTCCGGCGTGTACTTTACATCAAAAAGCTCATACTTCGTGGAGGACTTAATACTCTTAATTGAAAATTGAGCCTTGTTGAAATAGCCAGCTTCAACAACAAAGAAGTAATAAAATCCGATCTTGAAAAACAAGGTTGGAACTTGGCTGTTTGATATGAGAAATGTGCCGTCCTTGTTATAGATGTTGTGCGCCTTTAAGCCATGCCTGATGGAGTGCAGCAGAATATTTCTTTTTATCTGTTCTTCCTGGAGATTGTTGAATATCTCGTCCGCAGAAAAAACATAAACACCAATATCGCATCTTGGGTAATTGGTGTTTAGAAATTTTCGCATCCGTATCTCAAGGCTGGAATATGCCCTCGTATATTGCTTGATTTCTGGTTGCGTGTCTTTTAAGCGCTCCGTCGAAACTATCAATCGCCAAGCTACTGAGATGGCAAATATATAAAGCTCATCTCGAAGCTCGCTTACAGGTTGGCGTTTATAGTATCGTTTGAAATAGTTGTCAGTAAAGTCTTTCTCAAACTTAGAGAGCTTGTCTTCACAGCTATTGCACATCATTCTGAAGGCTGGCGTGTCTGACATTTTTAATTTTGGGTTGTTGTCAAAATAAAAACTATTTGACTTGCTGGCCTTTTTTAGCCATCGCAATGCTAGTTTTGGAATAATATGACCCAGCTCATCCAGTTCTCCATCAGTACACAGCAAGCAAGTCGTCGGCATTTTTTCCAGAACAAACAAGTCGTCGTAATAATCATTATTTGTAAGTCTGCGCAACTGCCAAGCCCTCCGGTGGAAAAGAATGCGTTTAAAATAATCAATAATGAAAAAGGGTAAAGATGTGCTTTAAATCAGCATGAAAGTCCGCTCCTGGCCGGCCTGAGCCGGATACTACCGGCACAGAGCGACCCACAGCAGACATTGGCGCATATTGATCTGAAACGGATGATGGTCCAAAATTATTAAAATTGATCTCAACCTAGATAAGTTAACCTACGGACCAAAAAGATTTTCCACCTCGATATTGTCAGCAGCTACTCGCCGGTCAACATCGGCAGCATATGATAGGTGACCATTAACCTTGCTGAGGTTTTTAGTCAACTTTCCGTGAGCGGCAAGATGACGGTAGGCGCGTAGCTTATTACGATAACCCTTAGTAAGTTTTGGCGTTCCCGTATGAACCAAAAGCCCATGAACTTTCAGGCGAGCAGGACTAACGGATAATTTTGTTTTCCCTGGTGCTAGCTCCCATGGTGATGCATGGAAAACACCAGCAACATCGTCCGTCAAGCCTGACGGAACCTCAGCACTCCCCGAAAATGTTACATCGTCAGCATATCTTGTGTAATTGCACCCATATTTTTCTGCAACCCTGAGTAGCTGCTTATCAAGATCATCTGCACATATGTTAGACAACACTGGACTGGCTGGAGACCCTTGAGCAAGCCCACCTCTAAAACAGCACAGACTTGATACCAAAGCGGCTTGGTCGTGATTGTATCCGAGCCGCTGCAAGCACTCTTTAACATAAATGCTAGGTGTAGATGGGAAAAATTCTTGAATATCACAAGAGAATACCCATTTAGCATTTTTATGCTTGATAGCAGCGTCAATATAGGTGCGTCCGGCAACAAACCCATATACGCAATCAGCCGGCCTCCATGCGTCTGCAAGCCGAACAGACAGCCATTTCTGAAAAATTTTCAGTACCACCCTTGGGGCATGAATCTCACGCTGCCCATTCCCTTTGGGTATATTAAATGTCCTGTAATACCTATGGGGCTTATTTATAATTGCCCAGACTATCCCAGGGTTCACCCCAAAAATGGCGGCAACAACAGATCCAGAAACAACCGGCGGCAAATTTAGCGCGGCAAGTCGATTAACTTCCTGCAATTCAGTATCTGTGATCTCGCCTTCTAGCGATTTAATAAAATCGCTAAGCGTCGGAAAAACCACATAGGGATTGGAAAAGAAATAGGGTGGGAGCCTCATACTAAGCAAAGCCTCAAGTTGCTTTCGCATTGCACCGTGGAGGTACGCGGTGCTTCGAAGGAGCGCCGTGTGCCTCCACGGTGCCCTTCTTTGGTGGGTCTTGGCAGAACGGGCATGATACACACCCTCGCCTGAGGCTCCCACGACACTAGATTACGAACCAGAGCGAGCAAAAGCAAGCAACCTCGTGATATCAGGGCTTGATTTGGATTTGATCGTGCCTAGTGCCCTCAAGGCTGTCAGGCTCAAGGCATATAGAGGGGGGCGCCCCACTGCATTCGTTGGGTCCGGCTTGATCCAAACTAATAAGCCACGCTTTCTCAGTACCTCCAGCTTCCGCTTAAGCCAATCGTCCGAGGGCACGGAAAATTCGTGCCCTTTCAATTCATCACGGATCAACTCTAGAGGCGCCGGAGATAGGAGCCGAACAACTCTAAGGATATAAAAATCTGTTGGAAGATTTTCATCAATAGTAAACACGGCGGACTTAAGTTCAAATTCGAACTGCTTAAGGTACGACTTTACCACGTTCTCAATGTCGCCAAAAATATTCGCCGCCCCAGGCTTGGGGTCAATCCAAACCATGGCAGATTTACGCTCAACAGAGACAAAGGCATTGCGAACGTATCCAGGAAAACGATGCAGCAATGTTGCCCGAAGTCCTGACTCGAAGTCATTAATAATTGAGTCATTTAGCAGGAACTCAATAACGACCCCAGCTTGATGCAATGCATTCCTCGCCTTCTGCAGGGTGGCGTTACCTGGGACTTGTCGACCTGAAGCATCTCTGTCAATTTTTATATAAACGAAATATCCGTCGCTTTCAGTTGAGGACTTTTGCACTATTCCTTGCAAGGGGATTTCAAACTCAGCAAGCACCGAGGAAATCAGCGCATCATGATTCATTCGACCAGCCTCCAAGCTTTTTCTATAGGCCCCAATAAGGTGCTTGCTCTATTAGGCCAATTCCTCGCGTGGGCTATCTCCATGGACATTAATTGAAAGCCTTGCTGAGAAAATATTATGCTAGTTTCAGGGTGGTAATCTGCGACCGTCCTGATGCCGCGTGCCTCATTCATGAGCAAAGCCAAATCCCGTGCAGCCGTCAAGGCATCAGAAAAAACTCTCACCGAATCTCTGTCTTGAATTTTTGTTGCGCGGCTGCGATTCCTGTTTAATCTGTCCCGAATAGACCCATTCAACATTTGAGGTAGAGAAGCATGCGCTATCTCCCCGGAATCATTTATAACCTGCATTCGGCGCAGGCCTTCACGCACAATAAGAAAAGTTGAATAATAATATCTGTTGTAGGATGAGCGCCCAAAAGCATCTCTCTCCCCATTGTCTGGAGCTCGCATGGCTTGGTCTGCCAGATGATCTGCGACTCGTTTCATAAGATATTAAGTTTATTCCATAGTGTGACAGGCTGTGCAAAGCATATTGATCACTCCGAAACACTAGCACAGCGAAAATACATTGTAACGTGGACATCTAGCCACCGCCCTCGAATGAGGGCTTAGGCATAGAGCCCGGCGATCCTTAGGCACCTCACTCCCTCATCCCGGAAGTAAAGCAAGAAGGGGCAGGTTTATTTTCTTGCACTCAACGACTGTTATTGGCCGAACCTGGACAGCCTCCGCGCATAATCGAGCGTTATGTGAAACAGCCGTCACTGGGCGGGCGTTACTGCTGCTGCACAGTTTGTTTTTGTTCAATACCCCGCTTCTTTCTGGTGCCGGAAGGCCAAAACGTACACAGCATCGTCAGCAGGCTCATGCCGGTAGAGCGCGACATAGCCAGAGTCACCGAAGGCTATGACTAGCTCACGTAGCTCCGGCAGCTCAGGGAAGGGGCGCCCTATGTCCGGGCTTTTCTCCAAGCGTGCGAACTGACGTTCAATGGCTTGGCCGGCACGGCTGGCTACCTGCGGGCTTTTCTCGGCCAAGAATAGGCGACAGCGTTCCAAACCTTGTGCTGCACCTTCGGTGACGACTACTCGTGGCACTCAGGCACCGCCGTTTCTTCTTCCTTGCCCCAGCTGTTGAGCCATTCCCGCGTTTCTTGGCCCGTCAGATGCCGTCCGGTTTCCCGGTAGGCAGCCCAAGAGGCCAAAGCCTCCTGCTTGAAGCTCTCGCGAGCCTCCTCACGCTCGACGTACTGCGCGATTGCCTCGCGCATGATCCAGTGGGCCGAGCGCTGCCGCTGGCTGGCCAGATGCTGGATGCGGGCTTTCAATTCATCGTCGATTTTGATCGAAGTCGCCATGGAACCCTCTTTTATTACTAGGTATTACTTTTTGATAAGGTAACATCATCCGCATGACTTGTCGCTGAATCACCCCCCTCGGGGTCTGCTTCTTGAGCCATGCCCCGAGCCCTGGCCACCACCCTCATCGCCTTGACGATATAGTCCGCATCGCCCGTCTCCAGAGCATCAGCGATGAAAATTTCTACTGCTTCGGCGCAGTCGAGCGCCTTGGCAGGGTCGTACTCGAAGAATTCTTCCGTCATGGGTTTCCTCGTCTCGATGCAGCCGCCTTGGGGGCGAGGGCTTCAGCCGTCGCGCCCCAAGGCGGCCGACAAGCGTAGCGCGTCAGATCCAGCCTACCGGCTCATACCGTGGTCCCGATCATGCTCGGGGCCGTGCTTCACCTGGGCCATCTGCTCGGACAGCCGTAGGCGGTTGGCCGGGTCTTTTGCCAGCCGCCCCACCAGTTTCTCGGCCACGTAATCGCGCTGCGTCTCTTGGGGCAGTGCCGCCAGCCCTTCGACCAGCGTCCGCACCTCCTTGACGGCGGGGTCATGCAGCGCCTGAAGCTTCTTGCCGCCCTCCGTCCAGCCGTGCCCGCGACAGCTCAGCAGGGCAGCCATGCCACGCAGTTCGCGCACCAGTAGCCGCGCCTCGCCCTCGGCCTGTCGCTCTTGCTGCGCCTGCGCCTGTTTCTCGCGCTCGGCGTGCTCCAGGGTAGCCATACGCTGCTCCAAAGCCCGGATGTGCTCCTGGGCTGGCTCTAGCGCCTGAGCGATACGCACGGCAGCGGCATTGCGCGCCCAATCGGTAGCCTCTCGGGCGCGCATCGCTTGCGGGGCAACCTCCAGGTACTGCTCTTGGGCCTGCTCGATCACCTGGGCACGCTCATCCAGGTAGGACGACCGCACCAGCCCGGCGTCGTGCGCCTTGGCCCGCAGCGGGTGCGCCTCGCGCCACTCCCTCGCCTCGCGTCGGGCCTGATCCTCGCGGGCCTGCGCCGCCTTAGCCTGCCCGACCAGCACACGCGCCGCCTGGACGGCCTCGATCACGGCCGGATCGCGCTCTACCAGCTCGGCCAGGGGCACCGGCCGCTGCCGCTCGATCTCGACACGCAACTCGGCCGCGCTCATCCGTTCGATGCGAAGCTGTTCCTGCTCCTGGCGCAGCACGGCGGCCAGCTTCTCGCGCTGAGCTTCCCGCCTCCGCTCTCGTTCCTGGGCAAGCTGCTGGCGGAGCGCCTCTGCCTCGGCAAGCGCCTTCTCGCCCACCTCGGCGCGCATCCTCTGAATCAGCCCATCCAGCCCGCGCGGATTTTCCTGGGAAGCACCATGCCGAATCGCCCCCCCTTGTGCCTCTTTGGCCTGCTGTCGGCGCTGACGCTCGGCCTCCAGACTGAGTACCTCGGCGCCGGCATCCGGCACCACGCGGCGCAGCTCGACAGCGGCCTGGGCCACCTGGGCGCGGGCGGTGCGAAACTCGATCACCTGGGCGCGGCCTTCGCCTCGCCAGGCGCTCGGCAGCTGCTTGCGTTCCGGCGCCTGGCCGGTCTGCCGCTCGGCATGGCTGCGCATGTCGATCCGCTCGGCCAGCCCGGCGCGCTCCAGATGCACATTACAGGTCGCCTCCCACCGGCCACGCAGGGCCACCAGATCGGTCTTGCGCTCGGCGGCGGTCAGGGTCTGCCCGGCGTGCGGGCCGTAACCCTTGCGCGCCCCGCCCCGTTCCGGGTGCTTCGCGTTGTAGCGCCGGAAATACTGCTCGGGGTCGCGCTCGATACCGTCGCATTGCCGCTCGCTGAACATCAGATGCGCGTGGGGCTGTTCGCCGCCATCGGCGGCCTGGGGGTTGTGGGTCGCCCACTGGTAGGCGTGACGGTCGCCAATCTCTTGGCGTACAAACTCGCGCACCAGCTCAATCCGCTGCCCGGCATCCAGCTCACGCGGCAGGGCAATTTCCATCTCCCGATAAGTCGTGCCGTTGGCCCGCTCGAACGCATCGGCAGCCCGCCAGAACGCCAGCGGGTCGGCCTGCGCCCACAGCGGCATATTGCCGGCCTCGGTCGCCTCCAGGGCTTCGCCTTTTTCCAAGCGATGGGCGTACTCGCCTTTGCGGGCGATATAGGCAGCATGCGGCCCAGCCTTGCCGGCCTTGCCTACCTTCATGCTGAGTCGCGCAATCGCCATGCTGCTGTGCCCTTCGCTCTGGATTTTCGCGCACGCGAAAATGCTTTGGCTTTTGCCCCCGGCAGGGCGCGCGTTTCTCGGCTTGCCGAGAAACAACTAAGCGCGCCTTCTGTTTTACAGAAGGATACAGCGGACGGTGCTAGCCTGCCAGAATGGCGATACACTCCGGACTCAAATGGTATAGGAGATACCCGATGCACGACGAATGGCTGACGAGCCGGATTGCCTACCTGCGTGGCCTGAAATCGCCAAACGACCAACAGCGGCTGTTGCTGCTCCTGGCCGAAAAACCCGAGCGCACCAGTGACGACAACCGCAAGCTCTCGGCCCTGCTGAAAGCGGAGAAGGCCGCCGAGCGCGCACAGAAGGCCAGGGCCAACGCGGCACGGATCGTCAACGCTGAAAAAGCCGCCGAACGCAAGGCTCGCGACCGGGAGCTATACCAGTCGGCCGGCTTGCTCATCCTGGCCGGATTGGTCGATAGCGGCACAGGCTCGCCCACGCTCGACCGGGGCGAGCTCCTGGGGGCGCTCCTAGGGCTGTCCAAGGTGGCCACCGACGACCCCCGCCGGGCCGACTGGAAGCGCGCCGGGGATACCCTGCTGGCCGAAAGGGCACGCAAGTGATCCGGGTTCAAGAGGAACCGGAACTGCGTTTTGACCCTGACGACAGCCGCGGCCGCTGACCGTCTTCGTGACCCGAACGCCTAGGGTTCGACTGCTGACCCTGGTCAAGCTAGAGGAGCTGCGCCGCGACATGGCCGACGTGAGTGCCTGGACGCGGGCGGAGCTGGCCAAGCCTCGCGCCCTTTGCGGCGTTCAACCGGTTGCTAGCCCGCGAGAAGCGCTCCGTTGCTCCCCCAAACCCCGCCGTACCGCTCAGCCGAGGCGAGAAGTTGGCGGTAGCCCTTGACTTAAAAATGATAATCATTATCATGTGTTTCACTGATCGCAGGATCAGCGGTAACTGACAGGGCGGCTACTCATCAGGTTATCGACTTATCAGGCTCATTCACGGTGTTTGACCCGGCTCTGTCGGGTCTTTTCTTTTGGAGGGACTCTCATAGCCCATCCGGCGACCCGAGGCGCCCCTTACTCCTCCACAGCCTTAGCGGTCTTCGCCGCCGTCGTAGGGGATCTCTTCTCGCCCTTCTGGCTGACCATCAGCAGGCGGCGCAGCTCGGCGGCCTCCTTCGTCACCGCCTTGGCGCCGTCGATCTCGCGGGCGGTGGACTCCAGGCGTGCCTGGGCGATCCGGGCGTTGGTCGCCTCGCGATTGGCCTTCTCCGCCGCCTCACAAGCCCCCCTGAGCGGTTTTCTTGGCATGGCCTAGGCCGTCCTACCAGATCATCGCTGCGCGCGCGCTGTACGGCCTCCTGGGCGGTCAGGGCGGCGGCCTGCTGTTCGACCTGAGCCCACCCTTCCCGGCGGCGCCAGGGTTTCGGTTGTTCTCGATGCCTCCAGCCGCCTCGATCCCCTGATTACCTGCTCTGGCAACCTTGCAGGCCGCACAGGCGTTGAGGTCGAACGCCAAGGGGAAAGGCCGGCGACCCGCCCCTTCAGGGGCATGAACAAGCGGCCGCCAGAGGCGGCCCCATAGTGCGCCGCACGCACGCGCGTGTTTTTACTTTTCCCTTTTAAAACCTTTTCGGCCCTCTGGAGGCCGCGTAATTCGGGGCTTCCAGCCTTCATATGTGGACGGATTCAGGGTGATATGTGGACGGATTGGTTGCTATACATGGGGTCGTCGCAGAAAACGGAAAAAATCGTACGTTTAGCCTCGAACCGTCAGGTTGAGGCCATAGACCCGGGTGCGGTTGCGTCAGGAAACATCAAAATGAGCCCTAACCTGACGCTGACCAGCTGGTCAGGCCTGACGTCCGGTTGAGGTGTAGCTCATCCGGACACCCAAGGCAGGCTGCTGCCTCCAGCCAATCACCTGGCATTTAGCGTACGATTTTTTCCGAATTCTGCGGGCTCCTCTACCACGGCAATTACCACTGGTTCCGCCTCACCGCCGCCGCCATGGTCGCCAGCCACACCTGGAGCGGCCAGGTGCACCGCGCCTTGGCCGACACCCTCGCCGCGCGCAGCGTATGGCAGTGGCTGCACGCTCAAGCGGCCTCAAACAAAGCGTGACGTTTGACCTGCATTTTCCGCTGGCTGATCGGCCAGCGGGGCAATCCTCCCCCACCGCCCGCCGCGGGATAGGGGGGGTGATTCAGCACGGAGAACCTACCCCGCCTGCCGTGACGTTTGACCTACGCCCCTACCTCGCAGCGCCGCCAGGACCACCGCCTGACGCGCTGCGCTTGTCGGGCATCGAGCGCTGCGGCGCTGCGCACGCGCAGCCCCTCCGCTGGCTCGCGCCAGGCCAGGCAGGGCAATGCCAGCGCCCTGCCACAGCCGCCCTCAGCGGCTCAGGCGGACGTCTCGCCGCCCTCGTCCTCCGAGCCGGCGACGAGATTCAGCCGGGCCAGCAGGGGTAGAACAAGCAGTCGTGTCACCAACCGCCATTTGACTGAACGCCCGCATTGGCGTGTGCTGTCGCCAAACAACTGTTTCCCGATACAGACCTAAGCGAGTCGAAAGCAGCGAGGAAAATCTGCACGGCAAACACTGTCGGATTACTTGAGCAGCCGGAAACTAGATAATTTGGTTTTCCGACAGCGCAATGGCGGCTGGTGACACGACTGCTTGTTCTACCCCTTCTGAGGCGATCCCCAAACACAGCAATGGCTTGTAAGGCAGGCGCAAGGCTTAAGTGTGGTTTCGGTTCTGTTGCTCCCCAAACTCCAAGTTCAGGCCGCTTTACGCTACTTATAGTCTGTCGCCTTATGGTCATCACTTTTTGACAATGCTCGCCAGGTTACATGAGAAACGAGCATGGTCAGGAAATCGAGTATCTGCCTAAGACAGACGCTATCCGAAAACGTAAAAGCCTTCCGAAAGCAACGCGGGTTATCCCAGGAAGAGCTGGCAGGTATTTGCGGCCTGCATCGTACCTATATCGGCTCAATCGAGCGGCTAGAACGCAATGTAACCCTAAGCACACTTGAGGTTTTATCAGAAACCTTAGGCGTTACTGTGCCGGAATTACTCACAAAACGCGGCACCCCATCAGCATAAATCTACGAAAATATTTAACCATTATTATGGATAAAGATGATATTTCTAAACTCATTGAATCTCTTTCAAGACTAACTACGCGACAACGAAAAGCAATTGAGTCAACAATTATGGCGTTTGGTGTTCCACGCTTTTATTGGTGTTCACCAATTTCTGACCTTATTACACAAGATGTATTAGAAAATCTTGGGGATCGGCTCATAAGTCACCATGCGGGAAGTCGACAAGCCCTAAGTAAAGATCGCTTTGAGTTTGCACTTGAAAAATCTTTGAATGACTCTGGGATTCCAGCAACTCTAGTAAAAAGTCGAACCAATCGCGGCCATGATTTGACTATTAATGGAACTCCCGTAAGCTTGAAAACCGAAGCAGCGGCTGCAATCCGGGAAAATATGATTCACGTAAGTAAATGGATGGAGCTAGGACGTGGCCCTTGGGAATTGCCATTGCTAAGAGATTTATTTCTTGAACACATGCGCAGCTATGAGCGTATTTTCACTTTCCGCTGCCTGAGTGCAGACCCAGAACGGGTGTGTTATGAGCTTGTAGAAATTCCAAAAGCACTAATGCTGGAATCTGCTAACTGTATTCTTGAAGTTAGCGAAAATAGCAGGCAAAACCCAAAGCCCGGTTATGGTTATGTTCGAGATTCAGAGGGTCAACTTAAATATTCACTATATTTCGATGGCGGTTCTGAGCGAAAACTACAAATTAAACATCTGCGAAAAGATCTTTGCATAGTTCATGCAACCTGGGCTTTCGGGTCAGCGGCGCTTTAACAAGCGATCCCGCGCTAGCTTGGCATATTCGGCGCTAAGCTCTATGCCAACGCACTCTCTTCCCAATTCATTGCAGACCACGCCTGTTGTCCCTGATCCAAAAAATGGATCAAGGACACGGCCATTTTTAGGTGAGCCAGCAGAAACACATAGCCGGACAAGGGCTCGGGGATAAACCGCAAAATGACTGCCGGGGTAAGGCTCTGTAGTGATATTCCAGACTGTGCGGCGATTCTTTGATTTTTGCTTAGGATCGACAGCTGGCTCTTTGATTACTTCCCAGTCGTAATAATATTTTTCCGACTTGGAAAAAAGAAATACGTATTCATGCGAACGGGTCGGGCGATCTTTCACACTCTCCGGCTGGCAATTCGGCTTGTTCCAGATAATATCAGTTCGTAGGTACCAGCCATCAGCTTGCAGCGCAAATGCTAGTTTCCACGGTACGCCGATTAAGTCTTTTGGCTTCAGTCCTTCGGGTGTAGGGGCACGATAACTCATAGCACGGCCCTTATTCTTTGCGTCCGTGTCCCTCCATGTGCGTCCTCCAGAAGTGTAACTATCCCCAATATTCAGCCAAAATGTTCCATCATCGGCCAATGTTCGTTTAACTTCACGAAACAAGTGAACGAGATCAGCAATATATTCATCAATTGTTGGCTCTGCGCCGATTTGCCCCTCAACACCGTAATCACGTAAACCCCAATAAGGGGGTGAGGTAACAACACAATTGAAATAGCCGTCCGGCATTTGCGAAAGGATCCGGCGTGCATCTCCTACATGAACAACGCAGCGATTTTTCTCGTCCTCAGCCGCTTGGACAGCTGTAAGGGTTTCAGGTCTCGACTCGAATAGGTCAAGCACTTGCTCAGTCATCTGAATGCTCAGGGAAATAGGGCTAATGTAGCTGGAAAGCACAGGATAATGCTACTTATAATATTCAAAAAGCCGTCTCAACGTCAATGCCATAGGTCGGGCTCACTTCTTCTTTCAGTCGAGTCGATGCCCGCTACGCTCCCGCTGTCTGGTCTGCTGTTGGCGATTATCGTTCCAGTCCTTGGCGTGCGGTGTGACTAGTGTGGCTCTGATCGACAAGGACAGCGGGATAGCATGGTTGTTGCCATGTTGCTGCCTTGGCTCATGCTGCGCAAGCCACGTCCTGGTGAACAGCTCTCTGGCCATAGGCCAGGCATTTTCTGCTCTTGCTGTTGCTCTGTGCGGGCTGGATGCCTATGGGATCTTGAGTCGAACGCGAGAGGATGGGCTGGGATAGGGGTTTTGGGGAGGAGGAGCCGCGCAGCGGAGGAAGCCCGGAGGGGTGCCCCGGGCATCGCCGTGCTTTTGTGTGCTTTCAGCCTGCACTTTTCCACAGACTGGGCCTGCTAATTACAGGTAGGAATTTAGAGGCAAGAATTTAAAGGCAAAAGCTATAGGGTTAGGGGGGGGGCGATTTCACGAAAAAAGGGGGGGGTGATTTCACGAAAAAGGGGGGGGCGATTTCACGAAAAAGGGGGGGGCGATTTCACGTTGATAACTCCCCATTTCCACACGGTTTTTCACCGCTCCTAGGATTCCAATAGCTAAGGATTGACCAAAAACGCCTCTGGCCCTTTGACAAACGTTTTTGGTTGGCAACAGGATGAGGTAAACCCAGCAAAAACGGCCCTACTACCCTTTTTTGACAACCTTTTTTAGTTGACAACAGGGGGCGATTTCACGAAACCCGCAGATCAGTTCGCCTTGTAGGGAATCGGTGGTGGCGACCCCAGCAGCAGCAACCCTCCGCGTACCTGTTTCACACGAGCTTGAGGGTACTCAGCCAACACCTTCCGCAGCTGTGTGATGAATGCGTCTTTGAAGTTCTTGTCAGCATCCTTACCTGTGTACTCCTGGGCAAACTGCTCGCGCAGTGAGGCCCAGCGCAGGGTCACGCCTAGCCCCTCGATCCGGTGCAGGCGGTGGGCCAGCCAGGAATACACATCCAAAGCCAACGCAGAGCCTTTCAAAGCGTGTAGAGCACGCTTGTCGAGCGGCACAGCTGCATCGATCAGGGAGTTGTAAAAGTGCTCAGAAAGCGTCATCACGCCGGGCCATAACGGCCGCTGATTGGTGCCCTTGTTCGCAAGCCATGCGTCGAACTGCTCAACGGCCTGCCCGTTGAACGTCCGCCCCTTGTAGCCCACCTGTAGGCGGCAGGCAGCCAGGGCGTGCATTTGCTTGCGCAAATTGGCGTAACGTCGCCCGTCATGATCCATGCCCATCAGCTCCAAGAACTGCGAAGCGCTGTCGCCGACCGGGATTTCCCTGGTCTTAAACCGCACCGCGTAGGTGGAAACATGCGCCAAGGCAAGACGAGGCAAGGCCCCATAGGGGATTGGCTGCTGTACCGGCCCGTCGCCTTCGTCCAGGTAGCCCGCCTGGATGTTCACCCAAGCTGCCCCTGATTGGCGCAGGAACTCGCGACCGTCGACTTGCGAACGGGGCAGTCCTACCTGACAGAAAACCGCATGACTGAATGCCATGTCATTGCCAGTCGGTAGGTTGCCATAAATGTCAGCTGATGCCTCAACTAGCTTGGTTTCTTGAACGCTCAGGGGGCGCTCTTTCGGCTGCTTGGGCTTGCCCTTCGGTTCTGCCTCGGAAACCATCACCTGCTTGGCCGCAGGTTTCGATTTGGTTTCAGCCATCCGGCGAGCGACTTCGGCAGCCTGGTCGGGGTCAGACCCCAGCTTAACAAGCCGGCGAGCATATCCCTGTTCGTCGAAATCCTGCTCCATGCCTTCCCCTAAAAAGCTCAAAAAATTAAAAACTCATACACTTTATTACTTATTTACTCATCAACAAGCTGACTAACATAATCGGTCAAAAGCTCCTTGATGCTCTTACCCTGCTGGGCTGCGAACACCTTGAGCTTGGTGTGTTGATCACGTTCAAGATCGAAGTTCACCCGCACAGTTGCAGGCTTGTCAGCCAGGCTAGCTAGGGTGGCGGCTTTGTTGCTCTTAGCGCTGGGGCGACCTGCGGTCAAAGTGCTTGCTTTTGCGCTCATAAACTCAATACCTCTTACACTCAGACAAGTTTTTGCTTGATCTCTGCGGCCAGGCCGCGTACCTCGGCTGCGGCATCGCTGGCCGGCTCAGCATCGAGCACCGTGGTTCCGGTAGCTGCTGTGCCGGGGTAGCTCACCCGTTGAGTGATACGCGAGGCAAGGACAGGAAGTCCGTAACCCTCCAAGGCTTCGGCCACCTCTGCACCAATCTTGGTGCCCTTGATCGCACGGGACACGATGAAAGCCGCTTGCAGCTTGCCATCCGTGACCTCGATCCGTTGCTTTACCAGCTCAACCAGATCCGCCGCTGCCCAAATGTCGTAAGGACTGGGCTGCACAGGAATCAGTATGAAATCGGCAGCCTTGATCGCTGACACGGCCAGGTCGGCAGCTTGAGGCGCTCCGTCGATCACCACAAAGTCTTTTCGGGCGACGTTTTTTAGGTCGCGGTCGATGGTCGGTCGGTCGATACCTACCACTGTCACCGGCTGATCTTCGCGGACAGCCGCCCAATCACGGGCGCTGCCTTGAGGATCGGAATCGACCAACAGAACGTCTGCCCCGTCGAGCTGCAAGGCGCGAGCTAAATGGGTGGCGATAGTCGTCTTACCTGACCCGCCTTTCTGGTTCAGTACAGCGATAACCTTCATGGTCTCAACTCCTGAGCGCCTGACGATTTACTCACAAACTCATTGGAGTCTACCCATTAAACTCAGAAGAGCAAGGACTTATTTACTCATTTGAGCTAAAAGACCACCTCCGGTGGTGGCTCCTATCACGCCTGCATGTAGTTACGTTTAGGGTGTACCTGAGCTGATACAGGCTGATTCGGCCTTTTCGGGCTTTATTTCCTTTTCTGATACGTCCAAAGTGCAACGACATAAGGTGAAACACTCAAACTGATACAAAAAGGAAACCGCCATGTTCGTTCGTGCCTACCTCCGCGCCTCGACCGATGAGCAGGACGCCACCCGTGCTCGGGCCGCCCTGGAGCAGTTCGCTACCGAGCATGGCCGCCCTATCGCTTGCGAGTACCTGGAGAACGCCAGCGGCGCTAAGGCCGACCGGCCCGAGCTGCTGCGTCTGCTGAAGGACGCCAAGAAGGGGGACGTGCTGCTGGTGGAGAGCATCGACCGCCTGTCTCGCCTGCCGACCGATGACTGGAACAAGCTCAAGGCCGCCATCGACTCCAAGGGGCTGCGTATCGTCGCCCTCGATCTGCCGACCAGCCATCAGGGCATGAAGGACACCAAGGGCGACGAATTTACCGACCGGATGCTCTCTGCCATCAACGGCATGATGATCGAGATGATGGCCGCCATCGCTCGCAAGGACTACGAGCAGCACCGGGAGCGGCAAGCCCAGGGGATCGCCAAGGCCAAGGCGGAAGGTGCCTACAAAGGCCGCCCGGTGGATGAGGATCTGCACAAGCGTGTGCGCGAGCTGCTGGCCGCCGGCCTGGGCATTCGCGCCACCGCACGGCATGCCGGCTGCTCGACGACCACCGTGCTTAAGATCCGCGACCAAATAGGTTGAAAGGCATCATTCTATCTAGGCTACACTGTGGCTACAAACAACCACCGAGGAACTGATATGGCTACCGATACGGTCGTGCGCGCCCGCGTGGACGAACGAGTGAAGGAGGAGGCTACCGTTGTGCTCAAGTCTATGGGGCTGTCGATGACGGATGCCATCCAGATGATGCTGATCCGCGTCGCCGAGGAGGGACGGCTCCCGTTCGAGCCACTGGTGCCCTCCCTGGAAACCATCGCTGCTGCGCGGGAAGCGCGCGAGGGGAACCTCGAAACCGTGACCCTGGACGATCTACGGGCGGCGATCCGTGCGGACGATTAAGCAAACCAGCCAGTTCAAGCGCGACTTGAAACGCGAAGCAAAGGGGCAGTACCGGGCGACGCTGGAGCAGGATCTGATGCCAGTCATCGAGGCCCTGGCGAAGGACGTTCCGTTGGATATCCGGCACCGCGACCACGCGCTGTCCGGTAACTGGAAGGATCACCATGACTGCCATATCAAGCCGGATCTGGTGCTTCTGTATCGGAAACCGGACGACGAAACGCTAGAGCTGATTCGCCTCGGCTCGCATAGCGAGTTAGGCCTCTGATACGCCCCATCCATACTGCGTTCTGATGTACTGCGTGTCCGTCATGGACATGCAGGTATCGGCTCTGCGCGCACGAAGGAGTGTCCATCATGGACTGTTCTTCAGCAGCATCGCCGGCTTCTTCTTTTCTGCTACTGCCCACGGTAGCGCCTTCCCCCTCTCCCACATCCCTCTGCCCAAGGAATGCCCGCTTCGCTGGCCTGTGCTGATCAGCATCGAGGATTGTCCTGCCAGCGAGAAGCCATTTCCCACTGGCAGGACAATCCAGACGCATAGGCCGGGAGAGGGATCCGAACGTGGTAGGGGATGCGGTGGGAATCACCAGCAGGAGCAGCATGCCACGCCGGGGCACAGCGCCCCCTGAGCGGTGGAGGTGATGAGCGATCCGCTCACACCTCAGAAGGTAGCCAGAGCAAAATATTTTTGCTATGCAAAAATTCTTTTGAATGTTTCCGCGTGTGGCCTGTCTAGCCTACAAGGTGTGTTTGCTCGAAGGTGCGTGACTTGCATGAGTACCCTTGTCCCTCCATGATGGAGGGATTTTTTTGCATTGCAAAATGACGCTATAGGCCAGTAGGTAGCCAGGCCGTTCTCTCCCTGTAAGCCATCGCCTACAGCAGCTCAAGCGTTCGCCCAATAGGAGCGAGACGGCTACCGGCGTAGAGTGACTCCCACAGCGACGTCGACGGATCGACACCGGCTGACCAGGATGGTCGCCAAGGACAGTCGCAGGATGCGGCTTCATCAGGATGATGAGTCGACGGAAGAGAAGACGACGTAAAACAAAAACGGCGAGGCTCACCCCCCTCGCCGTTTTTGTTTGTGCGCGCTCGAAAAGCGCCTCGCAGCGGCGGTCAGCGGCCTACCGCTCTGCGGACAAACGGGCCATCACCGGAGATTTAGACAGCCTGCCAGGGTTGGTGGGACGCCAACCCCACCGTTCTGCCCCACACCGGCGCCCTTCCGGGAGCCGTCAGGCCCTGCGGTAGCCCTTGGGATAGGTCTGAATTGCCGAGACAGAAAGCGCACCTTGGAAGCCGCATGCCTTCGCGCCCTGGAGCGTAGCAACTGACGTACAGCCAAAAGAAACTGGTTTATACCAGCAGCAATCGACCCAAAGCAGCCAGTGGGAATCGGCCAAAAGCTGGTATTGGCAAAAATTGTTGCTGGCAATAGGTATCCGCGTCAGAAATCAGTTCAACACGACGAGCCGCAGCGGAAAAGCTGGGCTATGTCGGGGCGAAAACTAACCAGCATTATTGTGCGCATTAAGATTGTAGGCGCCTCGGCGTTTCAATATCTCTTCAAGCTCATGTTCAAATAGTGAGTGAGTGGAGTTCTCATTAAGGATGTAGCTTGCGCTGATGCTCAACAAGGTTGGGTCAGTAGCTGTGATAGTTTTGTCCTCCAGATAGATGATGCCTGATAGATGACGCGTTACTTCGTCAGCTGTTATCATGGTTTGAAATTTATTGTTAAAGCTTTTTGCTGGAACGCTTGAGTCCATATAGCTGTTGAAGAAAATTTCTCCTAGTTCTTTAAAGAAAACTCTATTTGAGCTTTCAAACATAAAAACCTTCTCTGACGACCAAGGAAAAATTACGAAAACAATTACGGTAGGATTGAGGCGTGAAAACTTTTTTGCGTGCCCGAACAGTAACGAATGATGATGTCTTGCGTGCTCCTCTGGGGAGTAAGATCCTTCGCCAAAGCAAACGCCCGGCCCCCACGCGAAGCTATATGAGAGGCCAGGTATTATCGAGCTATGAAATGTCGCTGGCTGTGCCGCTGGATCAACTTCATTGACCATCTCATCAAGGAGCGCCTTGCGGCTCGTCGCATATTTATCGAAGGCCCCATCGGGATCATAGGAGGGAACGATCAACAGATTTCTTATTCCCTTTGTTTTGCGATAATCATTAAAAATTCCTTTGAGGATGTCGCCTGTCTTGTCTGAAAGCAGTTTAGTGTCCATAGAGACACCTAATGCCGGAAAGCTCAAGTCATGGTTCGCGTTCTGCATACCCATTTCAGACGCCAGTGTCTCGGTGGCGGGCACCGTAT
>NZ_FOFJ01000076.1 GCF_900110885.1 Azotobacter beijerinckii | reverse complement strand
CAGCAAAGTGCGCAAGCGCTCGGCCTGCGTGCCCGCAAGCAAGGGACGGACACGTTTGGGCCGATGCGACTTCTCCGTCAGGCAAGACAACCCCTCGGCGGCAAAGGCCCGCAGGGTGTTGCGTACGGTTTGCGTGGCGCAGCCGAACAGGGCAGCAATTTCCGTGGCGGTCTTGCCGTCGGCGCTGGCCAGCAGGATCTGGCAGCGCCGCAGCGTGAAGGCTTCCCGGGCACGCAGGCCAACCTGCAGGGCCTGCCGTTCCTCAGTAGTCAAAGGGCGAACGAATAGAGGTGCTTTCATGGGCCATAGCATCGCCCGACACCGCATTTTCAACAACTACATCTATGAAACTGCACTAGGCGCTGGAGCGGTCGATCGGAGACATGGGATGCACCACGGAAAAGGAAAAGGGAGCGGCGGCGCTGCTCCCTTGCTCGGGCTCAGTGGCCTTCGCTGGCGTTGAACATGGTCTTGGCGTAGATCAGGCCCAGGCCGTAGGCGCCGCCGTGCTCGATGGAGGTCTTCACGGTCTGGTCGTAGGTCTCGCCACGGGCCCAGTCGCGCTGCAGTTCCAGCAGGTACTGCAGGGAGGTCATCGGGCGCGCGCCGAGTTGGATCATTCGTTGCAGGGCCATTTCGTGGGCCTCGGTGGAGACGTCGCCGCAGGCGTCGGCGATGACGTAGACCTCGAAGCCCTGGTCGATGGCCGACAGCGCCGGACCGACGATGCAGACGGAGGTCCACAGGCCCGCCAGGGCGATCTTCTGCTTGCCGAACTTGTTCACTTCCACGGCGATGCGCGGGTCTTCCCAAGTGTTCATGCTGGTGCGGTCGATGACCTTGTGCTCGGGGAAGACCGACTTGATCTCGTCGAAGATCGGGCCGGAGAAGCTCTTCTCGGCGACGGTGGTGAGGATGGTGGAGACGCCGAATTCCTTTGCCGCCTTGGACACCAGGGCGGCGTTGTTGCGCAGGGTCACCGCATCGATCGACTTGGTCGCGAAGGACATCTGCGACTGGTGGTCGATCATGATCAGGGTGTGGTCGGTGGGGTTGAGCAGGGTCTTGCCGGGAACGGCCGAGGCGGTCGCCATGGGAGTGTCTCCTTGAGGTGGGGTGCGCAGCGGTTGCGCAAGGAACACCGGCACGGGGCCGGCGGATATGGGCTGACTATGGGGCCGGCGCCTCCCTGTTTATTGGACCTGTGTGCTCGCAGTGGGAGCAGACAATGATGCAAATGTTCGATACGCGACGAAGCGGCGCAGCTACAGTGGCGCCCCTAGAAAACGGGGGCGCGTTGCCACCGGCCCCGCGGGCGTGATGAGTGAAGGTGACAGCAGTGAAGAAGACAGTGGCCATGGTGCTTTACGAGGATGTCCTGGCGCTGGATGTGACGGGGCCGCTGGAGGTGTTTTCCATGGCCAACCGCTACCTGCCGCCGGAGCACCACTATCGGTTGCTCACGGTGGCGGCGGAGCGCGACCGGGTGCGTGCCTCCAGCGGGCTGGCGCTGGAGGCGGACCTGCACATCGACGACTTGCCGGCGGGCGTGGACCTGCTGCTGGTGCCCGGCGGGCCGGGCGCGTACAACGGCGACACCTCGCTGTTGTCCGCCTGGCTGGCGCAGGCGGCGCGCAGCGCGAAACGCTACGGAGCGGTGTGCACCGGGGCCTTCATCCTGGGGGCGGCGGGGCTGCTCGACGGCTACCGTTGCACCACCCACTGGAACTACCTGGAGCGACTGGCGCAGCGCTGCCCCCACACCCAGGTACAGGCCGAGCGCATCTACGTCATCGACCGCAACCTGATCACTTCCGGAGGCGTCACGGCCGGCATCGACATGGCCCTGGCGGTGGTCGCCGAGGATCACGGCAAGGACATCGCCCTGGAAGTCGCCAAGGTGCTGCTGGTGGTGCTCAAGCGCCAGGGCGGGCAGGCGCCGTTCGGTCCGCTGCTGGCGTCGGTGGTGCGCGACGGCTCGGCCATTGCCCGCGCCCAGGCCTACGTGGTGGACCACATCGACGAGCCCCTGACGGTCAATCGCCTCGCCGAGCTGGTGGCCATGAGCCCGCGCAACTTCTCCCGCGCCTTCCAGCGCGAGACCAGGCTGACGCCCATGCAGTACGTACAGAGCGCACGCATCGACCATGCGCGCAGGCTGCTGGAGAGCAGCGACCTGCCGTTGAAGCTGGTGGCCTGCCGCAGCGGCTTCGGCAGCGCTCGGCACATGCGTTCGGTGTTCGGCGAGCGGATCGGTATGACGCCGAGCCAGTATCGCGAGCAGTTCGGCTGCGCCTGAGCGCGAAGGGCGGTTCTGACCGTCCGACGCACCCATCTTGGCCGGATCGTTCCCCCCGGATGAATTGCACTGTCACACGGGCGCGGGAAAATAGCCCGATCCATCATCAGGGGCGCGTCACCTCGGTTCGAACCAGATCGCCTGAAGGCCCAGTAGTGGAGCGATCCGTTTGAACCATGACGTGAGCAGGACATGAGCGCAACCACTGAACCCGGCACCGAGACCATCCTGCAGTTCGGCCGCTTCCAGTTCCATCCCTACCGCCGCCAGCTGTTGCAGGGCGACCGCCCGGTGCGCATCGGCAGCCGGGCGCTGGACATCCTCCACGTGCTGATCCGCCAGCCCGGGGAAATCATCGGCAAGGACGCGATCATCGCCCAGGTCTGGGGCGATACCGTGGTCGAGGAAGTCAACCTGCGCGTGCACATCGCCGCCCTGCGCCGCGCCCTGGGCGAGGGGCGCACCGGCGAGCGCTACATCGCCAACGTGCCCTTGCGCGGCTACGGCTTCGTCGAGGTGGTGGAGACCCTGGTCGCGCCGCGGCAACCCCTGGCGTCCCCCTGTGCGATGCGCACCAGCAACCTGCCGGTCCTGCTGATGGGGCTGATCGGCCGCCAGGTGCTGATCCAGCGCGTGGTGAACCAGCTGCCGCGCACCCGCCTGCTGACCCTGGCCGGGCCTGGCGGCATCGGCAAGACCTCCTTGGCAATCCAGGCCGCCGAGCAGTCGGGCGCGCACTTCCCGCGGATGCGCTTCCTCGACCTGTCGAGCGATCCGGACGGCATCTCCCTCAGCCAGAACCTCGCCGTGCTGCTGCGCGAGCCGGTGGACGAGCCGACCCTGCTGCTCTTGGACAACTGCGAGCACCTTACCGAGCGCTGCGCCGAGGCCGCCGAGCACCTGTTGCGCCTGCACCCGCGGCTGAACATCCTCGCCACCAGCCGCGAACCGCTGCGTGCCGAAGGCGAGCACGTGCTGCGCCTGCCGCCGCTGGAGGTGCCCGAGCGCGACGACGCGCCCCTGGCGCTGGCCATGTGCAGCTCGGCGGTGCAGCTGTTCGTGACGCGCGCGCGGGAGGTCTGCGACCGCTTCGACCTCAAGCCCGACCAGGTGCGAGCCATCATCGCCATCTGCCGGCGCCTGGACGGCATTCCCCTGGCCATCGAAATGGCCGCGCGGCAGGTGGGCATCCTCGGCCTCAGCGGACTGCCAGCGCTGCTGGAGACGCCGCTGCAATTGCTCATGCCGGGGCGGCGCACCGCCCCGGAGCGGCAGCAAAGCCTGCGGGCGACCTACGACTGGAGCTTCGGCCTGCTCAGCGCCGCCGAACAGCGCTGCCTGCGCCTGCTGGCATCCCTGGGGGAAGCCTTCACCCTGGACACGGCGGTGGACTCGCTGCACGGCACCCGGCTTTGTCGTGAATGCATCTTCGCCGCCGTGCGCCAGTTGGCGGACAAGTCGCTGCTGTGGATCGAGCAGGACGAGCGCGGGGTGAGCTACCGGGTGCCGCACACCGTCCGCGCCTACATGCAGCAGGTCAGCCCGCCAGACGCTGCCAGCCCAGCGGCGTGACGCCTTCCAGGCGGGTGAAGATGCGGCAGAAGTGCGCCTGGTCGCAGAACCCGCACTCCAGCCCGATCTCCGCCAGCGGCAACCGTGCCTCGGCCAGCAGCCGCTTGGCCTTCTCCACCCGCTGGCGGCGCAACCAGGCCTGTGGCGTCGCCCCGATGCTGACCTTGAACTTGCGGGTGAAATCGCTGCGCGAGAGCGCGCAGGCCCGGGCGAGGGCGGTCACCTCGATGCCCGCGTCCAGATGCTCCAGCAACAGCGCCAGGGCGCGTTCCAACTGCCAGGACGCGAGGCCCCGGCGGACATGTCTGGCGAGGTCGGCATGGGACACGGCTGGGCACTCCGGCGGACGGTGGGGGACCCAGCATCTGCAAAGGCGCCGGAGGCGGCGAGTTAAAGCGGGTTAAACCTGGTTAATGGCGGTGATGCAGCACATGCGTCCAATGCACTGCCGGTGCGCACCACCATAGTGGTGCGACTCTCATCAGCCGCGAGGCCGCCATGGCCGCCGATTCCATCGATCTGAACAGCGTGGTGACCCTGGTGGTGCACCACAAGGTGCGCCGCCAGGCCCTGGCCAGCTACGAGGCCTGGCTGCGCCGCACCGTGGCGGCCGCGCGCCTGCAGCCCGGCCACCTGGGCGTCAACGTGATCCGTCCGGACAGCGGCGGCGCGATGTTCACCACCGTGGTGCGCTTCGCCCAGGCCGCGCAATTGCAGGCCTGGATCGATTCCGCCGAGCGCGCGGCGCTGGTCCGTGAAGTGTCGCCGTTGCTGGAGGAGGGCGACCATCCGCTGATCCACAACGACGCCGAGTTCTGGTTCACCCCGGCGCGTGGCGGCGTTCGCCCGCCGCCGAAATGGAAGCAGGCGGTGCTCACCTACGCGGTGATCTGCCCGCTGACCATGGTCATCCCGCGCCTATGGGCGCCCGTGTTCGAGCGCTACCCGGCACTGGCCGGGGGGGTGCCGAGCAACCTGCTGGTCACCCTGTGCATCGTGGTGCCGGTGGTGTTCCTGATCATGCCCTGGGTCACCCGCCTGTGCGCGGGCTGGCTCAGCGCCGACTGATTTCCCTCCGCGGCGCCATGCCGGCGCCCCTTCCCACAGCGACCTGCAGCGCAGGCAGAGGAGTTGTCCATGAGCACTTTCGTAACCCGCGATGGCACCGAGATCTACTACAAGGACTGGGGCAGCGGCAAACCCGTGCTGTTCAGCCACGGCTGGCCGCTGGATGGCGACATGTGGGAATACCAGATGGAGTACCTGAGCAGCCGTGGCTACCGCACCATCGCCTTCGACCGTCGTGGCTTCGGCCGTTCCAGCCAGCCGTGGAGCGGCTACGACTACGACACCTTCGCTGATGACATCGCCCGCCTGATCGAGCACCTGGACCTGCGCGACGTGACCCTGGTCGGCTTCTCCATGGGCGGCGGCGACGTCAGCCGCTACATCGGCCGCCATGGCACCCCCCGCGTGGCCGGGCTGGTCCTGCTGGGCGCGGTGACGCCGATCTTCGGTCGCAGCGCCGACTTCCCGCAGGGCGTGGAAACCGCCGTGTTCGACGGCATCAAGGCCAGTCTGCTGAAGGACCGCGCGCAGTTCATCGCCAACTTTGCCGCTCCCTTCTACGGCACCAACCATGGCCAGACCGTCTCCGATGGCGTGCTGACCCAGACTCTGAACATCGCCCTGATGGCATCGCTCAAGGGCACCCTAGACTGCGTCACCGCGTTCTCGGAAACCGACTTCCGCGCGGACCTGGCCAAGGTGGACGTGCCGACCCTGGTAATCCACGGCGACGATGACCAGATCGTGCCCTTCGAAACCACCGGCAAGCTGGCCGCCGAGCAGATCCCGGGCGCCGAGCTCAAGGTGTATGCCGGCGCGCCCCATGGCTTCGCCGTCACCCACGCGCAGCAGCTCAACGAAGACCTGCTGGCCTTCCTGCAGCGCGGAGGAATCCGAGCATGAGCAACGCTGACCTGATCCTGTTCAACGGCAAGCTGCACACCGTCGATTCCGAGCGCCCGCAGGCCACCGCCGTGGCCATCGCCGATGGCAAGTTCCTCGCCGTGGGCAGCGACGCTGAAGTGATGGCCTACCGCGACGGGTCCAGCCGGCTGGTGGACCTCAACCGCCGCACCGTCATCCCCGGCCTCAACGACTCGCACCTGCACCTCATCCGCGGCGGCCTGAACTACAACCTGGAACTGCGCTGGGAGGGCGTGCCGTCGCTGTCCGACGCGCTGGAGATGCTGCGCCTGCAGGCCCAGCGCACACCCTCGCCGCAGTGGGTGCGCGTGGTCGGCGGCTGGAACGAATTCCAGTTCGCCGAGCGCCGCATGCCGACCCTCGAGGAATTGAACAAGGCGGCGCCGGATACCCCGGTGTTCGTCCTGCACCTCTATGACCGCGCGCTGCTCAACCGCGCCGCACTGCGCGTCGTCGGCTACACCAAGGACACGCCGAACCCGCCCGGCGGCGAGATCGTCCGAGACGGCAACGGTGAGCCCACCGGCATGCTGATCGCCCGCCCCAACGCGATGATCCTCTACGCAACCCTGGCCAAGGGACCGAAGCTGCCGCTGGAGTATCAGGTCAACTCCACCCGCCAGTTCATGCGCGAGCTCAACCGCCTGGGTCTGACCAGCGTGATCGACGCCGGCGGCGGCTTCCAGAACTACCCGGACGACTACCAAGTGATCCAGCAACTGGCCGACGCCGACCAGCTCACCGTGCGCATCGCCTACAACCTGTTCACCCAGAAGCCCAAGGAAGAGCTGACCGACTTCAGGAACTGGACCTCCAGCGTGACCTACGGCCAGGGCACCGATTTCCTGCGCCACAACGGCGCCGGCGAGATGCTAGTGTTCTCCGCCGCCGACTTCGAGGACTTCCTCGAACCGCGCCCGGACCTGCCCGGCACCATGGAAGCCGAGCTGGAGCCGGTGGTTCGCCACCTGGTCGAACAGCGCTGGCCGTTCCGCTTGCACGCCACCTATGACGAGTCCATCTCGCGCATGCTTGACGTGTTCGAGAAGGTCGACCGCGATATTCCGTTCAACGGCCTGCCGTGGTTCTTCGACCATGCCGAGACCATCTCGCCGAAGAACATCGAGCGTGTTCGCGCCCTGGGCGGTGGCATCGCCATCCAGGACCGCATGGCCTTCCAGGGCGAGTATTTCGTCGACCGCTATGGCAGCAAGGCCGCCGAAGCCACACCGCCGATCAAGCGCATGCTGGCCGAAGGCGTGCCGGTGGGCGCCGGCACCGACGCCACCCGTGTGTCCAGCTACAACCCCTGGACCTCGCTGTACTGGATGGTCAGCGGCAAGACCGTGGGTGGCCTGAGCCTGTCCCCGGAGGGCCTGTCCCGCGAGGTGGCGATTCAGCTGTTCACCCACGGCAGCGCATGGTTCTCCAGCGAGCAAGGCAAGAAGGGCATGCTCAAGGCCGGCCAGCTGGCCGACTTGGCGGTGCTTTCCGAGGACTTCTTCAGCGTCGAGGAAGATGCGATCAAGACCATCGAGTCGGTGCTCACCGTGGTGGGCGGCAAGATCGTCCATGCCGACCGCGAGTTCGACAAGCTGGCCCCGCCGAGCATCCCGGTGGTCCCGGAGTGGTCGCCGGTGGCCAAGGTGCCGGGCCACTGGCGCCCGCAGGCGCCGCTGCAGAAGGCCGTGCACCAGTGTGTCGGTTCCTGTGGCGTGCATGGCCACGCCCACGAGCGGGCGCGCACCAGGGACGTGCCGGTGAGCGACTTCGCCGGGTTCTGGGGGGCATTCGGCTGTTCCTGCTTCGCGTTCTGACGAGGCGGAATCGCCACCGCGCTACGTGATGGCGCCCTTCACAGGAGCGAGCGAACGGATTCACCGGCTTCTCCGGCGCTGGGACAGTTCGCGAGCCAGCTCGCTCCTAGGGGTCTGCTCACGAAACGGGATAAATCGCACGCTAAGCCTCACGGCCTGATCTCCTACATCGTTCGTGCCGGTTGATGCCGTGGTGCTAGCGGTCACGGGGCGCGCCCTCAACCTGAAGGGAGAGGGGACCTGGTCGGCGCGCGGTGTGCGGCGGGTGTTCGCTTGATGCTGCGGCTATGGGTGGAAGAGAAACCTGTAGGCCGCATGGAAAGCGCCCTCTCCCTTCAGGGAGCGAGCTGGGGAGAGGGCTCTTGTGGCCGGGGCAACGCCAGAGAACCCGAGCCCCTCGATCCCCAGGGCTCGTCCTTGACAACACCTTGAGCCATTTTCCGCTCATAGCCTTTTACCCCCTGAACCGATCAATAACCGCAATAGCAGTGCGTCCCGCTGATGGGATGTGCGAAGACAGAGCGCCGGTGCATGAGCGCTGACAAAGGAGCCTGCAATGAGTGACGAAAAGAAAGCCAGCTGCCCGTTCCACCAGACGGCCGGTGGCGGTACGTCGAATCGTGACTGGTGGCCCAACCAGCTGAGACTGGACCTGCTGCACCAGCACTCTTCCAAGTCCGACCCTATGGGTGAGACGTTCAACTACGCGGAAGAATTCAAATCCCTCGACCTGGAGGCGGTGAAGGCCGACCTGCGCGCGGTGATGACCGACTCCCAGGACTGGTGGCCGGCCGACTTCGGCCACTACGGCCCGCTGTTCATCCGCATGGCCTGGCACGCCGCCGGCACCTACCGCATCGGCGACGGCCGTGGCGGCGCGGGGCGCGGCCAGCAGCGCTTCGCACCGCTCAACAGCTGGCCGGACAACGTCAGCCTGGACAAGGCGCGGCGGCTGATCTGGCCGGTCAAGCAGAAGTACGGGCGGAAAATTTCCTGGGCCGACCTAATCGTCCTCACCGGCAACGTGGCCCTAGAATCCATGGGCTTCAAGACCTTCGGCTTCGCCGGCGGCCGCGAGGACGTGTGGGAACCGGACCTGGACGTCTACTGGGGCAAGGAAACCACCTGGCTGGGCGGCGACAAGCGCTACTCCGGCGACCGCGAGCTGGAGAACCCGCTGGCCGCGGTGCAGATGGGCCTGATTTACGTGAACCCGGAAGGGCCGGACGGCAATCCCGACCCGCTCGCGGCGGCCCGTGACATCCGCGAGACCTTCGCGCGCATGGCCATGGACGACGAGGAAACCGTCGCCCTGATTGCCGGCGGGCACACCTTCGGCAAGACCCATGGCGCCGGGCCGGCCTCCCATGTCGGCGCCGACCCGGAAGCCGCCGGCCTGGAGAACCAGGGCCTGGGCTGGGGCAGCTCGTTCGGCAGCGGCGCCGGCGGCGACGCCATCACCAGCGGCCTGGAAGTGACCTGGACCTCCACCCCGACGCGCTGGAGCAACAACTTCTTCTGGAACCTGTTCGGCTACGAGTGGGAACTGACCAGGAGCCCGGCGGGCGCCCACCAGTGGCAGCCCAAGCATGGCGCGGGCGCCGGCAGCATTCCCGATGCCCACGACAAAGAAAAGCGCCGCGCACCGTCGATGCTGACCACCGACATCTCCCTGCGCGTCGACCCGGCCTACGAGAAGATCTCCCGGCGCTTCTACGAGAACCCGGACCAGTTCGCCGACGCCTTCGCCCGCGCCTGGTTCAAGCTGACCCACCGCGACATGGGGCCGCGCGCCCGCTACCTGGGCCCGGAAGTGCCGGCCGAGGAGCTGATCTGGCAGGACCCGATCCCGGCAGTGAACCACCCGCTGGTGGACGAGCAGGACGTCGCCGCGCTCAAGGCCAGGGTCCTCGCCTCGGGGCTCTCCGTTTCCGAACTGGTTTCCACCGCCTGGGCCTCGGCCTCGATCTTCCGCGGTTCCGACAAGCGCGGCGGCGCCAATGGCGCGCGCATCCGCCTGGCGCCGCAGAAGGACTGGCCGGTGAACCAGCCCGAACAGTTGGCCAGGGTGCTCGGCGTGCTGGAGGAAATCCAGGCCGAGTTCAACGCATCGAGCTCCGGTGGCAAGAAGATCTCCCTGGCCGACCTGATCGTCCTGGCTGGCGGTGCCGGTGTGGAGGAGGCTGCGCGCAAGGGCGGCCACCAGGTCACCGTGCCCTTTGCGCCGGGTCGCATGGACGCCAGCCAGGAGCAGACCGACGTGCACTCGGTGGGCATGCTGGAGCCGGTGGCCGATGCCTTCCGCAACTTCCTCAAGTCGAAGTTCGCCGTGCCCGCCGAGGCGCTGCTGGTCGACAAGGCCCAGCTGCTGACCCTGACCGCGCCGGAGCTGACCGTGCTGATCGGCGGTCTGCGTGTGCTCGGCGCCAACACCGGCGGCTCGCAGAATGGCGTGTTCACCGAAAGGCCCGGCACCCTCAGCAACGATTTCTTCGTCAACCTGCTGGACATGGGCACGGTGTGGAAGCCGACCTCGGCGGAGAACGAGCAGTTCGAGGGCCGGGACCGCAAGACTGGCGAGGCGAAGTGGAGCGCCAGCCGCATCGACCTGTTGCTGGGTTCAAACTCTCAGCTGCGGGCGTTGTTGGAGGTCTATGGTTGCTCGGACGGCGAACACAAGTTCGTCCATGACTTCGTCAAGGCCTGGACCAAGGTGATGAACCTAGATCGCTTCGACCTGCCGCGCTGATCTGCAAGGGAAGAGCAAAGGCCCGCGAACGAGCGATCGTTCGCGGGCCTTGTCGTTCCTGTTCCGAGGAGAACGTTGCCGGCAGTCGCAAGACCTTCATCGGCCGACGGCAGACTGGGCCGCTTAACCGTTACCCATGCAGAAGGGGTTTCGCACATGCGCCGACGCATCATCACTGCCCTGGGCTCTCTCGCGCCGGCCTGTCTGATCACTCTCGCCGACGATTCCCTCGGTCGCGCCCTGAGCGAGGCGGCGGGCATTCCCTGGCCGGCGGTGATCGCCCATCGCGGCGCCTCCCACGATGCCCCCGAGGAGACCGCGCCGGCCTACCTCGCCGCCCGCGAGCTGGGAGCAGATTACCTGGAGGCCGACCTGCAGCGCACCAGGGACGGCGTGCTGGTCGCCCTGCACGACGACACCCTGGAGCGCACCACCGACGTGGCCAAGGTCTTCCCCGGCCGGGAGAAGGAGCCGGTGAGCCGCTTCACCCTGGTCGAGCATCAAACGCCTGGATGCCGGCAGCTGGTTCAACGCGGCCTATCCCGAACGCGCCCGGTCGAAGTTCGCCAGCGTGCGGATACTGACCCTAGACGAGCTGATCGACATCGCCGAAGGTGGCAGCGAAACCCCCGGCCTCTACCTGGAAACGGGGGTTGGGGAGCAACGGAACCAAAAACCAACGTAAGGCTGAATTAGAGTTCATCGCTGCCGAAAACATGGGCAGTTATCCATACTTTGTTTTGGCGAACGGCTTTTCCGCACTCTTTTCATTCATTTGATTGCCCTGTCGTAAGGGGTCTGTAAGAGTCCGACAAAACGATGATTTTCCCGAAAACCCTAGACACAGCAAGGGTTTGCAAGGTAGGCGCAGGGCTTAAATGCAGTTTCGGTTCCGTTGCTCCCCAAACTCCTTGTTCTACCCCAATCAGGAAGGGTCCGAGATGGCCGTCTGAGAGGCCGGCAGCACGAACTGCCGGGATGCGGTGAGGCCCATTCGGCTGTAGGTGAGTGGCCCTTGGAAACAAGGCACGAAATACAACTCGCTCATTAGGGTCTGTTGACGTTTTGGCGTGAGCCGCGTTGCCGCGTCAAATGCCGCCAGGCAAGGCGCGGGGCGCCGGCAATGGTCATTCCCTTGCCAAGACCCGCAACGCCGCATGGCGGCATTTGCCGCGCAACCTGAAGGGACGGGGCCCGTCGCGGCCTACGCCAAAACGTCAACAGACCCTAACAACCAGCCAAACCCTTATGGGTTGAGACGTGCCCCTTCAATCCTCCGCCAGGCGAAAAGCCTCTGCCATGCGATCCTGCTCTCGAGCAGGAAGCCTAAGACCATTAGCAATTGTTCTCCATTGGCTGACGATGCCCTGGAAATCTTCAATGGTCTCGTCGGCCTCTTTCAGGCTCAGTCGGAAATACTCGGCAACCTCGCGTGCCAAGTCGAGATCCAGGGCGTTATCCGCTTCAGTGATGTTGAGCTTTAGGCCGTCGGCGATAGGGACGGGGTTCATATCGTAGGCTTCGGAGAGCCGCCATCCGGCGCCTGGGACCAAGATGAATCCGTGATTACGCAAGTGATCGTCTGTGTTCGAGACGAGAATGTTGAAGACAATCCTCGACCATAGTTCGCGCAGGTCAGCGTTGGTCTGGGAGCCATACTTTATGAGCACCTCGGCCAGTTCCAGGTAACTGGCACCTGTGGAGGCATCATCGCTGTCAACGTGTCCGGTCATGGTCATCGCCGAGGCAAAGTGAAGGCGCCGGCCGTTCTCTGTACGATCAAACCGACGGACCATGAAGCAGTGATAGTCGCTGGCGAATTTCCGGGCTTCAGCGACAGCCACGTTCAGGCCGCAGCCGACGGCCAGGGCATTCACGACCATCTCCCAGCCACCCACATCGTAGTCGTCGCGAGTGCTCGGAAACTTAGCGATGTATAAGCGCCCCTTGTCGTCCGCGACGCTTGCCTTGGGTCTGGCACCACCAAGCGAGCCGCCAGGGGCAATGAGCATCCTCAGCCAGTCTTGGCCCTGCAAGGCCGTGTTATCAGGGTCTTTCTCCAGAGCTCGGCTTGCACGCTCCAATTCATCAATTCTGGCGAACGGAGGAGCGGCCACACCAATCCGGTCATCAAGAAACTCGCCCGCATCATCGAGTTTGTAGCGAAAGGCGCCAACACGGTAGAGATCGTGTACGCCCAAGAGGTAGTCCGATTCGTAGAGCCGTGTGCCTTTGGGCTGGATGCCGGCACGAATGTCCCGCTCGAGCCGACGCTCCATGAGCGAGCGGCCCCATCGATCTGGGCTCGAGTCCGCGAAGGCGCCAAACTTGTCCTGGGGCGGGATGGGAAACTGAGGCCCTTCAAATAGGCCGATCCCGGGATCAAATTGCAGTTGGCCAAGGTCAGGATCAATCAGGGCCGCAGGATCATATTGGAATTCAAACAACTCGCTCGCGCGGGTCTTGCGACTGTGCAAGAACCCAAGTCTTTTAGGCTCCGACAGGCCGTCCCAGTCTGCATACACGCCGATTATCGTCATTGCTTGTCGTGCTCTCCGCGCTTTTTCTTCACGGGCTTCAGAAGAGAAGCAAGATCCACCGCTGTCGTTCCGAGTGATTTAGTGGATGCTTGGTCTGTGGTGACCATAGGGCCTCGGTCCCGGTTTGGCTCACTGCCTTTCACGGCGGTGGTTCTTTTTATCGTCACTGGCGAGTCTTGTTTGCCTGCGGCGTCAAGACGCTGGCCTTGACCGACTGAACTCGGCTGGGTAGGCCGGGCGGTGCCTCGCTTCACCAGGCGTGAGTCCTGCAACTGACGGCCGAGGTCATCCGATGCCCCCAGTTTTGCCAGATCCTTCTCGAGGCCCAGGATCTGCATAACGGACAGATAAGCACCCATCGTCACTCCCGAGCCGCCGGCCTCAAGGGAGCGGAGTGTCATCGGCGACATCCCCGCCCGTTCCGCGACCTGCTTGGCAGTCAACTTTCGGCGCAGGCGCGCGAGCTTCAGCCGCTCACCGAATTCGATAAGCAGCTGGTTGGTGTACGGTAAGAGAGGCGCAGTCTTCTTCGCCATGACACTAATATTCCTGCGATTTTGACCAATATTAGCCAGAATATTAGCATTCATAAACCGGTTGCTCGACCTCCTGTGGAGGGGAGAAGCGACGCTCGGTTGCTCCTGTATGCCAATATTGCAGCGACTAAGAGGAAAAAACGCTAAAATATTAGCATGTAGCTTCTAGGAGCTGTTGACGTTTCGAGCCAGAGGCGTTGATGAAGAAGAGCAAACCCGCAGAATTCAGGGCCCAGCCAGATAACCTCGCGAGTTTGCAATGCCCCGATTGATGCTCACTGACGAACTCTGGTCGAAGCTGGAAAACGTTCTGCTTCAGCAAGCCATTTACCACAAGCCGGATCTGCGCATGACGGTCGAGGGGATGCTCTACCGGATGCGCGCTGGCTGTCCCTGGAGAGACCTGCCCAGCGCCTTCGGGCGTTGGAGCTCGGTCTACAAGCGCTTCAATGCGTGGTCGGCGGCCGGCAAGTGGCTCAAGGTTTTTCAGGCGCTGATCGAGGAGCCCGATCTCGAGTGGGCCTTCATCGATGGCACCTACGTGAAGGCCCATCAGCACAGTAGCTGTAACGACCTGCAAACGAAAACGGTCCGACCTGCAATCAAGGCGATTTTCGACCGGGATTAACAGCGACTGACCAAACCGGCCAACCAGCATTAACTGCGAATGAACCTGCATTGATCCGCGCCGACCTGCATTCCATCGGCGCCGGCTCACGCTTTCTGCGAATGAGCGGCCTTCGCTTGGGTCGCCCATCAAACCAAGGTTTACTGGACGCTGGCCTCGCGTCTGGCGGAAACCGAGTAAGCCTGACGCCCCGCGTCCACAAACTAAGCGTGTGTTTCAACGTCCAGATACAGCTAGTGCAGTTTCATGGGTGTAGTTGTGGAAATTATGGCATCAGGCGATGCTATGCCCCATGAAAGCACCTCTATTCGTTCGCCCTTTGACTACCGAGGAACGGCAGGCCCTGCAGGCTGGCCTGCGTGCCCGGGAAGCCTTCACGCTGCGGCGCTGCCAGATCCTGCTGGCCAGCGCCGACGGCAAGACCGCCACGGAAATCGCCGCCCTGTTCGGCTGCGCCACGCAAACCGTACGCAACACCCTGCGGGCCTTTGCCGCCGAGGGACTGGCCTGCCTGAGCGAGAAGTCGCATCGCCCCAAACGTGTCCGTCCCTTGCTCGCGGGCACGCAGGTCGA
>NZ_FOFJ01000067.1 GCF_900110885.1 Azotobacter beijerinckii | reverse complement strand
CTTCTTCTTGGCCTCCTCGGCAGCAGCCTGCTTCTTCGCTTCTTCGGCAGACTTCTTCTTGGCCTCCTCGGCGGCCGCCTGCTTCTTCGACTCTTCGGCGGCCTTCTGTTTGACCTCCTCGGCAGCGGCTTGCTTCTTCGCCTCCTCGGCAGCCTTCTTCTTAGATTCCTCGACGGCGGCCTGTTTCGCCGCCTCCGCCTTTCGAGCCTCTTCGGATTTCTTTTGTTCCGCCGCCTTGGCCATGACCAGTTGCTGCTGCTCGAGCTTCTTCTGCTCCATCTGCTCGACCTCATATTGGCGAGCAGCTGTTTTCTGTGCCTCTCCGGCAATCTTCTGATTGGTCTGGGTGGTTGCCCGACTCTGCGATTTCATTTGATACAGCGTGGCCTGGACGATCGGTCTAGCCGGAGGAAGCTCCGGTGCCATGGAGAAGCTGACGAACAGCATGGCAAAGACGAGCAGGTGCAGGCCGAACGCCAGCACGATCGGCCAGAAATAGCCTTCCGAGGGGGAGCGCTCGCGCCGTTGCATCAGGGAGCCTCGGTGATCAGCCCGACATTGCCCACGTCGGCCTCTTGCAGCCCTCCCATGAGGGCCATGACTGCACCGTAGTCGACAGACTTGTCGCCGCGCACGAAGACCTGCACCCGCTTACCCTGACTGCGGGTCTGGGCGATGATCTTGCTCACCGCGTCGACCAGCTCGTCCAGCTTCTGGGCAGTGTCCTGGGCGGTCTCGGTGTCCACCTCGCTGCCCATGTTCCAGTAGTAGCTCTTGTCGGCCTTGATGGAAATGGTCAGCACCCGCGCATCGTTGTCCTGCGGCAGCACCTCGCTGGATACCTTGGGCAGCTCGACCTTGACGCCTTGGTTGAGCATGGGAGCGGTCACCATGAAGATCACCAGCAGCACCAGCATCACGTCGATATAGGGCACCACGTTCATCTCGGCGACCGGCTTGCGCCTGTTGCGAATTCTCGCCATCAGCTAGGGCCTCATGCGTCCGAAGAGTGCACCTTGCGATGCAGGATTGCCTGAAACTCGTCGGCGAAGGTGTAGTAACGGGCGATCAGCATCTCCCCCCGCGCGGAAAAGCGGTTGTAGGCGATGACCGCCGGAATCGCGGCGAACAGACCGATGGCAGTGGCGATCAGCGCCTCAGCGATCCCCGGAGCCACGGTGGAGAGCGTCGCCTGCTGCACCTGGGCCAGACCGCGGAAGGAGTTCATGATCCCCCAGACGGTGCCGAACAGACCAATGTAGGGACTGGTGGAGCCCACGGTGGCGAGGAACGGCAGGCTCTGCTCGAGCTTTTCCTCCTCGCGGGAGATCGCCACGCGCATCGAGCGGGACACCCCCTCCATCACCGCATCCGGAACGACCCCGGACTGCTGGCAGAGACGGGAGAACTCCTTGAAGCCGGCACGGAAGATCCGCTCCAGACCTGAATCCGGATCTGGCTCGCTACCCGCCTGGCGATAGAGCTTGGCCAGATCGATGCCCGACCAGAAGCGCTCCTCGAATGCATCCAGGGACCTCTTGGCGGCGCGCAGCAGGTTGCCGCGCTGAAAAATCATGATCCACGAAGTGACCGAGGCGGCCACTAGAACGAGCATGACCAGCTGCACCACCAGACTGGCGTTGCTGATCAGGCTCCACATGGACATATGGTCAACGGCGTTGGCTTCCACGCTTATTCTCCTGCTGAAGATGGACCCGGGCCCGCCAAGACGGCCCGCAGCGCCTCGGGAATGGCCCGGGGTTTCAAACTTTCGGCGCGCACACAGGCCACCAGAACCCGTCCCTCGCAAAGCAGCGCATCATCCGCGGCCCGCCGTACCTGCTGATGAAAGCGCAGGCTGGCGCGGTTCGATTCGCATACCTGTGCACTCACCAGCAACTCGTCGTCCAGCCGCGCCGGCGCGAAATAGCGCGCCTCGCTGGAGTGCACGACGAACAGCAGGCCCTCCCTCGCCAGCCGGGACTGGACGAAACCCAGCTCGCGCAGCCGCTCGGTACGGGCCCGCTCCATGAATTTGAGGTAATTGACGTAGTAAACGATGCCACCGGCGTCGGTATCTTCGTAATACACCCGACAGCGATGGATGAACGACGGTATTCCGCTTTGCGCGCGCATACTCTAGTGCCAGCCCTCGAGGTTGCCAATCGGACGGAAAAACAATTTTCCCTCACTCGCCGCCAGCCGGCTCGCCGGAGTAGGGATCGGCCGTCACCGGCTCCATCCGGGCAGGCAGGTTCAGACCGAAATGCAGATAGGCATGGCGAGTAGCCACTCGTCCGCGCGGGGTACGCATCATGTAGCCCTGCTGGATGAGGTAGGGCTCGAGAACGTCCTCGATGGTATGGCGCTCCTCGCTGATCGCTGCCGCCAGGTTGTCCACGCCGACCGGGCCGCCGTCGAACTTCTCGATCAGGGTCAGCAGCAGGCGCCGGTCCTGATGGTCGAAGCCGAGTTCGTCGATGTCCAGGAGATTCAGCGCCAGGCTGGCGATCTGCCGAGTGATTCGCCCGTCCCCACGCACCTGGGCGAAATCCCGCACCCGGCGCAACAGGCGATTGGCGATGCGCGGCGTACCTCGGGCACGTCGGGCGATCTCGAAGGCGCCCTCGGCCTCGATCGGCAGACCGAGAATGCCGGCAGAACGACCGACGATGGTCGACAGGTCGGCGATGGAATAGAACTCCAGACGCTGGACGATACCGAAGCGATCGCGCAGCGGATTGGTCAGCATACCGGCACGGGTAGTCGCACCGACTAGGGTGAACGGCGGCAGGTCGAGCTTGATCGAGCGTGCGGCCGGCCCCTCGCCGATCATGATGTCGAGCTGAAAGTCCTCCATAGCCGGATAGAGCACCTCCTCGACGACCGGCGAGAGGCGGTGGATCTCGTCGACGAACAGCACGTCGCCGGACTCGAGATTGGTCAGCAACGCGGCGAGATCGCCGGGGCGCTCCAGCACCGGACCCGAGGTACTCTTCAGCGACACCCCCATCTCCTGGGCGATGATGTTGGCCAGGGTAGTCTTGCCCAGCCCCGGCGGGCCGAAGATCAGGGTATGGTCGAGGGCTTCGCTGCGGCCTCTGGCCGCCTGGATGAACAACTCCATCTGCTCGCGCACCACCGGCTGGCCGATGTATTCGGCCAGTTTCAACGGGCGGATGGCGCGGTCCTGCTGCTCCTCGCGGTCGCGGCCGGTTGCGGTGATCAGACGGTCGGCTTCGATCACTCAGGCCATCCCCCGCAACGCCCGGCGAATCAGCTCCTCGCTGCTCAAACCTTCCTCCTGCACGGCAGCAACTGCGCGACTGGCCTCCTGCGGCTTGAAGCCGAGGGCGACCAGCGCGCTCAGCGCATCGCTTTCCGCAGTCGTGACTGCAGCTGCTGGATTGGGCTCCAGCAGCCGCGGAGCGGCGGTCGACAAATCCTCCCAGGCCTTGAAACGATCCTTGAGTTCGACCAGCAGACGTTCGGCAGTCTTCTTGCCGACCCCCGGCACCCGGGTCAACGCCTTGGTATCGCCCGCCTGCACGCAACGCACCAGCTCATCCAGTTCCAACCCCGACATCAGTGCCAGCGCCAGCTTGGGGCCGACCCCGTTGAGGCGGATCAGCTCGCGAAACAGCTCACGCTCGCGCTTCTCGCAGAAACCGTAGAGTAGGTGGGCATCCTCGCGCACCACCAGATGGGTGTGCAGGGTGACCGGCTCGCTCAGCGCAGGCAGACGATAGAGGGTAGTCATCGGCACCTCGACCTCGTAGCCGACACCATTGACCTCCACGAGCAAATGCGGCGGTTGCTTCTCCGCCAAGGTACCGCGCAAACGTCCGATCAAGATCCGCTTTCCTTGTTCACAAACGCAACCTCCCACCCCGCCGCCTGGCACCGTCCAGGCCGTGGGGAATCAGGCTCTGCCGGTGGTGGGCATGGCACAGGGCTATGGCCAGGGCGTCGGAAGCATCGATTTGCGGCTTCTGTACCAGTCGAAGCAGATGCATCACCATCATCTGCACCTGCTGCTTGTCCGCCCCACCGCTGCCGACGATGGCCTGCTTGACCTGGGTGGCGGTGTACTCGGCGATCTCCAGGCCCGCCTCCGCCGCCGCGACGATCGCCGCACCACGCGCCTGGCCGAGCTTCAGGGCGGAATCGGCATTGCGCGCCATGAACACCTGCTCGATGCCCATGGTCACCGGACCGTGGCTGCGGATGATCTCGCATACGCCACGATACACTGCCTGCAGGCGCTCGGGCAGGGTTCCGCTGCCGGTACGGATGCAACCGGAGGCGACGTACTCACAACCACGCCCATGGTCACGCACCACGCCGAAGCCGGTGATCCGCGAGCCGGGGTCGATACCCAGGATAAGCGTCATGAGGTGGAAGCTTGAAGCCGAAAGAACGGCCCGGCCTCAAGCTTCAAGCCCACCATCAGCCTAGCTGCTCCATGATCTCGTCGGGAATCTCGGCGTTGTGGTAGACGTTCTGCACGTCGTCCAGATCCTCCAGCATATCGATCAGCTTGAGTACCTTCTGCGCGGTTTCCAGATCGGCGATCGGTGCGGTGATCGAGGGGATCATCGCCACTTCGGCCTCGTCGCCCTTGAAACCGGCGGCGGTCAGCGCCTCGTTGACAGCATGGAAGTCGGCGAAGCTGGTGAACACGTCCACCGAACCGTCGTCGTTGGTGACAATATCGTCGGCGCCGGCCTCCAGGGCCGCCTCCATCAGGGCTTCCTCGTTGACGCCCGGAGCAAAGCTGATCTGCCCCTTGCGTTCGAACATGTAGGCCACCGAACCGTCGGTGCCCAGGTTGCCCCCGGCCTTGCTGAAGGCATGGCGCACTTCGGCGGCGGTACGGTTGCGGTTGTCGGTCATCGCCTCGATGATGATCGCCACCCCGCTCGGCGCATAGCCCTCATAGCTCAGCTCGGCCATGTTGTCCGCTTCGTTCGAGCCGGCGCCGCGGGCGATGGCGCGGTCGATGGTGTCGCGGGTCATGTTGGAGGTCAGCGCCTTGTCCACCGCCAGACGCAGCCGGGGGTTGTCCGCCGGGTTGCCGCCGCCATGCTTGGCGGCCACGGTCAGCTCGCGGATCAGCTTGGTGAAGATCTTGCCCCGCTTGGCGTCCTGGCGCTCCTTGCGGTGCTTGATGTTGGCCCATTTGGAATGACCAGCCATAACTCACTCCGTATATCTGTCTGTCCGGTGTGCTCTTGCAGGAGCGAGCCCGATCGCGAGCCGGCCCGCCCCCGCGGCGATGCCGATCACTCGGCCTTCGGTTGCTCGCGCAGGCGGATGTGCAGCTCGCGCAGCGCCTTGGCGTCCACCACGCCCGGCGCCTGAGTCATCACGCAGGCGGCGCTCTGGGTTTTCGGGAAAGCGATGACTTCGCGGATCGAACCCGCGCCAGTCATCAGCATCACCAGGCGGTCCAGGCCGAAGGCCAGACCACCGTGCGGCGGCGCGCCAAACTTCAGCGCATCGAGGAGGAAACCGAACTTCTCCTGCTGCTCCTCCTCGCTGATGCCCAGCACGCGGAACACCGCCTGCTGCATGGCTTTGTCGTGGATACGGATCGAGCCGCCGCCCAGCTCGGTGCCGTTGAGCACCATGTCGTAGGCACGCGACAGTGCGGCAGCCGGATTGGCCTCCAACTCCTCGGGAGTGCACTTGGGCGCGGTGAAGGGGTGGTGCAACGCGGAGAGCGAACCGTCGTCGCCCTCCTCGAACATCGGGAAGTCCACGACCCACATCGGCGCCCACTCGCAGGTGAGCAGGTTCAGGTCGTGGCCGACCTTGATGCGCAAGGCACCGAGGGCCTCGGAAACGATCTTGGCCTTATCCGCGCCGAAGAACACGATGTCGCCGTCGACCGCACCGACGCGGTCAAGAATCACGTTGAGATTGGCTTCGGGGATGTTCTTGACGATCGGCGACTGCAGGCCTTCGACGCCCTTGGCACGCTCGTTGACCTTGATGTAGGCCAGCCCCTTGGCGCCGTAGATGCCGACGAACTTGGTGTAGTCGTCGATCTGCTTGCGCGGCATGCTCGCCGCACCCGGCACGCGCAGGGCGGCAACACGGCACTTCGGATCATTGGCCGGACCGGCGAACACCTTGAACTCCACGTCCTTCAGCTGGTCGGCGACATCCACCAGCTCCAGCGGGATGCGCAGGTCCGGCTTGTCCGAACCGTAGCGGCGCATGGCCTCCTCGAAGGTCATGTGCGGGAACTCGCCGAACTCGAGATCCAGCACCTCCTTGAACAGCTTGCGGATCATGCTCTCGGTCAGGCCGATGATGTCCGCCTCGTCGAGGAAGCTGGTCTCGATGTCGATCTGGGTGAATTCCGGCTGGCGATCGGCACGCAGGTCCTCGTCGCGGAAGCACTTGGCGATCTGGTAGTAGCGGTCGAAGCCGGCGACCATCAGCAGCTGCTTGAACAGCTGCGGCGACTGCGGCAGGGCAAAGAAGCTGCCGGCATGGGTGCGGCTCGGCACCAGATAATCGCGCGCGCCTTCCGGGGTGGCGCGGGTGAGGATCGGGGTTTCCACGTCGAGGAAACCGTTCTCGTCCAGGTAGCGGCGGATGCTCGAGGTGATGCTGGAGCGCAGCTTGAGCTTGGCGGCCATTTCCGGGCGACGCAGGTCGATGAAGCGGTAGCGCAGGCGGGTCTCCTCGCCGACGTCGCTGTACTCGTCCAGCGGGAACGGCGGGGTCTCGGCCTGGTTCAGCACGTCCAGCTCGTAGCCCAGCACCTCGATGGCGCCGGAAACCATGTTCGGATTGACCGCGCCGGCCGGGCGCAGGCGCACCTTGCCGACGATCTTGACCACGTATTCGCTGCGCACCCGGTCGGCCTTGGCGAAGGTTTCCGCGCGATCCGGGTCGAACACCACCTGGGCCAGACCTTCGCGGTCGCGGATGTCGAGGAAGATCACCCCGCCGTGGTCGCGACGACGGTGTACCCAGCCGCAGAGGGTGACTTCCTGGCCTTCCAGGCTTTCGTTCAGTTGGCCGCAATAGTGGCTGCGCATCATGATGGTGCTTCTTCTCTCGATTCTTGAATTCGGGTGGAGCGGCTCACTCGGCCGCCGCGCAGGCGCCGCCGCAACCGCCTCCCGCACAGGCGGGTGCACTGTCGCCGCTGGCGAGGTTCTTCTTCGCGCCGGTCTTGAAGTCGGTCTCGTACCAGCCGCCGCCCTTGAGGCGGAAGCCCGGCACCGAGAGCAGCTTCTTCAGCTCGGGCGACTTGCAGCTCGGACAATCGACCAGCGGCGCATCGCTGAACATCTGGATGGTTTCCAGCTGATGGCCACAAGCAGCGCACTGATACTCGTAAATAGGCATCGGACACTCCACGCATCGGGGACGACTGCGCCGCGAGCCCCGCCCGCTGCAAAGCGGGGGATTATATATGGTTAATCGACCCCGCGCAGCCTGCCGAAGCCCCGCCGATTCTGTACGCGCAGTATCCGCCGCCGTACAATGCCCGCCACTTTTTCCGCCCCCGCAACGGACAGAACAGCCCAACATGCGCACCAGTCAGTATCTGCTCTCGACCCTCAAGGAAACCCCCTCCGATGCCGTGGTGATCAGCCACCAGCTGCTGCTGCGCGCCGGGATGATCCGCAAGCTGGCCTCCGGTCTCTACACCTGGCTGCCACTGGGGTTGCGCGCCCTGCGCAAGGCCGAGGCCATCGTCCGCGAGGAGATGGACAAGGCCGGTGCCCTGGAGGTGCTGATGCCGGCCATTCAGCCGGCCGAGCTATGGCAGGAGTCCGGCCGCTGGGAGCAGTACGGCCCCGAACTGCTGCGCATCCGCGACCGTCACGACCGCGAGTTCTGCGTCGGCCCGACCCACGAGGAAGTGATCACCGACCTGGCGCGCAACGAGCTGAACAGCTACAAGCAGTTGCCGATCAACTTCTACCAGATCCAGACCAAGTTCCGCGACGAGATCCGCCCGCGCTTCGGCCTGATGCGCGGCCGCGAGTTCCTGATGAAGGACGCCTACTCCTTCCACCTCACCCAAGAGTCGCTGCAGGAAACCTATGACCGCATGCACCAGGCCTACTGCAACGTGTTCACCCGCCTGGGCCTGAACTTCCGCCCGGTGCAGGCCGACACCGGCTCGATCGGCGGCACCGGCTCCCACGAATTCCACGTACTGGCCGAATCCGGCGAGGACGACATCGCCTTCAGCGACAGCTCCGACTATGCCGCCAACATCGAGAAGGCTGAGGCCATTCCGCGCGAGCAGGAACGCGGCGCGCCGACCGAGGAACTGCGCCTGGTCGACACGCCGGATGCCAAGACCATCGACGAGCTGGTCGCGCAGTTCGGCGTGGCCATCGAGAAGACCGTCAAGACCCTGGTGGTGCACGGCGCCGAGGAAGGCCAGTTGGTCGCCCTGATCGTCCGCGGCGACCACGAACTCAACGAGATCAAGGCGGCCAACCTGGCGCAAGTCGCCAGCCCCCTGGTGTTCGCCTCGGAAGCCGAGATCCGCGCCGCGATCGGCGCCGGCCCCGGCTCCCTCGGCCCGCTGAACCTGCCGATCCCGGTGATCGTCGACCGCTCGGTGGCGCTCTCGAGCAACTTCGGCGCCGGCGCCAACCTCGACGGCAAGCACTACTTCGGCGTCAACTGGGAGCGCGACCTGCCGCTGCCGGAGGTCGCCGACCTGCGCAACGTGGTGGCGGGCGACCCCAGCCCGGACGGCCAGGGCAGCCTGGTGATCAAGCGCGGCATCGAAGTCGGCCACATCTTCCAGCTCGGCACCAAGTACAGCGAAGCGCTGAACTGCAAGGTGCTCGGCGAGAACGGCAAGCCGGTGACCCTGATCATGGGCTGCTACGGCATCGGCGTCTCCCGCGTGGTCGCCGCCGCCATCGAGCAGAACCACGACGAGCGCGGCATCCTCTGGCCGCAGGCGCTGGCACCGTTCCAGATCGCCATCGTGCCGATGAAGTACGAGAACGCCGCGGTCAAGGAGGCCACCGACCGCCTGTACGCCGAACTGACGGCCGCCGGCTACGAGGTGCTGCTCGACGACCGCGACAAGAAGACCAGCCCCGGGGTCAAGTTCGCCGACATGGAGCTGATCGGCATCCCTCACCGCATCGTGGTGAGCGAGCGCGGCCTGGCCGAGGGCACCCTGGAGTACAAGAACCGCCGCGAGACCGACGTCCAGGCCATCCCGGCTGCCGACCTCCCGGCCTTCCTTAGCAACCGCATTGGCCGCTGATCCCACGTCATGCTCACCCAAAGCTCCCTGCGTCTCGGCGCCGCACTCTGCGGCGCCCTCCTGCTCGCCGGCTGCGCCAACCAGCTGCCCCAGCGCAGCGAGCACGAAGAGCGCGTCGAACGCAAACTCCTGAGCCACAGCCTGCAAATCGACCTCGGCGAGCCGGCGATGCTGGACCTGCCGCAGCGGCAGGTCCGCATCCACGACCAGAAGACCTTCGAGATCAGCGAGTTCGAGGTGACCCGCCGCTACGACCGCTACACCCCCTACCAGCCCTGGCGGGAACTCTACGAGATTCCCCTGGGGATGGTAGCGGTGGTGGCCGGGCTTGCCGCCAACGCGCTCAACGTGGCCGCCTTCGGCACGCTGCCCGACCTCGCCACCGAGGGCTGGATCGACTACGGCTTCGCCGGTCTCAACCCGGCGATGAACATCGAGTCCAACGGACGCGCCCAGCAGAACCTGGCGCGCCTGGACGAGCAACTGAAGGAGCGTCGCACGGAGCACTCCAGCCTACCTTGGGCCGAACGCCCGGTGTCGGTCGGAACCGGAGCACGAACCTACGAACTGCTCACCGACCGCCACGGCGCCCTGCACCTGAACCTGCTCGACAGTCCCTTCAGCCTGCAGGATGTCCGTGTCGCCCGGTTGCAACTGAACGTAGCAGATCCCCAGGACGACACCCGCGCGGAGGCCGTGCTACCAGTCAGCCGCAGCCTGGGTGGCAAGCTGCGCGAGGCCCACGACCTGGTCTATGCCGATCTGGAGAGCGACGAGGTCGGGCAATGGGTACACCGGGTCAAGCGGCTCGCCGCACTCGGCCTGGAAGAGGAAGCCAGCGAGCTGGAACAGAGCCTGATCGAACTGACCCGCCACGATCCGGAACTGCAACGGGAGTTTCTCGCCGATCTGCAGAAGAGAGCCGGACGTCGAGCAGCGGTTCCTTCCGGCGACTGAGGACGGCCGCATGCAGCTCCCGCGACTCGCCCTGCTCTGCCTGCTCGCCCTGCCGCTACCGACCGTCGCCAGCCTGCCGCAGGCGCCGGAGCCGGAACTGCGCGATCTGCTGCAACGCACGGTCGCCGAGGCGGACAGCTTCACCGACCGCTTCGAGGCGGAAGTCTGGCTGCTGGACATGTCGACTCGTCTGAACCGCTACCTGCCGGATCACACCGAACGCCTGGGCCTGCTGCGCACGGTGCACCGCGAGGCGAACAAAGCCGGCCTGCGCCCCGACCTGGTGCTGGCAGTGATCCATGCGGAAAGCCGCTTCGACCGCTTCGCCATATCCCCGGTCGGCGCCCAGGGAATGATGCAGGTGATGCCGTTCTGGAAAGCCGAACTGGGCCGTCCGCAGGACAACCTCACCGACAACGCCACCAACCTGCGCTACGGCTGCACCATCCTCAGCTACTACCTGAAAAAGGAAAAGGGCGACCTCAACCGCGCCCTGGCCCGCTACAACGGCAGCCTGGGACAGTATCGCTACCCGTCGAAGGTGATCGGCCTGTGGCACGACGTCTGGTACGTCAAGTGAGGGTCAGCCCCGCACGCAAAAATCCACGAAGCCCTGCAGAACCACCTCCTCCAGCTCCACCCCGTCGACCAGGGCCCGCTCGGGACCTTGCCGCAGCCAGTCCGCCAGCTCGCGCACCGCGGCCTCCTCGCCCTCGACCCAGACCTCGACCCGCCCGTCGGCGAGGTTCCGTACCCAGCCGGCCAGCGCCAGGCGCTCGGCGTGCAACGCCGTGCTTTGCCGGTAATAGACACCCTGAACCCTGCCGCTGACCAACGCATGCACGCCGACTCGCGCCACCTCAGGACTCCTCCCTGCGCAATGCCCGCAGGCGTGCGGTCAGGCCGGCGGCGGTCTGCTCGCCGAGCAGCCGCTCGCGCAGCCGGCCCTGCGCATCGATGATATAGGTGACCGGCAAGACCTCGCCGGGCGGCAACTGCAGACGCTCGGCCGGGTCCTGCGCCAGCACACCGAAGCGGATGCCCAGCGCCTCGCTGGCGCGGGCCAGCTCGGCGCCCTGCAGGCCGTCGAAGTTCACCCCGACGACGCGCACGCCGCGGCCCCGGTACTGCTCGGCCAGGGCGTTCAGCTGGGCGATCTCGCCGCGGCAGGGCGAACACCACTCCGCCCAGTAGTTGATCACCAGCCACTGGCCCTCCAATTGTTCGGCGGCAACCGGCCGCCCATGCTGGTCGAGCCCCCAGTCCTCACTACAACCGGCCAGCGCCAGCCCGGCGGCCAACGCCAGGACGACTCCCATTCGCCTTCCCATAAAGCTCCTCCCCCGACGACCCACGATCCGGCAGACCTCTTCCCACAGACAAAGCATCGCCGCAAGCCGGCCGCCGCGCAAATATCGCCCCTATCCACAGCGGCGGCTCAGGGCGCCGGCACAGGCGGCTGCAGCCAATGCGCCAGGCTCTCGCCGAACAGCGCCGCGCGCTCCCGCTGGAGTCGTTCCAGGGCACTGCGCAAGGCCGGGAACCAGGGCTCGTCGAGACGCTCGGGAAGCTGATCGAGGTGCGGCAGCGGCCAGGGCGAACGGCTCAGCAGAAGCTCCAGGCTATAGCGGTTCAGGTCCCGGCAGAGCACCCAGCCGCCATCGCTGGTGCGGCAAACCAGCTGCTCGTGTTCGAGGAAATCGAGGATCTCATCCCAGAGCGCATCGGGCAGCGACCAGCCGGCACGTTGCATATCGGCCTGGCCGACGGCCTGGCCGGACTGCTGGCGCTGGTGGAACACCCGCAGCACGCCGAGCAGCACCAGCAGGTGCGGCAGCGGATTGCGCCGCCAGCGCCGGACGGCGGACAGGTTGCAGACCAGCTCGGCGCCCAGCAATACGATCATCCAGCTCAGGTAGATCCACAGGAGGAACAGCGGCACAGTGGCGAAGGCTCCGTAGATCAGCTGATAGGTGGGGAACAGGCTGACATAGAGACCGAACAGCATCTTCGCCGCCTCGAACAGCACGGCAGCGAACAGCCCGCCCTGCAGCGCATGGCGCAGCGGCACCGCGGTATTGGGCACCGCCGCATAGAGCAGGGTGAAGGCTGCCGCGCTGAACGCCAGGGGCATGAAATTCAGCAGCAGCCTCGCCCCCGCCAAGGCATAGGGATCGGAGATCAGCGCCAGGGAGGAGATGTAGGTGCTCAGCGCGAAGCCCGTCCCCAGCAGCAACGGGCCCAGACTGAGGATCGCCCAGTGGAGCAGGAAGCTGGACAGGCCACGGCGCGGCTGGCGCACCCGCCAGATGGCATTGAAGGTGTGCTCGATGGTCATCAGCATGAGGAACGCGGTGACCATCAGCAGTCCAACACCGACCCAGGTCAGATGCCGCGCCTGCTCGATGAAGGTCTTGAGGTAATCCTGCAGCATGGCGCCGCTGGAGGGCACGAAGTTGCGGAAGATGAAGCCCTGGATCTGCTCGCCCATGCCCTGGAACTCCGGAACGACCGAGAGCACGACAAAAGTCAGGGTCATCATCGGCACCACCGCGAACAGCGTCGTATAGGTCAGCGCCGCGGCGCTCTGCGGACCGCGATCAGCCAGAAAGCGCTCAAGCAGATAACGCCAGAAATCCAGGGTATCGACGAAGCGTTGGCGCATGCCCTTTCCTTACCGTGAGCGACGACGGGCACAGGGTTCATCCATGCGCCGGGGTGGTTAGAATAGCGGCCCGACCCCGCTGGATGCGATCCACCCATGACCGATCTGACGCTCTACCACAATCCCCGCTGCTCCAAATCCCGCGGCGCGCTGGAACTGCTCGAGTCCCGCGGCCTGCAACCGACGGTGGTGCGCTACCTGGAAACCCCGCCCAGCATCGCGGAACTCGGAGAGCTGCTCGGCAAGCTCGGCATCCCGGCCCGCCAGCTGCTGCGCAGCGGCGAGGAGGAATACAAGGCGCTGAACCTGGCCGATCCCGCGCTGAGCGAGGCGCAGCTGATCGAGGCCATGGCCGCCCATCCCCGGCTGATCGAGCGGCCGATCCTGGTGGCCGGCGACCGTGCGGCGATCGGCCGCCCGCCGGAGAAGGTCCTGGAGCTGCTGTCGTGAGCGCGTCCTACATCCTGGTGCTGTATTACAGCCGCCACGGCGCCACCGCCGAAATGGCCCGGCAGATCGCTCGCGGCGTCGAACTCGGCGGCCTCGAGGCGCGCCTGCGCACGGTGCCGGCGGTGTCTGCCGAGTGCGAGGCGACGGCGCCGGCGCTCCCCGCCGAGGGCGCCCTCTACGCCAGCCTGGACGATCTGCGCCACTGCGCCGGACTGGCGCTTGGCAGCCCGACCCGCTTCGGCAACATGGCGGCCCCGCTGAAATACTTCCTCGACGGCACCAGCAGCCTATGGTTGACCGGCGAACTGGTCGGCAAGCCGGCCGCCGTATTCACCTCCACCGCCAGCCTGCACGGCGGCCAGGAAACCACCCTGCTGTCGATGCTGCTGCCCCTGCTGCACCACGGCATGCTGGTCTGCGGGCTGCCCTATAGCGAGGCGGCGCTACTCGAGACCCAGGGCGGCGGCACCCCCTACGGCGCCAGTCACCATGCCGGCAGCGACGGCAAGCGGCCTCTCGACGAGCACGAAATCGCCCTCTGCCGTGCCCTCGGCCTGCGCCTGGCGCAGACCGCCCGACGCCTGGAGAGCGGCCGTGGCTAGAAAAGCGAAACCGCTACCCAGCCTGGAATGGCTGGCTCCGCGCCTGAAAGCCAGCCGCGCACTCACCCTCGCCAGCTTCCTCGCTCTCGCCACCCTGCTGGTGATGTGGAACCTGGCCTTCGCCGACCTGCATGGCGCCCGCCCCTGGGTGATCATCGGCATCCAGCTGCTGCCCCTGGCGTTGCTCGCCCCGGGCCTGCTGCTCGGCAATGCGCGTGCCCATGCCTGGGCCTGCTTCGTGGTGAACCTGTACTTCATCCAGGGCGTGACCGCCGCCATCGATCCGGCGCGCCGGCTGTTCGGCTGGCTGGAAGCCCTGCTCGGCCTGACCTTGTTCTGCGCCGCCCTGCTCTACACCCGCTGGCGCTTCCAGCACGACCGCCGGCTGGCCGGGGAATAGGACGGGAGCGACCCGCCCTACCAGCCCAGGGTTTCCTTGAGGAAGGGAATGGTCAGCTTGCGCTGGGCCTGCAGCGAGGCCTGGTCCAGTTTGTCGAGCAGTTCGAACAGCGCCGCCATGCTGCGCGAGCCGCGGGTGAGGATGAAGCGCCCGACTTCGTCGGTGAGGTGCAGGCCGCGGCGCGAGGCACGCAGCTGCAGGGCGCGCAGCTTGTCCTCGTCGGACAGCCCCTGGAGCTGAAAGACCAGCGCCAGGGTCAGGCGCGACTTCAGGTCCGGCAGCTTGACCGGCAGTTCGCGCGGCGGCATCGCGGCGGAGAGCAGCAGACGACGCCCCGCATCGCGCAGGCGATTGAACAGGTGGAACATCGCCTCTTCCCAGTCGGCGCGCCCGGCGATCGCCTCCAGATCGTCCAGGCAGACCAGCTCGCTCTGCTCCAGGTTGTCCAGCAGCGCCGGGCCGTAGTCCGCCAGCTCGGCCAGCGGCAGGTAGATCGCCAGCTCGCGGCGCTGCTCGAAGCGGATGCAGGCAGCCTGCAACAGATGACTACGCCCGACGCCCTCCCCCCCCCACAGGTAGATCAGGCTTTCCGTCCAGCCGGCGTCGGGCTCGCAGAGGCGCTCGACATAGCCGAGCGCACCCGCATTGGCGCCGGGGTAATAGTTGGCGAAGGTGGCGTCGTCGCGCAGACGCACCCCGAGGGGCAGCTGGATCGGTTTCATGTCGGCCCGGGCGACTCCGCAGAACCGCCGCTGGAGTCTCCGTGGCTGGACTCTCCGTAAAGTTCGGAAAGTTTATATAAATCGTGGACATGACGCAGCAAAACCATGATCACCGCGGCCACCGGCAGAGCCAGCAGCACGCCGGTGAAGCCGAACAGCTGGCCGCCGGCAAGGACGGCGAAGATCACCGCCACCGGATGCAGGCCGATCCGGTCGCCGACCAGCAGCGGGGTCAGCAGCATCCCCTCTAGCAGTTGACCGACGGTGAACACCGCCGCCACGCCGATCAGCGGATAGGGATCGCCGCCGAACTGGAACAGCGCCGAGACCAGCGCAGCGCCGATGCCAACCACGAAGCCCATGTAGGGCACGATGCTCGCCAGCCCGGCCAGAAGTCCGATCAGCAGGCCCAGGTCGAGGCCGATCAGCATCAGCCCCAGCGCATAGACCACGCCGAGCGCCAGCATCACCAGTAACTGCCCGCGCAGGAAGGCGCCGAGCACCTCGTGACACTCGCCGGTCAGCCCCACCACCACACCCTCGCGCCGCCGCGGCAGCAGGGTGCGTAGCTTGGCCACCAGGATGTCCCAGTCGCGCAGCAGGTAGAAGCTCACCACCGGCACCAGCAGCAGATTGCCCAGCCAAGCGAGCAAGGCCAGGCCGGAGGCGGTGGCCTGGCTGAGCAGTTGGCTGACCATATCGGTGGTCTTGCCCAGTTGCCCGGCGAACATCGCCTTGAGCTGGTCCAGATGCCAGAACCCCTTGGCCAGCCCCAGTTTCACCTGGACCCACGGCAGGGCCACCTGCTGCAGCCAGTCGAGCATCAGCGGCGCCAGCTCGTAGAGGTGCACCAGCTGCCGACCCAGCATCGGCAGCAGGAACAGCAGAAACAGCAACAGCAGCAGGCCGAACAGGGCGAACACCGCCACCACCCCCCAGGTCCGCGACAGCCCGCGCTCCTCCAGGCGGTCCACCAGGGGATCGCCCAGGTAGGCCAGCAGGATGCCGACCAGGAAGGGCGAAAGAATCGGCATCAGCAGATAGATCAGCCAGCCGGCGAAGAACAGCCCGGCCAGCCAGAGCCAGCGGTTCGAATCGGTCATGTGGAATCCTTGTGCCTACGATACTTGTCGGTCCACTCCCGCACATAGTCGACGGCGCTGGCCAGGCTGCCCAGCACCACCAGCACGATCAGCGGCAGGCGCAGCGCGGCAAAGGCCGGCAGCAGGCTCGCCTGCAGCAGCACCACGCTCACCAGGGCGGTCTGCAGAAAGGTGGAAAGCTTGCCCAGCCGGCTCGGACTGATCGTCAGCGAGCCGACCCGCCAGCGGTAGCAGACGGCACCGGCGACGATCAGCATATCCCGCGCCAGCACCACCAGCGCCAGCCACCCGGGAATGAGTCCAACCCAACTCAGGCAGAGGCAACTGACGACCAGCAACAGCTTATCCGCCAGCGGATCGAGCAGGGCACCCAGCCGGCTGGTCCAGGCGAAGCGCCGGGCGAGAAAGCCGTCCAGCGCATCGCTGGCGCCGGCCAGGACGAACAGCAACAGGGCCGAGTCATAAGCCTCGGCGAGGATCAGCCAGGCGACCGGCGGCACCAGCAGGAAGCGCAGCAGGGTCAGCAGATTGGGCAAGTGATGCATGGACGGCTCCAGCCGCAGGTCCGCCCCTTCAGCGTCTCAATGGCCGCTCACCAGCGAAAGCTCAGTGTCGTTTCGCGCGACTGGACCATCGGCGCCTGGCCGGCCGCCGCCCCGGTACCCTCTTCGCGCAGGCCGATCAGCGCCATCTGGGAGCGCACTTGGGCAACCGTGGAGTCGAGCTGGTAGACCAGCCGGTCGCCCTCGACCTGGCGCAGGCGGGCGCCGAAAGGTTCGAGGGTGCGCTCCAGCTCGGCGTAGCGGGCCAGGTTGGCGCCCCCCACCTGCAGGGTCAGGCGCTCGGTCGCCTCCTGCTTGCCCATGAAGCGCTCCGCCAGCCGCTCGCTCGTCGCCAGCATCACCGCATCGGCCAGGGTGGCGCTGTCCGGCGCCTCGGCAGCGCCCTCCTGCTGGCTGCCGTCGGCCGACAGGCGCCACTGCGCCAGCCACTTGCCGCCCTCCTGGCGGGCACGTACGGCGAGCATGGCATTGGCCCCATAGCGTCCGGACGCCCCCGCCAAGCCCGTACCACTGGCCAGATTCTCCGGGGTGGCGACCAGTTGCTCGTCGAGGTCGGCCATCGGCAGGCGCAGCGGCAACCCACGATACTGGGCAGCATTGCGCAGCGGCTGTGCGCTGTCCTGACCATCGCCGACCAGTTGGGCGGCGCCGCCGGCCTCGTTCAGCCACCAGACCAGCAGACTGGGACGGTTGGCCCCCCACAGCGGCAGGCCGGCCTGGCGCAGTTGGCCCTGGGTAGAGGCCGGGTCGAAATCGACCACCAGCGCCTGCCCTTCGTAACCGTACTTGAGGATCAACTGCTGTGGGTCCTGACGCGCGGCAGCCAGGGCCGGGCTCTGCAGTACCTCGGGCTTGCCGGTCAGACGCACCAGCAGGGTGTCCAGAGCCCGCCGCAGGGCCTGGTCGCGCGCCGCCGGCTGCTGACTGGCGACCGGCTCGCGGACCTGATAGAGGCCGGTGAGCTGCTCGGCGAGAGCAGGCAGACTGAGCAGCGACAGGCAAAGCAGGAGCGGACGGGCGATCGGGCGCATGACGGAAATCTCGACTTGGCGGCGCAGGGGCCGCGAACGGGGGTATACCTTAAACAGCCGCCGATTCCCCGGCAACCGCGAGTACCGCCCGCAGGCCGCATTCCAGGGCGTGCGGCGCTTCCGGCCGGGCAGGGCAATCGCGCTATGAGGCATCCGGGCCAAACAGCAGTTGGGTTCGGTACTGCGCATTGGTGCAAGCCCGCATGCGCCGCCTGCCAATGCTCAGTTGACTGCTGTCGTTCTGTCGTATCAGGTTCAGTGCCGCGCGGCGTATCACGGCCAGGTTGCTGGCCGAGTGGTCCTTGCGACTGCGATTGGCATCCTCGCGAAACTGCACATCCAACACCCAGTGCTGGCTGTTCTCAATGGCCCAGTGGTCGCGCACCACGCCGGCAAAGCGTT
>NZ_FOFJ01000066.1 GCF_900110885.1 Azotobacter beijerinckii | reverse complement strand
GAGCTCGATCGGCGACCTGGAACGCTTTGCCGGCGTGGTGCGCGACCACTGGGCCATTGAGAACAGCCAGCACTGGGTGTTGGATGTGCAGTTTCGCGAGGATGCCAATCGCAGTCGCAAGGACCACTCGGCCAGCAACCTGGCCGTGATACGCCGTGCGGCACTGAACCTGATACGACAGAACGACAGCAGTCAACTGAGCATTGGCAGGCGGCGCATGCGGGCTTGCACCAATGCGCAGTACCGAACCCAACTGCTGTTTGGCCCGGATGCCTCATAGCGCGATTGCCCTGGGCCTGCACTCAGCCCGGCTGCTTCGGTCGCCAGGCGCAGTAGCCCGGGCGCGGGCCGATCTGCGGGTGGTTGCGGCAGGTGTCCGGGCGCTGCTCGTAGAGGGTGCACAGGCGCGTGCGCGCGTCGAGGTAGAGGCAGTCGCCGTTGCTGTGGCGGGCGAGGGTGAAGAGTTCGTGCTTGTGGTTGAAGTGCTCGACGACGCCGGCCTTCATCAGTCGCCGGGCGATCTGCTTGGCCGGTTCGTCCTGCTCGAAGGCGTCCGCCAGGCCCATGCGGATCAGGTCGGTGAGGCGCACCTCCACCGGCAGGGTGCAGCAGGTGGAGTGGCAGTCGCGGCACAGGCTCTGGCGGTATTTGACCCAGGTTTCCAGGCGGTCGGGTTCGGCGGCGGCGAGGATCGGCGGCTTTTTCATCGGTTCGGGGCATCGGCAAGGGGGCGCGATGATAGCGGCAAATCCGCCGGCCGGCGCATCCGCCTGGCGGCTTCGCTCGCTTTGTGCATGCTTGATCGAAGGGCGAGCGCCGTTGCCGGGCGAACCCCTCTTCCGTCACTGCATCCCGCGAGGTTGCCTCATGTCCGAGATGTCGCCCGTTCCCGAAGAGGTCGCCGCGTTTCGCGCGCGGATCGTCGACAAGCTGAAATACGCGATAGGCAAGGACCCCGAACACGCCGTCGGCCACGACTGGTTCGAGGCCGTCGCCCTGGCCGCCCGCGATCATCTGGTGGAAACCTGGATGGATCATGCCGACCGCACCTATCGCGAGAACCGCAAGCGGGTCTACTACCTGTCGCTGGAGTTTCTGGTCGGACGCCTCCTCCAGGCCTGCCTGAGCAACCTCGGCCTGCTCGAGGTCGCCCGCGCCGCGCTGGACGAACTGGGCGTCGATCTGGAGCAGATCCGCACGCTCGAACCGGACGCGGCGCTGGGCAACGGCGGCCTCGGCCGGCTGGCGGCCTGCTTCATGGAAAGCATGGCGACCCTCGGCATCCCCGCCTACGGCTACGGCATCCGCTACGACTACGGGCTGTTCCGCCAGGCCATCGTCGACGGCTGGCAACAGGAACAGACCGAGACCTGGCTGGAGTTCGGCAATCCCTGGGAGTTCGAGCGCCCGGAGGTCAGCTACCGGATCTGCTTCGGCGGCAGCGTGGTCTGCCGGGAAGGGGAGGAGGGCCGGCCGTGCCATGTCTGGCAGCCGGGCGAGGAGATGCGCGCGATCGCCTACGACACGCCGATCGTCGGCTGGCGCCGGCACAGCGTGAACACTTTGCGCCTGTGGCGCGGGCGAGCCGAGACCGACCTGCACCTGGAGCGCTTCAACGCCGGCGACCACCTCGGCGCGGTGGCCGAGTCGGTACATGCCGAGAGCATTTCCCGGGTGCTCTACCCGGCGGACGACACCGCCGCCGGCCAGGAGCTGCGCCTGCGCCAGGAGTACTTCTTCGTCTCCGCCTCGCTGCAGGACCTGCTGCGCCGGCACCTCAAGCAGCGCAGCGGCCTGCTCGACCTGCCGGAATACGTGGCCATCCAGCTCAACGACACCCATCCGTCGATCGCCGTGGCCGAGCTGATGCGCCTGTTGGTCGACGTCCACGGCCTGGACTGGGACAAGGCCTGGGCGCTGACCGTGGCGACCCTTTCCTACACCAACCACACGCTGCTGCCCGAGGCCCTGGAAAGCTGGCCGGTGGCGCTGATGGAGCGCCTGCTGCCGCGCCACATGCAGATCATCTACCTGATCAACGCCCAGCACATCGACCAGTTGCGCGCCCAGGGCCTGCACGATTTCGACCTGCTGCGGGCGGTTTCGCTGATTGAGGAGGAGCACGGCCGGCGGGTGCGCATGGGCAACCTGGCGTTTCTCGGCTCGCACAGCGTCAACGGCGTCTCGGCGCTGCACACCGAGCTGATGCGCAAGACCGTGTTCGCCCAGCTGCACCGCCTGTATCCCGACCGGATCAGCAACAAGACCAACGGCATCACCTTCCGTCGCTGGCTCTACCAGTGCAACCCGCGGCTCACCGCGCTGCTGGTCGGCGCGCTCGGCGAGGGGCTGCTCGACGACCCGGAGCACCTGCTCGGCGGGCTCGAGGCGCAGGCCGGGCAGAGCGCCTTCCACCAGCACTTCCACGCCCAGCGCCGGCACAACAAGGAAGTCCTCGCCGCGCTGGTGCGCGAACGCCTGGGCGTCGTCCTCGATCCCGAGGCGCTGTTCGACGTGCAGGTCAAGCGCATCCACGAGTACAAGCGCCAGTTGCTCAACCTGCTGCACTGCGTGGCGCTCTACCAGGCGATCCGCGACGAGCCGGGGGTGGACTGGGCGCCGCGGGTGAAGATCCTCGCCGGCAAGGCGGCGGCCAGCTATCACCAGGCCAAGCTGATCATCAAGCTGGCCAACGACATCGCCCGCACGGTGAACGGCGATCCCACGGTACGCGGCCGTCTCAAGGTGGTCTTCCTGCCCAACTACAACGTCAGCCTGGCGGAGGTCATCATCCCGGCGGCGGATCTTTCCGAGCAGATCTCCACCGCCGGCATGGAGGCCTCCGGGACCAGCAACATGAAGTTCGCCCTCAACGGCGCGCTGACCATCGGCACGATGGACGGCGCCAACGTGGAGATGTGCGAGCGGATCGGCGCCGAGCACATGTTCATCTTCGGCCTCGGCGCGCAGCAGGTGGACGCGCGCCGGCGCTCCGGCGAGGTCGGCGGGGCGGCCGTGGTGGCCGCCTCGCCGCGGCTCTCCGAGGTGCTCACGGCGATCCGCAGCGGGGTCTTCTCGCCGGACGATCCGGGGCGCTACGCCGGGCTGGTCGACGGCCTGCTGCACCACGACAACTTCATGGTCTGCGCCGACTTCGAGGCCTACTGGCAGGCCCAGCGCGAGGTCGAGGCGCGCTGGCGCACGCCGCAGCACTGGTGGCACTCGGCGGTGCTGAACACCGCGCGGACCGGCTGGTTCTCCTCCGACCGCACCATCCGCGAATACGCCCGCGAGATCTGGCGGCTGCCGGAGTGAGTCAGTCGGTCGCAGCGCCCTCGGGCGAAGCGCTGAACCTGCGACGGTCGTCCCGGTCAGAGGGAGGCGTCGCCCACCTAGTCGCGCTAAGATGCGCGAACTTTCCACCCCCGGAGCCCTTTCCATGTCCCGCGTAACCCTGAGTCGCTACCTGATCGAGCAGACCCGTTGCCACAACACCCCGGCCGACCTGCGCTTCCTCATCGAGGTGGTGGCGCGTGCCTGCAAGGAAATCAGCCATGCGGTATCCAAGGGTGCGCTGGGCGGCGTGCTCGGCAGCATGGGCACCGAGAACGTGCAGGGCGAGGTGCAGAAGAAGCTCGACGTGATGTCCAACGAGATCCTCCTGGAGGCCAACGAGTGGGGTGGCCACCTGGCCGGCATGGCCTCCGAGGAGATGGACACCGCCTACCAGATTCCCGGCAAGTACCCGAAGGGCGCCTACCTGCTGGTCTTCGACCCCCTGGACGGCTCCAGCAACATCGACGTCAACGTCTCGGTCGGCACCATCTTCTCGGTGCTGCGTTGCCCGGACGAGTACCTGAGCCAGAACGACAGCCTCAACGAGCAGGCCTTCCTCCAGCCGGGCACCAAGCAGGTGGCCGCCGGCTACGCGATCTACGGCCCGCAGACCATGCTCATGCTGACCCTCGGCAACGGCGTCAAGGGCTTCACCCTGGACCGCGAGCTGGGCAGCTTCGTGCTCACCCACGACAACCTGCACGTACCGGAAACCACCGCCGAGTTCGCCATCAACATGTCCAACCAGCGCCACTGGGAGCCGCCGGTCCAGCGCTACGTGGACGAACTGCTGGCCGGCAAGAGCGGCCCGCTGGACAAGAACTACAACATGCGCTGGATCGCCTCGATGGTCGCCGACGTGCACCGCATCCTCACCCGCGGCGGCATCTTCATGTACCCGCGCGACGCCCGCGAGCCGGGCAAGCCCGGCAAGCTGCGCCTGATGTACGAGGCCAACCCGATGTCCTTCATCATCGAGCAGGCCGGCGGCGCGGCGACCAACGGCACCCAGCGGATCCTCGACCTCCAGCCCGAATCCCTGCACCAGCGGGTGGCGGTGTTCCTCGGTTCGAAGGAAGAGGTCGAGCGCATCACCCGCTATCATCTTCAGGACTGACGCCCGCTGCCGTCGCCCGGGCGCTCCGAGGGTGCCCGGCTCGGCCTTTTCCGCACGTCCGCTCCCCCTTCGCGAGCCTCCGGCGCCGGCCGGGGGCGCTGCCGTGTCAGGCTTGTCGCTTTCCCTTGCCAGGATTCCCTCGATGTCGCGCCGTTTCGCCCTGCTGTCCCTCTGTCTCCTGCTGGCCGCCTGCAGCGACCCGCTCAACCAGGAGAACTATTCCAAGCTCAAGCCCGGCATGACCCGGCCCGAAGTCGAGCAACTGCTCGGCAAGCCGACCGAGTGTTCCGGGGCCTTCGGCTTCTCCAGCTGCACCTGGGGCGACCAGCGGACCTTCATCAGCGTGCAGTACGGCGGCGACAAGGTGCTGCTGTTCTCCGGGCAGGGCCTGCGGTGAAAGCGGCCGGGCCGTGGCGTATGCTCGGCCTGGCCGCTCTTGGCCTGCTGCTCGGCGGCTGCGCCTACTGGGGACGGGAGCCGCCGGCCACGGCTGGCGCGCTGGACCTCGCGCGCTACCAGGGCACCTGGTACGAGCTGGCGCGTCTGCCGGCGTCCTTCCAGCGCCGCTGCGTCCGGGCCGAGGCGCACTACCGCCTGCTGGCGCCCGACCAACTCGCCGTGCGCAACCGCTGTCGCACCGCCGAAGGCGAATGGCTGGAGGCCAGCGGCATCGCCCGGCCGCTGCAGCGGGGCCGCACCGACCAGCTCCGGGTACGCTTCCACAATGTCTTCGGCTACGGTTTTCCGGTCCTGGCCGGGGGCGACTACTGGGTGCTCTACGTCGACCCGGACTACCGGCTCGCCCTGGTCGGCAGCCCCGACCGCGAGTTCCTGTGGATACTCTCCCGCGACACGACGATCGCCCCGCAGGACCGCGAGCGCCTGCTGAAACTGGCCCGCGAGCAGGGCTACGACCTCGGGCTGCTGATCTGGCGGCCGGCGGACTGACCGCCCTCCGGCCGCGATCCCTACCGCCGCAAGGAGCCTCCATGCCGTCCCGCCACAACCTCTTCCAGCCGCTGCCCGACGCTGCCGCGGGCGAGTGCTTCGACGACCTGCTCAACCTGCCCGGTTGCCGGGTGGAGCGTATCGTTTCCCAGGGGCAGGCCAGTCCGCCGGGCTTCTGGTACGACCAGGACTGGGACGAGTGGGTGCTGCTTCTGGCCGGCAGCGCGCTGCTGCGTCTGGAGAGCGAGCCGAAGCCCATCGCCTTGGCGGTGGGCGATCACCTGCTGATTCCGGCCGGCGAGCGCCACCGCGTCGAGGCCACCGATCCGGCCGGCCCGACGGTCTGGCTGGCGGTGCACGTGCCGGGCGTTACGGCAGCCGGTTGACTTCCGGGAAGCGCGCGGCGAAGGCCGCGGGGATCGGCACCACCTTGCCGGCCTCGTAGTCGAAGAACACGAAGCCGTACTTGGCCAGGGCGATCAGGGCGCCGTCGGCCGGTCGGCTGACGCGGAACACGATGTCGCCGCCGTACTTGTTGAAGTCCGCCAGGCCGACCTCGAAGCGCAGCCGGTCGCGGGCATGGGCCTCGGCTTTGTAGAGGGTGGCGAGGTCGGTGACGATGATCCCGGGGCCGCTGGTCTCGGCGCCGCTGTCGTCGATGCCGTGGGCGTACAGGAAGCGCGAGCGCGCCTCGGAGAGCATCGAGACCAGCGCGTCGTTGCCCAGGTGGCGGGCGCCGTTGATGTCGCTGTTGCGCACGCTCATCTCGGTGCGGTAGCAGAGGCAGTGGGCGGGAAATTCCAGGTGCAGTCGGGCCATGGAGGGTTCTCGGGTCGGTGGATGGGTATTCGTGTCTAGCGGGGGCGGCCCCGGCGGTTGCAGAAGCGCGCCAGGGCGACGATCTCGCGGCTGCGCGGCAGCGCAATGTCCAGTTTGGCGGCCAGTTCGAGCACCGCGTCGCCGATCGCTGCCAGCTCCAGCGGGCGGCCGCGTTCGTGGTCCTGCAGCATCGAGGTGCGCACCGCGCCCATGGCCGCGCCGCGCTCGAGAAAGCCCGGCGGGTCGAGTTCGACCCGTGCGCCGTAGGCGGCGGCGACCAGCAGCCCCTCGTGCAGCAGATCGCAGACCAGCTCGTGCAGGTCGGGGCTGCTATAGACTTCGTCCAGGGTGGCGCCGCTGATCACCGACAGCGGGTTGGAGGTGAGGTTGGCGATCAGCTTGGTCCACAGCGCGTCGCGGATCCGCTCGCTGGCGCGGGCCTCGATGCCGGCTTCGGCGAGCAGCGCGCAGAGGCGCTCCAGGCGTTCGCTCGGGCGGTTGTCCGGCTCGCCGCAGACCATCCGCAGCGGGTTGGCGGAAACCGCCACGCCGGGCGCCGGGGACTCGGCGGTGACGAACGCCACGCAGCCGATCAGGTGCGGCGGGGCCAGGCGCGCGGCGAGCCGTCCGCCGGGATCGACCGCCTCGACGGACTGCCCGGCGAAGCGCCCGCCCTCGCCCAGGAAGTACCACCAGGGCACGCCGTTGAGCACCGGCACCACCAGGGTGTCGGCGCCGAGCATCGGTTCGATGGCTGGCAGCAGCGCGGGCAGGTCGTGGGCCTTGGTGCAGAGAAACAGCAGATCCTGCTCGCCGAGCACCGCACCGCGGTCGCTGGCATTCACCGCGGCGCAGTGCTCGCCCTGCCGGTCGGTCAGACGCACGCCGTCGCGGCGCAGCGCCTCCAGGCTGGCGCCGCGGGCCAGCAGGTTGACGGCCCGGCCGCTGCCCGCCAGGCGCGCGGCCAGCGTGCAGCCGATGGCGCCGGCGCCGGCGATGCCGATGCGCGGGAAAGAAGCGTCCATGTTCCCCTCCTGTGGCGACGGCGCTGCATGGCGCAACGTCAGCAGTCGGTCTTGTCTCAAGCGTAGCCGGAGCCGGCGTCGGGGGGAAAGCCCGGCGTTTCAGGCCGCCACGCCCTGGCGCGGCCCGAACAGCCGGCGCAGTCCCAGCGCCCCGAGCGCCCCGAGCATGGCCAGTCCGGCGTCCTTCTGGGCGTCCCATTCGTCGCCCTGGGTACCGAGGAAGGCGGTGCCCAGGTCCGGGCTGACGATCAGCGCCGCGAGCATTTCCAGTTGTTCGTAAAAGGCGCTCATGGCCATCGCCACGCACAGGGCGAGGCCGTCCAGCCAGAACCCGCGCAGGCCGGCGCGGCGCGCCAGCAACTCGCGCAGCGGGCAGGTCAGCAGCAGGCCGAAGGCGAAGTGCACCAGCCGGTCGTAGGGGTTGCGGGCGAGCCCCAGGCTGTCGCGCAGCCAGTCGCCCAGCGGCGTTTCCGCGTAGGTGTAGTGGGAGCCGTAAAGGTGCAGGGCGAGGAACAGGGCGAACAGCCGGTAGGCGCCGAGGGAAAAGGCGAAGCGCCGGTGGGTCGCCAGCAGCAGGGCGACGAAGAAGAACACCAGCAGGTTCTCCAAGAGCCAATCGGAACGGCTCAGCGGCTCGATGGCCGCCCACAGCCAGACCAGGGCGAGCAGGCCGGTGATCAGGGACAGCTGGCGCGGTGCGGCGTTCATCGGCGCTCTCCGGCGGCGGGCGGGCGGCGCCTCGCGGCTGCCGGACCGGGCGATGTGCACGGCCGGTTTCCCCGGGCGGCCGTCGCAGCGACGCCTGGGATCAACCTTAGGCAGGGGCACGGCGTTCTGCAAAAGGCCTGGCGGTCGCCGGGAAATTTCGGCGAACCCGGCGCATCCCCGTGGCCCCTTTCGGGGATATGATGCCGGCTACCCCGGGACGGATGGTCCTGTTCAGCCTTGGAGCAGAGCATGCAAACCTTGTATCCAGAGATCAAACCCTACGCCCGCCACCGGCTGGCGGTGGACCATCCCCACGAGCTGTACGTGGACGAGAGCGGCACGCCGGACGGCCTGCCGGTGGTGTTCATCCACGGCGGTCCGGGCTCGGGCTGCGACGGCATGAGCCGGCGCTTCTTCGATCCGACCCTGTACCGCATCGTCACCTTCGACCAGCGCGGCTGCGGCCGCTCGACGCCCTACGCGAGTCTGGAGAACAACACCACCTGGGATCTGGTGGCGGACCTGGAGCGCATCCGCGAGCACCTGGGCATCGAGCAGTGGGTGCTGTTCGGCGGTTCCTGGGGCTCGACCCTGGCGCTGGCCTACGCCCAGACCCATCCGGCGCGGGTGCATGCGCTGATCCTGCGCGGGATCTTCCTGTGCCGCCCGCAGGACTTCCAGTGGTTCTACCAGGAGGGGGCCAGCCGGCTGTTCCCTGACTACTGGCAGGACTATCTGGCGCCGATCCCGGCGGCGGAGCGCGGCGAGCTGATGCAGGCCTACTACAAGCGCCTCACCGGGGCCGACGAGATCGCCCAGATGCAGGCGGCCCGGGCCTGGTCGGTCTGGGAGGGGCGCACCGCGACCCTGCGGCCGAACCCGAATGTGGTCGAGCGCTTCCACGAGCATGCCCTGGCCATCGCCCGCATCGAGTGCCACTACTTCGTCAACGACGCCTTCCTGGCGCCCGGCCAGCTGCTGCGCGACATGCCGAAGATCGCCCACCTGCCGGGCGTGATCGTGCATGGCCGCTACGACGCGGTGTGCCCGCTGGACAACGCCTGGGCGTTGCACCGCGCCTGGCCGAACAGCGAGCTGCAGATCGTCCGCGATGCCGGGCACGCGGCCGGCGAGCCGGGCATCGTCGACGCCCTGGTGCGCGCCGCCGACGACCTTGTCCAGCGTCTGCTTGGCGTGCCGCCCGAGGAGGCCTGATGAAGGTGCTGATCCAGCGCGTCGCCATGGCCCGGGTGACGGTCGCGGGCGAGGAGGTCGGCGCGATCGGCCAGGGCCTGCTGGCGCTGGTCGGCATCGAGCCGCAGGACGGCCCGGAGAGCGTCGAGCGGATGCTGCAGCGGCTGCTCAACTACCGGGTGTTCGCCGACGCCGAGGGGCGCATGAACCTCTCCCTCGCCCAGGTCGGCGGCGGCCTGCTGCTGGTTTCGCAGTTCACCCTCGCCGCCGATACCAAGAGCGGCCTGCGCCCGAGCTTCTCCAGCGCCGCCCCGCCGGCCCACGGCCAGGCGCTCTTCGAGGCGCTGCTGGCGCTGGCCCGCGAGCGCCACCCGCAGGTCGCCGCCGGACGCTTCGGCGCCCACATGCAGGTCGAGCTGGTCAACGACGGGCCGGTGACCTTCCTGCTCGAGACCTGAGTTCGCCTGCCGGCTCCAGGCCGTTGTCCTCCAGCCACTCCAGGGCGTATTCGCGCAGCCGCCGCTGCCGGTAGGCGTGCCAAGCCTCGCGCAGCCGCGGGAAGTGTTCCAGTCCGTAGTCGAAGGTGCGCAGCGGCCGGCGCCCGCTCAGGGCGCGGCTGAGCAGCGGGTGGGCATGCGGGTCCGGCTGGGTGTAGAGGAAGTCCTCGCGCATCGCCAGGCTCTGCGCGCCGGCCAGGGGGTCGATGGGCAGGTAGCGCTCGGGCTGCACGTCGTACTTCTCGGCGCTGCCCGGAACCGGCGCCTGCGGGCCGACCGCGAGGATCTCGCCGGTGTCCAGGTCCAGGTAGTGATCGACGGCTTCGTCGCCTTCCAGGGCATTTTCCAGTCGCTGCAGGTCGATGGTCAGGGGAAGCATGGCGATCTCCGGCTGAGGGGGACGATGCCTCAGCTTAACGGTTGCCGGGAGGGGCGCGGCAAGCCCCGACGGGCGGCCCGGCGCAGGGCGGGAAGCGGTGGCCGGGCCGCTGGCTTCGCCGTCGCTTCCCGCCGTCGTCGCGATCCGCGCCGAGCATTTCGGCGGAGTACCGCTCGTCGGTCTGACGGCCTGTTGAAGGATTTGGTTAAAATATCTAAACGCATGAATTAAAAGGAAAAACCACCGATCCTTCCCCGTTGTCCGAAGGCTTTGATTTTCCCCATTGTTTTCAATAGGTTAGAGTTGCCGGCTGCCGACTCTTTTCCCCCCTTTTTCAGCCATGTCCGAGCCTTGCGCAATGACGTCGATAATCGCTTCATGCCGCGGCCTGCTGCTGGTCGGCTCAACCCTCCTGGCGCTGGGCGTCGCCCCGGCCTGGGGCTTTGGCTTCGACGAGGTGGCCGAGCGGGCGAAGAGCCTGGCTCGCGAGCCTTACGTCGCGCCGGTCAGCAACCTGCCGGCCGAGTTCGCCAACATGACCTTCGCCGACCACCAGCAGATCCGCTTCCGTGCCGAGAAGGCCTACTGGGCCGACGAGAAGACCCGCTTCAAGCTGGGTTTCCACCACCAGGGCATGCACTTCGCCACGCCGGTGCGGATCAACGAGCTGGTCGCCGGCAACCCCCGGGAAATCGGCTACGACCCCTCGCGCTTCGATTTCGGCACCCTGCGCGTCGATCCCAAGGCGGTCGAGAAGCTCGGCTACGCCGGCTTCCGCGTGCTCTACCCGGTCAACCGGGCGGACAAGCAGGACGAGGTCGCCACCTTCCTCGGCGCCAGCTACTTCCGGGTGGTCGGCCAGGGCCAGGTGTTCGGCCTCTCCGCCCGCGGCCTGGCGATCGACACCGCGCTGCCTTCCCGCGAGGAGTTCCCGCGCTTTCGCGAGTTCTGGATCGAGCGCCCCGGGCCGCAGGACCGCCACCTGACGATCTTCGCCCTGCTCGACTCGCCGCGCGCCACCGGCGCCTATCGCATCGTCCTGCACCCCGGCCGGGACAGCCGGATGGACATCCAGGCTCGGCTCTACCTGCGCGGGCCGGTCGGCCGGCTGGGCCTGGCGCCGCTGACCAGCATGTTCCTGTTCGGCGACAACCAGCCGTCGCCGCAGGTCAACTTCCGTCCGCAGATCCACGACTCCAGCGGTCTGCTGATCCATGACGGCAATGGCGACTGGATCTGGCGCCCGCTGCAGAACCCGAAGTGGGTGTCGGTGACCCCCTACAGCCTGGAGAATCCCCGGGGCTTCGGCTTGCTGCAGCGCGGTCGCGAGTTCTCCGACTACGAAGACCTGGACGACCGCTACGACCTGCGCCCGAGCGCCTGGGTCGAGCCGCTGGGCCCGTGGGGCCAGGGCAGCGTGGAGCTGGTGGAGATTCCCACCGCGGACGAGACCAACGACAATATCGTCGCCTTCTGGCGGCCGCGGACCCTGCCCGCGCCCGGCCAGCCGCTGGATTTCGCCTATCGCCTGCACTGGACCCAGAACGAGGCGGCGCTGCACCCGAAGGAGTCCGCGTGGGTCAGGCAGACCCTGAGCGCGCTGGGCGAGCTGAAGCAGCGCAACCTGGTCCGCCAGGCCGACGGCAGCACCCTCCTGCTGGTGGACTTCGAGGGGCCGGCGCTGCAGGCGCTGGCGCCGGATACGCCGCTCGTCAGCCAGGTCAACGTCGACCACAACGGCGAGCTGCTGGAGAACAGCCTGCGCTACCACCCGGCCATCCGGGGCTGGCGCCTTACCCTGCGTCTGAAGATCAAGGACCCGCAGCGGCCGGTGGAGATGTACGCCGCACTGGTCAAGGGCGACCGACGCCTGACCGAAATCTGGAGCTACCAGTTGCATGCCAAAGAATAATCCGACCTCCCTCCAGACTCCGCTGGACGAGTACCTGCGGCATCTGCCGCTGGCCAAGGCCGAGCGCGAGCGCCTGGCCGATGCCGGCTCGCTTGCCGAACTGCACCGCCGGCTGGGCGGGGATGCCCCGGCAGCGCTCGACGATGCCGCCCTGGCCTCGGCCGCCCGGCGCCTGGCTGGAGGCTACGGCGACGCACTGGCGGCGGCCGGAGCGCTCGACGCGGATGCCGCCGGCCGTGCCTGCCTGGCGGCCGCGCCGCCGATCCGCCGCACCCGGGTGATTCCCGAGCCCTGGGGCAGCAACCTGCTGCTGCGCGCCTGGCGCCGGCTCACCGGCCGCGGCTGCCCGCCCGCGCCGCCGCGCGAGCGGCCGCCGGCGAGCTGGCAGCAGCTCGCCTCGCTGCGCCGGCTGGTCCTGATGCTGCTGATGTTCGGTCCGACCGCCCTGGCCACCTGGTACATGATGGACATCCTGCCGTGCTGCGACTGGTCCTCCGCCGCGTTCGCCGGGGGCCCCCCGAACAGCCCCTGGCACAGCCTGGGCACGGCGCTGCCCTATCTGCTCGAGGGCAGCGTGCTCACGCTCTTCGCGCTGCTCTTCGGCTGGGTCTCCGCCGGCTTCTGGACGGCGGTGATGGGCTTCTGGGAACTCTTGCGCGGGCGCGACCGCCAGCATGTCTCCGCGGCCGGCCTGGGCACGGCGCCGATTCCCGCCGAGGCGCGCACGGCGATCGTCATGCCGATCTGCAACGAGGACGTGGCGCGGGCCTTCGCCGGGCTGCGGGCGACCTACGAGTCGCTGGCCGCCAGCGGCGAGCTGGAGCGCTTCGACCTCTTCATCCTCAGCGACAGCGGTTCGGCGGACATCGCCGCCGCCGAGCAGCAGGCCTGGCTCGAGCTGTGTCGCGAGACCGGCGGCTTCGGGCGGATCTTCTACCGCCGGCGCCGCCGCCGGGTGAAGCGCAAGAGCGGCAACATCGACGACTTTTGCCGACGCTGGGGCAGCCAGTACCGCTACATGGTGGTGATGGACGCCGACAGCGTGATGAGCGGCGACTGCCTGACCACCCTGGTGCGGCTGATGGAGGCCAATCCCGAGGCCGGGATCATCCAGACCGCACCCAAGGCCTCGGGCCGCGACACCCTCTATGCGCGTATGCAGCAGTTCGCTACCCGCGTCTATGGCCCGCTGCTGACCGCCGGCATGCACTTCTGGCAGCTCGGCGAGTCGCACTACTGGGGGCACAACGCGATCATCCGCATGGCGCCGTTCATCGAGCACTGCGCGCTGGCGCCGCTGCCGGGACGTGGGGTGTTCGCCGGGGCGATCCTCTCCCACGACTTCGTCGAGGCCGCGCTGATGCGCCGCGCCGGCTGGGGCGTGTGGGTCGCCTACGACCTGCCGGGCAGCTACGAGGAGCTGCCGCCGAACCTGCTCGACGAACTCAAGCGCGACCGCCGCTGGTGCCACGGCAACCTGATGAACTTCCGTCTGTTCCTGGTCCGGGGCATGCATCCGGTGCACCGCGCGGTGTTCCTCACCGGGGTGATGTCCTACCTGTCGGCGCCGCTGTGGTTCGCCTTCCTGCTGCTCTCCACCGCGCTGATGACGGCGCACCAGTTGCTGACGCCGCAGGCGCTCGGCGGAGACTCGGGCGTCTTCCCGATCTGGACCCCCTGGTATCCCCAGGAGGCCATGCTGCTCTTCTACAGCACCCTGACCATGCTGGTGCTGCCCAAGCTGCTCAGCCTGGTGCTGGTCTGGGTCAAGGGCGCCGGGGCTTATGGCGGGGCGCTGCGGGTGACCCTGAGCCTGCTGCTGGAGATGGTCTGCTCGATGCTGCTGGCGCCGGTGCGGATGTTCTTCCACAGCTGCTTCGTGATCGGCGCCTTCCTCGGCCGTTCGGTGCAGTGGAAGTCGCCGCGCCGCGATGACGGCTCCACCTCCTGGGGCGAGGCGCTGCGCCGGCACGGCAGCCAGACCCTGCTCGGGCTCGCCTGGGCGCTGCTGGTGGGCTGGCTGGACCCGCGCTTCCTCGGCTGGCTGGCGCCGATCATCGGCGCCCTGACGCTGTCCATCCCGGTGTCGGTGATTTCCAGCCGGGTCGGCCTGGGCCGCTTCCTGCGCGAGCGGAAACTGTTCCTGATCCCCGAGGAGCACGAGACCCCGGCCGAGTTGTGCGCCACCGAGCGCTACACCCGGGAGAATCGCCGGCGCGCGCAGGGCGGCGCCTTCGTCCGGGCGGTGGTCGATCCGCTGGGCAACGCGCTGGCCTGCGCGATGGCCACGGCGCGCCACGGCCGCTCGGCGGCGATCGAGCGGCTGCGCGAGGAGCGCGTCGAGCATGCACTGGCCGCGGGGCCGGAGCGGCTCGACGGCGAGACCCGGCTGGCCCTGCTCGGCGATCCGGTGGCACTGGCGCGCCTGCACCTGCGGTTGTGGGAGGAGGGCTGGGAGAGTTGGCTGGCGCCCTGGCGGCGCTCGCTGGGCGGCCTCTACCGGAGCGGCGGACGGCTCCCGGCTGCGCTCGGCGAGGCGAAGCCGGCGGTCGACGGGGTGCGGCTGGCCGGCTAGGCCACAGCCGGCCAGCATGAAAAAACCGCACCGGGCGCTGGCGCCGGGTGCGGTTGGCTGGAGGGTCGCCCCGCGGGGGCGGCGGCTGAAGGCTCGGGCCGCCGCGGCGGCCCTGGCCGGATCAGCGCACCAGGCAGGGCTTCTTGTTGTCGAAGGTCCAGCCGGGGATCAGGTACTGCATGGCGACGGAGTCGTCGCGTGCGCCGAGGCCCATGCCCTTGTACAGCTCGTGGGCCTTGTTCAACTGGTCCATGTCGATTTCCACGCCCAGGCCCGGCTTCTGCGGCACCTTGACCTTGCCGCCGACGATCTGCAGCGGCTCGCGGGTCAGGCGCTGGCCGTCCTGCCAGATCCAGTGGGTGTCGATGGCGGTGATCTTGCCCGGCGCCGCGGCGGCGACGTGGGTGAACATGGCTAGCGAGATGTCGAAGTGGTTGTTCGAGTGCGAGCCCCAGGTCAGGCCCCACTCGTGGCACAGCTGCGCCACCCGCACCGAGCCCTGCATGGTCCAGAAGTGCGGGTCGGCCAGCGGGATGTCCACCGACTGCAGCTGGATGGCGTGGCCCATCTGCCGCCAGTCGGTGGCGACCATGTTGGTCGCGGTGGGCAGCCCGGTGGCGCGGCGGAACTCGGCCATCACCTCGCGGCCGGAGTAGCCGTCCTCGGCGCCGCACGGGTCCTCGGCGTAGGCCAGCACGCCGTGCATGTCGCGGCACAGGCGGATGGCGTCCTTGAGCAGCCAGCCGCCGTTGGGATCGAGGGTCACGCGCGCCTCGGGGAAGCGCTCGGCCAGCGCGGTGACCGCCTCGATCTCCTCCTCGCCGCGCAGCACGCCGCCCTTGAGCTTGAAGTCCTGGAAGCCGTAGCGCGCCTGCGCCGCCTCGGCCAGGCGGACCACCGCCTCCGGGGTCAGGGCCTTCTCGTGGCGGACGCGGAACCAGTCGTCGGCGGCCTCGGGCTCGCTGTGGTAGGGCAGGTCGGTCTTCTGGCGGTCGCCGACGTAGAACAGATAGCCGAGCATCTCCACCTCGTCGCGCTGCTGGCCCTCGCCGAGCAGGGCCGCCACCGGCACCTCGAGGAACTGGCCGAGCAGGTCGAGCAGCGCTGCCTCCAGGGCGGTCACCGCGTGGATGGCGATGCGCAGGTCGAAGGTCTGCAGGCCGCGGCCGCCGGCATCGCGCCCGGCGAAGGCCTGGCGTACCTGGTTGAGGAGCTTCTGGTACTGGCCGATCGGCTGGCCGATCAGCAGTGCGCGGGCGTCTTCCAGGGTCTGGCGGATGCCTTCGCCGCCGGGGACTTCGCCGACCCCGGTGTGGCCGGCGCTGTCCTTGAGGAGGACGATGTTGCGGGTGAAGTAGGGGCCGTGGGCGCCGCTCAGGTTGAGCAGCATGGAGTCGTGGCCGGCCACCGGGATGACCTGCAGCTCAGTGATGACGGGAGCCTGGCTGGTTGCTTGGGAAAGCGGAGTGCTCATGGTGGATTCCTGTAAGGGTTGCAGGGGACGTTGTGCTCCGTCCCTCGCCGCGCGCGGGAGCGGGCGGCGGGGCGGAGCTCGGTTTCAGGAGTGGGGTTGGCTAAGCGTTGGGCCGGGCAGGCCCGGCGCTTCCTGGTCGCCGGCCTTGGTGCGGGCGAAGAACACCACGATGGCCGCCAGCACCGAGGTCGCGGCCAGGGCGTAGAGGCCGCCCTGGATCGAGCCGGTGTGCTGTTCGAGCAGGCCGAAGGTGGTCGGCGCGACGAAGCCGCCGAGGTTGCCCACCGAGTTGATCAGGGCGATCACGCCGGCGGCGATGCGCGCGTCCAGATAGGCTTGGGGAATCGGCCAGAACAGTGAGGACGCCGACTTGAAGCCGATGGCCGCGAAGCACACGGCGACGAAGGCGAAGATCGGCCCGCCGGTGGTGGAGACGAACATCCCCAGGGCGGCGATCAGCAGGGCCGCGGCGACCCAGGCCTGCTGGAACTTCCACTTGGCGGCCAGCCGGGCGAAGGCGTACATGCCGATGATCGAGATCAGCCAGGGAATCGAGTTGAAGAGGCCGACCTCGACGCTGTTCAGCTCGCCCATCCGCTTGATGATGGTGGGCAGCCAGAAGGTGGCGGCATAGATGGTCAGCTGGATGCAGAAGTAGATCACGCAGAACAGGACTATCTGGTGGTCCTTGAGCAGCGCCCCGAGCGACGGCTTGACCGTGGTCGCCGCTTCGCGGGCGCGCTGTTCCTCGTCGATGGCTGCGACCAGGGCATCCTGCTCGGCACGTTCCAGCCACTTGGCGTCGTGCGGCCTGGAGTCCAGCCAGAACCAGACGAAGCCGCAGAGCAGCACCGAAGCCATGCCCTCGATGAAGAACATCCACTGCCAGCCGTGCCAGCCGAGCCCTTGGATCTGCAGCAGGGCACCGGACAGCGGGCCGGAGATCAGCGAGGCGATCGCCGAGCCGCTGAGGAAGATGGCGATGGCCTTGCCGCGTTCGGCCCCCGGCAGCCAGCGGGTGAAGTAGTAGATCACCCCGGGGAAGAAGCCCGCTTCGGCGATCCCGAGCAGGAAGCGCAGGATGTAGAAGTGGGTTTCGTTCTGGATGAAGGCCATCGCCGTGGCGACCAGGCCCCAGGTCAGCATGATGCGGGTCAGCCAGGCGCGGGCGCCGACCTTCTGCAGGAGCAGGTTGGAGGGCACTTCGAAGAGGGCGTAGCCGATGAAGAACAGGCCGGCGCCGAAGCCGAAGGCCGCTGCGCCGATGCCCAGGTCGGTTTCCATCTGGGAGCGGACGAAGCCGATGTTCACCCGGTCGATGTAGTTGACGATGAACATGATGACGAACAGCGGCAGCACATGGCGCTTGACCTTGTCGACCGCCGACTGCAGCGTCGGATCGGCGGCGGGGCCGGCGCCGGCATTAGATGCATGGTTCACGGGTGAGTCTCCCACTGGTTATTTTTATTTGGGGGTGAGCCGGGGGCCCGGCCTGCCGGAGGGCAGCCGGGCGGCAACATCACTGCGGACCGAGCTTGCGGATCAGCGCGGCGAGGCGCTCGTACTCGTCGGGCAGCAGGTCGGTCAGCGGCGCGCGCACCGGACCGGCGTCGTGGCCGACGATCTTCGCCCCGGCCTTGACCATGCTTACCGCGTAACCGGCGCGGCGGTTGCGGATCTCCAGGAGCGGCAGGAAGAAGTCGTCGATGATCTTGCCGACGGTCTCGTGGTCGTCGGCGGCGATCGCCTTGTAGAACTCCATCGCGGTGCGCGGGATGAAGTTGAACACCGCCGAGGAATACACCGGTACGCCGAGGGCCTTGTAGGCCGCGGCGAAGACTTCGGCGGTCGGCAGGCCGCCCAGATAGGTGAAGCGCTCGCCCAGACGGCGGCGCACCGAGACCATCAGCTCGATGTCGCCCAGGCCGTCCTTGTAGCCGATCAGGTTCGGGCAGCGCTCGGCGAGCTGTTCCAGCAGGCTCGGGGTCAGCCGGCAGACGTTGCGGTTGTAGACCACCACGCCGATCTTCACCGACTTGCAGATCGCCTCGACGTGGGCGGTGACGCCTTCCTGGCTGGCTTCGGTCAGGTAGTGCGGGAGGATCAGCAGGCCTTTGGCGCCCAGGCGCTCGGCTTCCTGGGCCATGTGGATGGCCTGGCGGGTCGGGCCGCCGACGCCGGCGAGGATCGGCACGCTGCCGGCACAGGTGTCCACCGCGGTCTTGATGATCTGCGGGTACTCGTTGA
>NZ_FOFJ01000072.1 GCF_900110885.1 Azotobacter beijerinckii | reverse complement strand
TCTTTGTGGGTGATGACCAGCCGCCCGACCTGCCCCTCGATGATGGATTCCAGCAGGCGCTTGAGCCCTTTCTTCTGGTAGTTCATGCCGGAGCCCAGGTCGGCGATCACCTCGAACGTCCAGCCCTGGCGGGCGCAGTACAGCTCCAGCACCTGCTTCTGGCGCTCCAGGTCGTCCTTCTGGTCGTGGCTGGAAACGCGAGCGTAGGCCACCGTCCTGCGGCAGGCCTCGGCCTCCGAACGGAACAGCTCAGGCTTCAGTTTGGCGAGGTCGTAGCGGCGGTGGCCGCCTGCCGTGTGCTCGGCAACCAGTTTGCCCGATGCCTCCCAGCGCCGCAGCGTCGTGATCGACACGCCCAGCGCCTTGGCGGCTTCACCAATGCTTACTAATCTATCCATATTGGACAGCATTGCACAGCTATGATGGTGTTTCAATCAAACTGTTAAAGCCCTCTGGCCCGGGACGACGGCCTACGCCAAAGCCAGGCGCTTCATTCTCCTTGCCGGGCATCGACAGGCTATAAGTTGATGGGCGGCCCGGGGTTCTCCCGGTCTTCCATTACCTGGGTTGGACGTCCCCCGGGTGCTCCAACCCGCAAACCAGAGGGCGTTCGCCATGCATGACGACCAGCAGGGAAATGCCGATTCCGCCCGGCTGCCCGAAGAGTCCGTTCACTGGCTGAGCAAACCGCTGGCCCGCTTCCTGCGCATCGAGGCCGTCGCCGCGGCCGTTCTGCTGTTCTTCACGGTCGCTGCCGTGGGGCTTGCCAACTCACCCTGGGCCGAGGCCTTTCTGGGCGCATGGGAAACCCCCATAGGCTTGCAGGTCGGCTCGCTGGACTTCGTCCGCTCCATAAGGGACTGGATCGGTGACGGGCTGATGACGCTGTTCTTCTTCCTGGTCGCCGTCGAGCTCAAGCGGGAACTGGTGCTGGGCGAATTGCGCCATCCGCGGATGGCCGCCTTGTCGGTCTCGGCGGCCCTGGGGGGCATGGGGGTGCCGGCGGCGCTGTACCTGCTCCTGCAGTCGGGTCGCCCCGGCGAGGCGGGGTGGGGCGCGGTCATGGCCACCGATACCGCCTTCGTGATCGGCTGCCTGGCGCTGCTGAAATCGCGCATCCCGCAAAGCCTGCGGGTCTTCATGCTGTCGCTGGCGATCGTCGACGACATCGGCGCGATCCTGGTGGTCGCCATCGGCTATGGCGGCCATCAGCTGGCCTGGAGTGCGCTGGCTGTCGCGGGCGTGGGGCTCGCGGTGGTCCGCCTGATGGCTCTCGTCGGCATCCGCAGTATGTCGCTCTACGTCCTGGCCGGCGCTTTCATCTGGTTCGCCGTCGACCGCTCCGGAATCCATGCGACCATCACCGGCGTGCTGCTCGGGCTGATGACGCCCACCGGCCGCTGGGTCAGCGACGAGCGCCTGTACCGCATTCTCGACCGGGTCGTCGCCCATCCCGCCGGCAATGAGGGGAGCGGGGCGACCCGCGACCGGCAGTCCTTGCGCTTGGCGGAAACCGCGGCGCGCGAAACCCTGTCGCCGGCCGAACGGATCCAGATCGCCCTGCATCCGTGGGTCGCCTATCTGGTCATGCCGCTCTTCGCCTTCGCCAACGCCGGGGTGCCGCTGTCCCTGGGCGATCTCGGCGACGCCGTCACCGTCGCGGTGTTCGTCGGCTTCGCCCTCGGCAAGCCGGCCGGCATCCTGGCCTTCACCTGGCTGGCGCTGCGCCTGGGCGCGATCAAGCCTGCCGAACTTGAGTGGAAACTGCTGGCCGGCGGCAGCATCCTCGCCGGAATCGGCTTCACCATGGCGCTGTTCATCAGCAACCTGGCGTTCGACAGGAGCCTGCTCAATCAGGCCAAACTGGGGATTTTCCTCGCCTCGCTCTTTTCCGCCGCGGTGGGCCTCGCGCTGTTGTTCTGGGTGACCCGGCAGGGAAAGCGCGTGCCTTGAGGCGCCCGGGGCAACCGGCCGATTTTCCCCGGCCACCCCCTGACCCGTAGCGCGACTGTCCGCGTCTTCTCGTCGGCGATGGCCGCCGCGACGGCCGAGCGCGACACCCGGCGTCGCGCTCGACTGGCACAATGGCCCCTTCGTCGCTGAAGGGAGCGGGACATGCAGGACAACGAGGGGCTGACGCCGGGGTTGATGGTGGTGCACGGCAACCGCCTGGAGGAGCTGCGCGAGCTGGCGGTGGCGTGGATGCGCAGCCATCCGCTGGCGCCGCTGGAGAACGAGGTGGTGCTGGTGCAGAGCAACGGCATCGCCCAGTGGCTGAAGCTGGCGCTGGCCGCTCAGGACGGCTGCGGCATCGCCGCGGCGATCCAGGTCGAGCTGCCGGCGCGCTTTCTCTGGCAGACCTATCGTGCGGTGCTGGGCAGCGAGAGCATTCCCCGCGAGTCGCCGCTCGACAAGGCGCCGCTGACCTGGCGGCTGATGCGCCTGCTGCCGGGCCTCTTGGCCGGCGAGGCGTTCGCCCCGCTGCGCCGTTTCCTCGACGGCGATGCCGACCTGCGCAAGCGCCACCAACTGGCCGAGCGCCTCGCCGACCTGTTCGACCAGTACCAGGTGTACCGCGCCGACTGGCTGGCCGACTGGGCCGCCGGACACGACCGGCTGCGCACCTCGCGGGGCGGCGCCCAGCCGCTGGACGAGGCGGTGCGCTGGCAGCCGGCGCTGTGGCGCGCGCTGCTCGCGGACGTCGGCCGCGAGCAACTGGCCGAGAGCCGCGCCGGCGTCCATCCGCGCTTCGTCGAGCGCCTGCGCACGGTCGAGGCGCTGCCGCCCGGCCTGCCGCGGCGGGTCATCGTGTTCGGTATTTCCTCGCTGCCGGCGCAGACCGTCGAGGCGCTGGCCGCCCTGGCGCGCTTCAGCCAGGTGCTGCTCTGCGTGCACAACCCCTGCCGGCACCACTGGGGCGACATCGTTCCCGACCAGGACCTGCTGCGCCACCAGTACCGCCGCCAGCAGCGCAAGGGCGGGATGGCGCCGGGCCTCTCCGCCGACGAGCTGCACCAGCACGCCCATCCGCTCCTGGCCGCCTGGGGCAAGCAGGGCCGCGACTACATCAACCTGCTCGACATGCACGACGACCCCGAGCACTACCGCGAGCGCTTCGCGATCCTCGGCGGGCGCATCGACCTGTTCGGCGAAGGCGACACCACGCATCTGCTCGGCCAGCTGCAGGACGACATCCTCCACCTGCGCACCCTCGCCGAAACCCGCGAGCAGTGGCCGCCGCTCGATCCCGCCGCCGACCGCTCGCTGCGCTTCCAGATCGCCCACAGCGCCCAGCGCGAGGTGGAGATCCTCCACGACCAACTGCTGGACCGCTTCGCCGCCGACCCCAGCCTGCGCCCGCGCGAGGTGATCGTCATGGTCCCGGACGTCAACGCCTACGCGCCGCACATCCAGGCGGTGTTCGGCCAGTACGCCCAGGACGACGACCGCTACATCCCGTTCACCCTCGCCGATCAGGGCCAGCGCGGCTGCGACCCGCTGCCGATCGCCGTCGAACACCTGCTCAAGCTGCCGGAAGGCCGGCTGACCGTCAGCGAGGTGCTCGACCTGCTCGACGTGCCGGCGCTGCGCGCGCGCTTTGCCATCGACGAGAGCGAGCTGCCGACCCTGCACTGCTGGATCGAGGGCGCCGGCATCCGCTGGGGGCTGGACGCCGAGCGCCGCGCCGCCCTCGGCCTGCCCGAAGGCCTGGAGCAGAACACCTGGCGCTTCGGCCTGCGCCGCATGCTGCTCGGCTACGCGGTGGGCCGCGGCGCGGCCTGCGCCGGGATCGAGCCCTTCGACGAGATCGGCGGGCTGGACGCCGTGCTGATCGGCCCGCTGGTGCAGCTGCTCGACGCCCTCGACGCCCTGCACCGACGCCTGGCGCAGCCCGCCGCGCCGGCCGAGTGGGGGCGCATCCTGCACGCGATGCTCGGCGACTTCTTCGTCGCGCAGAACGAGCGCGACGAAACCCTGCTCGGCCAGCTCGTCGAGGCGCTGGAGGAATGGCTGGAGCTGTGCGCCGGGGTCGGGCTGGAGGAGCCGCTGCCGCTCGGCGTGGTCCGCGAGGCCTGGCTCGGCACCCTCGACCAGGGCCGCCTGAGCCAGCGCTTTCTGGCCGGCGCGGTGAACTTCTGCACCCTGATGCCGATGCGCGCCATCCCGTTTCGCATGGTCTGCCTGCTCGGCATGAACGACGGCGACTACCCGCGCAGCCAGACGCCGCTGGACTTCGACCTGATGGCCGGCGACTACCGCCCCGGCGACCGCTCGCGCCGCGAGGACGACCGCTACCTGCTGCTCGAGGCGCTGCTCGCCGCCCGCGAGCAGCTCTACGTCAGCTGGGTGGGGCGGAGCATCCGCGACAACGCCGAGCGGCCGGCCTCGGTACTGGTCGGCCAGTTGCGCGACCATCTCGCCAGCGGCTGGACCCTCGGCGGCGACGGCGACCTGCTCGCCGCGCTGACCACCGAACACCCGCTGCAGCCGTTCAGCCGCCGCTACTTCGACGGCGACGGCGCGCTGTTCAGCTACGCCCGCGAATGGGCGGCGCTGCACCGCCGGACCCCGGCCACCGGGGCGGCCCGTGCGCTGCCGCCCTTCGAGCCGGACGGCGCGCTGGCCCTGGAGACCCTGCAGAACTTCCTGCGCGACCCGGTCAAGCACTTCTTCACCCAGCGCCTCAAGGTGCATCTCGACGAAGAGCTGCAAGCCCAGCTCGACGAGGAACCCTTCGGCCTCGACGGCCTGGAACTGCACCAGCTGCGCCGGGAGCTGCTCGGCGCCGCCAGCCTGGCCCTGGAAGCGCATCCCGAACAGGTCGAGCCGGCGCTGCAGGCCGCCGCCCTGCGTCTGCAGCGCAGCGGCCGGCTGCCGCTGGCCGGCTTCGGCGAGCGCCTGCGCGAGTCCGTGCTGAAGCCGCTGCCGGAGCAGATCGAGGGCTACCGGGCGCTCTGCGCGGACTGGCCGCAACGCCTGGACTCGCCCAAGCCGCTGCAGTTCGAACATGCCGGCGTCGAGCTGCAGGGCTGGCTGGGCGGGCTGCGCGCCGGCGGGGGCGAGGCGCTGGCGCGCATCGAGCTGCAACCCGGCGGGCTGCAGAACAAGGACAAGCGCTGGAAATGGCACCGCCTGCTGCGGCCCTGGGTGGCCCATGTCGCCGCCGCGGCCTGCGGCCTGCGGCTGACCACCCTGTTGGTCGGCGAGGACACCAGCCTGAAATTCGCCCCCATCGAGCCGGCGAAGGCGCAGGCGATCCTTCGCCTGTGGCTGGAGGCCTGGCGCGCCGGCCTGGAAGCGCCGCTACCGGTGGCGCTGAACACCGCCATCGCCTGGCTGAATTCCGGAGAAGCGGGCGACGAAGACGGGGGCACGGCGGAAAAGGCCGCCCGCGAAGCCTACGAAGGCGGCTACAAGCGCTCCGGCGAGGTGGCCGGCAGCGCCAGCCTGGCGCGGCACTACCCGACCTTCGACGCCCTGGTCGCCGACGGCGACTTCTACGCATGGAGCCGCGACCTCTACCAGTCGCTGCTCGATCACCCGCCCGAAGAACTCACGGAGGAGACCTGCGCATGAGCCAGCCGACGAACCCGGAACGACGCCCGCTGGCGCTGCGCTTTCCGCTGCACGGCAGCCGGCTGATCGAGGCCAGCGCCGGCACCGGCAAGACCTTCACCATCTCCGCCCTCTACCTGCGCCTGGTGCTCGGCCACGGCGGCGCCGAGGGCTTCGCCCGCGAGCTGCTGCCGCCGGAAATCCTCGTGGTGACCTTCACCGACGCCGCCACCCGCGAGCTGCGCGACCGCATCCGCGCCCGGCTGGTCGAGGCGGCGAAGGTCTTTCGCGAGGAGGCGCCGGGCGACGACCTGCTCCGGCAGCTGCGCGGCGACTTCGCTGCCGAACGCTGGCCGGCCTGCGCCCGCCGCCTGGACATCGCCGCCCAGTGGATGGACGAGGCGGCCGTCTCCACCATCCACGGCTGGTGCCAGCGGATGCTCCGCGAGCACGCCTTCGACAGCGGCAGCCTGTTCACCCAGACCCTGGAGACCGACCACGGCGAGCTGATGGCCGAGGTGGTGCGCGACTACTGGCGCCGGCACTGCTACCCGCTCTCCGGCGCGGCGCTGGCCTGGGTGATCGAGCACTGGGAGCATCCCGACCGCCTGCTCCGGGACAAGCTGCGTCCGCTGCTCGGCGAGCCGGATGCGGCGCCGGACGAGGCGCTGGGCGCGCTGCTGGAGCGGGTGCTGGCCGAACAGACGCGCGAGCTGGCCGCGCTGAAGGCCGGCTGGGCCGGCTGGGCCGACGAGCTGGAGGCCTTGCTCGACGCGGCGGTGAAGGCCAAGCAGGTGGACGGGCGCAAGATCCAGGCGCGCTACTACCAGCCGTGGTTCAACAGCCTGCGCGAATGGGCGGCCTCCGAGGCCGCCAGTCTGGAGCTGGGCAAGGGCTTCGAGCGCCTGACCCCCGACGGTCTGGCCGAAGCCTGGAAGGGCACGCCGCCGGCCCATCCGGGCCTCGATGCGATGGTCGGCCTGCCGGGCCGCCTGCAGGCACTGGCCGACCCCGACGAGCCGGCCCGGCGCCACGCCGCCGCCTGGGTGCGCCAGCGCTTCGAGCAGGAGAAGCGCCGCCGCGCCGAGATGGGCTTCGACGACATGCTCATCCGCCTCGACGCCGCCCTGCAGGGCGACAACGGCGAGCGCCTGGCCGGGGTGATCCGCGCCCAGTTCCCGGTGGCGCTGATCGACGAATTCCAGGACACCGACCCGCTGCAGTACCGCATCTTCGACCGCATCTACGAGGTGCGGGCCAACCGCGCCGACGGCGGCCTGTTCATGATCGGCGACCCCAAGCAGGCGATCTACGCCTTCCGCGGCGCGGATATCCACACCTACCTGCGCGCCCGCTACGCCACCGCGGGCCGCCACTACGACCTGGACACCAACTTCCGCTCCAGCCCCGCGATGGTCGCGGCGGTCAACCGGGTGTTCCAGCTGGCCGAGGCGCGCGAGAGCGGGCGCGGGGCCTTCCTGTTCCGCGCGGAGGAGGACAATCCGCTGCCCTTCCATGCGGTGCGGGCGCAGGGCCGCCAGGAGGTCTGGCAGGTCGAGGGCGAGCGCCCGGCGGCCCTCCAGCTCTGGCACCTGCAAAGCCCGGAGCCGCTCTCCGGCACCGGCTACCGCACCGAGATGGCCGGCCGTGCCGCCGGCGAGATCGCCCGGCTGCTCGGCCTCGGCCAGCAGGGGCGGGCGGGGTTCGTCGAACAGGGCGAACTCACGCCGCTGCAGTCCAGCGACATCGCCGTGCTGGTGCGCGACTTTCGCGAGGCCGAGGCGATCCGCGGCCAGCTCGCCGCGCGCGGGGTGCGCAGCGTCTACCTGTCGGACCAGGACTCGGTGTTCGCCAGCCCCGAGGCCCGCGACCTGCTGCTGTGGCTGCGCGCCTGCGCCGAGCCGGATCTCGACCGTCCGCTGCGCGCCGCGCTGGCCAGCCGCAGTCTGGGCCTCGACCTGGCCGATCTGGAGCAGCTCAACCAGAACGAGCGCGACTGGGAACGGCGGGTCATGCAGTTTCGCGGCTACCGCCAGCGCTGGCAGCGCCAGGGCGTGCTGCCGATGCTCCACCAACTGCTCCACGACTTCGACCTGCCGCAGCGGCTGATGGCGCGTCCCGACGGCGAGCGGGCGCTGACCAACCTGCTGCACCTGGCCGAGCTGCTGCAACGCGCCGCCGCCGAGCTGGACGGCGAACAGGCGCTGATCCGCTACCTGTCCGAGCTGCTGGCCGGCGAGATCGAGGCCGCCGAGGAGCAGGTGCTGCGCCTGGAAAGCGACGCGGCGCTGGTGCGGGTGGTGACCATCCACAAGTCCAAGGGGCTGGAATACCCGCTGGTGTTCCTGCCGTTCGTCTGCGCCTTCCGTACGGTGGACGGCGGCAAGCCGCTGCAGGTCCACGACGGCGAACGCCGCCGGCTGGTGCTGAACCCCGACCCGCAGGTCGTCGAGCGGGCCGACCGCGAGCGCCTGGGCGAGGAGCTGCGCCTGCTCTACGTGGCGCTGACCCGCGCGCGGCACGCCTGCTGGCTGGGCATCGCCGACCTCAAGGTCGGCAACGGCAAGAAATCGCGCCTGCACGAGTCGGCGCTGGGCTATCTGCTCGGCGGCGGCGCGCCGCTGGCCGACGACGGCAGCCTCGCGCAGTGGCTCGCGCCGCTGAACAAGGACGGGGAGAGCCGGGTGCTGGCGGCGCCGGATGCCGGCGCCGCGCTGTTTCGCGAGCAAAGTGCCGCCGAGGCTCCGCCGCTCTGGCGCATCCCGGCGCGGCGCGCCGCCGAGCACTGGTGGATCGCCTCCTACAGCGCCCTGCGCACCGGCGGAACGGAAGAGGCGCCGGCCAGCCGCTTCGACGACGCCGCGCCGGACAGCCCGGCGGCGCAGAAGGCCGCCGACGACGAGCGCGAGAGCGTCTTCGTGCCGCTGCGCGCGGGCGAAACGCCGACCCTGCACCGCTTCCCGCGCGGCCCCCATCCCGGCACCTTCCTCCATGGCCTGCTGGAAATGGCCGGCCGCGAAGGGTTCGCCGCGCTGGCCGCCAATCCCGCGCGGCTGCGCGACCAGCTCGCCCGGCGCTGCCAGCTGCGCGGCCTGACCGAGTGGATCGCGCCCCTCGGCGACTGGCTGCTCGAGCTGCTGACCACCCCGCTGGCCCTCGGCGAGGGCCGCCGCGCGGCGCTGGCCGAGTTGTCCGGCTACCAGCCGGAGCTGGAGTTCTGGTTCGAGGCGCACCGGGTCGACGTGCGCCGCATCGACGCCCTGGTGCAGCGCCACGTGCTGCCCGGCCGACCGCGGCCGGCGCTGGCCAGGGACACCCTCAACGGCATGTTCAAGGGCTTCGTCGACCTGGCGTTCGAGCACGGCGGGCGCTACTACCTGCTCGACTACAAGTCCAACTGGCTGGGCGAGGGCGATGCCGCCTACACCGCCGAGGCGATGGACGCCGCGGTCGCCGGCCAGCGCTACGACCTGCAGTTCGTGCTCTACCTGCTGGCGCTGCACCGCCAGCTGCAACTGCGCCTGCCCGGCTACGACTACGACGCGCACATGGGCGGAGCGCTCTGTCTGTTCCTGCGCGGCCACCGCGCGGCGGGGCAGGGCATCCACCATGCCCGCCCGCCGCGCGCGCTGATCGAGGCGCTGGATGCGCTGTTCAAGGGGGAGCGGTCGATGGACAAGCAAGGGGAGATCTTGGCATGAGCGAACAACTGTCCCTGACGATGGACGGCGCGGCGCCGGCCGCCGAACTGCACGACGCCGCCAGCCTGCTGGCGCTGCTCGAGGCCTGGGTCGCGCGCGGCTGGCTGCGCGCCCTGGACAGCGCGCTGGCCGGCTTCTTCCGCGAGCTGGACGGCGACAGCCCGCCGCTGGCGCTGCTCGCCGCGGCCCTGGCCAGCCACCAGCTCGGCCACGGCCACGTCTGCCTGGACCTGGCGGCGACCCTCGCCAGCCCGGACTTCGCCCTGTCCCTGCCGCCGGAAGGCGAGGACGCCGCGCGCGCCACCCTGCTGCCCTCGGAGATCCTCGCCGGGGTCGATCTGGCGCAGTGGCGGGACGCGCTGGCCGGCAGCCGGCTGGTGGCGCTCGACGGTACGGGCGAGGAGGCGCCGCTGGTGCTGCACGGCGAGCGCCTCTACCTGCGCCGCTACTGGAACTACGAACGGGCGGTGGCGGCGGCCATCGGGTCGCGGCTGGACGATGCGCCGGCGCTGCCGGCGGAGCTGTCGGCCAGCCTGGCCAGGCTCTTTCCCGAGCCGCTGACGGTCGACGGCGCGCGCTTGACCGACTGGCAGAAGCTCGCCTGCGCGCTGGCCGCGCGCGGCAGCTTCAGCCTGATCACCGGCGGCCCCGGCACCGGCAAGACCACCACCGTGGTGCGCCTGCTGGCGCTCTTGCAGGAGCCGGCGCAGGTCGCCGGCCAGCCGCTGCGCATCCGCCTCGCCGCGCCGACCGGCAAGGCCGCCGCGCGGCTGACCGAATCGATCGGCGCCCAGGTCGCCTCGCTGAATGTGGATAACTCGGTGAAAAAGGCCATCCCCAGCGAGGTCACCACCCTGCACCGCCTGCTCGGCAGCCTGCCGGACAGCCGCCACTTCCGCCACCACGCCGGCAACCCGCTGCCGCTCGACGTGCTGGTGGTCGACGAGGCGTCGATGATCGACCTGGAGATGATGGCCTGCCTGCTCGACGCGCTGCCGCGCCACGCCCGGCTGATCCTCCTCGGCGACAAGGACCAGCTCGCCTCGGTGGAGGCCGGTGCGCTGCTCGGCGACCTCTGCCGCGACGCCGAGGGCGGTTTCTACAGCGCCGACACCCGCGCCTGGCTGGAGGCGATCGGCGGCGAAACCCTCGCCGACCCGGCCTTGCGGGAAGGCGATGGCGCCCGCCAGCCGCTGGCCCAGCGCACCGTGATGCTCCGCCACTCGCGGCGCTTCGGCAGCGGCTCGGGGATCGGCCGCCTGGCCCGCGCGGTCAACGCCCGCGACGCGGCGCAGGCCCGTGCGATCCTCGCCGAGGGCGGCGACGATCTGCAGGCGCTGCGCCTGCGCGGCGAGGAGGATGCGGCGCTGGAGCGCCTGCTGCTCGGCGGCCGGCCGGCGCGGGACGGGGAGCGACCGCAGGGCTACGCCCATTACCTCGAGGTGCTGCGCGACTCGCGCCCGGCCGCCGACTGCCTGCCGGACGATCCGGCGTGGCACGAGTGGGCCAAGCGGGTGCTCGCGGCCTTCGATGCCTTCCAGCTGCTCTGCGCGGTGCGCAAGGGCGCCTGGGGCGTGGAAGGGCTGAATCCGCGCATCGCCGGCGCCCTGCACCGGCGCGGCCTGCTCGACGGCGACCAGGGCTGGTACGAGGGCCGCCCGGTGCTGGTGACTCGCAACGACTACAGCCTGGGCCTGATGAACGGCGACATCGGCATCGCCCTGCGCCTGCCCGAACCGGCCGAGCGGCCCGGCCAGCCGGCGCACCCGCTGCTGCGCGTGGTCTTCCCGCGCAACGACGGCTCCGGCGGGCTGCGCTTCATCCTGCCCAGTCGCCTGAGCGCGGTGGAGACGGTGTTCGCGATGACCGTGCACAAGTCCCAGGGCTCGGAATTCGCCCACACCGCGCTGATCCTCCCCGACACCCTCAACCCGGTGCTGACCAAGGAACTGGTCTACACCGGCATCACCCGCGCCCGGCACTGGTTCAGCCTGATCGAAAGCCGCGGCAGCGTGTTCGACGAGGCGGTCAGACGACAGGTGGAACGGCGCAGCGGGTTGGTGGAGGCGCTTGTGGGGTAGGGGGCGCGCGTCCCGGCGACCAATGAGCAATGCGACGATTGACGTATGACTTAAGGCTCTTATACTCACCGGCAACACGGCCCCCGCCTCTTGGTTCCTTGTGAGCTTACGCGGGGGTTCTTATTTTCCGGCCTGGATCGTTCAGATCCACCAACTCTCCCACCCCGCCGGAACCCCCATGTCCGCGATGGACAGCTTGCGGCGCGAATGCTGCTGCGGGAATGCCTCCAGATGCTTCTTCAGGCGCACATGCCATTCGCTGTGCGGGCAAACCACCTTGACCAGATGCCGGGCGATGGCCAGCAGCAGGAAGGGTTTGGCGATCAGGTCGGCCTTGCCGATGAAGTCATCGCACCAGGCGATCTCGCCTTGTCTTGGCAGGCTCGGCTGATCCGTCACGTTGCGGTTCCACAGGCGGCTGTGGTGGGCGGCAAGGTTGCGAAGATAGCTGAGCGAGCGCACCCAGCTCTGGAAAACCTTCCAGTCACTCACACCATATTTGGCGGCAATCCGCTGTTGATCCGCCACCTTCATCATGGCCAGCAACTGGGAAACCGCGCCGAAGTCCCAGACCTCGACCGCGACCCAGATGGGCAGATCGGGGCCGTGATTGGCGCGGTAGTGCTTGACGAAATCCTCCTTGGAGCGTGCCAGCAGGCTGCTGTATTTCTCCTGCCAGGTATCGAAGGCGCTTTTCTTCGTGCGCTTGCCGATCTTGTTGGCGAAAGAAGGGTGCAGCGAGTTCGCCGTCAAATAGGCAAAGGTGTCATGCGCTCCCAGCAGGTAGGCGATGTCGACCCGCAGGGCGATCTCGATACGCTCCAGCGCATCCATCACCTGCAGGCGCAGCTTCTTGTCGAACAGGTACAGCTCGACGGCACCGACAAACTGGGTATCGGCCTCGAACCGATCCGTGCGCACGGTGCTGAGGGCACGGGTGGCCGGGTCTTGCGCCACCTTGAACACCCGGAACGGATACCAGTAGGCGCTCAGGCGATAGTAGCCGATGCGCTCCAGGTAGCTGAGCGCGGCGGCCTCGTCGGTGACCGACATGCCGCGTGACTTGAGCAGTTCCAGCTGATCGGCAAAGGACTTCCAGGGGCGGTTGTAGGCCATCACGCTACCGCCTGTTCCACAAGGGTGCCGGCCAGCCGCTCGTGGAGCTGGCGGGCGGCGGTCAGGCGAGCCTTGAGCTGGTCGCAGAGGGACAACAGCTGGTCGAGTTTGGCGACGATGCGATGTTGTTCAGCGAGTGGCGGTAGCGGTACAGGAATTTCTTTGAGGCGGGAAGCTTTGATGCCTGTTGCTGTCATCCCTGTGGACGCGTCCAAAAGCTGTTTCCGAAAGGCCGAGGACATGATAGCCAGCTTCAGAAATGGCCCGATTAGAAGCTCATGCAGCTGGAAGCAAATTACACGCTGAGCCAGAGCAAATTTCTCCGAAATATCAATCAGAGCAACATTCCCCATCGGCGCTTCAGTGGTAAAAAGCATGTCACCAATACGAGGAAAGCCCCTCGTCATCCAAGCTTCATAGTCCACAGTGGCGATAAACTCCTGTGGCTCTCTGCTGATGAACCCTGGCCGCACGTTCTTAGCGGTAATCAAGGGAATCCCAGCCTGTGTTTTAGTTGGCGTCTTTCCTCGATAGTCAATAAACCGTGCCAGGTTGCCAAGGCGACAGTAGGCCCAGCCTCGTGGCAACTCTAAATAATGTTCATCCTTTGGCACATCATCCTGAGCAGTTGTACGCAGTCCTTCCTCCTTAACCAACCGCGCCTTTTCCTCGGCGATGCGCTTGAGCAACTCGCTGGCCGGCTCGTCGCTGGGATCTTGCGGCACCAGCTTGCCCATCACCGCCAGTTGCAACAGGGTCTGCTTGAGGGCGTCGATGCTGGATTCGCTGGTGAACAAGCTGTGGAAGTGCTCGGCCAGGCGTTGCCAGCTGGCGGCGAAGTCGTCGGCGTCGCTGGCCTGGGTCAGGCTGTCGAGCAGCGCCTGCACCAGCCGGGCGTGGGCGCTTTCGGCGTCGGCCTGGCGGGCTTCCAGGCGGTCGCACAGGGCCATCAGCTCGTCGAGCTTGGCAACGATGCGGTGTTGTTCGGCGAGGGGTGGCAACGGGAAGGGATTGGACTCGACAAAATCCTTGGGCAACCGCTTTTGACCAGCCGTTCCGGTCATTGTGGTCTCGCCGACCAATAGGAACTGTGGAGACTTCAGGTAAGCCAAAACGTAGCGGGCAGCCAGAAAATCTCCGACGGGACGAACGATATGCAGCTCGGTCGTTCCTGCACCCAAACCATTTTTCAGTTCGGAGAATACGCAGGCCTTGCTGTTTTCAAAGCATGGCGTGATCTTCGCTACACCAACGTCGCCCTCGGCAAAATGTGTGAAGCCTTGCTTCACCTCGGCCCACGTGCGCACCTCTTGCCCATGCCGACCATCGAAGCGAGTTCCGATCAGCGTCATTGGCACAAAAGAGACCTCGACCGAGTCTGCAGCACTATTTCTAGGGTTGATCAGTGCAACCTCTGACAACCGACTCCACTCCCACCCCTCCGGCAGCTCGAACGGCTTTTCCTCCTCGCCAATCTCCGCCAGCGGCTTCTGCTTCTTGATCTTGCCCTCAGCCACCAGCCGCGCCTTTTCCTCGGCAATGCGCTTGAGCAGCTCGCTGGCCGGCTCGTCGCTGGGGTCCTGCGGCACCAGCTTGCCGCGCACGGCCAGTTCCAGAATCAGCTCGCGCAGTTTCTTGATGCCATTGGGCGCGCCGGCCAGCAGCGGCAGGTTGTCGGTCAGCAGCGCGGTCATGCGTCACGCTCCAGCGCTTCGGCCAGCACGGCCTTGAGCTGTTCGCGCAGCTCGGCGATCTCGCCCTGCACCTTGGCGTAGTCACGCAGCAGCTCGTCCGGGTCGTGGCTTTCCTGCTCGCCGACGTGGGGGTTCTTGCAGTCGAGGTTCCAGTTGCGCGCCTGCAACTCCTCGACGCTGACCTTCCAGGCGAGTTCGTTCTCCACACGGCTGGCGAAGCCGTCGGCGGCGCTGCCCCACCAGGCCTGTTCGGCAGCGAATTCCTCGATGCGCAGCGGGCGGGTCTTGGAGTAGTTCTTGTAGCCGGCCGGGTAGGGGTGTTCGTAGAACCACACATGCCGGGTCGGCGTGCCCTTGGTGAAGAACAGCAGGTTGGTCTTGATCCCGGTGTAAGGGTTGAACACGCCGTTGGGCAGGCGCACCACGGTGTGCAGGTTGCATTCGGTCAGCAGCTTTTCCTTGATCCGCGACTTGATGCCCTCGCCGAACAGGAAGCCGTCCGGCAGCACCACGGCGGCGCGGCCGCCATCCTTGAGCAGGTGCATGATCAGCACCAGGAACAGGTCGGCGGTTTCGCGGGTGCGGAAGGCGCTGGGGAAGTTACCCTCGATGCCGTCTTCCTCCATGCCGCCGAACGGCGGGTTGGCGACGATGCAGTCGACGCGCTCCTTCGGTCCCCAGCTGGTCAGCGGGCGGGCGAGGGTGTTGTCGTGGCGGATCTGGCTGGGCACCTCGATGCCGTGGAGGATCATGTTGGTGGTGGCCAAGAGATGCGGCAGCGGCTTCTTTTCCACGCCAAAGAGGCTGGCCTGCAGGGCGCGCTCGTCTTCGGCGGTCTTCACGTAGTGCTTGCGCTTGTGCTCGATGGTGCAGGTGAGGAAGCCGCCGGTGCCGCAGGCCGGGTCCATGACCTTCTCGTCCAGCCTGGGGTCGACCATGCGCACCATGAACTCGGTGACCGGGCGCGGGGTGTAGAACTCGCCGGCGTTGCCGGCGCCCTGCAGGTCGCGCAGCAGCTGTTCGTACATGTCGCCGAAGGCGTGGCGCTCCTGCGCCCGGTTGAAGTCGACGCCGTCCTGGAGCCTGTTGATCACCTGGCGGATCAACTGGCCGGACTTCATGTAGTTGTAGGCGTCCTCGAACACGCCGCGCACCACGAAGGCGGCCGGGCTGGTGCTGTATGTATGGAGGTTCTGCAGCTCCGGGAACAGGTGGTTGTCGATGAAGTCCTTCAGCGCCTCGCCGGTGATGCCCTCGGGGTCGGCCGCCCAGTTGCGCCAGCGGCAGCTCGCCGGCAGCGGCGAGCGGTAGTCGTCGTCGAGCAGCTCCCATTCCATCTCGCGGTCGTCGAAGATCTTGAGAAACAGCATCCAGACCAACTGGCCGATGCGCTGGGCGTCGCCGTCGACGCCGACGTCCTTGCGCATGATGTCCTGGATGGATTTGATGGTGGTGCTGATGGACATGGGTTTCTCTCGGGGCAAACGGCAAAAGTCGTGAATCTTAACCGTAGGGTGGGTTAGGCCGCAGGCCGTAACCCACCAACCGGCCGCAAGGTCGGCAACGGGGATGCCTGGCGGCATCCTTGGCGGGTTACGCCGCGACGCGGCTAACCCGTATATGGACTCCCCCCGGTTTGCCAGTGAAACGCTGTGTCGACGACCTTGGTACGACTGCTTCCGTATATCCGGCTTTCGAGGGGGCTCTGTTTGCCCCGAGCCATGATGAATATCCGCTCATGTGCGCCTGATCGCCCTAGCGGCCTTGGTGAGCAGAGGGTCTGGGGTACAAGCAGGTTTCACACATGCCGGTTCGCCCGGTTCGTCATCGCTGCATGTCACTGTGCAATCGTGGTGGATCTACCGCTCAACGTCTCCCAGGCTTTACAGCCCGGGGGCCTCAGCTAGGCCGATAACCCTCGCCCCGGCTGAGGATCGCCCAGACGATCCGGGCGTTCTTGTTCGCCAGGGCCACCGTGGCGATGTTCGGGTTGCGCCGGCACACCAGCTGCCGAAGCCACTGGCTGCGTCGATCCGCCTTGTCCTGGCAGTGCCTGAACACCGCTCGGGCGCCGTGAATCAACAGGGTCCGCAAATAGGTATCGCCTCGTTTGTTGATCGAGCCCAGGCGCTCCTTGCCGCCGCTGGAGTGTTGGCGAGGAACCAACCCCAGCCAGGCAGCGAACTGCCGGGCGCTGCGGAACTGTCGGGCATCGCCCACGGCCGACACCAGGGCGGTGGCCGTGATCGGACCGATACCCTCGACCTGCATCAGGCGCCCCACGCGCTCGTCCTCGCGGGCCTGGCGCCGGATCATGTCGTCGAGACGGGACAGCCGCGCGTCATGCTCGTCCAACTCGCCACGCAACTCCGCCAGCAGCTCGCGCATCTGCCCAGGCAGGCCGTTCTGCGCATCCAGGGCCGTCTGCGCCAGTCGGCGGGTAGCCGCAATGCCGTGCCGGCTTTCGACCAGGCCAAACTCGCCCAGCAGTCCGCGAATCTCGTTGACCAGCGCCGTCCGCGCCCGGATCAGGCGGCTCCTGATCCGGTGCAGCGCCTGGCCGGCCTGCTGCTCGGCGCTCTTCACCTCGACGTAGCGCATGCTCGGTCGACTGGCTGCCTCGCAGATCGCCTCGGCGTCATTGGCGTCGTTCTTGCCGCTCTTGACGTAGGGCTTGACGAACTGCGGTGCGATCAGACGCGCCTCGTGCCCGAGGGTCCGCAGTTCCCGCGCCCAGTAATGGGCACTGCCACAGGCCTCCATCGCCACCGTGCAGGGCTCGAGTCGACGAAAGAAGTCCAGCATTTGCGAGCGTTTGAGCTGCTTGCGGCAGACCGCCTGTTCGTGGCTGTCGACGCCATGAAGCTGGAACACCTGCTTTGCCAAATCGACGCCTATCCGCTTGAGTTTCATGGGGACTCCCTCCTTCTGATGACTGCTGTTTCCAGCAACTTCAGTCTGGCGCGTTGACGCCGTAGGAGGGGGGAGTCCATTTCATTGCCCTACG
>NZ_FOFJ01000170.1 GCF_900110885.1 Azotobacter beijerinckii | reverse complement strand
AGCGTCACCGACGACCAGTTGCCGACCTACAACAGCTACGACAATGCCGTGCTGTACAACGACTACGTGGTGTCCTCGCTGATCGAGCGCTTCCGTGCCACCGATCCCAGCGGCTTCCTGCTCTACCTGGCCGACCATGGCGAGGCGGTGTTCGACGCACCCGATCCCAAGGTGCTCGGCCGCAACGAGGGCGCACCGACCAGTCCGATGTACACCGTGCCCTTCATCCTCTGGAGTTCGCCGAAGTGGCAGGCGCAACAGCAGGCGAGGGACTTCACCGCCAGCCTGCACCGGCCCTACAGCAGCTCGCACTTCATCCACACCTGGGCGGACCTGGCTGGCCTGCGCTTCGACGAGTTCGACCCGAGCAAAAGCCTGGTGAGTACCGAATTCCGGGAACGTCCGCTGCTGATCGGCAATCCCCTGCAGCCGAAGAGCCTGATCGATTTCAGCCTGATCAAGCCGAAGAAGCCCGTAGATCAGGACGCCGATCTCGTCCAGCAGGAGCGGGAGGCCAAGGACCGGACGATGTAAGCTCTTCCCTCGTCTGCTCCGACCGATTCCTGCCGGAGGGGGGGTGGTTCATTGCCGCTTTCTGGCCCGGCTACGACGTCGTGGCCGGCAGCCATTCCGCGGAGAACACCCTCACGCTCACCCTCGAGCCCAAGGTCTCCGAGCCGCCGTGCTGTGGCCGTTGCCGCCAGCCCAGCCCGCTGCTGCATGACCGGCGTATCCGTCTCATCCGTGACCGGGACCTGCTTGGTCGGCGCGTGCAGCTCCGCTTGCCCGTTCGCCGTGTCGATTGCCTCACCTGCGGCCGCGTCACCGAGCACATTCCCTGGCTGGCCCCGGCCCCACGCCTGAGCGCCTGGATCGAGGGCCTGCTGTAACTGCTGCCGATCAGCCACGTCAGCCGGCTCACCGGGCTGCACTGGCACACCCTCAAGGCGCTGGACAAGCGCCGCCTGCAAGTCTCGGTCGGCGCCTCCGATCCCGGCGACGTGCGTCGCCGGGTGATGGACGAGTTCGCCCTGCACAAGGGCCATCGCTACGCAACGGTGATCATGGATGCCGAGTGAACCCGCGCCCTCTCGGTGGGCCAGGGCAATCGCGCTATGAGGCATCCGGGCCAAACAGCAGTTGGGTTCGGTACTGCGCATTGGTGCAAGGTAAGTGATCCATGAACCCCGTCTGTTAACGGCCGAGCCGGTCTTTTACAGTGGCGCCGTCGGAGTGCAGTTCCACGGCAGCAGCGCCTCGT
>NZ_FOFJ01000063.1 GCF_900110885.1 Azotobacter beijerinckii | reverse complement strand
TTGGTCTTGAACCGCTCGGCCTCCAGGCGCTTGAGCCACAGACAGAAGCCGTTGCGATGCCAGTACAGAATTTTCACTTGGTTGCGTGTGCGATTGAGGAAGACGAACAACACAGGGTCGAACACCGCGACCTTGATATCCAACTCGACCAGGGCTGCCAGGCCATTGATGGATTTACGGAAATCGACCGGCTTGGGGTAGAGGTAAACAGCTTTGACGTTGGGGGCGGGACGCATCATGCGGGGCAAGTTCCAGAAGGAATCGGGAGCTCAGCATCAGATCTCAGGGCGCGGTTTCGAAGGTAGGGTTTATGGAGCGGTTACAAATGGTCGGGGTGGAGGTGTGTCAGCAGCACCTCGTCGATCTGTTCGGGGGCATACCCGGCCGCACGCAGATTTTCCTGCAGCTTGCCCAGGCCCAGTCCCAGCAGGGCGCCCGAGCCGGCATCGACCAGCACTTGTCTGGCGCCGGTGTCGATCAGGAAGGCGTTGATCGCCGTTGGCACTGCGGTGGGCAGGCCGGCGTGCCTGAGGAGGCGCTCCACCTGCCCGGGCTGGTTCTCGTTCAGCAGTTGGTCGGTGGGCAAGGGGAACTCACCATCCGCCAGGGCGATGATCGTGAATTCGCCCAGTTTCATGCGCTGGAAGCCGGCGTCCGCTGGAGTCTGTGACGGCTCGGCGGCGACTGCGGTGGCGGCGCTGGTACATAGCACGGCAGCGATGACGAAGGGAGCGGCAAGGTGCAACGAGCGAGGGACGAGCATCGAGAATTTCCGTTGGTTCAGGGGTGGAGTGAACTCAGCATCACCCGCCTCAAGCTCCCGGAAAACTGACGATTGTGGACAGGCTCCGTTCATGAATGTTCGGCCATGGTCCGTCCATGTCTCATTCTCCCAGCACATCGACCGCGACATCGATCAGCGCGCGCAAGCGGGCCAGACGGCGCAGGTCGCGGTGATAGCCCAGCCAGATGTCCCGTGCCGGGGGCGGCTCGCCCAGGTCCACGAGACGCAATCCCGGTACCTGGTCGCCAACCGGGCGCGGCAGCACGGCAAGCCCGATGCCGAGCGCGCACATGTGTGCCTGCACGCTGCGGTTGTTGCTGCGCAGGGCGATCCGGGCGTTCGGTAGCATTCGCTGCAACCAGGCGAGGTCCGGGAAGCCGTTCATGTCCGTACTCATGGTGATCAGCATCGATCCGCTCCCGTCGTTGGTCAGCGGGTCGGGCGCGGACGAAGCGGCATAGACGCCGTACTGCATGCTCAGCAGGCGTCTTTGCACGATATCGGGCTGATCGAACGGCACGATGCGAAAGACCACATCCGCCTCGCGACGCGAGAGATCGAACAGGCGCGCGCCGGTCACCAGTTCGACCACCACCTTGGGATAGCTGAGCGAAAAGCGGGCGAGCACCGGCGGCAGGACGTAGGTGCCGAACCAGTCGGCCGAGGAGATCCGCAGCATGCCGTCGAGCTGGTCGCCTTCGCCGGCCAGCAGCCGCTCCATGGCCAGGGCGCTTTCCTCCATCCGCTCGGCCAGCGCCAGGATCGTCTCGCCTGCATCGGTGAGCACGAAGCCGTCGCTGGTACGCTGGAACAGTGTCTGACCGGTGTCCTCCTCCAGCGCCCGCAGCCGGCGGCCTATCGTCGGATGGCTGAGCCTGAGCGTACGACCCGCTCCGCCGAGGGTGCCCGTGCGCACCACCGCCAGGAAGATGCGGATATTGCTCCAGTCCATCGAAATACCCGAACAGAAATGAACGGGCAATGTGCATGAATGTCGGTGGGGCTGCAACCCGTGCCTGTGCAGAATGGAGTCCACACGTGGAATCGGATCGGGTCGTCGGTCGAAGCCGAGCGATGGCCCGGATGGAGCAGCGCAATGACGAAATGCACAGACGAAAGCAACGGCGATACGCCGGTCAACCCCGGACCCGGGCGTGCCCTTATCTGGGCCATGGCGACGGCGGCAGGCTGCGCGGTGGCCAACCTCTATTACAACCAGCCCATGCTGGGGATCATCAGCCAAGATTTTTCCACCGCGCATTCGGTGGCCCTGATACCCACAGCCACCCAGCTGGGCTACGCGGCTGGCCTTTTCCTGCTCGTTCCGCTGGGGGATGTGCTCGAGCGGCGTCAACTGATCGCCTTGCAGTTCCTTGCGCTGGCCGCCGCCTTGGCGATGGCCGCCAGCGCTCCCGGCAGCGGCGTGCTGCTGCTGGCCTCGCTGATCGTGGGCATGAGCGCGACGGTGGCCCAGCAGATCGTCCCCTTCGCTGCCCATCTCGCCGCGCCGGAAAAACGCGGCGCCACTGTCGGCATGGTCATGTCCGGACTGCTGTGCGGCATCCTGTTCAGTCGGACCCTGGCCGGTTTTGTTGCCACGCATGAGGGCTGGCGGGCGATGTTCTGGCTGGCGCTGCCGATCGCGCTGGCGGCGGGCGGGCTGATGATGCGGGTGCTGCCGCGAAGTCGCGCCGGGGAGAGGGGAGGGATGGGCTACGGCAGCCTGCTGGCATCCCTGCTCACGCTTTGGCGGGAGTTGCCTGAGTTGCGCCGGGCCGCCCTGACCCAGGCGCTGCTCTTCGCCGGGTTCAGTGCCTTCTGGACGATCCTGGCGTTCCACCTGGCCAGCCCGGCTTTTGGAATGGGAGCGGATATCGCGGGACTGTTCGGCATCATCGGTGCGGTGGGCGTCCTGGCTGCGCCGCTGGCCGGACGTTTCGCCGACCGGGTGGGAGCGCATGCCATCGTGCTGCTGGGGGCGGGCACTGCCCTGGGCGCATGGGCGGTCTTCGGAGTCTGGGAAACGCTGGCCGGGCTGGTGGTCGGCGTCACGCTCCTGGATTTCGGTATGCAGAGTGCGCTCGTATCGAACCAGCATCTGATCTATCAACTGAGACCCGAGGCCCGCTCGCGGCTCAACACCCTGTTCATGGGCGGTATGTTCCTGGGCGGGGCGACCGGCTCGGCGGCGGCGCTGGCGGCCTGGCATTCCGGCGGCTGGACGGCGGTCACTTTACTGGGACTGACATTCTCGGCGGCGGCCGTCGCGCTGCAACTCGTCGGCAGGGAGCGACTCGCCCGCAGGAACGAGCGTCGTGCCAATCCATCCTGACAATCCCGGCAAGACTCCAAAGACAGAGGCAAAGATGAGTGATTTCCACGTCTACGAACCCCAGCATGGCCATGGCCTGAAGCATGACCCGCTCAATGCCATCGTCGGTCCCAGGCCGATCGGCTGGATTTCTTCCCTGGGCATCGACGGTACCGGCAACCTCGCTCCGTACAGCTTCTTCAATGCCTTCAACTACACGCCACCGATCATCGGCTTTGCCAGTATCGGCTGGAAGGATAGCGTCCGTAACATCGAGGCCACTCGCGAATTCGTCTGGAACCTCGCCACCCGGCCGCTGGCCGAGGCGATGAATGCTAGCGCGGCGCCGGTCTCCCCCGAGGTGGACGAATTCGAGCTGGCCGGCCTGACCCACGCCCCCTCACGCCTTGTCCGAGCGCCCCGGGTGTTGGAAAGTCCGGTTTCCTTCGAGTGTCGCCTGACGGAGCTGCTGCAGCTCAAGGACGCTCGGGGCTTGGCCATCGACACCTGGCTGGTCCTGGGAGAGGTGGTGACCGTGCACATCGACAAGGCATTGCTCGACCAGGGGGTGTACGACACCGTTGCCGCCCAACCGATCCTGCGCGGGGGCGGTCCTGCGGATTACTTCATGGTCGAAGAGCGCCAGCGCTTCCACATGACCCGTCCGACAGGCAAGTAGGGCAAGACTCCGCGGAAAGCGCGCCGGACATCGCACGGGATGTCCCCACCATTGGCTGTCGCTCTTGAACGACTGGAGTCAGACTCCCGACTCGCTGGGTGTGAACGAGCTCGGTGCGGTACTGTCACGTTGTTGAGATACCGTCGGCGAATTGCCAGGAGCTGTTGTGCGAAGCAGTTTGGCGACAGCACCCGCCAATGCAGGCATTCCGTCAGATGGCGGCTGGTGACACGACTGCTTGTTCTACCCCAACAAGCATGACAATGCCGAGCCATGCCTTGCGCAAGGCGCGATTCACTCGCGCTGCGACAGGATCGCCTCGAGCAAACCCGGGAAGCGCGCGTTCATCTCCTCGCTGCGCAGCGAGTTGATATGGGTCGTCCCGACGCTGCGGGTGCAGACCAGGCCCGCATCGCGCAGCACGCGGAAATGGTGGGAGACGCTCGACTTCGGACGGCCGCCGTCGAGTTCGCTGCAACTGGCCTCGCCCAGCGCGGCGAGGCGGCGGACGATCTCCAGGCGCACCGGATCGCTCAGGGCGTAGAGAACGCGCTCGAGGACGAATTCGCTGGCGGTGGGGTGCTTGAAGGGTCGCATGGCGGAATCATACCGGAGGGATTGCCCGTCATCCATAGTTCGAATATCATCGAACTACAGAATTCAATCTCACCGCACGAGGAAGCTCCATGTCCGCTCTGTTCCAGCCGTACACGCTGAAGGATGTCACCCTGCGCAACCGTATCGCCGTTCCGCCCATGTGCGTGTACATGGCCAACGACGGTCTGATCAACGAGTGGCACAAAGTGCATTACGCCGGCATCGCCAGGGGGGGTGCGGGGCTGGTGATCGTCGAGGCCACCGCCGTCTCGCCGGAGGGCCGCATCTCCCCCGGCTGCCCCGGGATCTGGAACGACCAACTGGCCCAGGCCTTCGTGCCGGTGGTCCAGGCCATCAAGGCCGAGGGGGCCGTGCCCGGCATCCAGATCGCCCACGCCGGTCGCAAGGCCAGCGCCAACCGTCCCTGGGAAGGCGACGACCACATCGCCGAGGGCGATCCGCGCGGCTGGCAGACCATCGCCCCCTCGGCCATTCCCTTCGGCCACCACCTGCCGAACGTGCCCAGGGCCATGACCCTGGAGGACATCGCCCGGGTGCGGGACGATTTCGTCGCCGCGGCGTGCCGGGCGCGCGACGCCGGCTTCGAGTGGCTGGAGCTGCATTTCGCCCACGGCTACCTGGCCCAGAGCTTCTTCTCCGAGCATTCCAACCGGCGTACCGATGCCTACGGCGGCAGCTTCGACAAGCGCTGCCGCTTCCTGCTGGAGACCCTCGCGGCAGTCCGCGAGGTGTGGCCGGAACATCTGCCGCTGACTGCCCGCTTCGGGGTGATCGAGTTCGATGGCCGGGACGAGCAGACCTTCGCCGAATCCATCGAACTGGCCCGGCGCTTCAAGGAAACCGGCCTGGACCTGCTGAGCGTCAGCATCGGTTTCACCATCGCGGATACCAACATTCCCTGGGCACCCGGCTTCATGGGACCGATCGCCGAGCGGGTACGCCGCGAGGTGGGCATCCCGGTGGCGTCGGCCTGGGGCTTCGGCACCCCGCAGGTCGCCGAGCGGGCCGTCAAGGAAGGCCAGCTGGACCTGGCCATGATCGGCCGCGCCCACCTGGCCGACCCGCACTGGCCGTATGCCGCGGCCCAAGAGCTGGGTATCGAACGTCCGTCCTGGACACTGCCGGCGCCCTATGCCCACTGGCTGGACCGTTACCGGAGCTAGCATATGGCCAGTTACGAGCAGGCTTTCGGCCATGTCCGAGCATGGACCTGGAGATTCCCCATGCCGATGAACTAACCGCTGCACGCCAGGCATTTGGCGAGGTACTGTCACGTTGTTGATGTGCACGAGGTCGCGCTGAGCAGCGTTCACACACATGGCGGCCGCATCGACCGGCAGGAGCTGCGCCAGGCCGGGGAACGGTTGCTGCAGGCGTTGGCCGACGGCAGCCTGTTGGCTCCGGATCGCCGTGTCTTCGCTTTCGATGCCTTGCCAAATCCCCTGCGGGCGCTCAAAGGCGGGAGCGGTCACGCAGTTGCAAGCTGCGCCGACCACCACAACATGAGCTGTAAGAGGAAAATCGCTATGGATCTCGGTATCGCCGGACGCTGGGCGCTGGTCTGCGCTTCCAGCAAAGGACTCGGCAAGGGCTGCGCGATGGCCTTGGCCAGAGAAGGGGTGAACCTGGTCGTCAATGCTCGCGGCAGCGAGGCGCTGGAGGCGACGGCGGCGGAACTGCGCGCCCTGAATCCGGCGATCAAGGTGCGCAGCGTGGCCGGCGACATCGGCCGCAACGAGGTGCGCCGGGCCGCGCTGGATGCCTGCCCACAGGTCGATATTCTGGTCAACAATGCCGGTGGGCCGCCGCCGGGTGACTTCCGCGACTGGACTCGCGAAGACTGGCTGCGGGCCGTGGAGGCCAACATGCTCACGCCGATCGAACTGATTCGGGCCACGGTGGACGGTATGGCCGCACGCGGCTTCGGCCGGGTGGTGAACATTACCTCGGCGGCGGTGAAGGCGCCGATCGACATCCTCGGCCTCTCTAACGGTGCGCGCAGCGGTCTGACCGGCTTCGTCGCCGGCCTGGCCCGCCAGCCCAACCTGGCCGGACGCAACGTGACGCTCAACAACCTGCTGCCCGGGGCCTTCGACACCGAGCGCTTGCGCCAGACTCTGAGCACCACCGCTCAAGCCTCGGCGCAAAGCCCCGAGGCCATTGGCGAGCAGCGCCGCCGGGGCATTCCGGCTGGCCGCTTCGGGTCCTCCGACGAGTTCGGCGCCTTCTGCGCCTTTCTCTGCAGCGTCCACGCCGGCTACATGACCGGCCAGAATCTGTTGCTCGACGGCGGCCATTATCCCGGCACCTTCTGAGCCGAGCCGGTATCGTGGCTGGCCACACTGGCCCGACCCTTTCCGGAGATCCCGCGATCTTCGTCCAAAAAGGAATCGAAAATTGAAAGCGATCGATGTCAGCGTTTCCATAAGCATCGCCTGCCCAGCTGAACAGGTCTGGTTGCTCCTCGGCGGATTCGACCTTCTGCCCCGCTGGGTCGACTCCATCGCCAGCAGCCGGCTCGACGACGGCGGGCGCCTGCGTTATCTGGAAATGGCCGACGGGATGGTTATCATCGAGCGCCTGCTGGAGTTCAGCGAGAGCGAGCGCCATTACAACTATGCCCTGCTCGAAGGCCCACTCCCCGTATCCGACTATCTCGGCCGAATATCCGTCTGTGACGATGGAGAGGGCTGCTCGCTGGCGACTTGGTCCAGCCGCTTTCGCAGCGAAAAGGCCAACGAGGTCGAGATAGCCACAGACCTCGAGAGCTTTTATCGCACCGGCCTGAAGCGGCTGAAAGCGATGCTCGAAGCGCAGCAGCCGGTCACAGGGGCTTCATGAACGCCTGCAGGCGCGGGACCATGAAGTCGAGGAAGCTGCCCAATCGCATCGTCATGTCGCCGATGACTCGCTCACGGGCCAGCCAACCCGGCGATGAGGCCAACGGACTGATGGCAGAGTGTTACGCACAACGTGCAAGCGCCGGCCTGATCGTCAGCGAGGACGCCTGGATTTCGCCGATGGGCAAGGGCTATGCGCTCATCGAGCGGATCGGCGCGCAGCGCACCGCGATACGATTGTCGCCCTATGGCGGTCTGTTCGACATGGGCCTGTACGCGGATGTCGAGGAAACCTACCTGTATCTCGCCCAAGAACTCACCAGGCGCAACCTCGCCTATATGCACCTCATGGACCAGCGCTCGCGGGGCAGCTCGCCCATTCCGGACGGCTTTCTGCACAAATTCCGCGAGCATTACCGGGGCACCCTGATCCTCGCCGGCGGCATGACCAAGGAGCTGGCCTCGCGCCACCTCGAAGACGGGCTGATCGACTTCGCCGCCTTCGGCGAGCCCTTCATCGCCAATCTCGACTTGGTCGAACGCCTGCGCCACGACTGGCCGCTGCTCAAGCCGGACCGGGCTCTCAGCTATGGCGGCGGCATCAAGGGTTATACCGATTACCCGAACTATCAGACATCCTGAACGGCTTTCCGAAATTACTGGTCCTCTAGGGGCACTGCGCCAGTGAGCCTGGCCGCCTTCGGCCTGGTATCTGCTGGATAGAAGGATGGCAGCCCGACTGGCAGACGCTTGATTCCTTTTTCTGACTCCTCATCCAAGTCGCTCCAAGGAGACATACATGAATCTTCCTGATTTCGGTGTCGGTACCTTTCGCCTGCAGGGCCGGACCGTGATCGATTCGGTCCGCAATGCACTCGAACTGGGTTACCGCGCCATCGATACCGCGCAGATCTACGCCAACGAGGCCGAGGTAGGCCAGGCCATCGTTGCATCTGGCGTACCGCGTGACGAACTGTTCATCACCACCAAGATCTGGGTCGACAAGTACGCCCAGAACAAGCTGATCCCGAGTCTTAAGGACAGCCTGGCCAAGCTCCACATCGACCGGGTCGATCTCACCCTTATCCACTGGCCGGCACCGTGTAACGGCGTGTCATTGGAGGAGTACATGGCAGCCTTGGCGGAGGCTAAGGCGCAGGGCTTGACCCGGCAGATCGGCGTCTCCAACTTCAACATCGCGCTCACCCGGCAGGCCATCGAGGTGGTCGGTAAGGAAGCGATCGCTACCAACCAGATTGAGCTGAGCCCCTATCTGCAGAACAGTAATCTGGTGGAGTTCCTGCAGTCGCAGGGCATTCGCGTAACCTCCTACATGACCCTGGCATACGGCAAGGTCCTCAAGGATCCAGTGATCGGTGAGATCGCCCGCAAGCACCAAGCCACGTCGGCCCAAGTGGTCCTCGCATGGGCGCTGTGTCTGGGCTACGCGGTGATCCCCTCCTCCACCAAGCGCGAGAATCTGGCCAGTAACCTGCTTGCACGCAACTTGCGGCTGGACAACGAGGACATGGTGCGGATCGCTGCACTGGAGCGCAACGGTCGCGAGGTCAGCCCGGATGGGTTGGCTCCGGCCTGGGACTAAGGGCGCAGCAATGGTGACGCCACTCGCTCGTTTGCTCTACGGAGGCTTTAGCATTGGCCTCGAGGCTCCGCTGGATAACGACTGGACATCCTGCGGCGAACAAGCGCGTCGTCTGAGTGGACGTTTGCCCGGTGAGCCGGATCTTCAGCGCCACGCCGAACTGGCGCAGTTGGCGGACCGACTCGGATTCCGCGCCCTATGGGTGCGCGACGTGCCGCTTTACGACCCAGCGTTCGGCGACGCAGCGCAGGTATTCGAGGTGTTTGCCTACCTCGGTTACCTTTCCGGCATCACCCGCGACATTCTGTTAGGAGCCGCTGCGGTGGTCCTGCCAATCCGCGAGGCTTTGCTGACGCTCAAGTCGGCATCCAGCGTCCAGCGGCTCAGCGGCGACCGCCTGTTGCTGGGCGTGGCCAGCGGCGACCGGCCGGTGGAGTACCCATTGTTCGGCCGCGACTTCGAAGACCGTGGCCAGGCGTTCCGCCAACAAGTGGAGACACTGAAAGATGGTGGCCGCTCGCGATTACCGGACGGCCTGGAGCTGCTGCCCAGACCGCCCTCCCCACTGCCCTTGCTGGTGGCCGGGTTGGCTCAGCAGACGCCGGCCTGGATCGGCGCGCACATGGATGGCTGCCTAGCCTATCCAGGGGCTCCCGCCGATCACCAGCGCCGCGTCGCTGCCTGGCGCGCAGTGGCGGGCGACAAGCCCTATGCCAGCTTCATCCACCTGGATCTGGCCGAAAACCGCAGCGAACCCCTGCAGCGCTTCCACTTCGGCGCCCGTACCGGTCGCGATGCCCTGATTGAGGAGTTGACGACGCTGAAGGCCATCGGTGTCGATCACATAGGCCTGCAGTTCCGTTGTAACCAGCGCCCACTCGACGAGACCTTGCATGAGATTGCCGAGTGCGTCCTGCCGCATTTCCACCTGCAATCACCGGAAGATTGACATTATGAGTGACGACCCACTTTTTCAACCCTTGCACTTGGGCGGGCTGGAGCTGCCCAACCGTATCGTTATGCCGCCAATGACTCGTTCACGGGCCAGTCAACCCGGCGATGAGGCCAACGATCTGATGGCGGAGTATTACGCACAACGTGCAAGCGCCGGTCTGATCGTCAGCGAAGGCACCTGGATTTCGCCGATGGGCAAGGGCTATGCGTGGACCCCTGGCATCTACACCCCGGCCCAGATCGCCGGCTGGCTCAAGGTCACCGACGCGGTACACGCTGCCGGTGGGCACATGTTCGCCCAGCTCTGGCACGTCGGGCGACTCAGCCACACCAGCTTACTAAGCGGCCGCACACCGGTGTCCTCTTCTGCGATCCAAGCTGAGGGTGTCAAGGTGTTCATCGACAATGACGGCCAGCCCGGTTTCGTTCAGGCATCCATGCCGCGCGCCCTAGATACCGACGAAATCCAGGATATCGTCAACCAGTTCCGTCAGGCGGCACGTAACGCCATGGCAGCAGGCTTCGATGGCGTCGAGTTGCATGCGGCCAACGGGTACCTGGTGAACCAATTCCTCGACTCCAACGCCAACACACGCATCGATCGCTATGGCGGGTCGTTGGAGAATCGGCTGCGTTTCCTCGATGAGGTCGCACGCGCCCTCGTCGAGGGCACTGGCGATGCTGCACGGGTCGGCATTCGCCTCGCGCCTCTTACCACCCTCAACGGCTGCGTTGACGCCGCCCCCGAGACCACCTATGTCAGCGCCGTACGGCGTCTTGGCAAGATCGGCGTGGGCTACATCCACATCGCCGAAGCAGACTGGGATGACGCCCCAGACATGCCATTGGCCTTCAAGCGGCAATTACGCGCGGCCTTTCCCGGCGTGCTGATCTATGCCGGCAAGTACACCGCCGAGCGTGCTCGCAATGCACTGCGCGAGGGTTGGGCTGATCTGATTGGCTTTGGCCGCCCGTTCGTGGCCAACCCGGACTTACCAGAACGTCTGCGCGTAGGCGCTGCATTGGCCGAGCATCATCGCGAAACGCTGTTCGGCGGCAATGCCAAAGGCTTTACCGATTACCCGACGCTGGCTCAAGCTAGCCTCTGATCCGCCTATGGAAATCATATCTGTGAATTACCTTAAACGCCTCACGCTCGCCTCGATGATCGGTCTGGCCAGCCAAGCCGCCGTTGCGGCCGACGGATATCCATCGGCCTACGGCCCGAACGACGAAATCGGTGCTGCCAATCTGCTCACCCCGGATGTAGTAAAGGCAGCAGTCGAGTTGGTGAAGACCGGCAAAACCTATCCCCTCGCCGTTCCCGTGAACAAGGACCTGCCGGCTTTTCGGCACCGTAGCTTCAAGCTCTACAATGTCCAGCCAGGCGAGCAGGCTGGGCTGACCATGGGACCTAACAAGTTCACTTTCAACGACGAACTGGTGGTGGCCTGGACCGGCGTCGGCACCCAGCTCAACGGCATCGGCCATATCGGCATCGACAACGTCTACTACAACGGCAACAAAGCGGCCGACTTCGTCACTGTCGAAGGGGTGACGAAACTCGGTATCGAGAAGGTGCCGCCGTTGGTCACCCGTGGCGTGGTGCTGGATATGACTGCGCACTACGGAAAAAGCATCGTGCCCGGCAGCACCGAATTCACTGTTGCCGATATCGAGGCGGTGCTGAAGAAACAGGGCGTCTCCCTGCGCAGGGGCGATGTAGTGCTGTTCAACACCGGCTGGCTAGAGCTGATTGGCAAGGACGACAAACAGTTCCTCGCCATGGAGCCTGGTATCGGTATGGAGGCAGCCCAGTGGCTGGCCGACCAGGGCATCGTTGCGTTCGGCGGTGATACTTGGGCCTCGGAGGTCTATCCCAACCCCACGGGGGATGAAGAGTTCCCGGTCAACCAATTCATGTTGGCCAAGCGCGGTATCTACAACTTGGAGCTGATCGACAGCCGCGCTCTGGTGCGCGACAAAGCATGGGAGTTTTTATTCGTTCTCGGACAGCCGCTTTATGTAGGCTCCATCCAAGTCAATATCAATCCAGTGGCGATTCGATGAGCACATATACATATGAAGGCTCATAGGGCGGAAAAGCGCTGATCCAGGCCTTGGCTACGGAACTGCTCGACCAAGAAGTCGACGAACACCCGGGTTTTCTGCGGCAGCAGCTTCTGTGCGGCAAAGTAGATGGAGATGAAGCCGGCGTCCACATACCAGTCGGGCAGCACCCGGCACAGACGGCCACTGTCCAGATAGGGCAGGGCGTGGGCCGTGCTGACCAGCGTGATGCCCAGATCCATTTGCGCGGCCTGGCAGGCTGCCTCAGGATCACTGAAGCTCATGCGCAGCCTGAGATCTATGGCGGCTGGCAGGCCCTGACGGTTACGCAGCATCCAGGGGCGAATGCGCCCGGTCTGTGGCGAGCGTATCAGGATACCCTCGTGCTCACCCAGTTGGGCCGGGCTGTTCGGCTCGCCATGGCACTCCAAGTAGCCCGGTGACGCCAACAATACACGGTGGGCGGGTGCCAGGGTACGTGCCACCAACCTGGGGGGTAGCTCGAAGCCCCCGCCAATCGCGGCATCGAAACCTTCCACGATCAGATCCACCGGTCTGTCGTCGAAATGCCAATCCGGCCGCACAGCAGGATAGCGCCGCAGGAACTCGTCGAGCAGCGGTACAACATGGTGGCGACCGAAAGACTGGCCCATGCTCACCCTCAGCACACCGGCCGGTTGACCTCGAGCATTGGCCAAGTTGGCCATGGCCGCCTCCAGACTGTGTAGTCCACCAGCTGCTTCGGAGAGAAACTGTTCCCCTGATTCGGTCAGCGACAGGCTGCGCGTGCTGCGCTGAAACAGCCGAACCCCCAGTTCGGCTTCCAGCCGTGCCACGTTCTTGCCCACTGCGGCGGGTGTCAGGCCCAGGTGCCGGGCCGCTGCAGCGAAGCTGCCAGCTTTTGCGCTATGTACGAAACAAGCAATGCAGTTAAGGGTGTCCATGCCCGAACTATAAACCATCAGTATCGAGTGAAACTTCAAAATACGGACTAATCATTGCCGCTGCCCGGGAGGACACTCACTGCTAATCCATCCACATCCCGGAGACAATCATGAATAATGCCCAGCCCCTCGCCAATAAAGTAGCCTTCGTCCAAGGCGGTTCCCGCGGTATCGGCGCCGCCATCGCCCAGCGCCTGGCGCGTGATGGTGCCACCGTTGCCCTGACCTACAGCCAGTCGCCACAAGCCGCCGAGGCTGTGGTACAGGCTATCGAAACGGCCGGTGGCCGGGCCTTGGCGATCCGTGCCGACAGCACCAACGCGGAGGCGATCCACACTGCGGTGAACAAGACGGTCGAGGCTTTCGGTCGCCTCGACATCCTGGTCAACAGTGCCGGCGTACTGGCGGTAGCACCGATAGAGGAGTTCAGTCTCGAGGACCTGGACCGCACCCTGGCCGTCAACGTGCGCAGCGTGGCGATCGCCAGCCAGGCTGCCGCCAGACATATGGGCAGCGGCGGACGCATCATCAATATCGGCAGCACCAATGCCGAACGCATGCCCTTCGCCGGCGGCGCAGTATATGCCATGAGCAAATCCGCTATCGTCGGCTTGACCAAAGGCTTGGCACGCGACCTCGGCTCCCGCGGCATCACGGTCAACAACGTGCAGCCGGGGCCAGTAGATACTGATATGAATCCCGCCGACAGCGAGTTCGCGGAAACACTCAAGCAACTGATGGCGCTGCCGCGCTACGGTCACGTCAGCGAGGTCGCGAGTTTCGTCAGCTACCTGGCGAGTCCAGAGGCCGGCTATATCACTGGCGCCAGCCTGCTAATCGACGGCGGCTTCTCCGCTTGAGGGACTGGAGCGTAGCAACTTTGGCCACTACACCATAGTCAGCCGGCAGTGGCCGGTAGCCAGGGCTAACTTCACGCCGATGTCGGCCTTCCGGCTTAACTTGTGACTTCGTGGCCCTGGAGGGGCGGTGTTGACGAGAGCGAAGTGGCCTATGTGGTGCAGAGCGGCGAGCCTCGTCCGGTTATCCCGCCTCCTGATTAGCAATGATACTCAGCCAGACGTCCTACAGGTACTCGGCAACGCCTATACTGAATATATGAGCAGGCCATCATGAATGATGGTCGCCCTCTGCGCACCCAGCTTACGCCCGTGCCGGGCTTCAGTCTCAAGGCCATCGAGCAGTGGGCCAGGTCCTGCCTGGCCCCAGGCTGCACCGTGCTCTGCGACGGACTGACTTGTTTCGCGGCGGTTACCGCGGCCGGATGCCTGCATCAACGAACCGTGATCGCTGGACGCAAGCCCAGGGACTTGCCCGAGTTCCAGTGGGTCAACACGGTCCTGGGCAATCTCAAGACCAGCCTGGCCGGGAGCTACCCCGCCTTCAACTTCCGCAAGTATGCGGCCCGCTACCTGGGCGCATTCGCCTACCGTTTCAACCGCCGATTCGATCTGCGCACGCTGCCTGCGCGACTCCTCGTGGCAGTCGCGCGTTGCCCGCCACACCCCCTGCGGGTGATTCGGGGTGGCTGAGCATCATTGCTAATCAAGGTCTTTTGCTTTTCGAGGCCTTGATGAGGCGGTCGGTGGAGACATGAGCACGGGCTGTGGCGCCATCGACCCACTCGCTGGTCTTTTTCACCTTGGGGCCATGCTTGCTCGTGGCCACCTGGCTGGGCTTGATGTGCCGCGCCAATTCCAACAGGCGCTGTGCCAGTGTGCTGGCCGAATCGTCGGCCCAGGCGGGCCAGTGCTCTGCCGGTAACGCGACGAGCATCCCCTCGTAACGGCTTCTGACCTGCACCGCCAGGTGGTAGGGGGGAAGCCTCCCAGCCCTCGGGAAGTCGTTCGCGATGGGCCTGTTCGACGCTGCGCTTGAGCACCGCCACGGCAAATCCCAGCAGCGCCGCCCGGGGATGGCCCAGGCTGCGGAGCTCGCTCTGCAAGACCGATTCCAGGCGCTGGAACATCCCCTCGATATGCCAGCGCCGACGGTACAGGTCGGCAATCTGCCGGGCGTCGATCGTCGCGGGCAGGTTGCTCCAGAGCGATAAGGACGGACTCGCCCGACTCCGTCGGCCGATCCAGGCGCAACTCGATGCGGCGCCAGGGCGCCTGGCCATCATCCAGCCGGATGTCCTGCTTGAGCACCTGTCCCGTTTCCACCCCGCCCGGTCATGCCAGGGTACCTCATGAACGATGCGCGGATACCCGGCGCCCTGACGCACGATGAAACCGGCCAGGCCGCCTGACGGACAGGTTGTCCATCTGGCGCGCGGCGGCATGCAGCGAAGGGTGTAGCCTCAAAAAGGCCTGCGACATCGGCTCGACCACTCTGGAAAACAGCAGCTCGCGTGGATACTGGCGTTGCCGGTGGACCTCGAACACTTCGTCGACCCAAGCGGCCTGGCATCGCCCGCTCCAGTCTCAGATGCGACATGACGCTGGCCGGTGCCTGCTTCTCGAACCACGCCAGGACCATCCCACATCGCCTTGTCCTCCCAATCGATTATCGGGGGTACACAAAGACCTTAAAATAGCTGGAACTCGGAGCGTTTGACTAAGGCATCTCAATCAATATATGCTTATAAATACTTACAATAACTTATATTAACTTAACGTGATTACCATAACCCAGGAAGAGCGACTCAATGTCATTGCCGGACTGCTGGAGCAGCAGCAGCGCATTACCTTGGACGAAATCTGCCAACACTTCGGCATTTCCCGTGATTCGGCCCGTCGGGATCTGATCAGACTAACTGAGCAGTCCCGCTTTCAGCGCATTCGGGGCGGGGCAAGATTGCTCGAACCTGCCGTGGAGCCGCTGCCCTTTCTGCAGCGCCCGCGCAATGAAATCAAAACAGCGCTCGCCCGGCGCACCCTAGAGGTGCTGCAGCCGGGCACCAGCCTGTATCTGGACAGTGGCAGCACGCTGCTGGAATTGGCCCGACAGCTGGCTGCACAGCCCCGGCCCTTCAGCTTGGTCAGCGCTGCGCTGGATGCGCTGCAGGTGCTGAGCCAGAACCCGGCGCTCAGCCTCCATGGCCTGGGCGGGGAGTTCGATCCGCTGCAGCGCATGATGCTGGGAGCGGAAACCGAACGGCAGTTGGGACAGTTCCGGCTGCAACACGCCGTCATGGGGATCTGCGCCCTGAACGAGCACGGACTGAGCGCCCCGACGGCCGCCGAAGCCGCGCTGAAACGCCGGGCGATCATCCAGTCCGAGCATCTGATCGCAGTCGGCGGCAGCGACAAGTTCGATCAGCAGCAGTTGCACCAGGTCTGCGACTTGGCTCGGCTGGATCTACTGATCTGCGATGCACTGCCCGCAGGGCCGCTGCACCAGGCACTCACCGATCTCGAGATTCCGATTGTCATACTGGAGGCTTCTGTTGATTAAGACCGCGGTTATCGGCTACGGGCTCTCAGCCCGGACCTTCCATCTGCCCTTTATTCAAAACCAGACGGAACTGCAGTTAGTGGCCATCAGCAGCTCACAGGAACAGCTGCGTCAGGATCATCCGCAGCTGCAGCATTACCTGGATGGCAGCGAGCTGATCGCCAATAGCGATGCCGATCTGGTGGTCATCACCTCGCCGAACCACAGTCACTTTTCCTTGGCCCGGCAAGCCTTGCTGGCCGGCAAGGATGTGCTGGTGGAGAAGCCCTTTGTTGTTACCTCGCAGGAAGGCGAAGAGCTGACGGCTCTAGCCGCTCGGCAGCAGCGGGTTCTGGCGGTCTATCACAACCGCCGTTTCGATGGCGACTTCCTGACCCTGCAACACCTGTTGCGCACCGGGCAGTTGGGAGGCATCCGCTATTTCGAGTCTCACTTCGACCGCTTCCGCCCGACGCCAAGGGCTCGCTGGCGCGAGCAGGCCGGCCCCGGCGGCGGCATTCTCTACGACCTCGGCCCCCACCTGATCGATCAGGCGCTGGTGCTGTTCGGTCTGCCCGAGGCGATCAGCGCCCGCTGTCGCGAATTGCGCAGCGGCGCCGAGGCCACCGACTACTTCCATCTGCAGCTGCATTATCCGGACAAGGAGGTGGTGCTGCATTCGAGCCCGTTCTGCGCCGCCCCCACCCTGCGTTTCGTGCTGCAGGGCACCCTGGGCAGTTACCATAAGTCCGGGCTAGATCCCCAGGAGGATGCGCTGCGTGCCGGCGAGTTGCCGGGCGGCCCGGACTGGGGGCTGGAACCGGCAAGCCACTATGGCACCGTCCACTCGGAGCAGGAAACCCGGACGCTGACGACCTTGGCCGGCAATTACCAGCTGTTCTACCAGCAACTGGTGCAGGCCCTACAGCGTCGCCTGCCGCCACCGGTCAGCCCCGCGGATGCCCTGCAGGGCATCCGGCTGATCGAACTGGCCTGCCGCAGCCATCAAAAGGGCCGAACCCTGGAGGTGACCCGATGACCCCGTCCGAACTGCTGGAGCAGGAAGCGCACTTGCAGTTGCCCGCTTTCGATCTTGCCGCGGCCTGGCAACTGGGCCAGCAGCTATATCGGCTCGCGGCCGCCACCCAGGCTCCGGCCGTTCTGGAGATCCACGCCTATGGCCAAGTTGTCTTCAGCGCCGCCCTGCCGGGCTCCTGTGCCGACAACCATGACTGGATCCGGCGCAAGCGCAATACAGTGCTACGCTACGGGCACAGCTCGCTGTATCTGGGGGAGTACAACCGCGGCAAGGGGCGGGAGTTCGAAACCCAGCCCCATATCGATGCGCGGGAGTATGCGGCCCACGGCGGCAGCTTTCCGCTACGCCTAAGCAACGGGGAACTGATCGGGGCCCTGACCCTGTCAGGCCTGCCGCAGTGGGAGGATCACGGGCTGGTGGTTAAGGCGCTGCAGTCCTGGCTGGAGGCGGACAGGGCCTGATCCGGAAAGGCTATGTCCGAGGGTACTGTCACGTTGTTGGCAGGTTGACGGAGATGTGGCGATCCCAGCTATGAAACGAGCCACCCTGCAGCAAGAGCCTGGCGTGCAGCGGTTAGTTCATCGGCATGGGGAATCTCCAAGATGCTAAAGTGCTCATGTCCTTTCCACAATCTGTAAGATGTCTAGAGCGTTTTCATCCTAACCGGCCATAGTCGTAATAATAGGTATAGCATTTGCGTTCGGTGGACGGAAATCGCTCCAGCAATGTGCCGATATCGATCGTGCGGGCGGCGGCCTTGCACAGCAGCGCCTTCAGCTTCGCGAAGGCCTGCTCGATCGGGTTGTAGGGCGGCAGCTATGAGACGGTACGGCGTTGGTCGGTGACCTTTGGTCTGGGCATTGCCCGGCGGTATTTTCGCTCGACTGCGTTGGCCCGAGGCGACCAGTGGCACCTCGATGAGGTGGCGGTCGCGATGCAGACCGCAAAACCCTACTCACGCGCCAGCGACCGGGCGCAGTCGATGACTTGCTGTACGACGAGTTCAACCATGGGAAAACTCCCCAAGGTAATGAAGGAGTCCCCAATGATTCCCTTGGAACAGCAAATCCGGAAGGTATCCCTGGCAGATCCAGCACTGAGGGAATAAACATTCAGCTGGCTGTGCCGGCTGGTCAGACCCAGCAATCCAAGAAGAATCCTGATTAGCAATGAGCCTCAGCCAGAAGCCCTACAGGTACTCGGCAACGCCTACACTGGATATATGAACAGACTTCATGGAGGGGCGATCCATGTCCATGAACCGAATCCAGTTCCAACCCGGCATCAGACCTCGCTGATCGCCGGCACGGTAATGCAGGGCACCAAGTTGCCGCTGAGCCTGTGGTTCCTGGCGATCTACCTCCTCAGTCAGGCCAAGACCGGGTTGTCTGCACTCGCACTCAAACGTCACCTGGGGGTCAGCTACCCGACGGCATGGCTTATCCAGCACAAGTTGATGCAGGCGATGACCCTGCGTGAGGCGTGCTATGTCCTCGAAGGCCGGGTCCAGGTCGACGATGCCTATCTCGGTGGCGAGCTCAGCGGGGGCACGGCCGGTCGGGG
>NZ_FOFJ01000081.1 GCF_900110885.1 Azotobacter beijerinckii | reverse complement strand
GGTCCGGAAGCGGAACAGATCGCGGATGGCGTCCGCGTCCGCACACAGGGGCAGGGCGTTGATGAACACGGGCAGCAGGCAGAACTTGTCCTCCATGAGGGTGAAGTTCTGCGTGGCGAAATGGGTCCGGGCGTTCGAGGTCGCCTGGACCAGCTCCTCGCGGTTCTTGCCGAACACCACGACCGTCATGTTGGCCTGGACGTTGTGGGCGCCCCGGTCCAGATCCTCGAACAGGACATCGTAGGCCTCCTTGCGCTTGACCAGCATGGGGACGAACTTGACCATCGGGCCGCTGCACTGGTTGATCGCCCACTGCCGGCGCTTGGTGAGCTTGTCCTTGGTCTCCAGCTGCGGCGGAAAGTAGAGGGTCATGGTGATCACGCAGTTGCCGCGGACCCCGCCCCGCTGCGAGAGGAGGTCGGCCAGATACTGGGTGGCATCGCCCTGCCACATGATGTCCGGGTAGCGTTTGACCGACAGGGTCTTGGCGAAGCAGTCGTCGCCGAGCTGGAGGTGGTCCTTGCGCACGTCGAGGCTGCGGTTGTAGTCCAGCAGCTGCTCGTTGATCGGCTTGTCCAGGTCGGCCTTGATGTCGGGGTCCAGGCGCCAGGAGGCGTCGGGGCCCTGGTTGAGTACCGAGGAGAAAATTTCCTTGTAGGCGTGGTTGGTCAAGGCGACCGGCGCCAGGCCGCAGCTCTCCAGCGCGGCCCCCAGTCCATCGGCCAGCTCGCGGGCCATGGCGCCTTCGCTGTCGCTGGGCAAGGCCTCCTTGATCGGCAGGGTGATCGCGATGACCAGCTTCTGGTCGCGGATCTTCACCCCGGAGACGCTATCCACCGGGCGCAGGGTGCGCTCGGCGAAATACTCGGCGCGGGCCTGGGTCGCCGTGGCCAGCAGCTCCAGGGTGTCATGGTCCACGGCGAAGCGACCGGACTCGCGGGCGACCTGGCGCAGCTTCAGATAGCCGGTCCTGACCCGGTTGATGTTCTCGGTGCAGATCAGGCTGAACTGGATGGTGGAGCCTTCCGGCCATTCCAGGGCCAGGCCCGCCTTCAGGCGATCGCCCTCGTCGCCGTTGCTCCCGGCCAGGGGCGAGCACAGGAAGCCGAAGCCGATCCGCTTGCCTTCGAGCTGGAACAACGCCTGGTCGGGGTCATAGGCCAAGGCGCCGATCAGCTTGGACAGGCGCGGAATATGGGTCATCAGTTTGGACAGCATGGGGGACTCCTTCAGTTCGACGAACGGGCTTCGATCCAGGCGCGCAGGCCTTCGGCCGGCTTGCCCTCGCGGGTCAGGCCGTCGTCGCGGATGAGGTAGGGAACGTTGCGGGCACCGAGAAACTGGGCGGTGAGGCGGCGCTTGCCGATCACCTCCAGATCGCACGCCCCGTCGGGCTTCTGCGCCAGGGGCGTGTCGAGGTCGCCGGCGACCGTCGCCTGCCAGGCCGCCGCCGGGTCCTCGGCGCAGTGCAGTTCTTTCGTGCGGCTGGCGCTGCGCGGGGTCAGGATCGGCAGCATCAGCACATCCAGGCGGTAGCCCTCGGGCAGGCCGGTGCGGGCCTCCTGCATGAGTTCCTTGCAGTAGGTGCAGGCCGGGTCGGCGAACAGCGTGATGGCCTTGTCGCCGTGCCCGATGCGCAGCGGCGCCAGATCGCCGAAGCCCAGGTGGGTCTTGTCGAGGGGCACGTACTGAACCGCATGGCGAACGTCCGCCAGGGTCTTCAGCTCTTTCTGGGCCCACACGTCGTAGACGGTGCCCTGGATGATGAAGCGGCCGGTGTCGGTCATGACCGCGAACTTGCCGTTCTTCTCGATGGCGAAGACGGCCGTGGCGGGCAACAGGACGAGGCTGTCGGAGTCGATCCACGAGGGCTGGGCAGGCTGGGAAGGCTGGGCGAAAACGGCACCGGCGAGGGAGCAGAGGGAAAAAAACGCGGCGGCGTAGAGAGGTTGACGCATGGGGGTTATCTCCTGAGGAAGTACCCTCAGGCTATAAAGTCGGGACAAAAAAAAGCCCCCTTTTCCGGCGATTTTATGGCCTGAAAGGGGGGCGGAAAAAAGCGCTGGCTTACATGGTGATGGGCAGCGCCAGGAGGGCTTCGGCAGCCTCGACGGCAGCCGGGACGGTGGCGGTCATGATCGACTCGATGATGTCCGGCGCGGCGTACAGGCCGACACCGCCGCCCACGCCGACGACGAAGGACATCAGGGTCTGACGCAGAACGCCGGCGCCGATGCCGGTGAGGATCATCATGCCGACCAGTACGCGGCCGAGGGTACCTTGCATCCAGTCGGTGATGGTGGTCCAGACGCTGTCGAAGGTGGTCGATCCGGTGCCGGCCATGGCGGCGCCGGCGCCGATCATCAGGGCGACGAGAGCGAGGGTTTGAACGTGCGATTTGTTGATGGCTTGCATGGTTTTTCACTCCTGGGGTGGGAAGCGCGTGACTGCGCTGGGGAGTGATTTTTCAGATTTCGAGGGGGCTTGTGCGGCGCTATCGAGCCACTTTTTTGCCGGAAATTAGGAAAAACGGGGGTTTTTCCAAGCTTTTTTCGGTCCCCTCACTGGCAGCGGCATGAGGCATTTTGCCGGCATCACATATTACGCCATTTGGCGGTATACTTTTGCCAAATGGCGTAACGTGGAGACGACACAACGATGGCTACCCCCGAAGCAATCCGGCCCCGCCAGGCCCAGGACCCGACCAGGCCGCTGCAGCTGTTGTTCGGCAGCAAGCCGCCGAAGGCCCGCACGGCGTTCGAACTCCACGAGCTGATCGAGAAAGGTTTTCCCTCGGAGACGGTGATCGCCCTCGTGCAGAGCGTCGGTCTGCTCAAAGACCGGCAGGTCTTCGCCAAGGTGATCGGCATGTCGGAGCGAACCTTCCAGCGGCGCATCAAGCACCCCGAGCCGCTGTCGGCCGAGCAAAGCAGCCGCGCCTGGTGCTTTGCCGAGGTACTGAGCAAGGCGGAAGAGGTGTTGGGCGATCGCCAGGAGGCCGCGAAGTGGATGGTGACGCCGGCCATGGGCCTCGAGGGGCGTGCGCCCATCGACCTGCTCACGACCCAGGTCGGCTTCGAGCTGGTCGAGGACTTTCTGACTCGTCTGCAGTACGGGGTCTACTCCTGATGGCGGCACTACCCTGGAACGGGGAGGCCTACCTCTGGCGGCTGGACAGAAAAGAGCATGCGGGCAGCTGGAACAGCGGCATAGGGGCCGAATTGGGCGGTGGCCGCTGGAACTCGAAAGGCGTCCGGGCGGTCTATGCGTCCGCCGATCCTTCGACGGCGATCCTCGAGGTGGCGGTGCACAAGGGCTTCCGGGCACTCGACACGGTGCCGCATGTGCTCACGGCCGCGCGCCTACTCGACCCCTCGCGGGTCTATCGCGTCGATCCCGACGAGGTGCCCAACCCCAACTGGCTGATCCCCGGCACGCCGAGCCTTGACCAGCAGCGGTTTGGCGATGAGTTGCTGGCGCAACATCCCTTCGTCCTGATCCCGTCGACCGTATCCCGCCACAGCTGGAACATCGTCATGAATCCCGCGCTGGCGGAAGGGCTGTACGAGCAAGTCCTGCAGGAGCGTTTTGCCCTCGACACCCGCCTCAATCCACCGCCTCGCTGAACCGGCCTGTCATGAGCGGCAGAAGTCGACTCAGAACCTGAGTGATCTCCACAAAATCACCCAGGCTCCTGCGCTTTCCGGTGGACCTCCTGCCGCCAGGCCAGCTCTCGGTTACCAGCGCCTGCGCCAAGCTATGGCCACTATCTGCGATAACGGTTTATCGGGAGTTTTAAACGGGCCGCCGACGGACGCGCCCCGCGTGGCTCGATCATCACGCAGCGCCTCCGTTGCGGAATCACCTGGGCCTAGTCGAATACCAGGCCAGCCGTGCCCTTGTGAGGTGAGAGGCTTACACCGAACCGCATCACGCATGAAGTTTTTGTGCGAAGGGAGAGTGACGACTCGCGCAGGGGCGTCTAGCTTTGATAGCGAGGATAGCTAGTTGCCATAAAGCATCAGGCCACACATCAGCAACCTTTAAATAAAACGTGGTTATCCAAGTCGAGAGGGCATACCGAGGCAGATGCTTGGGAAGAAGACACTGAGCGCAGGTGGTAGGACTTGTAGGGCTTATTAAGTGCGCTTTCTGTAACCCCCTATTCGCCGATACACCTTACGCCGACTTCTATGACTTCAACCTAACAGGTCGCATCCTTATGGAAACTCTGAAAAAGCCTGTTTTCTTGCTCTTATGGAAAAGCCAAAGCCAGGAATGACACGGATTTCAGGGATGCCACTTCGAGGCAGAAGGGGCTTTTTCCTTAGCGTGCGATTTTTCCGGATTCGGAGGCGCTCCACTACAGCTCGCACGAGCAGCTTCGTTCGCATCTGAAAGACTATTTTTGAGTATACAACAGAGCTGGCCTTTACCACCGCACCGAAAGTGAAGGAAGAGTGACATGGACTATCCCCGCCGCATCGTCAAAGTAGGCGAGCAGGACGTTGTAATCGTCAAGGCGCTGAAGGAGAAGTTGAATATCTCACTGGGGATCGGAAACGATCCGGACTTGCATCTAGATCTGATGGATGGCAATTTCGGTCCAAAAATGAAGCAGGCTGTGAAGTTGTTTCAGGCGCGGAATGTGGACGGGGAAGGGCGGCCACTCAAACAGGATGGAGAAGTTGGCTCGCTGACCTGGGAAGCTTTGTTCGGCAAGGGTACCGTTGCCACCAGCGCCAATCCGGGTGACCCTCTACTCCAACAGGTGCTCAAGACTGCAGGGGGAGAGGCGGCCAGAAGGGTGCTGGAGGTGCCAAGAAATTCCAATCGCGGTCCACAGGTGGATACTTACCTCCGCTGCGTGGGAGCACCGCTTGGAGTTGCATGGTGTTGCGCGTTTGTATATTACTGTTTTGAAGAGGCTGCTGGGACAATCGGGCGCACCAATCCGATGGTCAAGACCGCTGGCTGTCTTGACCATTGGCGGCGTGCTCCGTCTCGTGGGGGACGGCGCATGGCTTCGTCGCAGGCGGTGAATGATCCGTCACTAGTCAAAGCCGGCATGATTTTCATCATGGATCACGGAGGTGGCCTCGGTCACACAGGTCTAGTGGAACATGTTGTGGGTGGTTTAATTACCACCATCGAAGGTAACACGGATGCAAGCAAGACTCGCGAGGGCGGTGGCGTTTATCGGCTAACCAGAAAGTTTGCGGAAATTAACAAGGGATTCATCGATTATGCGGGAGTGTAAACCCAATGGAGCTCAAGTGGCTTAAATACCTGAACGAAAATTTTTCCTGGTTTTCCGCTGCTGCGAATCGTGCAAGCTCCCGTGTTTTGGAAGCTTGCCATGGGGATGCATGGTAAAATGTCGGATTATTTTTCTTCGAGGAGTCGCGCAGGCAGCGTGCGCAGATCGAGTTGAAGCGGTAGGCAGATGCGCCCAGGCCCCCGGTGTCAGGATAGTTGTCGCCCGACCAGATTCACCTAAATGACGGCCTGGAACCAGGGCCGCTGGAAGCCGGCATCGGTGACCAGGATGGGCGTGCAGTCGGTCGGCAACATCGCCGCGAGCGCCTCGAGCAGGCGCTGCTGGCAACGCGGGGCCCTCGCGCGGATGGACGACTTCGCAGACCGGCAGCGAGCGCCCGAGCCAGCTGGATCGCGGCCCGCAGCAGGAACAGCTTGCCGGCGGACTGTGGAAAACAGCAGCTCGCGTGGATACTGGCGTTGCCGGTGGTTCTCGAACACGTCGTCGACCCAGGCAGCCTGGCATCGCCCGCTCCAGTGCCAGACGCGCCATGACGCTGGCCGGTGCCTGCTTCTCGAATCGCGCCAGCATCGCATCCCTCATCGCCTTGCCCTCCCGATCGATTATCGGGAGAGTTTACGCAAAGACCTTGAAAGGGCTGTTGTTCAAGCCTTTATGTTGGCGGTGTTCAACGTTCAACCCCATTTCCCTGTTCGCCGCCGCGTAACTCCCGAGCTTGTCGGTGATTAGTACACGCGGAGCGCGACCGTGCTTCCTGAGCAGCTTGCGCATGAGCCGCCTGGCCGCCTGCCTGTCGCGCCGGCTCTGCACCAGTACATCGAGCACTGCACCGTGCTGGTCCACCGCGCGCCACAGCCAGTGTTTCCTGCCGCTGAGGGAGACGACCACCTCATCGAGGTGCCATTTGTCGCCTCGGGCCAACGCGGTCGAGCGAATACGCCGGGCAATGCCCAGGCCAAACCTCACCGACCAGCGCCGTACCGTCTCGTAGGTCAGCTCGATGCCACGCGCAGCCAGCAGTTCTTCGACCATGCGCAGGCTCAAGGGGAAACGGTAGTACAGCCACACCGCATAGCCGATCACCTCGGGTGGGAAGCGGTAGCCAGCATAGGAAATGGCATCGGTGGCGGATGCGTCGTGCTGCAGGGTGGTTCGTTTCATATCCGGGATTGTTGCCACATCTCCGTCAACCTGCCAACAACGTGACAGTGCCTCATGGGGAGGCCAAATTCTACTTAGATGCCGGCTGTACCCACTCCTTCAAGCGCTTGTTCAATACTTGAACTGCGGCGCTTTCTGCCTTTTCGGCCTGTCTCGCATAGCGCCAAAGGACGAACTCTGCCTGACTCTGCACCTCACTCCATTTCAATATCGCAGGTACACGCGCGTGTAAATTGTCCAGCTCGCTGAGCAGCATTGGCAAGTTTTCCTCCAGCTTTTTGTCGGCCAAAGCCTGGTAAAGGTTGGCTAGGATCAGTGCCACTACGTTTTCGAAGTCTGGGTTTGTCTTTACCAAAAGGTTCAGGCGCTGTTGAAAGTTTTCCAACTCATCAACGATGCGTGCGCTATCACTGCTGAAAAGCTCTGCGGCAATCCGCTCCAAGGTTGGGTGGTAGGCAAGCTCTGCGTCGCTGGTGTTGGCCTGGGCTTCGGCTTCGGAGTAGTATGCTTTCATTTGCTCTAGGGCTTTTTGTTCAGCTTGGGCGTCGTTCGCCAATAATTCAATCATCGCCAATCGTTTGTACGCTGCGCCGCACAAGCTGGTGCGGCCAAGGGTGGGTTGCACCTTATACACACGGGTGAGGACTTCGATAGCATCCGCTGTTTCTTTGCGGGCATTGCTGAGCACCTTCACCAATTGCTCTCCGTTGTTTTCGGCAGCGCCGGTGACTTTGGCCCAGGCCATCCGCGCCCGTAGTTCACCCAGCTGTTCGCTGGCCTTGAGGCTGGCACTGCCATCGTTGGCGCCGATGGCTTGTTCGAACCAGGCAATAGCTTTTTCTGTGTCGCCGGCTTCTGCCCACGCCTGGGCGAATGCCTCACCGACTTCGCCTATTTCGCCCCAGATCTGGCCGAAGCGTGCTTCCAGATATTCAATGGTATCCAGCACACGGCCCCTGTCGACTTTTTTATAGCGGCTATCGTCGACCGCCAGCTCCAAGGCCACGATCAGCGCTTGCGCCGAAGCAATGCTGTCCAGGCCCTGTTCGGTGATCGGTTCTGGCTGATTGGCGTCTTCGCTGCCCTTGACGAATACCCAATCGGGGTCGCCATAGCATTGGTAGGCGGCCCAAGTGTTGCTGGAGGGCGAGTTCAGCCATGCTGCTTCGCGGGCGGCGGCCACAGCATCGATAAAGCGCCTTCCGAGCAACAATTCGGTATAAAAGCTGGTGGCAAATTCACTGGCGGGACCATCTTCCACCGCCCAGCCAGCGGCGATCACACAGCGCACGCCAATGCCGATAAGCGCCTCGGCGACGGTGGCGGCGAAGCGGGCGCGGTCGTAACACAAATGAGGTAGTTTTTGCAGGTCAGCGGAGTCAGCTGCGGCGAGATGGCAACAGTTGATAAATACCAGCTCAGGCACCACCCGCATGCCTTGCATTTCCCGTGGGCCAAGAAAGATGTCGTTGGATAGCACAACCCCTCTTGGGTCAAGGATCTTGGGTTCTGGGGCGCCCGCTTTTTTGGGCAGTGCCCCCTCCAGTTCCGGAGGCTCGCCATGGCCGGCGATATGCACGATACGCCAGTCGCGCTCAAGCAGTGCGCTAGTAACAGCCAAGGCGTTCACTTTCAGGCAGGGATCGGTATCCTCGGCGATCAGCTCATTGACGCGGTCAGTATCCAGTGTGGCCTTGAACAATTCGGCTATCGCTCTGGCCTCGGCGCGCGCCCCCGGCAACCTCGGATAGCGGGTGGTATCGGTGGCGGGCTCGCCGATGATCAACACATCAGCTTCGGGCGTGGCGTCGGCAACCTGCGTACGGAAGGTTTGGGTACGCAATTTTCGCAGCAGTTTGGCGCGAATGGACCAAGGCATCTTCAAATCATAGGTAGACGTGTTGCGCTCGCGCACGGTGTCCAGCAGCTCCCAGGGAATCCCGGCGGTGGAGCTGTCCAATTCCATCTGGAATTCAGTGCTGCCGCTTAGATAGGCATCCATTTCTATGGGGATGAGCAGCTTGAACAGGATTTGGCCGATGTTGGAGTTGCCGGTCCGCTGGTTGGACGACGAGCTTACCAATTCTCGCAACAAGGCTCCTTGAGTCGCGTGGGCGCGGACCTCCGCGCGCGCGCGCTTGGTATCCAAGGTGTAAGCAATAAGTGGCTGGTTATTCTGGTCGTATTCGGTGATGGCAGAGATGAAATCGTAACTAGTGCTGCGGTAGCCGCCCTCTAGCGGCCGGCGCAACCAGCCCGTACCCCTTTGGATGGTAGGCGTGACCACATATTCATTGGGCCTGGAAATGCCCAATACCTGCACCGCGCGCCAAGCTTCAGTGGCACGATCCAGGTACAGCTCTGTCAGGTGAAGATGGTTCACGATTGGCCAACTCTTTTGCTGCAAGCGTTTGTTGGCTTCCCTGACCCCTTGGGCGATCAGGCCCGCCGCCTGGCCAGGCGACATCCCTGTTCCGCCACTGCCAAGCAAGGCGGAGGCGATTTCAAAGTGCACCGGGACGCCATAGTGTTGTTCGACCAGTCGTTGCGCCCAGGCCAGCACCCCCTGACGGACTGTTTGAATCAAGTCGCTGGAGCGCAACTTGCCTTCCGCACCCAGGCCCACGACGATGGCAGCTTCGGGTCGGGGCAGCTGTAAGGGGTTTTCACCATTGATAGATATATTCATGAAGACTTGGTTGGAGCATGGCTGCAATGGGTACAGGCCTATTTTCAGCGCATCGGCCAGCAGGCCACCGACCATCTCGTCAACCACCCGCTCGCTGCCCGTCAGGTCAGTGCTGACGTAGTGGCCGATGATCAAGGGGTCGCGGGTAAATTTTAAGTTGCAGTTGATAACAGTAATGGCCAGCGACGGTAACTCTGGATTTACTCTGGAGTCGTTAGCCTCAGATACGACACCGAACATCTGATCGACGCTAAGTGGCGGCGCCACAATGTTTCCCCACGCCGGCCGTCTGCGAACATAGCGGGTCGGTTCTACGGCGACCTCTACCGTCCCTCGGCTTATGCTGCTGCTCAGCTCTTTTAGAGCGGTGGTGCGCGAGGTCTTGAGCAGAGAAAGAAATGCTTTGAAAGCTGATTTTTGCTTGGGCAAGTCGCCGTGAGCACAATCTAGAGTCCAAGTTCGTACGCCCGGCAACAATGCACTGCGCAGGGTCACGCGACCATCACCGCCGTGCTGGGCGTCCAGGTAATTGAAGCCATTTTGAGGGTCTATTTCATAGCCATCCGGAGTGAACTGAGCATGCCCGACCACCAACAGCATCTTGTTGCAGTAGGGAGTCATGTCCTGCTTATCGAGCTTCTCGCGCAGACTCACAGCCTTTTTCAAGGCGCTGGGTGTGGGAACACCCCAGGCGTAGTAATCCTTTTGAATAGGCAACCGGTGCCACCGGCTCCGCTCCTCAAGCCAGGCTCGGTCCCTGTCGGCTAGTGCCTGCCAAGCCTTGGTGTCAGCAAGATTGTGTACGGGATCGAGCAGGCTGGCCTGCAGTTGAATAAAACCGGGAAAGTTGGCCATCAGCTGGCGGGACTCATTGGCGCGAAATGGTGCGCCGGCGAAGGCCAGTCCATTGCCGAAGGAGTCGTCACCAGACAGCACCTGCATCGGCGCCCACGAACCACCATTGGGTGTGCCGAGCATCAGCAGGCAGGCGCGCGGATGGTCCATCATTCGTTTCCAGACCAGTGGCCGCTCCAGCAAAAACGTACGCGCGAGCATTCCGCCCATGGAGTGAGCCAATAGGCGAACAGGTTGCCCGCTAGTCTGGCGCGCGTCGAGCGCGGCCTGTACGGCATCTGCCAGGCGCACGGCTTCGTTTTCCAGCGGCAAACGCCAATCGTAGCCGAACTCAATCACCTGATGGCTGTCGCCGAGAAATTTCGCTAGGTCCTCATAGACCATATTCACGAGCCCATCGGGTTTTACCTCATCGGGCATGCCCTCTTGATAAGCGAGCTTGTCGAGGCCGTTGATTAACCAGGGGCCTACCCAGATTCGCCGATCATCCACTTTGAGATTGCTGCCCAAGATCCCCGGCAGAATAAACACTGCCGGCTTGTCGCTCATTGGCTTGTCGCTCGCACGACCGCGATCACCCGACGCCGACCGCCCCTCCCACGACAGCGGCCCAATGGGGCGGAACCCTTGAGGGTCATCCAGCACCAAGCCATTGACGATGGCTTCTGCCGTACGCGGGTTGCTGAAGTATGAGAAATGCGACACACCGCTGCCGCGGTCAAGCACAAAGGTGGCGACTTCGTTACGCGGTGCGCCGCCGTACATGGAGCTGGTTTGCACCACCAGATCGTTGTCCGTCCAAAAGTAGGTGTCGGACAGCAGCGTTTTCAACCAGCAGACAACCGAGTCGCCTTCCATATCCCCCGCGATTACCCGCAGCTGGCCCGCGATAGGCCCTTCGATCGCGTGTAGCCATTGCACCAGCGGGCTTTGGGGCATCTGCGCAGCAAGGCCGGGGATGGATTCAGGATCAGTACGAGACTTCGCAACTTCGGCGAGAAAGCCGACCATTTCCGGCAGCACCGGTAGCCCTATCAACTCCATGCTCCATTTGAACACCGACAGATAAGCGTCCAGCCGACTGGACGCCAGCAGCGTACCGCGCGCTGGGCAGGCGACCCTGACGAAACGCTTGACCTTGAGTTTCTTCCTGCGGGCGATACCGATAAGCTGCTGCAGGTCCTCACGCTGCTGTTGATAATCCGCGCCGGGAGCCTGGGCGCTGAAGTCATCCAACTTCAGGTCGGCGTCGCCGCAAACCCTGGCAAGCACTTCTCCCACCAGCCCTCCCCGCGAATGTGACAATAGGTGGACCTCCGCGCCGTCAGGCAACACGCTCGCCAGCTCCATGGCATTCTGGATCGGGCTTGCGCCAAGGGTCGGGTGCTCAAGCGCATAGACACCGCTATAGTGCTGGAACAGGCTGGCGACCTTCGCGGGGTGCTCCGCCCACAGCTTGCCGAAGGTACCTTGGGTGTTGGAGAAAGTACCGTGCAGCAGAACCAGCATGGGCTTGGCACCCAGCACGATATCTTTTGTTTGCACAGACTGGGTGCCCTTAAGCTTGTTCAGCACCTTGGCGTTCAAGCGATAGAGCCCGGGGTCGACCTGGCTGTCGACCTTCTTCACGGCCAATGCGGCCGTCAGGTGGGCCGCCGAATCTTTGCCGATACTGGTGATGATCTGAATCAGCCCGACAAACACCTTGCCGATAAACCCACGGGTGGCGCCGCTGGTCGTCACATTTTGATTTGCCAGACCATCCCATTGCAGCACAGCGGGCACTCGCACCCCATTCGCCACACTTTGCCCGCTACGCTGCGGCGGGCTGCTTTGGGCGAGAAACAAGTCTTGAGCGCTTTCTGGATGGAGCAGCAGAACCGGGCCATTTGCCACATAAATGGCGACAATGTCCGTGCCTGGCTCAGCACTCACCGAGACCTCGCCTGCTGCCCCACCACGCTGAACCGCGACTTGCACGGAATGTTTGATAGTGCCTTCAGTGAGGCCAGCAGGCAGAGCAAGTGGCGCGCCGCTGGAACGGGTCAGTTGTTCCTGCCCTGGAATGATAAAAGTAATGGCCATCTTCGGGTGTCCTTTTTGGGATGGCAGCCAGCGCTGCGCTTTGTTCACATTAGATGATGGCAAAGCGCTTTTTATATTTTTTAGGTTCTAGAGCCACCCCTTTCAAGGTCTTTTACTTTTCGAGGCCTTGATGAGGCGGTCGGTGGAGACATGGGCGCGAGCCGTCGCGGCACAGGCGCTGTGCCAGTGTGTTGGCCGAATCGTCGGCCCAGGCGGGCCAGTGCTCCACCGCCAGCGCGACGAGCATCCCCTCGTAACGGCTTCTGACCTGCACCGCCAGGTGGTAGGGGGACGCCTCCCAGCCCTCGGGAAGCCGTTCGCGATGTGCCTGTTCCACGCTGCGCTTGAGCACCGCCAGGAGGTTGTAGGCCAGCACCGCCACGGCAAACCCCAGCAGCGCCGCCCGGGGATGGCCCAGGCTGCGGATCTCGCTCTGCAGGACCGACTCCAGGCGCTGGAACATTCCCTCGATACGCCAGCGCCGACGGTACAGCTCGGCAATCTGCCGGGCATCGATCGTC
>NZ_FOFJ01000061.1 GCF_900110885.1 Azotobacter beijerinckii | reverse complement strand
TTTGTCGTACAGCGCCGCCAGCGATACGGGCAGGTGGTCCATCTGGCGCGCGGCGGCATGCAGCGAAGGGCGCAGCCCCAGGGAAACCAGCGACATCAGCTCGACGACGGTGGAAAACAGCAGCTCCCGGGGATACTGGCGCTGCCGGTTGGTCTCGAACACTTCGTCGACCCAGGCAGCCGGCATCGCCCGTTCCAACACCAGCCGTGCCATGACGCTGGCCGGTGCCTGCTTCTCGAATCGCGCCAGAATCTCGTCCCACACCGCCTTGCCCTCTTGATGGCTTTAGGGAAGGGAGTTTACGTAAAGACCTTGAAAGGGGTGGCCCGTAGGCCTTGAGCCCAATGTCCGGATTGCCGGTCTGCAGGACCGCCCGACTCAGGACTCTCGCAAGGTCCTGTACCTTGCAACCGGCTATATCCTTGAAGATGCCCGGGCTTAAATCCAACTCCCTAAGCAGACTCCCAACGTCCAAACCTTCAGCCCCAAGCGTCTCCTCGACGAGTCGTGCATAACTCACACTGACTGTAAACATATCCCTTCCCGCGCTCTTTTCCATGGACCTAAAAGACCAAACACATGTGGAGAAACCAACACCCCAAGCATTCTAGTTCCTGCCGCCGAGCTCGCTCCAACCCAAACGGGCCGTAAACAGCGTCTCATGCATCGGGCACGCCTGCGAGGTGGCTCAACATCGAAACGTCCATTACCGCAAACCTCCCTGCTTCATCCGCTCAAATCTACCTCATCGCTCCTGTGCTTGAACCAGCCGCACGCGCCTCCTTGCCGACCACAGGAATCGCCGCCCCTCTATAAACCGTTCCTGACTCGCCACATGCCGACGACACATGCGACAGATACAAGAGTTGTCCACATCGCGGCAGAAAAGTCACCCAGAAAATCTGCCGAAGGGTGTCACCGATAGCCAGTACGATGTCACCACCGGGCACTACCCTAAAACGCTGGCCAGCCGGAGAATCAGCTCCCGTAAGCCGCAACACTACCGACACTGCGCAGCTTACGTGCTGCTTTTTGCAGTCGAGAGTCGCCAGGGTCTCCGACAAAAGGAAGGGAAATCTATGAGCAATCAACGAATTGCATTTGTAACGGGCGGAATGGGCGGGATCGGGACTTCGATCAGTCAACGTCTCTATAAGGAAGGCTTCACCGTAATCGTCGGATGTACCCCGCAGTCCAAGCGCAAGGATGGCTGGCTCGCCTCCCAGCGCGACAACGGTTTCAGCTTCGAAGCCTGCGAGCACGACGTGACCGACTGGGAAAGCACCCAACGCGCCTTTGCCGAGCTGCGAGAGCGTGTCGGTACGATCGACGTACTGGTTAACAATGCTGGCATAACCCGCGACGCCAGCTTCCGCAAACTCACGCCGGAAAACTGGAATGCCGTGATCAGCACCAACCTCAACGGCATGTTCAATGCCACCAAGCAGGTCATCGAAGACATGCTCGGCAAAGGCTGGGGCCGCATCATCAACATCTCCTCCATTAACGGCCAACGCGGCCAGTTTGGCCAGACCAACTACTCTGCAGCCAAGGCCGGTATCCACGGCTTTACCATGGCCTTGGCCCGCGAAGTGGCCAGCAAGGGCGTGACCGTCAACACCATCTCTCCCGGCTACATCCTCACCGAAATGACCGGCGCCATGCGTCCGGAAGTTCTCGAGCAGATCGCTGCCGGCATTCCGGTAGGCCGCCTCGGCAAGCCCGAGGAAATCGCCAGCATGGTTGCCTGGCTGGCTTCCGATGAGGCTGCCTATGCCACTGGTGCCGACTTCTCCATCAACGGCGGTCTGAACATGCAATGACGTCTCTCGGGAGGCTGCTAGGCTTCCCGATCAGACTCCCCCATTCATACGAGGTGTTTCCTTCATGAAAGAGGTTGTAATCGTCGCTGCAACCCGGACTGCAGTAGGCAGCTTCCAGGGATCCTTGGCCAACATTCCTGCCGCTGAACTGGGCGCAGCAGTGATCCGTCACTTGCTCGAACAGACCAAGCTGGATGCTGCACAGGTCGATGAGGTGATTCTGGGTCAGGTGCTCACAGCCGGCGCAGGCCAGAACCCTGCCCGCCAAGCGGTGATCAAAGCGGGTCTGCCCCACACCGTTCCCGCCATGACTCTGAACAAAGTTTGCGGCTCCGGCCTCAAGGCCCTGCATCTCGCCACCCAAGCCATTCGCTGTGGCGACGCCGACGTGATCATCGCCGGCGGCCAGGAAAACATGAGCCTTTCGCCTTATGTCCTTCCTGGTGCACGCACAGGCCTGCGCATGGGCCATGCCAACCTGCTCGACAGCATGGTTCAGGATGGCCTGTGGGATGCCTTCAACAACTATCACATGGGTATCACTGCGGAAAACCTTGTCGAGAAATTCGGTATCTCCCGGGAGGAACAGGACGCCTTCGCTGCAGCGTCCCAGCAAAAGGCGGTGGCCGCAATCGAAGCCGGTCATTTCCGGAGCCAAATCACCCCCATCTCGATCCCCCAGCGCAAGGGTGATCCGATCGTTTTCGACACCGACGAACAACCACGTGCCGAAACCACTCTCGAAGCATTGACAAAGCTCAAGCCGGCCTTCAAGAAAGACGGATCCGTAACCGCAGGCAACTCATCCAGCATCAACGATGGCGCTGCCGCCGTGCTGCTGATGAGCGCCGAGAAAGCCAAGGAGCTCGGCCTACCGGTTCTGGCACGTATCAAGGCCTATGCCAATGCAGGTGTCGATCCAGCCATCATGGGCATCGGTCCGGTTTCCGCTACCCGTCGTTGCCTGGAAAAGGCTGGCTGGGGCTTGGACGAACTCGACCTGATCGAAGCCAACGAGGCTTTCGCTGCCCAGTCCCTGAGCGTTGGCAAGGAACTGGGGTGGGATGCTAGCAAGGTCAACGTGAACGGTGGCGCCATCGCCATCGGCCACCCTATCGGGGCCTCAGGTTGCCGCATTCTGGTAACCCTGGTGCATGAAATGATTCGGCGCGATGCCAAGAAGGGTCTGGCAACCCTCTGTATCGGTGGTGGTCAAGGCGTAGCCTTGGCAGTAGAGCGTTGAGCTCCAACAATCTAAAACCGCTCGACTAGCAGCAACGGATACGGGTGAGCTCTGACAGGCTCACCCGTATCCGTGCGTTGTCGACTGGCACCCTGAATGGAAATCTACTCCAGATTGGACAGACCGCGACGGGCAGCGACCGGCCTGAGAGATCGAGTCCGGCCTCAGGATGCCAGTCCGCTACCTGCAATCGGTCCTGGACCTCGATCCAGCCCGTGACTTTGTATGCTCTTCAGGATAAACGTCATGGATCAAGCCACATCCTTCGCAAGCTTCTGGTCAGCCCAGACCCCCTTCGTCGCTAATTTCGCCTTACAACAGTTGCGTCTATGGGTGAATGCTTCGCCTTGGTTTGCCGACACGGACAATGCAAAATGGTTCGACGTTCCAGCAGAACGCCTGCACCAGATGCAGGCCGACTATCAACGGGAATGGTACCAACTCGGCCTGCAGCTTCTCTCAAGGAAACCGTTCAGCTTCACGGACAAGCGTTTCGCCAGCGATAACTGGAGCTCCCCACTCTTCGGCTCGCTGGCCTCCTATTACCTGCTCAACGCCCGTTACATGATGGAGCTTCTCGAGGAGTTGCAGATAGACGAAGAGAAACCCCGGCAGCGCCTTCAGTACCTTGTAGAGCAGGCCATTGCTGCCAGCGCACCAAGCAATTTCTTCGCCAGCAACCCGGATGCGCTGGAAGCCCTAGTAAAAAGCAACGGCGTCAGCCTGTTCAACGGGATGCTGCACCTGGCCAGCGACCTGAAGGAAGGCAAACTGCGCCAGTGTGACAGTGGCGACTTCCTGGTGGGGCGCGACGTGGCAACGACGCCAGGGGACGTGGTGTTCGAGAACGATCTGTTCCAGCTCATCCAATACCGCCCCCTCAGCGAAAAGCAGTACCAGCGTCCGCTACTAATCATTCCTCCCTCGATCAACAAGTACTACATCCTCGACTTGCGGCCGGAGAACTCGTTGGTCCGGTATGCCCTTGAACAGGGCCATCAGGTATTTTTGGTTTCCTGGCGCAATTTTGACGCAAGCTGCGCAAGCAAGACTTGGGATGACTTCATCCAGGATGCAGTGATCAAGGCCATCAAGGTCACCCAGAGCATCAGTGGCGAACAACAGCTCAACTGCGTCGGATTCTGCATTGGCGGAACCCTGCTGAGCAGTGCACTTGCAGTACTGGAGGCCCAAGGAGACAAGGAGAGTATCAGCAGCCTGAGTCTGCTGGCCACCTTCCTCGACTATTCCGATACCGGGGTCATCGACGTTTTCGTCGACGAGCACCTCGTCACCCAGCGAGAACGCACCATTGGTGGCAAAGGGGGGCCGGTCGGCCTGTTCCGTGGCCAGGACATGGGCAACACCTTCTCCCTGCTGCGTCCCAACGAGCTATGGTGGAACTACACCGTGGACAAGTACCTGAAGGGACAGAAACCACGGACCTTGGACATGTTGTTCTGGAACAATGACAGCACAAACCTCCCTGGCCCTATGTACTGCTGGTATCTGCGACATACATACCTCCAGAATGATCTCAAATCCGGTCAACTGGAATGCTGCGGTGTCCGTCTGGACCTACGCAATATCAAAGCCCCCACCTACTTGCTCGGCACCCAAGACGACCACATCGTTCCTTGGCGCAGTGCCTACAGCACCAGCAACCTGGTTTCGGGAAGGGTCCGCTTCGTTCTCGGTGCCTCAGGCCATATCGCCGGGGTCATCAACCCGCCGGCACAGAACAAGCGTCACTACTGGACCAACGAGCAAACACCGGTCGATCCAGATACTTGGATGGACTCCGCAGAGAAAAAGCCCGGTAGTTGGTGGAACGATTGGTTCGCCTGGCTGACCCACCATGCTGGCGAGCAGCGCCCGGCCGTAGAGCAGAGTGGCAATGGCGAATATCGGGTTCTGGAGCCAGCACCAGGTCGCTACGTGAGGGGTTGACAGCCCCCTCAGAGACGAGTGGGATGAGATAGCAACACCTCACCGAAGCGGTTAGGTGTTGCTATCAGATTTTGCTTTTGCGGTAGCCCTTTCGAGCAATTTCAGAAGCGCTCGATATCAGCGATAGACAGGAGTTGACGACGGTAGGCAGCAAAGTCCTGCTGGCCACTGCGCGAAGCCAAGAAGCGCCGGTACATGCCCTTCTCCTCCACAGACAAGCCGCCCTCTGGATCGCTGACACCCGTCAGACGGATCAGCACATAGCCACCGTTGGCCAATGCCACTCCGGCAAAGGTCGGTTTGTCCGCGGCAGCAGGCTTGGGCATACGGAAGAGAGCCTGCAATATAGCCGGATCGATGCCATCCTGACTGCGCGCTGCAGCCTCAACCACCCGCCAACCTTCCCCCTGCTGAGCCTGCTCAACCGGGGTGTGCCCTTGCCGGAGTTCGCTGAGGAGCGCCTCTCCCCTGCTCTTGACATCCTCAGCAGCACGCTGCTTCAGCAACTGACCTCGAATACTGTCGGCCACCTGCTCAAACGGAATTTGCTCGGGCTTTCTATGCTCCTTCACGCGCAGGACGACAACCGTATCCGGATCCAGCTCGATGGCACCGCTATTGCTGCCTTGCACAAGCACTTCAGAACTAAATGCCGCCTGAATGACCTGTCGATTCGCAGTCAACCCTTCCCCACCTTCACGACCGAAAGGAGAGCTGACTCTCACCTGAAGGCTGAGCTCCTGGGCAGGCTGGGTAAGATCCGAGGCCTCAAAGGCTGCGTTTTCCAGCTTACGAGACGCCTCGACGAAAGCTTGCTCGACTTGATCGGACTTCAGATCACGTACCAGTTTTTCTTTCAAGCTATCGAAGCTGGGAATTTCAGGCGCCCGCACATCCACCAGCTTGATCAGATGCCAGCCGAATTCGCTACGAATTGGAGAACTGACCTCACCTTTCTTCAAGGCATAGAGTGCTTGCTCGAATGCCGGGTCGTAAACGCCAGGCCCCGCATAACCCAAGTCGCCCCCCTTACCAGCCGAACCTGGATCCTTGGAGAACTCCTTGGCCAGAGTGGCAAAATCCTCGCCTTTATCGATGCGCGCCTTGAGCTCGTCCACCTTGGCCTTTGCCTGCTCATCGCTCAGGTTGTCATTCACATCAATGAGAATATGTGCAGCCTGACGTTGCTCGGCAAGATTAGCAATTTCTCGCTGATAGAGCGCTTGCAAGTCCTCATCCTTGACCTCCACCTGATTGAAGAAAGTATCTCGCCGCAACTCGACATACTCCACCACAACCTGCTCAGGGGTCATGTAACGAGTGGCATGTTCATCGTAATAGGCTTGGACTGCGCTATCCTCGAGCTTCACGCCCGTCGGCTCGGCAGACAACGTCAGAGTAGCGAAGTCGCGCGTCTGCTGCTCCAGACGGGCAAAAGCCTCAACCTCGCGATCCGTCACAAAGCCACTGCCAGCCAAACCAGCACGCAGCTGGCCTATCAGCATCTCTTGCTCCAGCATCTGGCGGAACTGCGAGCGGCTGTACCCCATCTGCGCAATGACCCGATCAAATCTAGTGGCGTCAAACTTGCCTTCTACCTGAAACTCCGGGGTATGCAGGATCAATTGGTCCAAAGCGCCCTGGGAAAAGGCGAAGCCCGCCGATTCGGCTCCCTGCAACAAAAGCTTACGCTCTATCAGGCCATTGAGCGCTGCGTTGCGCAGCACCCCCTCGCTCAACTGCGAAGCGTCAAAATCCTTGCCAAGCTGCTGGAGCAGTTGGCGACGCTGCATCTCCACTGCCTGGTTCAGTTCCATCAGGCCGATTTTCGCGCCATTGACCTCGGCCGCATTCTGACTGTTGCGAGTGGTACTGAGAATGGCGTCGAAGCCCGTCAAACCCAACAGCACGACGATGACACCGATGATAGTCTTGGCAATCCACCCCTGTGAATTGTCCCTGATGTTCTGCAGCATGCGTCCCCCAGAAACGGCTGCGAGACAGCCATTTAACACTGGTAGATTCTGAATAGAAGAAAGGCGCATCCAAAGATGCGCCTTCTCGTAGCTGGCGAAGCGGGTGGGAGCAAATCCACAATCCCCGATGTGACAAGCCGGCATGCTAACCGACTAACACTACCGCCCCATAGCCAAACCAAGCAACCCTACGAGCCATAGGCTCGAAAGAAGCTCAGTTGACGGCGTCTTTCAAAGCCTTGCCAGCCTTGAAGCCCGGAATCTTAGCTGCTTCGATATTGATCGGCTTACCAGTCTGAGGGTTGCGACCAGTACGGGCAGCACGCTCTTTGACAGCGAAAGTACCAAAGCCAACCAGCACCACAGAATCACCAGCCTTCAGGGCGCCAGTGACAGATTCAATCACTGCGTCCAGCGCTCGGCCAGCAACAGCTTTCGGGATATCAGCAGATGCAGCAATAGCATCAATCAATTCCGACTTGTTCACTCTAGGTCCCCTTATTTCTATTTGGGTTATTTCTTGATCTTGGTGTAGGCAAAGCGGGTGCTGGATGGCTTGCCTACACGAAAAGAGTCGCTTTATATCAAGCGCTCGAAAAAGGTGTCAAGGAAAGCGCCCCTGACTAATGCGTACTGACTCTCTCCTTGGGGTCAATCTCGCGCTTCTCGTCCTTGGCAACCATCTCGGGAGCCGCGTCAGGCAAGGGCTCTGGCGCGTATTGCAGCGCAATCTGTAGGACCTCGTCAATCCATTTGACCGGTTTGATCTGCAAGTCCTGTTTAATATTTTCGGGAATTTCTTTTAAATCGCGGACGTTTTCTTCAGGAATGATAACGACCTTGATGCCACCACGATGAGCTGCCAGAAGTTTCTCTTTTAATCCACCGATGGCCAACACTTGACCACGCAATGTAATTTCACCAGTCATTGCTACGTCGGCCCTCACGGGAATTTGCGTCAGCGCAGAAACCAAGGCGGTACACATTCCCACACCCGCACTAGGACCATCCTTAGGAGTCGCTCCCTCCGGCATATGGATGTGGATGTCCCGTTTCTCGTGAAAATCCAGCGGAATACCGAGGCTCTTTGCCCTACTGCGCACAACAGTCAAGGCTGCAGTAATGGACTCGACCATCACATCGCCAAGTGATCCGGTCTTGATCAGTTGCCCCTTGCCCGGCACGACCGCCGCTTCTATGGTCAACAGTTCGCCGCCAACCTGAGTCCAGGCCAGACCGGTGACCTGACCGATCTGATCCTGCTGCTCCGCCAAGCCATAGCGGTATTTGCGAACCCCAAGGAAATGCTCCAGCGAATCGGCCGTCACCATAACCTTGAAATGCTTTTCCTTAGCATTCTCCTTGACCACCTTGCGACAGACCTTGGCTATCTGTCGCTCAAGGCTGCGCACACCCGCCTCGCGGGTGTAGTAACGAATCATGTCGCGAATTGCTGCCTCATCGAACCCTAGCTCCCCTTTTTTTAGACCGTTGGCCTGGGTTTGCTTAGACGACAGATATTTAACGGCGATATTGACCTTCTCGTCCTCGGTATAGCCAGGAAGACGTATCACCTCCATGCGATCCAGGAGTGGTGCCGGAATATTCATCGAATTGGCGGTACAGACGAACATCACATCCGACAGATCGTAATCGACCTCTAGGTAATGATCATTGAAATTATGGTTCTGCTCCGGATCGAGCACCTCCAACAGAGCAGAAGCAGGATCTCCCCGCATGTCGCTGCCCATTTTGTCGATCTCGTCGAGGAGGAAAAGAGGGTTACGAACCCCGACCTTGGTCATCTTCTGAATCAACCGCCCTGGCATCGAGCCAATGTAGGTACGACGGTGACCACGGATCTCGGCCTCGTCACGCACACCACCAAGCGCCATGCGCACGAACTTGCGGTTCGTAGCCCGCGCAATGGACTCAGCCAGGGAAGTCTTGCCCACACCAGGCGGCCCAACCAGACAGAGCACAGGCCCCTTGAGCTTCTTCACCCGCTTCTGCACGGCAAGATACTCGAGGATGCGCTCCTTGACTTCCTCCAAACCGTAATGATCCGTATCGAGAATAGTCTCGGCCTTGGAGAGATCCAACCGAACCTTGCTCTCGGCCTTCCAAGGCACATTGACCAGCCAATCAATATAGGAACGCACAACAGTGGCTTCGGCAGACATCGGCGACATCTGCTTTAGCTTGTTCAACTCGGCATAGGCCTTGCCCAGAGCCTCCTTGGTCAGGCCGGCGGATTCGATGCGCTGCTTCAGGTCGTCGATCTCGCTATGACCTTCGTCGATATCGCCAAGCTCTTTCTGAATGGCCTTCATCTGCTCATTCAGATAATACTCGCGCTGACTACGCTCCATCTGCTTCTTCACTCGACCACGGATACGCTTCTCGACCTGCAATAGGTCGATCTCGGCATCCAGAAGTGCCAGAACATGCTCGACCCGGGCCGACAGATCGGAAATTTCCAGAATTTCCTGCTTCTGCTCGAGCTTGAGCGCCATGTGCGCAGCCATGGTATCTACCAGTCGCCCCGGCTCATCAATGCTATTCAGGGACGATAGAACCTCGGCAGGAACCTTCTTGCCCAGTTGGACATACTGCTCGAACTGGCTGAGCAGGCTACGGATAAAAACCTCTCCCTCTCGCTCGACGGCCGGAGCCTCCTCGACCAAGGACAGCTCTGCTCGGCTGTGTCCATCGGCATCAATAAAGCGCTCTATGACCCCTCGCTGCTCACCTTCAACAAGGACCTTGACGGTACCATCGGGAAGCTTCAGCAGTTGCAGGACTGTCGCAACGGTGCCAACCCGATAGAGCGAGTCCTCTCCCGGATCATCATCCGCAGGATTCTTCTGTGCCAACAGGAGAATCTGCTTATCCCCACTCATTGCCGACTCGAGGGCTTCGATGGACTTTTCACGACCCACGAACAGCGGGATTACCATGTGCGGATATACGACGACATCACGCAGCGGCAGAAGAGGCAATTCGATCGTATTCATGATTTAGGCTCTACGAGGGCTCAGGACCGGAGTGATGGGCGTACCCTGATTTTTAAGATGGGGTTAGCCTTGGGAAAAAACAAGCGCTGCAGTAGAAATGCAAAGGGGCCCGAAGGCCCCTTTCCGGATCAAGCATCAGGCGCAGCCTTGGCAGGCGGCTCCACGTTCTCATAGATCAGCAGAGGCTTGGAAGCACCATCGATGACGCTTTCATCGATGACTACCTTGCTGACGCCTGGCTGAGAGGGAATCTCATACATGGTATCTAGCAGGATACCCTCCAAGATGGAACGCAATCCACGCGCCCCGGTCTTGCGCTCGAGAGCCCGCAAGGCAACGGCCCGCAGTGCATCTGGACGAAACTCGAGCTCTACCCCTTCCATTTCGAACAGCTTGCCATACTGCTTGGTCAATGCATTCCTCGGCTCCGTGAGGATCTGCACCAAAGCAGCCTCGTCCAGCTCATCGAGCGTGGCGATGACCGGCAAGCGACCGACAAACTCGGGAATCAACCCAAACTTGACCAAGTCATCCGGTTCCACATCGCGAAGCGCCTCGCCAATTTTCTTGCCGGCCTCCGGGCTCCGCACTTCGGCGTTGAAGCCGATCCCCCCTCTCGTCGAGCGGTTCTGGATCACTTTTTCCAACCCGGAAAATGCGCCGCCACAGATAAAGAGGATATTGCGGGTATCGACCTGCAGGAACTCCTGCTGCGGATGCTTGCGCCCACCCTGCGGAGGAACGGATGCCACAGTCCCTTCGATCAGCTTAAGGAGCGCCTGCTGAACCCCCTCCCCCGAAACGTCGCGTGTAATCGACGGGTTGTCGGACTTGCGCGAGATCTTGTCGATTTCGTCAATATAGACGATGCCCATCTGGGCTTTTTCAACGTCGTAATCGCACTTCTGCAGCAGCTTCTGAATGATGTTCTCGACGTCCTCACCGACATAGCCCGCCTCGGTCAGAGTGGTGGCGTCAGCGATCGTGAAGGGAACGTTCAACAGACGCGCCAAGGTTTCGGCCAGCAGCGTCTTGCCGGAACCCGTCGGTCCGATCAACAGAATATTGCTCTTGCCAAGCTCGACATCATCTTTCTTGTCACGCTGGTTCAGGCGCTTGTAGTGGTTGTACACCGCCACCGCCAAGACCTTCTTGGCGCGCTCCTGACCAATGACATATTGGTCGAGGATGGTACTGATTTCCTTGGGTGCGGGCAGCTTATGAGCACTACTTTCGGCCTGGGCTTCTTGCACTTCCTCTCGGATAATGTCGTTGCACAGGTCGACGCACTCGTCACAAATAAAGACCGAGGGCCCAGCAATCAACTTACGCACCTCATGCTGGCTCTTGCCGCAGAAGGAGCAATAAAGCAGTTTGCCATTGTCCTCGCCGTTACGGGTGTCAGTCATTCGATCAATCCAATCCGGTAGGCTTGCAACACAAGATGAAGGCAAATGCGGGCATTTTCAAGCCCAAGGGCAGTCGCAATTTCAGACTGCCCTTGGGACAGGTTCAGCCCACCAACTGACGATGCGTGAGGACCTGATCGATGAGGCGGTATTTGACCGCCTCCTCACCGCTCATGAAATTGTCACGATCCGTGTCGCGGGCAATCACATCAATGGGCTGACCGGTGTGATGCGCCAGGATCTTGTTCAAACGCTCACGAATGGTAAGGATTTCCCGGGCATGGATCTCGATATCCGATGCCTGTCCCTGGAACCCACCCAAGGGTTGGTGGATCATCATCCGCGAATGCGGCAGACAGTATCGCTTGCCGGCTGCCCCACCGGCCAACAACAAGGCCCCCATGCTGCAGGCTTGGCCGATGCAGATGGTGGAAACGTCAGGCTTGATGAACTGCATGGTGTCGTAAATGGACATACCTGCCGTCACGGAGCCACCAGGCGAATTGATGTAGAGATGGATATCCTTGTCGGGATTCTCCGCCTCGAGAAACAACAGTTGGGCCACGATCAAGTTCGCCATGTAGTCCTCTACCTGGCCAACCATGAATATCACCCGCTCCTTCAAGAGACGCGAATAGATGTCGTACGCACGCTCACCGCGGGCGGACTGCTCGATCACCATCGGCACCAGGCCTCCAGCGGCCTGGATTTCCGGCATTTGCATGAAATGATTGGTCATGTCCCGATCGCTCCCTAATGGTCAGGTCTTAAAATGCAAATAAGCCAGCACGAAGGCTGGCTTATGGATGTACTCACACGAGGGAAGAATCAGGCAGCTTGCGGGGTTTCCGCTGGCTTGACAGCTTCTTCGTAAGAGACCGCTTTATCAGTTACGTTGGCCTTCTGAAGGACAGTATCTACAACTTGCTCCTCCAGCACAACCGAACGAACTTCACCAAGCTGCTGGTCGTTACCGTAGTACCAAGCGATAACCTGCCCCGGCTCCTGATAGGCAGAAGCGATTTCCTCGATCAGAGCTCGTACCTTCGCCTCATCCGGTTTGATCTCGAACTGCTTGACTATCTCAGCAACGATCAACCCCAACACGACACGACGCTTGGCCTGCTCCTGGAACAGATCTGCCGGCAGTTGTTCCGGCTTGATGTTGCCACCGAACTGCTGCACCGCCTGAACACGCAGACGGTTTACTTCGCTCTCGATCAGCGCCTTGGGCACCTCGATCGGATTGGCCGCCAGCAGGCCGTCCATCACCTGAGCCTTCACCTTGGACTTGATCGCTTGGCGTAACTCACGCTCCATGTTCTTGCCAACCTCGGCACGGAAAGCATCCAGGCTCGGCTCGGCAATGCCAAACAAGGCGAAAAACTCCGCATTCAGCTCGGGCAGCTCGGCCTCGGCCACTGCATTGACGGTTACAGTGAACTCGGCAACCTTACCTGCCAGATCCAGATTCTGATAATCCTCCGGGAAGGTCAGGGACAGAACGCGCTCTTCACCAGCCTTCGCACCGACCAGCCCCGCCTCGAAGCCCTCGATCATCCGCCCGGAGCCCAACACCAGCAGCGTACCCTTGGCAGAGCCACCCGCGAAGGCTTCACCATCGATTTTGCCGACAAAATCGATGTTCAGCTGATCACCATTCTGTGCGTCACGCTCAACCTGCTTGTAGCGGGTGTTCTGCTTGCGCAGGACCTCCAGCATGTTATCGACATCGGACTCCGCGACTTCAGCCTGCAGACGCTCGATGGCAATACTCTCCAGACCGACGACTTCGAACTCGGGATAAACCTCGAAGGTGGCAACGTATTCCAGATCCTTGCCTTTCTCGAAGACCTTCGGCTCAACGGAAGGAGCACCGGCCGGCTTCAGCTTCTGCTCGAGCACCGCCTCATAGAAGCTAGCCTGGATCAGATCGCCCAAGGCCTCCTGGCGAGCCGACTCTTCGTAGCGCTGGCGAATCACGTTCATCGGCACCTTGCCGGGACGGAAACCAGGAATCTTGGCACGACGAGCAGTCTGCTGCAGACGCTTGTTGACTTCGGTCTCGATGCGCTCGACCGGCACACCAATCGTCAGGCGGCGCTCGAGAGCGGAGGTGCTTTCAACAGAAACTTGCATGGATATTCCTCGTTGCACAGACGTTAGCCGGCCCTTGGCGGCCCCAAATCAAGGGCATGCATTCTAGTGGGTCAAATTGCAGAAGTCACCCTACAGAGAACAGGCGGCATACGGGAGGGAGAAGAGAGATAGAAAATGGTGCGGATGAAGAGACTCGAACTCTTATGCCTTGCGGCGCTGGAACCTAAATCCAGTGTGTCTACCAATTCCACCACATCCGCGTGGCCAGACTCTTGAGAAACGAAAACGCCAGGCTATTAGCCTGGCGCCTTGGAATATGGGGTGGACGATGGGAATCGAACCCACGACACCAGGAGCCACAATCCTGTGCTCTACCAACTGAGCTACGCCCACCATATTTTGCTACTTACACGCTTGAGCCGTGCCGCCTCGTGGCGCGCCCGGCAGGACTCGAACCTGCGACCATCCGCTTAGAAGGCGGATGCTCTATCCAGCTGAGCTACGGGCGCTTTTTCGTCTGCATTCTGCACAGAGCGCAAACTCGAAGCTTTTTCAGAGCGAACTCTCATTCGACCCCGCCCTTCTACCTAGCGACAGGCTGTGCTCGGCAAGCGGGGCGAATCTTATAAAGCGGACTACTTTCTGTCAACAGTGTTTTTTTAAATAAATCAGCAAGATGTAGAAGATAGCCTCAGCGCCCGGTTGTTCGCATTGGCCCGCCAGCCTCACCATGAGAGAATGCGCCCCTCGTCCCATCAACCTCATGGTTAAGCAAGCGTCATGACTGCAAAACTGATCGACGGCAAAGTGATCGCCGCCAGCCTTCGCCAGCAGATCGCCCAACGTGTCGCCGAACGACGCCAGCAGGACCTGCGCGCCCCCGGCCTGGCAGTGATCCTGGTGGGCACTGACCCGGCCTCCCAAGTCTATGTTTCTCATAAGCGCAAGGATTGCGAGGAAGTGGGCTTTCATTCCCAAGCCTATGATCTTCCCACCAGCACCAGCCAGGACGAACTCCTGGCCTTGATCGATCGACTGAACGGGGATTCGGCGATCGACGGAATCCTGGTGCAACTGCCACTTCCGAAGCACCTTGACGCCTCCCTGCTGCTCGAGCGTATCCGCCCCGACAAGGACGTGGACGGCTTCCATCCCTACAACATCGGACGCCTCGCCCAGCGCATGCCACTGCTGCGGCCCTGCACTCCCAAAGGCATCATGACACTCCTGCAGAGCACCGGCCTGGACCTGCATGGCTTGGACGCCACAGTCGTCGGCGCCTCCAACATCGTCGGCCGCCCAATGGCACTGGAACTGCTGCTGGCCGGCTGCACCGTGACCGTCACCCATCGCTTCACCCGCAACCTGGCCGAGCATGTCGGCCGCTCCGATCTGCTGGTGGTCGCCGCCGGCAAACCGGGCCTGGTCAAGGGCGAGTGGATTAAGCCGGGCGCCATCGTCGTCGACGTCGGCATCAATCGCCTGAATGACGGCAAACTGGTCGGTGACGTGGAGTTTTCCGCGGCAGCGGAGCGCGCCGGCTGGATCACCCCCGTTCCAGGCGGAGTCGGCCCGATGACCCGCGCCTGCCTTCTGGAAAACACGCTATACGCAGCCGAACAGCTGCATCAGTGACCCAGCACCCCAAGCGAAAAGGCATCCCAAGCAGACCGCGTGAAAACTCTTTGATGGCCAAGCACCGATCAACCAATGATCAACTTTGGTACTCTCTCGCTCTTTCCGAGCAAGGCCAGCCAGAAAACCTCTGAAGACTTCGCGTAGCAACGCGAACCTTAGAACCGAGCTGAAGTTTTCACACGGTCTGCGAGGGGCGCCTCTTCATCTCCGAGCGCACCCAGTACGCCCCCTCACCAAACCCTCACTCGGCCAGGCGCCAGGTCGTCCCGCCCTTGCCATCTTCCAGCACCACCCCCATGGTGGTGAGCTGGTCGCGGATGCGGTCGGATTCGGCCCAGTTCTTCTCGGTGCGCGCCTGCAGGCGTGCGGCGATCAGCGCCTCCACCTCAGCGGCATTCACCTTACCGGCGGCACCGGCCTGCAGGAAGGCGTCGGGATCGAGCTGCAGCACGCCGAGCACACCGGCCAGCTCCTTGAGGCGCGCGGCCAGCGCCGCGGCGGCGGCGAGATCGGTCTCGCGCAGGCGGTTGACCTCGCGGATCATCTCGAACAGCACCGCGCAGGCTTCCGGCGAGTTGAAGTCGTCGTCCATCGCCGCGCCGAAGCGCAGGGCGAACTCCTCGCCACCGGCAGGCGCCGCGTCCGACAGGCCCTTGAGGCCGTTGTAGAAGCGCTCCAGGGCGCCCTTGGCCTCGCGCAGGCTGTCCTCGGAGTAGTTGATCGGGCTGCGGTAGTGGCTGGACACCAGCAGGTAGCGCACCACCTCGGGGTGGTACTTCTCCAGCACCTCGCGGATGGTAAAGAAGTTGCCGAGGCTCTTGGACATCTTCTCGCCGTCGACGCGCACCGCGCCGGCGTGCATCCAGGCGTTGGCGTACAGCTTGCCGGTGGCCGCCTCGCTCTGCGCGATCTCGTTCTCGTGGTGCGGGAACACCAGGTCCGGGCCGCCGCCGTGGATGTCGAAGGTCTCGCCCAGGCAGCAGGTGGACATCACCGAGCACTCGATGTGCCAGCCCGGACGGCCGGCGCCCCACGGCGATTCCCAGCTCGGCTCGCCCGGCTTGGCGCCCTTCCACAGCACGAAGTCGAGCGGATCTTCCTTGGCCTCGTCGACCTCGATGCGCGCGCCGATCTTCAGGTCCTCGATCTTGCGCCGCGACAGCTTGCCGTAGCCCTCGAACTTGCCGACCCGGTAGTAGACGTCGCCGTTGCCGGGGGCGTAGGCGAAGCCCTTGTCGATCAGGGTCTGGATCATCGTGTGCATGCCGGCGATGTGGTCGGTGGCGCGCGGCTCGATGTCCGGACGCAGCACGTTGAGCCGCGCCTCGTCCTCGTGCATCGCGGCGATCATCCGGCCGACCAGCGCCTGGAACGACTCGCCGTTCTCGTTGGCGCGCTTGATGATCTTGTCGTCGATGTCGGTGATGTTGCGCACGTAGGTCAGCTCATAGCCGCGATGGCGCAACCAGCGGGCAACCACGTCGAACGCCACCATCACCCGCGCATGGCCGATGTGGCAGAAGTCGTAGACGGTCATGCCGCACACGTACATGCGCACCTTGTTGCCTTCCAGCGGCTTGAACGCGTCCTTGCTCTTGGACAGGGTGCTGTAGATGGAAAGCGTCATTTACTGCCCCCAGGAATCGCGCAGGGTGACGGTGCGGTTGAACACCGGCGCGCCCGGCTTGCTGTCCTTGAGGTCGGCGCAGAAGTAGCCCTCGCGCTCGAACTGGAAGCGCTCTTCCGGCGCGGCATTGGCCAGCGACGGCTCGGCGCGGCAGCCCTTGAGCACCACCAGGGATTCCGGGTTGATGTTGTCGAGGAAGCTGCCGCCCTCCTCGTCGGTCTTCTCCGGGTTGGCGGCCTTGAACAGACGGTCGTACAGGCGCACCTCGCACTCGACGCTTTCGGCGGCCGGCACCCAGTGGATCACGCCCTTGACCTTGCGGCCTTCCGGGTTCTTACCGAGGGTGTTCTCGTCGTAGCTGCAGCGCAGTTCGACGATGTTGCCGGCGGCGTCCTTGATCGCCTCGTCGGCGCGGATCACGTAGCTGCCGCGCAGGCGCACTTCGCCGCCGGGGATCAGGCGCTTGTAGCCGGCCGGCGGGACTTCCTCGAAGTCGCTGGCGTCGATGTAGATCTCACGGGAGAACGGCAGCACGCGCACACCCATGTCCTGCTTGGGATGGCGCGGCAGCTCGAGGTTCTCGACCTGGCCTTCCGGATAGTTGGTGATGACCACCTTGAGCGGCTTGAGCACGCACATGGCGCGCGCGGCGTTGGCGTCCAGATCCTCGCGGATGGCGAACTCCAGCATGCCGATGTCGACCAGGCCGCCGGCGCGGTTGACGCCGATCAGGTCGCAGAAGTGGCGGATCGAGCCCGGGGTGTAGCCGCGGCGACGGTAGCCGGACAGGGTCGACATGCGCGGGTCATCCCAACCGTTGACGTGGCCTTCATCGACCAGCTGCTTGAGCTTGCGCTTGCTGGTGATGGTGTAGTTCAGGTTGAGGCGGGCGAACTCGTACTGGCGCGGCTGGGCCGGCACCGGCAGGTTGGCCAGGAACCACTCGTACAGCGGGCGGTGATCCTCGAACTCCAGGGTGCAGATCGAGTGGGTGATGCCCTCGATGGCGTCCGACTGGCCGTGGGTGAAGTCGTAGCTCGGGTAGATGCACCACTTGTCGCCGGTCTGGTGGTGATGGGCGTGGCGGATGCGGTAGAGGATCGGGTCGCGCAGGTTCATGTTCGGCGAGGCCATGTCGATCTTCGCCCGCAGCGCACGGGCGCCGTCGGGGAACTCGCCGGCTTTCATCCGGGCGAACAGGTCGAGGTTCTCCTCGACGCTGCGCTCGCGGAACGGGCTGTTCTTGCCCAGCTCGGTCAGGCTGCCGCGGTAGGCGCGCGCCTCGTCCGGCGACAGGTCGCAGACGTAGGCCTGGCCGGCCTTGATCAGGTGCACCGCCCAGTCGAACAACTGGTCGAAGTAGTTGGAGGCGTAGCGCTCCTCGCCGGCCCACTGGAAACCCAGCCACTCAACATCCGCCTTGATCGCGTCGATGTATTCCTGGTCTTCCTTGGCCGGGTTGGTGTCATCGAAGCGCAGATTGCACTCGCCACCGAATTCCTTGGCCAGGCCGAAATTCAGGCAGATCGACTTGGCATGGCCGATGTGCAGATAGCCGTTGGGCTCCGGCGGGAAACGAGTGACGATCTTGGCGTGCTTGCCCGATTCCAGGTCGGCCTGGACGATCGGGCGGAGGAAATTCGCGGCAGCGGCGGGAGTCTCGGGCTTGCTCATGGGATCCTTGGAACATGTCGGCGCCAGCCAGGGTAGGCCGGCCAATGCAAAGGGCTTATCATAGCGGACCCGTCATGCCCCTGACAGAGACCCGGCAGCAACGACCCACCAGCCGGCGAGGTCTGGGCGCCCCTCACCACCCAGCGGAACCCAGTCATGATCAAACTGCATACCAACCACGGCACCATCACCCTGAAACTGTTCGCCGACAAGGCGCCGGAAACCGCGGCCAACTTCGAGCAGTACGTGAAGGAAGGCCATTACGACGGCACCATCTTCCACCGCGTAATCGGCAACTTCATGATCCAGGGCGGCGGTTTCGAGCCGGGCATGAAGCAAAAGTCGACCCGCGCTCCGATCAAGAACGAGGCCAACAACGGTCTGTCCAACAAGACCGGGACCATCGCCATGGCCCGCACTATGGACCCGCACTCGGCCAGCGCGCAGTTCTTCATCAACGTCAAGGACAACGGCTTCCTCGACCACACCGCACCGACCACTCAGGGCTGGGGTTATGCGGTGTTCGGCGAAGTAGTGGAAGGCATGGACGTGATCGACAAGATCAAGGCCGTGGCCACCGGCAGCCGTGCCGGCCATGGCGACGTGCCGGTAGACGACGTGATCATCGAGAAGGCCGAGATCGTCGAATAATCCAGATGGCCACGCTGCTGATCTCGGATCTGCATCTCGACGAGGAGCGCCCGGACATCAGCCGGGCGTTTCTGCGCTTCCTGAAGGAGCGCGCCAGCCAGGCAGAGGCGCTATACATCCTCGGTGACTTCTTCGAGGTCTGGATCGGCGACGATGCCATGTCGCCTTTCCAGTACTCCATCGCCAAGGCGCTGCGCGATGTCGCGGACCGGGGCACGCGGATCTTCCTCATGCACGGCAATCGCGACTTTCTCGTCGGCCGCTCGTTCTGCCGCCAGGCCGGCTGCAGCCTGCTGCGCGACCCCAGCCGGATCAACCTGAACGGCGCCCCCGCATTACTGATGCACGGCGACACCCTGTGCACCAGGGACGTCGCCTACATGCGCTTTCGCCGGCGCCTGCGCAACCCACTGTCGGTATGGCTCCTGCGCCACCTGCCCCTCTCCAAGCGCCAACAACTGGCCCGCAAGTGGCGCGACGCCAGCCGCCAGCAGGTCCGCCAGAAAGCCGCCGAGATCGTCGACGTCACCCCCGAGGAGATACCGCGGATCATGGCCGAGCATGGCGTACTGACCCTGATCCACGGCCATACCCATCGCCCCGCCGTGCACGCACTGCAAGTGAATGGCCGGGATGCCCGACGCATAGTCCTCGGCGACTGGAATCGCCAGGGGTGGGTACTGGAAATCGATGACCGGGGCTACCACCTGGACGCCTTCCCGATCCACTAATCCCAGGGCC
>NZ_FOFJ01000151.1 GCF_900110885.1 Azotobacter beijerinckii | reverse complement strand
GCGCCCTGCGCCGGGAGCGCCGGCTGCGCGCCGAGCGGATCGTCGACGTGGGGCACGGCATGGCCGGCGGCAAGGAGGCGCAGGCATTGGTCAGGCAGCTGATGGAGTAGGGGATGAAGGTGATGTGGGGGCAGTGGGGGCAGTGGGGGGGCTAGTAGCTATGACTTGTTCATCCCGCTTCACCGCGAGTCATCGTGAGTCATTTTTGATCATCGGTGGTGTATAGTTGCTTTATGAGGCCCTAGTAAGGCCCTCGCAGGAGACCATATATGTCACGAAGCATGAGTTTTGTTCGGACGCCGGTAGCATCGCTGGACGCCAAGAGAGCCGAGCAAGAGTCAGATGCGGCTTTCCTTGACCTGCTGCATTCCGACATTGCAGACAATCCTGGGCGGATTGAGCCTATCCCGGCCAGCCTATTTGGACGCATGGAGCGTCTTCGCGCCAAGGCAGAGGCTAATCGCGCGCGAGCCGAGCTGCTTGAGGGGTAATCGGTGCACTCAGGGACGGTAACCGTTGTCAATGACTGGGCCCTCTTCGGGCATCCGCTGTTCCTCCAGAGACTAGAGGACCTCATCGAAGAGGTTGAGGGCTTGGCAGAGGACGATCCGGATGGCTTCCATCACCATGCGCATTACAAACTCCTAGAGAAGGTTGAAGAGGCCATTCTCGTTCGCGCGCCTACCAACCCTGCAGCGCCTGAATACTTCCAAGGGAAAACGCTTGGCAAGGAAAACGGCCACTGGCGCCGGATTAAGAACGGGTTGCCCAACAGGTATCGTTTGTTTTTCCAGTTCAGGAGCGATGCGCCGAAAAGCATCATCTATGCGTGGCTGAATGATGAAGCCACCTTGCGCAAGGATGGCTCAAAAACAGATGTTTACGCCGTATTCTTGGCGAAAGTGAAGCGCGGTGAGATTCCATCCAGCTTTGCTGACCTAGAGCGTGCCGCTGGGCCTATACCAGGCCACCTAGGTTGATTAAAAGCCCCGCCCCGAGCGGGGCTTTTGCTATCCCAAGAGGTAGCGGATCAGTCTGGAAGGGAGCCTTCTAGCGAGGACAGGGCTCCCAATGCCCACACCCTATGATCTTCGGCAGAGTGCCCATTGGTGATGTCGAAACCAAGTGCCGCGGCCGAATGCCAACGGATCTGGCCAGCTTTCTCCTTGGCGTAACCGTTTACTAGGTCGTCATCGGCATTGCTTAAATCGTCGCAGAGCAGGCATATGGCGGAGAACAAAGCAGCCCGCTCAACTAAGGCATGTGCGTTCTTCAACTCATCAATGAGTTCACTCAAGGCTGCTGCTGCAACTTTCGGGTCGTTCATTGTTCAGTCCGGCCGCTGGCATTTTGAGGAATCGATCGTGAGTACGCGTGTGGCCTCGTCGAACGTGAAGGTTCGCCCATCGATACTCAGGTGCTCCTTGATCAGCTCGATATAGTCGACCTCTGTCGACTTGAGTTTGACTTTCGCTACATCACTACCAGCTTGGTAGTAGTGGCTTATTTCCAGGCGGATATTGTCCAAGAGTAGGGCAAGGTCTATTTTTTCGTTTGAGCTCATGACTGTCTTCTTACCATTTATTGGGGCGTGAACTGTTGGTGGTGTTGGGGCCCCGTGCAAGGCGGGGCCGGGGCTGACCGCTCCGGTCGCTCAGGCCGCTCAGCCAAGCGCGAGCCAGGAGCAGCGTCTTGCTGAACTGGCCGGAACGCCCGGCTTGTCGTATGAGGAATACCAGCGCCGCTACAAGCTCATCATGGGCATCCAGTAGCCT
>NZ_FOFJ01000060.1 GCF_900110885.1 Azotobacter beijerinckii | reverse complement strand
CTGTGCGCCAGCCTGGTCGGCATCGGCCTCGCCCGCTTCGCCTACACACCCTTGGTGTCCGCGCTGATCGACGGGCACTGGTTCTCCCCATCGGCAGTGGTCTACCTGGGGGCGGCCAATCTCGCCGGCTACCTCATCGGAGCACTGGGAGGACGGCCGCTCGCCGCCCGCTGGTCGAGCACCGGGGTGCTGCGCGCCATGATGGTACTGGTGGCCCTGTCGTTCTTCGCCTGCGCCGTACCGCTGTCCATGGCCTGGTTTTTCGGCTGGCGGCTGCTGTCCGGCATCGCCGGCGGGGTGATCATGGTGCTCGCGGCAAGTGCTATCCTGCCGCATGTCGCGCCGAACCGTCGCGGCCTGGCCAGCGGTGCGATCTTTCTCGGCGTCGGCCTGGGCATCGCCGGCTCGGGCAGCCTGGTGCCGTTCCTGCTCTCCTTCGGCCTGTTGCCGGCCTGGCTGGGTCTGGGCGGGGTAGCGTTGCTGCTGACCGCCACCAGCTGGTTCGGCTGGCCTCTGGAAAAGGCGCGTACGCCGGCCACCTCGAGCGCCGCCGACGTGCGCGGCTCGACGGGCCTCTACGTGCTGTTCGCCCAATACGCGTTGATGGCCGCCGGGCTGGTGGCGCCGATGATGTTTCTGGTCGATTACGTCAGCCGCGGCCTCGGCGCCGGCAGCCACAGCGGCGCGCTGGTCTGGACGCTGTACGGGGTGGGCGCCATCGCCGGGCCGGTGGTGTACGGTTTCCTGGCCGACCACTGGGGTGCGCGCTCGGCGATCCGCCTGGTGCTGCTGGTCCAGGCCGGCGCTCTCGCGGTACTGGTGACGGTCGCCGACCTGCGCCTGCTGGCCGTCGCGGCGCTGGTGATCGGGTCGTTTCCGCCCGGCATCGTGCCGCTGGCGCTGGCCCGCGTGCACCAGCTGGTTGCCGACCACCACCAGCAGAATGCCACCTGGAGCCGTGCCACCGTATCCTTCGCGAGCTTCCAGGCCCTGGCCGGCTACGCCTATTCGGCGCTGTTCTCCGCCAGCCACGGCCAGTACGCGCTGCTGTTCTCCGTCGCCATGGGCGCCATCGGCCTGGCCCTTGCCTTGGATCTGCTGCTGGTGTTCAAGGAAATATTCCGCCCCTCCAGTGGAGCGTTTTTATCTGACCGGCCATAACCGCACTGGCGGATATAACGTTTGCATTCGGTGGATGGGAATCGCTCCAGCAAGGTGCCGATGGCCGACCATTTGTTTGGAAAACTCAGCGTCTGCCCGCGTGGATGGGTATGCCAGGCCGTGCGGGCGCCCGGCGCGAAGGTGACGTGAGCGCCGCTGACCTGGCTGTATTCCGTGGGGGTGAACAGCATGTCGACCACGGCGTTGCCGGTGAAGTAGTCGGCCGGGCCCGCCATGCTGGCCTGGTCGCCATTGGGTATCACCTTGATGCCATCGGCGAGCGCGGCGCCGGTGCAGAGCTGGGCGAGAAGCAAGGTGGCTTGGAAGGGACGCTTCATGGTCGGCGGTTTCCTTACGGGTAGCGGGGGATGGGATGAGGCCGGCTGGCGCATCACGCGCCAGCGAAGCGGGTTCTGGACAGGGGAAGGCTGCGCACGCGCTGCCCGGTGAGCACCGCCACCGCGTTGATCACGGCCGGCGGGACGCCCGGAAGTCCGGGGGCGCCGCTCTCGACGATGCGCACATGCACGCGGGGCATCCGGTCGGGCGGCAGGATGGCGTAGGCGCCGAAGTTGCGCGCGCGGGGCATGCCGTTCTCGTAGACGACCTCCTCCAGCAGGGTGGACGAAAGCCCCAGCGCCACGGCGGACTTCACCTGGGCCTCGACGATGGCGGGGTTGACGATGCTGCCGGGGTCGAAGGCCACCCAAACATCGTGGACCAGCACCGAGCCGTCCTCGATGGACACCTCGGCGATGGTGGCGACCTCGCTGCCGAACGGCGACGCCATGGCCACGCCACGGGCGCGCTGGCTGCCGTCGCTCGCGGTGAAGGGGCCGCGTTTCCAGCCGCCCGAAAACTCGGCGACCGCCTGCAGCAGCGCCTTGTGCCGTGGTTTGTCGGCCAGCAGGCGCAGGCGCAGCGCGTACGGGTCCTGCTGGCCGGCATCGGCCACTTCATCGAGGAAGGATTCGTAGAAGAAGTCGTTCATCGAATGCCCGACCGAAGCCAAGGGTGGGCGGGTGTTCCAGGTAGACCTGGGCGACCCGTCGAGTGGGAATGGCGTAAGGCTTCCTGGCGATGCCTTCGACCGCCGCGTCGTTGGCCTTGTCCGGCTGGCGGCCGAACCAGCGCTCAGTGGGGCTCTCGCCGACGGCCTCGGCGTACAGGGCCTGCGGCAGGCCGTTCTGGTCGATTCCGGCGCGAAAGCGCGCGGCCCATCGGTCGCAGCGCATCGCGCAGGAACTCCTCTTCGCGGCTCCAGGCGTCCAACGGCCTTGGCCAGCTGGATGGCCCGGGCCGCGGCTTTTGGCTCAGGCCTGTGCCGGTCTCCTGATCCGGGTGCCGTTGCCGATGACCAGCACGGAAAGGATCAGCAGGACCCGCCTCCCAGCAGGGGGGGCGGAAGCATTGGCACGGTCCAGGAGCTGGCCACCCAGTGCACCGCCCATCATGATCGCCAGCTGGATCGAGGCGACCATCAGTCCGCCGCCGCTTTCCGGCTCGTCATCGATTTCCTTGGCCAGCCAGGTAGACCAGCACACCGGTATGGCAGCGTTCAGCGCTCCCAAGCCGACCATCATGGCCGCCACCGCCCAGAAGAGATGCCCGGCTTCCATCATGGCCAGGGTGGCGGCGGCAAGGGCCAGGGGGAGGTAGCGCAGGAGCGGGTAGAGGCGCTGCCGATGGAGCATGGCGCCGGCAAAGTGGGTTCCCGCGAATCGCCCATTTTCGCCAGCGACAGCAGCATCAGCAGGGTCATGCCCATCAGGACGTGCCGGCGATCGGCGCGATGAACAGGCTGGACAGCACCGCGAAGAAGCCGAACACGAAGAAGCCGAACACCGAGATGGCCTGTCCTGCCAGGCCCTGGGTGGCCTGCAGATCTTCGGCGATCGGTGTCAGCAGGCTGACCGGCATGAATTCGGCGGCGATCATCATCGCCACGCAAAGCGCCATGGAGCCCACGGCATGCCGATCTGCCGCCGGGCAGATACGGATTCGAGAGGTGAAGTCGTCATCGGGTCTACTCCGCTCCGGCAATGCGCAACCCGGCACCGCCTCGCGGAGGACGAGGTCGGATGAAGGTGCGGCTGGGCGTGCAGGACGTCGCGAGCGGGATGGTTCGCTTGCCGCCGCTGTTGGAGCCCCATGATAGGGAGGCCGGACTATGCGAAAAACACAAAACTCCGAATGGAGCCATGAGCCAGGGTGATTAATCCAGCCGACCGCGTGGCATGGCTCATCCGCGAATGGCGCCTCCCACCGCCGAAGGCCGTCCCGGAGCGGGAGCCTGCCTTCGGACGAGGCTATTCCCCGTAGTGCAGCGCCTCGATCAGGATCTGCATGGCCCGCAAGGTTTCGCGCTGGCTGGAGTAGTAGAGGTGATAGCCGGGAAAGGTGCACCACCAGCTCTTCATCACCGGCAGCAAGCGCCTGGATTCGAGATGCGGGCGCGCCAGGTCTTCGGGAACGTAGGCCAATCCATGCCCCGACAACGCGGCATTCACGATCTGGTAGATACCGTTGAACACCAGCTGGCCGTCTACCCGCACATTCAGCTCGCTCTGGTCCTTCCTGAGTTCCCAGGCGTACAGGTTGCCCCGCGTCGGGAGCCGGAGATTGATGCACGCGTGGTTCGTCAGGTCCTGGGGGTTGGCAGGCATCGCGCGCGAGGCGAAATACGCCGGCGCGCCGACGATGGCGAATTGCAGGTCGGGCGCGATGCGCACGGCCGAGCTGTCCCTGGTCAACTCATCGCCCAGGCGAACGCCGAAGTCATACCTGCCCTGGACGATATCGGTGAGGGCGTAGTCGGAACTCAGCTCCACCTTGATCTTCGGGTAGGCGGGCAGGATCCCGCAGCTCCGAGGCGATGTCCTTGAACCGCGGGGCGACCACGCGCAACAGCCGTTCGCCGGCCTCGGTGACCGATATGCGGGTGGTCCGCGTCAGCAGCCGCACCCCGAGCCGTGCTTCCAGTCCACGGATGGTGTGGCTGAGCATCGACTGGGAGATACCGAGCCGGGCGGCTGCGCGGGTGAAGCTGCGTTCCTCTTCCTCTGCAACCGAGATCAACGCGAGCAATTCGCTGTAGTGTTCCCGGGGCATCGATTCATTCCAGGCAGGACGGCGGAATTGTACCAATCAGGCACGACTTGTTCCGCTTTCACGTGCCCTCCCTCTCTTGTGCGCAGTTTATCTGCACGGGAAATTGCTGGTAGGTTCCAGCATTTGCTGCAAGGCAACGCCGGCGCCTTCTAGGCCCGGATATTCAGCTGTTACCAGCCAGACTGGCACACCTTTGAGGTAATGGCTCATGCTGCCCTTGTGGCACAAGCTGTCAGCAAAGCCACTAGATTGGAAAAAAGCTGCAAAGCGCGGAATTACACCGCCGACGATGTATACGCCCCCGCGAGCCCCCATGGTCAGTACATTGTTGCCTGTAACGCGCCCGAGCCAGATGCAGAACAAGCTCAGAACCTCCTTTGCAACCGGATCTCCGGCCAGAGCTGCAGCGCTGATCTCGGCTGGTGTGCTCAAATGCGGAACATACTTATCCAAAGCGCAAATAGAACGGTAGAGGCGTGTCAAACCGCTGCCACTGAGAATATCTTCAGCCCGCACATGGCCAAGCTCACCGAAGAGTTGCTGCCATAATGCCGCCTCACGCAGACTGCCAATGGGCAGATCAACATGTCCACCTTCACCGGACAGGACCTTCCATCGCTCTTTGTCATCAGGCAGCAGAGTACTGACACCCAGCCCCGTGCCTGGACCTATTACCAGCGATGGTCTGCCAGACTCCGCAACGCCAGGACAAATCTGAATGCGCTCACTTTCATGCAAGCGTGTCATACCCAGCGCCATAGCAGTAAAGTCATTGATCAATATCAGATTATCCAACTGTAATGCTTGGCGAAAAGCAGTACGGTTCAATGTCCAGTGATTGTTAGTGAAGCGAAAGTCCTCGCTAGACACTGGACCAGCACAGCCCAGACACAGATTAGAGAGCGTGTCTGGCGCCAATCCGAGGGAGGACAAGTAATGCTCTATTGCTAACTCCGGACTGGCAAAATCGGCAGCAGCCAATGTTTTTACTGACTCTATCTGCCCATTGATCCACAGAGCGAAGCGTGCATTAGTGCCTCCAATGTCGCCAACCAGTGCCAATTTCATTTCAGCTTCTCCAGCAGTGGATACCAAAACTTTTCTCCAGAAGAAATATTCGGTTGTCTCGATAAGCCGGCATGGAGTTCGTTATAGATAGAGCTGTTGCTAGTCTGATACTCATCAAAAACAATGAGGTCTAAAGGTTTCGAAGTGACTGGCATGGTTCTATCTCCTTGTTATTATGAATGATTGAAATAATAGAATATTATTGCTGCAAGCTAGTCGAGCTTAGGCATCGCCGCACCAACTGCGCCCGTCCTGGGTAATCGTCTATACTGTTATTTTGTTGATGCTTAGCCGAATGAGAACATGGCCCGCGAGGACAAGGAACTCACGCAGTGAGACATTCTGGCGTCGGAGCACGCGTCATCCGTTCCCAAGCTGCGAAGGATTGGGGACGTGCCTCTCGCTTCTGTTGCGTGCTGATTTGAAGCGGCGCATCACTTCCTCGAGTACTCGGGGCGACTGATGCGAATTCTCCGCCCGGTTGTTCAAGCCCTTGTGCTGGTGGTGTTCGAGGTTCAGTCCCATTTTCATGTTCGCCGCCGCATCACTTCCGAGCTTGTCGGTAACCGATACGCGAGGGCGACCGTGCATCCTGAGCAGCTTGCGCATGAGCCGCCTGTCTGTCGATCTCGGCCAGGATCAAGGCACCTGCCTTGACGAGGGCGCGGCGGGCGTCGCCAGGTTTCCTGCAATCCAGATTCCAGGGACAGGCGTAGTCCGGCTCGTTCCTGCAAAGACCGAGTACCTTGTCAGTCGGTGTAGGGCCTGTCCCAGAGGTTGACCCCGCTTTCGGCGGCATGGCGGTCGATCTCGGCCAACTCCTCGGCGTCGAATGCCAGGTTGTCCAGGGCGGCGACGTTCTCGACGAGCTGCTCAGGGCGGCTGGCGCCGATCAGCGCCGAGGTCACCCGCGTATCGCGCAGGAGCCAGGCCAGGGCCAACTGGGCCAGGCTCTGCCCGCGTCGGTGGGCGATCTCGGCAAGCGCCCGGGCGCGCCGGATGTTCGCCTCGGACAGGTACTCGGGGCGCAGCGAGGCGCCGCCGGGCCGGTTGACCCGTGCATCGGCGGGGATGCCGTTCAGGTACTTGCCGGTGAGCAGGCCTTGGGCCAGCGGGGTGAAGGCGATCACCCCGGCGCCGAGTTCCTCGGTGGTGGCCAGCAGGTCCTTTTCCAGCCAGCGGTTGAACAGATTGTAGGCTGGCTGGTGGATCAACAGCGGCACCCGGTGCTCGCGCAGCAGGGCGGCGATCTCCTGGGTCTTGCCTTCCGAATAGGCGGAGATGCCCACGTACAGCGCCTTGCCCTGGCGCACGGCGTCAGCCAGGGCGCCGGCGGTTTCCTCTAGCGGCGTGTCGGCGTCGAAGCGATGCGAGTAGAAGATATCCACATAATCGACGCCCAGGCGCTTGAGGCTCTGGTCGAGGCTGGCAAGCACATACTTGCGCGAGCCGCCGCCCTGGCCATAGGGGCCGGGCCACATGTCCCAGCCGGCCTTGGTGGAGAGGATCAGCTCGTCACGGTAGGCGCGGAAGTCCTCGCGCAGCAGGCGGCCGAAGTTGATCTCGGCGCTGCCGTAGGGGGGGCCGTAGTTGTTGGCCAAGTCGAAGTGGTTGATGCCGAGGTCGAAGGCGGTGCGCAGCAGGGCGCGCTGGGTGTCGAGCGGGGTGCTGTCGCCGAAGTTGTGCCACAGCCCCAGGGACAGGGCCGGCAGCACCAGGCCGCTGCGGCCGACGCGGCGGTAGGGGATGCGTTCGTAGCGGTTCGGAGCGGCGCTATAGCTCATGGGGATATTCCTTTTCACAGTGGCATGGGTAAGAACATATCGGCCATCGCCTCAGTCCATGATCCATAAAGACTTGATGGGGGCTGCTTGAGCCCCATGATAGAAGGCAGTACATCCCACGCGTAGGAGAGGTTTATGCCATGACAGGTAATTTTGTGCTCTTGGATATTGCTGTTCGGTGCAGTTGTTATCGATCGACGGATGCTCGCCCCAACATAGCGTTCTAGCCAGCGCCAGCAGCTGGTCAGATAGTTCTCCGCCGTGCTCGGGCATTCCGGGCAGACCTGCGACTGAGTTTTCCCCAGCCTGCTCCTGACTTGCGCGAGGATTGGTTTTATCCCGCACGATATCCGTCGCCAACCTTCGCGAGACTCATTAATGGTGCCGCTCCGGATCGCCAAGCGGCTCGCTTTATTTCCACCAGTACTCGACCTGTACGCCGAAGTTGCCGCCGTGGCGGTCGGAGCCGAAGGCGCCGGTGTCGGACAGTGTGGAGTCGGGAGCGGCCGCGCGCTGCGCCGCCTTGTTCCAGGTGGCGTAGGTATAGTAGACACGCAGTTCCGGACGCGCCCAGAAGCCCGGGCCAGCCGGCGACCAGGTCGGCGCGATGGTGAACTTGGTCAGCATGCGGGTGCCGTCGGGCGCCTTGATCTGGTCGCGCCCCACCTCGGCGCTCAGCTTGAACTGCTCGGTGAAGGCGTAGACCGGCCGCACGCCGATCGACAGCCAGCGCGAGTCGTCGCCGTCGGGACGGACGTCCTTCTGGTAGACCAGTTGGAACTGGCCGCCGAAGCGCTCCGTTGTCTGCCAGTCGAAGTACTCGACCAGGCGCCAGCTCTTGTTGTCGTTGTCCAGGGTCGGGTCGCCGGTATAACCCAGGCCCGTGCCCGGTCCCTCGCCGTATTGCAGGGCGAAGGTGTTGAACTTCCCGCCGAGAAAGCCCGCCTGCTTGTGCTGCACGCTCACGGCCCAGCCGCTGTGGGCATCGTTGCTGTCCGGCTTCTGCAGGTAGCTCAGGCCCACTTGCACCTCGCCGCCGGGATTGGTCTTGAAGCCGTTGACGTTGAAGTCGTGGCGGTTGATATAGGGCTCCTGGTTCTTGTTGTCCTTGCGCGAGAAGGCGTAGCTGTAGCGCAGGTCGCCGATGGGCACCTCGTCGAAACCGAAACCGGTAGCGCTCTGGTTCCAGTAGTAGAAGTCGGTCATGTGGATGTCATTCCGCTTGTAGTAGCGCCGGCCAAGCCAGAAATTGCCACCATTTAGAATGGACATGTTTTCCCATTTGACGAACATCTGCTGGATCCGTGAGGAGCCACCGCCATGTTCGTTGGAGTCCTTGAACTTCGGCATATGCCCAATCGGATTGTAAAAGCCGCCCATGCCCACGACGCTGAGCGTTGACCCATCGGCAAGTCGGACGACCTCTTGCTCTAGGCCAAGCTCGATCCACTGTTCACACTCGTTGCCGAGTCGGTATTTTGTGGGCGCACCGGGCAACTGGAAGCAGGATTGCGTACCACCTTTGGTAGAGCCACCGGCCCCCAGGCGATAATAACCTGTGAACTGCCAGGCTTGAACCGGAAAAGGAATGATGAGACAGGCACAACAAATTGGAAGCAGTATTTTTTTCATATCATTGTATTTTTGTTGTTTTTAGGATTTCGGATAAAGCGAGTATCTCGCTGGGAAAGCACTTGTTTTTCGAGTCGATGACTGCACTTCATAAGTCAAAGGGGGTCTATAAGCACATGAACGAAAATTTTCCAGGTTTGCCGCCGCTGCGAACCATATAGGCTCCCGTATTTCGGGGGGTTGCATGAGCAGGCATGGGGGCGAATATCGGATTATTTTTCTTCGAGTACTTTTCAGTTGTAACACCAGCACTTATTTGCTTTGGCCAAATATTTCCAGTTGAAGTTGAAGCCATTTGCGTGACCGAATGTTCGGTATCCTAGGCAGATACTGAACGTCGGGCATGCCGACACTTCAAGTTGAGGACGGTTGCGGTCGTGTCAACCAGACTGCCATATTGCCGGGTAGCTCGCCCGGCTCCTCTAGCTGCTCACTGGACAGCAGCACCTGACCACCCGCCGGCAGTGCCGTGGGCTGCGCCCCGAAGTTGATCAGGACGCGCAGGTCGCCATTGTCGAAGGCCAGCACGTCCTGGTCGGCGTCGAGCCAGCGCAGTTGGCCTTTGCCCAGCGTATATTCACGGCGTAATTGCAGGATCTGCCGATACAACTCCAGGGTGGAGCCGGATACGCCTTCCTGACGGTCCACGGCGTAGCGCGCGTACGCCGCCGGCTGCGGCAACCCGCTCTTGTCGCCCGAACCGAAGCCGAGAGACGGAGCCTGCGTCCTCCAGGGCAGAGGCACGCGGCAGCCGTCGCGGCCGATGTCCGCGCCCTGGGTGCGGACGAACATGGGGTCCTGGCGGTAACGGGCCTCCAGGGTAGTGTGTTCGGGCAGGCCCAGTTCCTCGCCCTGGTAGAGGTAGGCCGAGCCGGGCAGGGCCAGGGTCAACAGGGCCAGGGCGCGGGCGCGGCGCAGGCCAAGCGCCTCGTCCGGCTGCTCGCCGGCCGCATCGATGCCCCTGGGGTGGAGGCCTGGTTTGCTCAGACCATAGCGCGAAGGCGCGCGCACGACGTCGTGGTTTGAGGTCACCCAGGTGGTCGTCGCGCCCACCGCGGCCGACAGGGCCAGCGAGGCATCGATGACGTTCCTGAAGGCCGCCGCCTCCCAGCCTTCGAGCAGCAGGTAGTCGAAATTGAACGCCTGCTGCATCTCGTCGGGGCGGAGGTAGTTCGGCCGGGAGTGGGAGCCGACCACGGCCTCGGCCACCATCATGCGCTCGCCCGGGTATTCGTCGAGGATGCGGCGCCAGGCGCGGTAGATCTCGTGCACGCCGTCCTGGTCCCACATGGGGCCGACCAGCACGCCGTTTTCCTTGCGGTGTTCGGCATCGGGCAGTTCCGAGTCCTTGACCAGGCCGTGCGCCACGTCGACCCGAAAGCCGTCCACGCCCAAGTCCAGCCAGAAGCGCAGCACGTCCTCGAACTCGGCGCGAACCTGCGGGCTGTCCCAGTTGAGGTCGGGCTGCTTGCCGTCGAACAGGTGCAGATACCATTGGTGGTCGCCCGGCGCCCGCGACCAGGCCTGGCCGCCGAATACGCTCTGCCAGTTGTTGGGCGGCAGCTCGCCATTCGCGCTGCGACCGTCGCGAAACAGGTAGCGGGCGCGTTCGGGGCTGCCGGGTGGCGACTTGAGCGCCGCCTGGAACCAGGCGTGCTCGTCGGAGGTGTGGTTGGGTACCAGGTCGACGATAACCTTGATGCCCAGGGCATGGGCCTCGTGCAACAGCCGATCGAAATCCTCCAGCGTGCCGAACAGCGGATCGACCTCGCGGTAGTCGGCCACATCGTAGCCGGCATCGGCCTGGGGCGAGCGATAGAAGGGCGATAGCCACAGCGCATCCACACCCAGGCGCTTCAAATAAGGCAGCCGCGAGGCGATCCCCGGCAGATCGCCGATGCCGTCGCCGTTGGCGTCGGCGAAGGAGCGCGGGTAGATCTGATAGATGATCGCATCAGTCCACCACGCCAGCCCGGCCTCGGCTGCCTGGAGGCTGGCCGCGGAGGCGCCGCCCGGGAGCGCCTCCAAGGGCGAAGTCACAGCAGTCATGGCGACGGTGCTTGAAAGTTTGCGACGAAACATATGCGCTTCCTGTTGTCGAGCCTGTCGACGAGCGACAGGCGGCGTTGCTGTGTGCATCGGCCGAAAAAGAAGAAAATCGCTACAGCGGTCGGTAGGTTAGGATCATGCGCATATCGATCTTTTGATTGCACTGCAGCAGTTGCAGTCCTGGTCGGCCTTCCAAGTGATGTGCATTGATGGGATGGGAAACCGGCTCGAAGCAGAAGAAGTCTTTGCCCGGCGGGGTATAAAGTACAAAGAATCTGGAGTTGGTGGCCGAACACTCCAACTGATAACCGGTGTCCGGCTGGTTTATCAGAAACCTGCCGTCCCAGCCGGAAAAGGCATGGTCGATCAGGGTCTTCGGCAACCTGTTGGCATCGGTGAAACGCCAGTCGCCCTCGATGGCGCTTTCGACGCGCGGCAAGCGCCGGTTTTCCTCGAACCAGACGGCTTCGGCAAAAGCCTGAAGTTGCGTGTTTTCCCAGCGGGGGAAAAACGGGTGAAGCCCGATTCCATACCAGGCCGGGTGGTGATCCATATGTTCCACCGTCAATTCCAGGATCAGCCTTTCGCCAGCCAAGATGAATTTTTGCTCGGCCTTATAGGGATAGGGAGCTTGGGAGACCAACCGAAGTACCGCCTCTTCGGCTGACCGGCTGACAACTTCCCATGGCTGATGCCAGGCGGTGCCATGGATGGGATAGGGTTCACCTTCCTGGAAACAGGACAAGGAAAGCCATCCCTGTGCGGTTTCATAGCCGCTGTGCTCTATCCGGTTCGACCAGGGCACCAATGGAAAGCAGGCAAGTTTTCCCCAACTGTACGGCGCATGTTTGTTATCGACCGGGCTTTGGAGTAGTGGCTGGCCAGAATCGAGGGCAACCCAACTTGCAATGCCTCCACCGAGTTCGGGGAGTAGTTCAAGACGCGTCGATTCATTCTGCAGGGTAATCATGAAAACCCACCAACCTAGAGGATGACTTGATATTCGGGCAGACCTTGAATCCCGAGTTCGAAACTGAAGGTCGATCCGGCATGCCGCGACGCCGGATCGGACGGCTCTTGCTGTGCGGAGGTCGCAAACAAGGTGGTCAGGTTCTCGCCGCCGAACGCCACGCAGGTCATGTTTTTCGCCGGACAGTCAAGGATGCTCTCCAGCATGCCGTTTGGCGTATAGCGGACAATGATTCCCGCACCCCAGGTGGCATTCCAGAGATGGCCAAAGTTGTCCACGGTTGCACCGTCCGGGTTATAGCCAAGATCCCGGCAGTTTATGAATAATTCGGGCTCGTCCACCGGCCAGCCATCATGCTCCGCCAGAGGTTGGCGCCAGATCATGCCTTCGGCGGTATCTGCGAAATATCCATAGCGGCGGTCCGGCGAAAAGCAGATGGCATTGGGGATGGTGATGGAGGGAAACAGGGGCCGGAGTTCTCCCTTGAAGTATCGATAGATGGCCCCGGCCTTGTATTGCGCCTGTTTTCCCATGGTTCCGATCCAGAATCCTCCCCAAGGATCGGCACGGCCGTCGTTCGACCGGGTGACAGGGTTTTCGACCTCCAATGGGATAACCCGGCATTGTTTTCCGGTATCGATATCGAAGGTAAATAGTTCCCTCTCGCCAGCAATTAGAAGTGTGCTTGAGTCCACCCATCCTGCGGCCGATACGCAACCATCGAAGCCCCACTCTTGCTGGCGTCCCGCAAAGCTGGAAAGCAACTTGCGGCCAAGAATATCGAACCAGAACAGCTGTTTCCGCTCGGGATGCCAGACTACGCCTTCGCCCAAGATACAGCTTCGTGCATCGAACACATCATGAATCATGAACACTATCCTGAGTTTTGCACGGCATCGCCCGGCGACTTTTAAGTTACAAAGTCGATCCTATGCAGAAACCGTAAGGAGTAGAGCCGACAACCCCGAGGCAACAAAAACACTCCAGGGCTGATTTTTTATCGAACAGACTTATACCCAGCCGCCATCGACGACGAAGTTCTGCGCGGAACACATGGCCGCCGCGTCGGAGGCCAGGAACAGCGCCATGCTGGCGATATGCGCCGGCTCCAGATTGCCCGGCAGGCACTGGCTGCGCTTGATCAGCTCTCTGGCCGCGTCGTCGACCCAGAGGGCGAGCTGCTTGTCGGTCATCACCCAGCCTGGAACCAGGGTATTGACCCGGATACGGTAGGGCCCCAGCTCGCGCGCCAGGGTCTTGGTCAGGCCGTGGGTGGCCGCCTTGCTGGCCGCGTAGACCGGATAGCCACTGGAGCCCATCATCCAGCCGATGGAGCCGAAGTTGATGATCGAGCCGCCGCCGGCGGCCTTCATCATCGGCGCCACCGCCTGGATGGCGAAGAAGGCGTGCTTGAGGTTCACGGCGATCAACTGGTCGAACCTGTCGGAACCGACCTCTTCCAGGGTGTGGCGAGTGTCGCTGGCGGCATTGTTTATCAGGGCAGTGATCGGCCCAAGGGCCTTGGCGAGGCCCTCGATAGCCTCCCGATAGGCGCTTTCCCGGGTGATGTCGCAGCAGCAAAAACCGACCTCGTGTCCCTCGGCAAGCAGCTCGGCTTCCAGCTTTTCGCCGGCCTCCCGCGCGATGTCGACGAAGGCGACCCGGGCGCCCTGTCGGGCGAAGGCGCGGACCATGGCTTCGCCGATCCCCGATCCGCCGCCAGAAATCAGCACGGTCTTGCCCTTGAGGTCCGGATAGACGGGATGCAGGTCCATTTTCTTGCTCGATACCATATCAACCTCTCAATGTGTCTCTTGTTGTTCATGGCCATCGCATGACTTGGCCGGCTCGCCGATCTGCAAGGTTTTATCTTGATTTCCTGCACATCGGCTGGCCGGTTGCTTTCAGGCGATTGATTCAGTTATCGCTACTTCGAGATCAGCGCTGGGAACAGCGCAGGGGCGTCGATCACGGCAGGGCCGTCCTCGCGGGTGTCCGCCGAGTAGGTACTTTTATGCCTGCCCCGGTCGAGGGTGAATATCGAAACGACGGTGAACAGAAGGGCCAGGCTGCCCAGGAGCAGGTAACCTTCTCTGAAGCCGAAAGCTTCATACATATACCCGGCAAGGGGGGAAATGAAGCTGATACCAAGCCCCTTGGCGAAGACGAAGCCTGCCATGTAGATGGTCGCGGATAGGCGCGCGTCGAAAGCATCCTCGATATATTTGAACATGCCGATATAGATCAGCGGGACTTCCAGGGCATGCAGCATCTTCAGGGCAACCACTTCGGCGGGACTTGAGGCGAAGCCGGAGCCGATGATGCGCAGCGACATCACGAACCCGGCAACGATCAAGGCGTTCTTTCCGCCGATACGAGTCAATACCCAAGGAATGCAGAACATCATGAGCGCGACCGAGCCTTCGGTCAGGGTCGTGATGAAACCGAATACGCGGGTGCCCTGCTGTGGTGAGTCGAAGAAGCTGCAGAAGAACTTCACGAATTGCTGGTCGAATACGTCGTAGAGGCAGGCGACGCCTACGACATAAAGCACCAGGAACCAGAAGCGACGATCGAACAACAATTTTTTGACCGTCGCGTAGGAAACAGGCGCCGGCTTTTCTTGCAGTCCATCGGTCTGTGCAACGGTTGAGCTCGGTCGGATCCTCCAGAACAACAGGGCCAGCACCAGGGCGCAGCCCGAGCCGATCCAGAAGATCGATTCGGGATTGCTACTGATGAGCGTTCCCGAGACGGCAGCGGAACTTCCATAGCCAATGGCCCCGAACATGCGCACCCGGCCATAGGTGATATCACCGGCCCGACAGGCTTTCTCGATATAGGCTTCCAGTGTCCCGGCGCCGGCGGCGAAGATGATGCCCAGGTAGATACCGCCGGCGCATACGCCGAGCAATAGGTTTTCCGTCAGCAGGGGTACGAAAACCCACTTCATGTAGGGGGCCAGCAGGACCAGCAGGGCGATAATGCACCAGAGAAGATGCTTGCGGTTGTCTAGGCGATCAGTCAGGAGTCCGAATACCGGCTGGAGTAGCAGAGCGAATATCGCCAGGGAAGCGAAGAGCAGGCCTATGGCACCGGCATCCAGCTTGGCCGCATCGCCAAGCCAGATAGCGAGGAAGGGAACCGTTCCGCCAAAGATGAAGAAATATAGGAAAAAGATCATGCCGTATTTGAAATAGGGAATAGCACGATCCGCTGCAGCATTGAGCGTCAAGTTCATTGGTATACCCCGGACTCATTGTTTTTATCGGGAAATTTTTCGTTTTGACTTTGACAGACCATCAGGACTCATCTGGCCGGCTTTTTCAGGGCGCTATGCGCGAGCGAGGCCTGAGGGCGGTCAAGTCCGCTCTATGTCTCGTTGAAAAGCCAACCCTCGAGACAGGGTTTTCGCTCAGCCGAGAGAGTCGAATTGGGGCAGGGCGGGTAAACCGTCCGGTCGTTCAGGTTTCCTGACCGAACATCGTTCACCGCCCTGTCGCAAACCGCTCCTCCGGGAGGGCGGTTAGCTCAGGTGCGGCAGCCAACCCTGGTGGGCCTCGATCAACTCGTCCACCAGGGTGTCGATTTCGTCAAGACTGAGCTCGGCGGCGGTATGCGGGTCGAGCATCGCCGCCTGCTTGACGTGCTCGCGTCGGCCGCTGGCCAGCGCTTCCACCGTCAGGGTCTGCACGTTGATGTTGGTCTGCATCAGGGCGGCGAGGCCGACCGGCAGGTCGCCGATGCGGGTCGGCTGGATGCCGTTGTGATCGACCACGCAAGGCACCTCGACGCAGGCGCTTTCCGGCAGGTTGGCGATCAGCCCGGTATTCATGACGTTGCCGTTGATGAGGGTGGGCCGGCCGGTGAGTTCGGCTTCGATGATCTGCGAGGCGTATTCGTGACTGCGGCAAATCTTGAGGCCTTCGCCTTGCAGAAGAGCTTTTTCTTGCTGCGCCCAGTCGTTGATCTGCACCTCGCAACGGCGGATGTATTCGTCGAGCGGAATATTGAACTGCTCGATCAGGTCGGGGCGATGGCGCTTGATGAACCAGGGCACGTATTCGGCGAAGTGCTCGGAAGACTCGGTGACGAAATGCCCGAAATGCTTGAACACTTCGTAACGGACCCGGTTCCAGTCGGGCACTTTGCCGGTCTCGAGCACTGAGCGGATGCGCGGATACAGGTCCTCGGTGCGGCCGTCCGGCAGTAAGCGCTCGAAGGACAGGTAGAAGGCCATGTGGTTGATACCTGCGCAGCGGTAACGAATCTCGTCGATCGGTACGCCGATGTCTTCAGCCAGCTCCTTCGCCGTTCCCTGCACGGAATGGCAGAGGCCGACGGTGCGGATTTCCGGGGTAAAACGATTCAGCGCCAGGCAGTTGATCGCCATCGGATTGACGTACTGCAACATCAGCGCCTGGGGGCAGAGTTCGCGCATGTCCTTGGCGATGTCAACCAGCACGGGCGCGGTGCGCAGGCCGCGCATGATGCCGCCGATGCCCAGAGTGTCGCCGATGGTCTGGCGCAGGCCGTGGCGCTTCGGCACCTCGAAGTCGGTGACGGTGCCGGGCTTGTAGCCGGCCACCTGGATCATGGTGATCACGTAGTCGGCGCCGTCCAGAGCGCGGCGTCGGTCGGTGGTGGCTTCGAAGGTGGGCGAGGCGCCGAGCGCCTCGGCGATCTTGCCGGCGACCAGTTGTGAGGTTTCCAGCCGGTGCGGGTCGATGTCCATCAGGGCGATATGGGCATTGCGCAGCTTCTCGACCTGCAACAGGTCGCCCAGCAGGTTCTTCATGAATACCGTCGAACCGGCGCCTATCAGGGCGATCTTGGTGGCTTTGAGCGTCATCTGCTTCTCCTCTTGTTTTACTTGTAATAAGCACTGGTAAAAACATATCTAGCTGACATATCGGTTCGGGGGCCAAGAAGACTCGGCAAGAACCGCTTGAATTCCATGGTAGGAGCCGGTTCACCACTCGAATAGAAGAGATTCATGCCATGACGGGTAATTTTGTGCTCCGCACTATGTAAGCGAAGGGGCCAGCCATATACCTTTCGTCATAGGTTGGCTTGGCTCTGGTCGGCCCGGGACGTTGAGTCTTGGCACAGTGTGAAGCAAACTCTGCATGTTTTAATATGTGGGATGTTATCTCATATGTTGAAACAAACGAAAATCCAGTTTAGTGTCTTTCCGCAGGAGGCGCGACGCCGGTGGCACCATCGTCGCCGCGCTCAGCGTGACCGGCGCCATTCCCTTCATGCCGGAGGCGCGCCTGCGCGACCTGCGTCCCGAGGCGATCGCCTGCGCCCGGGCCATCTCCCACGAACTGGGTTGGAACCAACCATGAGCGACTCTGAGATTCCGCGTCTGATCGGCCTCGACTGGGGCACCTCCTCGCTGCGCGCCTACCTGCTGGGCGAGGGCGGCCGCGTGCTGGACAGCCGCGCCGAGCCCTGGGGCATCCAGCACGTGCCCGACGGCGACTTCGCCCGCGCCTTCGCCGCCCTGACCGGCGACTGGCGCGCCCGCTGGGCCGACCTGCCGGCGCTGGCCGCCGGCATGATCGGCAGCACCCAGGGCTGGCAGGAGGTGCCCTACGTGGAATGCCCGGCCGACGCCGCGCGGCTGGTCGGCGGCCTGCGGCGGATCGACAGCGGCGACGGCGGCTACCTGCACCTGGTGCCCGGGGTGCTGGACGCCGGCGCGCTGCCGAACGTCCTGCGCGGCGAGGAAACCCAGCTGTTCGGCGCCCTGCAGCTGGCTCCGGAGCTGGCCGCCAAGGCCCTGCTGGTGCTGCCGGGCACCCACTCGAAATGGGTCACGGTCGAAGGCGGCGCCATCCGCCATTTCTCCACATATATGACCGGCGAGCTGTTCGCCGTGCTGCGCGACCACTCGATCCTCGGCCGCCCGGCCCGGGCGCAGGGCAGCCGGCCTTCGCCGGAAGCCTTCGCCCGCGGCCTGGATCTGGCTCGCGAGGGCGCCGTCGCCGGCCGCCTGTTCAGCACCCGCAGCCTGGTGCTGACCGGACGCCTGACCGCCGAGGAGAGCCTCGACTACCTCTCCGGCCTGCTGATCGGCGAGGAGCTGCGCTGTGCCCTCGCCAGCCTCGACGGCGCCTGCCCGCCGCTGGTGCTGATCGGCGACGGCGCGCTGTGCCGGCGCTACCGCGAGGCCCTGCGGCAGTTCGGCGTGGAGGACGTGCGCCTCCTCGAGGAGGCCGGCAGCGCCGGACTCTGGCGGATCGCCGAGGCCGCCGGCCTGCTCGCCACCCCCGCCATCCCCACCTGGAGTACCGACTATGTTTGACGCCTGCATGCGCCAGCTGCCGCTGGTGGCCATCCTCCGCGGCATCACCCCCGAGGAGATCCTGCCGGTCGGGCAGGCCCTGTACGAGGCCGGCTTCCGCCTCATCGAGGTCCCCCTGAACTCGCCGCAACCGCTGGAGAGCATCCGCCGGCTGGCCGCCGCGCTGGGCGAGCGCTGTCTGGTCGGCGCCGGCACCGTGCTCGAGGTGGCCCAGATCGAGGCGGTCGCCGCCGCCGGCGGCCGGCTGATCGTGATGCCGCACAGCGATGTGCGGCTGATCCGTGCGGCCAAGGCCGCCGGGCTGTTCTGCGCCCCCGGCGTGGCCACCCCGACCGAGGGCTTCGCCGCGCGGGAAGCCGGCGCCGACGCGCTCAAGCTGTTCCCGGCCGAGCAGTTCGGCCCGGCGGTGGTCAAGGCCTGGCGCGCGGTGTTTGCCCGCGAGATCGCCCTGCTGCCGGTCGGCGGCGTCACCCCCGACACCCTGCAGCCCTACCTCGACGCCGGCGCCAGCGGCTTCGGCCTGGGCTCGGCGCTGTACCAGCCGGGCCTGAGCGCCGCCGAGGTCGGGCAGCGGGCCGCGGCCTTCGTCGCCGCCTGGCGGCGCACGCAGGGCTGAGGCGCCGCAGGCCCGCGTTACCTGGAATTCCCCAAACCCCACGGCAGGCCCCACCTGCCCGCACAACAAGAGGCAAACCATGAAGATCACCCGACTGACCACCTACATCGTCCCGCCGCGCTGGCTGTTCCTGAAGGTCGAGACCGACGAGGGCCTCGTCGGCTGGGGCGAGCCGATCGTCGAAGGGCGCGCGCACAGCGTGGCGGCGGCCGTCGCGGAGCTGGCCGACTACCTGGTCGGCAAGGACCCGCGGCTGATCGAGGATCACTGGAACGTACTCTACCGCGCCGGCTTCTACCGCGGCGGCCCGACCCACATGAGCGCCCTGGCCGGCATCGACCAGGCGCTCTGGGACATCAAGGGCAAGGCGCTCGGCGTGCCGGTGCACGCCCTGCTCGGCGGCCAGTGCCGCGAGCGCATCAAGGTCTACTCGTGGATCGGCGGCGACCGCCCGGCCGACGTCGCCCGCGCCGCCCGCGAGGTGGTCGGCCGCGGCTTCAGCGCGGTGAAGATGAACGGTACCGAGGAACTGCAGTTCGTCGACTCCTACGCCAAGATCGACGCGGCGGTGGCCAACGTGGCGGCGGTACGCGAAGCGGTGGGTCCGGACATCGGCATCGGCGTGGACTTCCACGGCCGGGTGCACAAGCCGATGGCCAAGATCCTGGCCAGGGAGCTGGAGCCCTACCGGCTGATGTTCATCGAGGAGCCGGTGCTCAGCGAGAACTACGAGGCGCTGCGCGACATTCGCGAGCACACCTCGACGCCGATCGCCCTCGGCGAGCGGCTGTTCTCGCGCTGGGACTTCAAGCGGGTGCTGGCCGACGGCTTCGTCGACATCATCCAGCCCGACCCCTCGCACTCCGGCGGCATCACCGAGACGCGCAAGATCGCGGCGATGGCCGAGGCCTACGACGTCGCCCTGGCGCTGCACTGCCCGCTGGGACCGATCGCCCTGGCCGCCAACCTGCAACTGGACGCGGTCTGTTACAACGCCTTCATCCAGGAGCAGAGCCTGGGCATCCACTACAACGAGAGCAACGACATCCTCGACTACCTGGTCAAGCCGGAAGTGTTCGCCTACCGCGACGGTTTCGTCGACATCCCCCAGGGGCCGGGCCTGGGCATCGAGGTCAACGAGACGTACGTGCGGGAGCGTGCCGAGGTCGGTCACCGCTGGCGCAACCCGGTGTGGCGCCATGCCGACGGTAGCGTCGCCGAATGGTAAGTCC
>NZ_FOFJ01000057.1 GCF_900110885.1 Azotobacter beijerinckii | reverse complement strand
AGGCGTCCGATGACGTCGCTGAGGGTGTCGTGCGAGGGAATACCGTTGGGCAGCGGCAGGAACTCGCGCAGCCAGGCTTCGTTCTCGTGGGCGAAGTCCTCGATGCCGACCCAGTCGTCATAACCGCACAGGGTGGCGCAGAGCGTGATCATGACGATGTCCTGCAGGGCGTGCAGCTTGTTGCGGGTTTCGCGCCGTGGGTCGACGAGCTTGGCGAAGTAGGGCTGGGGATTGGGCAGCATGATGGGGCTCGGAAAAGTCTTGTCCGTTACCGCTAATCCTCGTCCAACGCAAGAGCGATGTAGCGCGATTGCCCTGTCCGGCCGGGGCGCTCGGTGGTCGCTGCCGGACAAGCCTGATAGAATCGCCTGTCCTGCAGACCGGCCCTCGGCTCCGGTCGAATCCCGCATTTCCCTGAAGGCCTGATCCATGAGCAAGCAACCCTCCCTGAGCTACAAGGACGCCGGTGTCGACATCGACGCTGGTGAAGCGCTGGTCGAACGCATCAAGGGCGTGGCCAGGCGCACCGCGCGCCCTGAAGTGATGGGCGGCCTGGGCGGCTTCGGCGCCCTGTGCGAAATCCCGGCCGGCTACAAGCAGCCGGTACTGGTCTCCGGCACCGACGGCGTCGGCACCAAGCTGCGTCTGGCGATGAATCTCGGCAAGCACGACAGCATCGGCATCGACCTGGTGGCCATGTGCGTCAACGACCTGGTGGTGTGCGGCGCCGAGCCGCTGTTCTTCCTCGACTACTACGCCACCGGCAAGCTCAACGTCGACGTTGCCGCCCGCGTGGTCACCGGCATCGGCGAAGGCTGCGAGATGGCTGGCTGCGCCCTGGTCGGCGGCGAAACCGCCGAGATGCCCGGCATGTACGAGGGCGAGGACTACGACCTGGCCGGCTTCTGCGTCGGCGTGGTGGAGAAGAGCGAGATCATCGACGGCTCCAAGGTCGCCGCCGGCGATGCGCTGATCGCCCTGCCCTCGTCGGGCCCGCACTCCAACGGCTATTCGCTGATCCGCAAGATCCTCGAGGTGAGCGGCACCGAAGTGGCCAGCGCCAGCCTGGACGGCAAGCCGCTGGCTGACCTGCTGATGGCGCCGACGCGCATCTACGTCAAGCCGCTGCTCAAGCTCATCAAGGAAACCGGCGCGGTCAAGGCCATGGCCCACATCACCGGCGGCGGCCTCACCGAGAACATCCCGCGCGTGCTGCCGCAGGACACCCAGGCGGTGATCGACGTGGCCAGCTGGACCCGCCCGGCAGTGTTCGACTGGCTGCAGGAGAAGGGCAATGTCGACGAGCGCGAGATGCACCGCGTGCTCAACTGCGGCGTCGGCATGGTCGTCTGCGTCGCCCAGGACAAGGTCGAGCAGGCCCTCGCCGTGCTGCACGAGGCGGGCGAGCAGCCCTGGCTGATCGGCAGCATCGCCGCCGGCGAAGGCGCCGAGCGCGTCCTGCTGAACAACCTGAAGGCGCACTGATGGCCGGCTCCTGCAATGCGGTGGTGCTGATCTCCGGCTCCGGCAGCAACCTGCAGGCGCTGATCGACAGTCAGGGCGAAGGCAATCCGCTACAGATCCGCGCGGTGCTCTCCAACCGCGCCGATGCCTACGGCCTGACCCGTGCGAAGAACGCCGGCATCGCCGGCCAGGTGATCGACCACCGGGCCTACGAAGGCCGCGAGGCCTTCGATGCCGCGCTGATGGAGGCGATCGACGTCTTCCGGCCCGACCTGGTGATCCTCGCCGGCTTCATGCGCATTCTCACCCCCGCCTTCGTCCGCCACTACGAAGGCCGCCTGCTGAACATCCACCCCTCCCTGCTGCCCCGCCACAAGGGCCTGCACACCCATCGCCGCGCCCTGGAGGCCCAGGACAGCGAACATGGCTGCAGTGTGCACTTCGTCACCGAGGAACTCGACGGCGGCCCCCTGATCATCCAGGCGGTGGTTCCGGTGCTGCCGGGCGACAGCGAGGAAAACCTGGCGCTGCGCGTGCATCTGCAGGAACATCGGATCTACCCGCAGGCCGTGCGCTGGTTCGCCGAGGGCCGCCTGCGGCTGACGCCGGAAGGCGCCCTGCTGGATGGAGAAAAACTGCCGGCTACCGGCCATCTCATTCGAACCTAGGATAGGAGACGTTATGCGTGGTGCCCTGTTGTTCGTCCTTGCCCTGCTCGCAGCCCCCACCTACGCCTTCGAGCTGAAGCCGTTCTTCGCCAGCTACACCGCCGACTGGAAGCAGATGCCGATCAGCGGCTCCGCCGAACGTACGCTGAAGAAGCTGGACGGCACACGCTGGGACTACGAGTTCAAGGCCAGCATGCTGGTCGCCAGCGTCACCGAACAAAGTACTTTCACCGTCGAGAGCGGTCGCCTCGTGCCGCTCGCCTACCGCTATGCGCGCAGCGGAATGGGCAAGGAGAAGGAAGTCGAGCACAACTTCGACTGGAAGGCCAAGAAGGTCCAGGGCCGCGAGCGCGACAACCCCGTGAACCTGCCGATCAACCGCGGCCTGCTGGACAAGTCCCTCTATCAGCTGGAGCTGCAGAAGGACGTCGCCGAAGGCAAGCAGAGCATGAGCTACCAGGTGCTCGACGGCGACGAGATCGAAACCTACGACTTCCGCGTGCTGGGCAGCGAGAACGTGCGTACCCGAGTGGGCGTGGTCGAGGCGGTCAAGGTCGAGCGCGTGCGCGATCCTACCCAGAGCAGCCGCAAGACGGTGTTCTGGCTCGCCAAGGATTGGGACTATCTGCTGGTGCGCCTGCACCAGGTGGAAAAGGACGGCAAGGAATACCAGATCATGCTCAAAGAGGGCACCGTCGACGGCCGCCCGGTGAAAGGCCGGCTCGACTGAGTCGACGCGCCGCCCCAGCAGAAAAGCCGGCTTCGCGCCGGCTTTTTCGTTTCTCTACCACATCAGATCGTCGGGGATCTTGTAGGCCGCGTACGGGTCGTCCTCGTCCGGGGCCTCGGTCGGGGTGTTGAGCAGCACCACCCGGCGCGGATCGCGCTCCTGGATCCTCAGCGCCGCCTCGCGCGGCACCACCTCGTAGCCGCCGCCGTGGCGGACAATGCCCAGCGAGCCGCGACTGAGCTTGTCGCGCATCATGGCATTCACCGGCAGGCGCTTGACCTTCTTGTCGTCGACGAAGTTGTAGTAGTCGTCGGTACTCAGCTTGGGCAGGCGGGAAACCTCGATCAGCTGCTTGACCTGCGCGACTCGCGCCTTCTGCTCGGCCTTCTCCTGCTGCTGGCGGTTCAGCTCCTGATCGCGGGCGAGTTTCTCGGCCTGGGCCTCGAGCGCCGCCTGGCGCTGCGAATCGTCCTTCTCGACCTGGCCCTTGCGCTCCAGGCGCTCCTGCTTCTGTTTCTGCTTGCCGGCCTGCTTGGCCTGTTTCTCGTTGACCAGCCCGGCTTTCAGCAGCTGGTCGCGCAATGACATGCTCATCGTTAGTGATCTTCCAACAGCCCGGCGATGCGGGCGTTCGTTTTCAGGGCGAACTTAGGCGATCCGGGCAGGCCGGGAAAAGGCTGGACTGGCACCTTCCTCAACCTGCCGGCTAGGGTCAATCCTCCAGCCTGAAGGTCCGGAGTGCAAGTCCAGGATGGCCGGCGGCACCAGTGGCTCACCGGCGGAAGGCTCAAGCACAGCCCGGTTCGTCGCGTTCGGCGCGCTTGGCAGTTGCCCACAGGGCCTCCAGCTCGTCCAGGCTGCAGCCCTCGGGGCTGCGCCCGTCGGCACGCAGGGCCTGCTCGATGAAGCGGAAACGCCACTCGAACCGGCCGTTGGCACCGCGCAGAGCGGCCTCCGGATCGACCGCGAGATGCCGCGCCAGATTGGTCGCGGCGAACAGCACATCGCCAAGCTCGGCGGCGATGTGCTTCGGATCGTTGCCGCTCATCGCTTCCAGTAGCTCGTCCAGCTCCTCGCGCAGCTTGTCCACCACCACCAGCGCCTCCGGCCAGTCGAAGCCGACCTGGGCGGCCCGCTTCTGCAGCTTGACCGCCCGGGACAGCGCCGGCAGGGCCTGCGGCACGTCGTCGAGCAGCGACAACTGCTCGGGCACAGCGGCCTTTTCCGCGCGCTCCTCGGCCTTGATCTCCTCCCAGCGCTGGCGGATGGCCCCCTCGGCCAGCTTCGGCAGGTTCGGCGCGCCGTACAGGTCACCGTCGGGGAACACGTGGGGATGGCGGCGGATCAGCTTGCGGGTGATGCCGTCGACCACCGCAGCGAAGTCGAAACGCCCCTCCTCCCGCGCCAGGTGGCTGTAGTAGACCACCTGGAACAGCAGGTCGCCGAGCTCGCCCGGCAAGTGGACAAAATCGCCGCGCTCGATGGCGTCGGCGACCTCGTAGGCCTCCTCGAGGGTATGCGGCACGATGCTCGCGTAGGACTGCTGCAGGTCCCAGGGACAGCCGTACTGCGGATCGCGCAGGCGGGCCATCAGGTGCAGCAGGTCGTCAAGTCGGTACATGGGGTCTTCCTGTTCGGTCCATGGTGGGCATCTGGCGCGGCCAGGGGGCGCGACATGGCCGGCCCCCTCGGCTCAGGGCGCGGTGCGGTGGCGACGCGCCTCGATCACGTTGGGCAACTGGGCGATGCGCGCCAGCAGCCGGCCAAGGGCATCCAGCCCGGGGATCTCGATGGTCAGGACCATCTGCGCGGTGCTGTCTTCCTTGTTCGACAGGGTGTTGGCGGCCAACACGTTGATCCGCTCGTTGAGCAGCACCTGGGACACGTCGCGCAGCAGGCCGGAGCGGTCGTAGGCGCGGATGAAGATGTCCACCGGATAGGTCTGCACCGGTACCGGCCCCCAGTTGACCTGGATGATCCGCTCCGGCTCGCGACTGGTCAGCTGCAGGGCATTGGCGCAGTCCTGGCGGTGGATGGTGACGCCACGCCCCTGGGTGATGTAGCCGACGATCGGATCGCCCGGCAACGGCTGGCAACAGCCGGCCATCTGCGTCAGCAGGTTGCCAACCCCCTGGATCTGGATATCGTCGCGCTTGCCGGACCGCTGCAGGGTACCCGGCCTGCGCGGAATCAGCTCGAGCTGCTCGGTGCTGCGCTCCGGCTCGACCAGTTGCTGGGCCAGTCCCACCACATGGGCCAGGCGCAGGTCGCCGGCGCCGAGGGCGGCGAACAGGTCCTCGGCGGTCTTCAGGTTGCTCTTTTCCGCCAGCCGGTCGTAGTCCACCGGCGGCAGGTCGAGACGGGCCAGTTCGCGCTCGAGCAGCGTCTTGCCGGCAGCGACGTTCTGGTCGCGCGCCTGCAGCTTGAACCAGTGGACGATCTTCGCCCGGGCCCGCGAGGTGGTGACGTAGCCGAGGTTGGAGTTCAGCCAGTCGCGGCTCGGCGAGCCGTGCTTGCCGGTGATGACCTCCACCTGCTCGCCGGTCTGCAGGCTGTAGTTGAGCGGCACGATGCGCCCGTCGACCTTGGCCCCGCGGCAGTTGTGGCCGATCTCGGTGTGCACGCGGTAGGCGAAGTCCAGCGGCGTGGCGCCCTTGGGCAGGTCGATGGCGTGGCCGTCGGGGGTGAACACGTAGACCCGGTCGGGCTCGATGTCGACCTGCAGCTGCTCGGCCAGGCCGCCGATGTCGCCCAGCTCCTCGTGCCATTCGAGCACCTGGCGCAGCCAGGAGATCTTCTCCTCGTAGTGGCTGGAGGTGGACTTGACGTCGGTGCCCTTGTAGCGCCAGTGGGCGCAGACGCCCAGCTCGGCCTCCTCGTGCATGGCGTGGGTGCGGATCTGAACTTCCAGGGTCTTACCGTCCGGGCCGATCACCGCGGTGTGCAGCGAGCGGTAGCCGTTTTCCTTGGGGTTGGCGATGTAGTCGTCGAACTCCCGGGGAATGTGCCGCCACAGCGAGTGGACGATGCCGAGGGCGGTATAGCAGTCGCGTACTTCAGGAACCAGCACGCGCACCGCACGCACGTCGTAGATCTGGCTGAACTGCAGACCCTTCTTCTGCATCTTGCGCCAGATCGAATAGATGTGTTTCGCCCGACCGTTGATGTCGGCCTTGATGCCGGCGCCGGCCAAGGCGTCCTTGAGTTCCTGGACGACCTTGGCGATGAACTGCTCGCGGTCCAGCCGGCGCTCGTGGAGCAGCTTGGCGATCTGCTTGTACTGTTCGGGCTCCAGGTAGCGGAAGGACAGGTCCTCCAGCTCCCACTTGATGTGGCCGATGCCGAGGCGGTGAGCCAGCGGCGCATAGATCGCGGAAACCTCGCGGGCGACACGCTGGCGACGCTCCTCGTCGGCGTGCTTCACCGCACGGATCGCGCAGGTGCGCTCGGCCAGCTTGATCAGTGCGACGCGTACGTCGTCGACCATCGCCACCAGCATCTTGCGCAGGTTCTCCACCTGGGCCTGGGCGTTCAGCACCAGGGACTCGCGCGGGTTGAGGCTGTCGCTGATCGCCGCCATGCGCAGCACGCCCTCGATCAGCTTGGCGACCACCAGGCCGAAGCGCCGCTGCACCTCCTCCAGGGCGATCTGCTTCTGGCGCACGCCGCGATAGAGCACGGCGGCGACCAGGGAGTCCTGATCCAGCTTGAGGTCGGCGAGGATTTCCGCGATCTCCAGCCCGACCAGGAAACTGGACATACCGGCCGCCGGAGCACCGTCCTCGGGCCGGCTCCGCTGCTCGCTCTCGCGGGCGTACTCGCAGGCCTTCTTCAGTGCCTCGCGCTCCAGGGCCGGGTCCATCTTCTGGACATGATCCAGCCAGGCCTCAAGATTGATGCTGCCGTCGGTATTGACCGGCTGCTGCGCTCTCACCTGTACCATGTATACCTACCTTTCCCCTGGCATGTACTGCCACGCCGAACAAACATCAGCCGGATCGGGCTGCGGAAACAAAAATGCAGCCATCCCTGACTACACGCGTGCGCTCCGCCTCAACGCGAGACGGAAGGCGCCTCGAACAACGCCATGGCCTCGACATGGGCGGTCTGCGGAAACATGTCGAGAATCCCGGCACGCCGCAGACGATAGCCCTGCCCGGCCAGCTCCGCGGCATCGCGGGCCAGGGTCGCCGGATTGCAGGAGACGTACAGTACCCGCTCGGCGCCCAGGGCGCCCATCTCCCGCACCGCCTCCAGCGCGCCGTCGCGCGGCGGATCGAGCAGCACCGCAGCGAAGCCACCGGCCGTCCAGGGCGCCTCGGCCAGCGCCTCCGACAGATCCGCCTGGTAAAAGTGCAGGTTGCCCAGGCCGTTGCCGAGCGCATTTTCCCTGCCCCGTTCGACCATCGCCGCGCCCCCCTCCACCGCCACCACCTCGCGCGCCCGCAGCGCCAGCGGCAGGGCGAAATTGCCCAGTCCGCTGAACAGGTCCAGCACTCGCTCCCCGGGCTGCGGCGCCAGCCACTCCAGGGCCTGGGCGACCATTGCCTCGTTCACCGGTGCGTTGACCTGTACGAAGTCGCCGGGGCGGTACTGCAGCTCGAGACTCCACGGTTCCAGACGGTAGCCCAGCGGAGTTCCCGGCGCGTCCGCCTGCGCCTCGCCCTTGCCCTGCAGCCAGAGCTGGGCGGCGTGCTCGCGGCAGAAGGCGCGCAGGCGCAGCAGGTCGCTGTCCGCAAGTGGCGCAGTATGACGCACCAGGATGGCGCTTGCATTGCCATGGAACAATTCGACATGCCCCAGTGCCTGCGGCCTGTCCAGGCCATGCAGGAGCGCAGGCAGGGCACGGAAGATGGACTGCAACGGGCGTACCAGCACCGGGCAGTCGTCGATGGCGACGATTGCCTGGCTGGCCGCGGCGCGAAAGCCCACCTCCAGCCGGCGCGCGGCGACGTCCCAGCGTACGGCAATGCGCGCCCGGCGGCGGTAGCCGAACTCCGGACCGACCAAAGGCGGCGCCCACTCCTCCGGCGCCAGGTCGGCGAAACGCGCCAGCTGCTCGGCGAGGGTGCGCTGCTTCAGCGCCAGTTGCTCGGCATGCGGCAGCGCCTGCAGGGTACAGCCGCCGCAGCGCCCGGCATGCGCGCAGGGCTCGACGCGACGCAGCGGACTGGCCGCCAGGATCCGCTCGGCGCGGGCATCGACGACCCGATTACGCGCACCGAGCACGCGAGCCTCGACCTGCTCGCCGGCCAAGGCGCCGGAAACGAACCAAGTGCGTCCGTCGACGAAGGCGATGCCGCGACCGTCGTGGGCCAGACGCTCGATGGTCAGGACCTGCTTCCTGCCCACCGGCAGCGGCGCCGTGCGGACGCCGCCGCTGGGCTGGAAGCGCAGGCCGGGAGTGCGTTTAGCCACGATAGAAGACCTCGCATCGCGTGCCGCCCTGCCGGGCAGGGACCGGCTTATGGCTGGTCATAGACACCCGTGGACAGGTAGCGGTCGCCGCGGTCGCAGATGATCGCCACCAGCACCGCGTTCTCCACCTCGCGCGACAGGCGCAGCATCGCCGCCACCGCCCCGCCCGAGGACACCCCGCAGAAGATGCCCTCCTCGCGAGCCAGGCGACGCATGACCTCCTCGGCCTCGCTCTGCGCCATGTCGATCACCCGGTCGACGCGGGTCGCATCGAAGATCTTCGGCAGGTACTCCTGCGGCCAGCGGCGGATGCCGGGAATCGCCGAGCCTTCCTGCGGCTGCAGGCCGATGATCTGCACCGCCGGGTTCCGCTCCTTGAGGTAGCGCGAGGTGCCCATGATGGTACCGGTGGTGCCCATCGAGCTGATGAAGTGGGTGATCGTGCCCTGGGTCTGGCGCCAGATTTCCGGGCCGGTGCCCTCATAGTGGGCCACCGGGTTGTCCTGGTTGCCGAACTGGTCGAGCACCTTGCCGCGCCCCTCGCTCTGCATCTTCAGCGCCAGGTCGCGGGCACCTTCCATGCCCTCGGCCTTGCTCACCAGCACCAGCTCGGCGCCGTAGGCGGTCATCGCCGCCTTGCGCTCGGCGCTCATGTTGTCCGGCATGATCAGGATCATCCGGTAGCCCTTGATCGCCGCCGCCATGGCCAGGGCGATGCCGGTGTTGCCGGAGGTGGCCTCGATCAGGGTGTCGCCGGGGCGGATGTCGCCGCGCAGCTCGGCGCGGGAGATCATCGACAGCGCCGGGCGATCCTTCACCGAGCCGGCCGGGTTGTTGCCCTCCAGCTTGACCAGCAGAGTGTTCGAGGTTTCGCCGGGCAGGCGCTGCAGACGCACCAGCGGGGTATTGCCGATGCATTCGGCGATGGTGGGGAAATGCACTGTCATGGAAACACTCGGTAACCTGAATCAGAAATGGGCTGCTCGATACGGACGGCCTCCTTGCCGCCATCTGCGCGGGCGCCGCTCGCCCGTCGACAAGCGGACTTCGGCTCGGAGGAGCCATCCAGGCCGCAGGGGGCTCCTATGATAGCCGGCAAAGCGCTGGAGGCCATCATTCAGGAATGGCGCATACATATTCCGAATCGCTATGACAGCGCATTCTGTTGCCCCAATCGAGTCTGTCGCTACACTGCGACCCAAACCCATCATGGAGAATCGGGGTGTTCCACGACTTCAGCATCAAGGCCCGCATCGTCATGCTCACCCTGCTGCCCAGCAGCCTGCTGGCGCTGGTCCTGGGCGGCTATTTCACCTGGCAGCAACTGACCGAGATGCACAGCAATCTGGTGGAGCGCGGCCGGCTGATCGTCCAGCAGCTCGCCCCCCTGGCTGCACCGTCCCTGGCGCAGAGCTACCACAATCGCCTGCAGCGCATCGCCAACCAGGTGCTCGACCAGGCGGACATCCGTGCGGTGAGCTTTCTCGACGGCAATCTGGAAACCATCGTGCATGCCGGGCCGAGCCTCGGCAGCCCGCTGCCGCCCCAGGACCCGACCCAGCTGACCATGACCCGCGACGGCAACGCCACCCTTCTGCTGATGCCGGTGCTCGGTTACCACCAGAACCTGGCCAGCGGCAACAGCGGCCAGGACGACCACCTGATCGGCTGGGTCGCCCTGGAAATATCGCACCAAAGTGCCCTGCTGCAGGGCTACCGCAACCTGCTCGCCAGCCTGGTGCTGATCATCGCCGTACTGCTGGTCAGCGCCCTCCTCGCCCTGCGCGTCGGGCACTCGATCAGCGCCCCCCTGCGACGCATCCAGCAGGGCGTGTCGCAGCTGCGCGACGGTCACCTGGAAACCCGCCTGCCCCCCCTGCGCAGCCACGAGCTGGACGAACTGGCCGCCGGCATCAACCGCATGGCCGAGGTCATGCAGCACGCCCAGGAAGAGATGCAGAACAGCATCGACCAGGCCATCGAGGACGTCCGCCAGAACCTGGAAACCATCGAGATCCAGAATATCGAGCTGGACATGGCGCGCCGCGAGGCCCTGGAGGCGAGCAGGATCAAATCCGAGTTCCTCGCCAACATGAGCCACGAGATCCGTACCCCGCTGAACGGCATCATCGGCTTCACCAACCTGCTGCAGAAAGGCGAGTTGTCGCCTCGCCAGCACGACTACCTGAACACCATCCAGAAGTCCGCCGACAGCCTGCTCGGCATCATCAGCGAGATCCTCGACTTTTCGAAGATCGAGGCCGGCAAGCTGGTCCTCGAACACACCCCCTTCAACCTGCGCGAACTGCTGCAGGACACCCTCACCATCCTCGCCCCGGCGGCCCACGCCAAGCACCTCGAGCTGGTCAGCCTGATCTACCGCGACACCCCCCTGGCGCTGAACGGCGATCCCCAGCGACTCAGGCAGGTCCTCACCAACCTGATCAGCAATGCCATCAAATTCACCAACGAAGGCACCATCGCCGTGCGCGCCATGGTCGAGGAGGTCGGCGAGGAGTTCGCCCAGCTGCGTATCAGCGTACACGACACCGGCATCGGCCTGTCCCAGGAGGAGCTGAACGCACTGTTCCAGGCCTTCAGCCAGGCCGACAACTCGCTGACCCGCCAGGCCGGCGGCACCGGCCTCGGCCTGGCCATCTCCAAGCGCCTGATCGAACAGATGGGCGGCGAGGTCGGCGTCAACAGCGTGCCGGGCGAAGGTTCCGAGTTCTGGATCCGCCTTTCCCTGCCGCTCGACGACCGCACCGAGGACGAGCCGCCGAGCGCCCTGCACGGCTACCATGTGGCCCTGCTCGAACAGCACGAGCTGGCCCGCCAGTCGATGCAACACCAGTTGGAGGACTGCGGCCTGGAGGTGCTGCCCTTCGCCGAACTGGACAACCTGCTGGCCGGCGTCGCCGCCGCGCGCCAGGACAATCGCCCGATCGGGCTGGCGGTGCTCGGCGTGACCAGCCGCGACACCGACGCCGAGGAACTGGCCCAGCGCATCGCCGACCTCGACCGGCTCGGCTGCAAATGCCTGGTGCTCTGCCCCACCACCGAACAGCAGCTCTACCAGGAAACCCTGCCGGAGGCGCAGATCCAGCTGCAGAGCAAGCCGGCACGGCGCGACAAGCTGCAGGCCGCCCTGGCCGAGCTGCTTGCCCCGCAACCGGTCGACCAGCAGGCGCCGGGTCCACTGGGCAACCGCGCGCCGCGCCTGCTCTGCGTCGACGACAACCCGGCCAACCTGCTGCTGGTGCAAACCCTGCTCGGCGACATGGGCGCCACGGTCAGCGTGGCGGACAGCGGCCAGGCTGCGGTGGAAGCCGCGCAACAGGAACGCTTCGACCTGATCTTCATGGACGTGCAGATGCCCGGCATGGACGGCCGCCAGGCCACCCGGGCGATTCGCCAGTGGGAAGCCGGACAGCCGGAACACCATCACACGCCGATCATCGCCCTCACCGCCCATGCCCTGGCCAACGAGCGGCGAGCCCTGCTGCAGGGCGGCATGGACGACTACCTGACCAAGCCGATCAACGAACGCCAGTTGGCCCAGGTCGTGCACAAATGGACCAAGCTACACCTGCGTTCGCCCGACAGCCCGGCCGCCGAGGCCCGGCCGGCGCCCATCGGCCATCTCAGCGTGCTCGATCCCGAGGAGGGTCTGCGCCTGGCCGCCGGCAAGCCCGATCTGGCCGCCGACATGCTGAGCATGCTGCTGGCCTCGCTGGATGCCGACCGCCAGGCGATCCGGCAGGCACGCCGGGACGGCGACCGTGCCGCCCTGCTCGAACGGGTGCATCGTTTGCACGGAGCGACCCGCTATTGTGGCGTGCCACAGCTACGCGCCGCCTGCCAGCACAGCGAAACCCTCCTCAAGCAGCATGCCCCGGCGGCCGATGCCGCCCTGGACGAACTGGATGCCGCCCTCGTCCGCCTGGCCGACGAGGCGAGAGCGGACGCCTGAGACGGCCGGGGAAGGGCTCCCGCTCAGTCGGCGAACAGCTCCAGCTGTTCGCCGCCACGCAGATCGAGCAGCCGCACGCCGACGCCGAGCAGGCGTACCGGCCTGGCGCCGCGGGCGAAGGCGGTGCCGAGCAGCACGCGGTAGCTGTCCAGATCCCGGCCGGCACCGGCCTGCTCCAGGGTGGTCTGGGTGAAATCGTGGAACCTCACCTTGACGAAGGGTTTGTCCGGCCGATAGCTGCCCTCCAGGCCCGCCAGGCGTCCGTCGAGCTCATCCAGCAGCAGCGGCAGCCGCTCCAGGCAGGCAGCCAGATTGGGCAGGTCCTGTTCGTAGGTGTGCTCCACGCTCAGCGACTGGCGGCGGTTGTCGACCTCCACCGGGCGTTCGTCGACTCCCCGCGCCAACTGCCCCAGGCGCTCGCCCAAACTGCCGAACTCGCGCACCAGCGCCAGCCGGCTCCATTCGCGCAGCTCGGCGCAGGTGCGGATGCCCAGGCGCCCGAGCCGCTCGGCGGTGACCTTGCCGACCCCGTGCAGCCGGCTCACCGGCAGGGCGGCGACGAAGGCCTCGACCTCGGCCGGGGGAATCACGAACAGCCCGTCGGGCTTGCGCCAGTCGCTGGCGATCTTGGCGAGGAACTTGTTCGGCGCGACGCCGGCGGAAACCGTGATGCGCAACTCCTGCCAGACACGCCGGCGGATCTCCTGGGCGATGCGCGTGGCGCTGCCGGAAAAGTGCGGGCTGGCGGAAACGTCCAGGTAGGCCTCGTCCAGCGACAGCGGTTCGACGAACTCGGTGTAGTCGCGCAAGATCCGGTGGATCTCCCGCGACGCGGCCCGGTAGGCGTCGAACCGCGGCCGGACGATCAACAGCTCCGGGCAGAGCTTCAGGGCCTGGCGCGCGGGCATCGCCGAACGCACGCCGTAGGCACGCGCCTCGTAGTTGCAGGTAGCGATCACCCCGCGCCGCTCGGGCGCGCCGCCCACCGCCAGCGGCCGGCTGGCCAGGCGCGGATCGTCGCGCATCTCGATGGCGGCGTAGAAACAGTCGCAATCGACGTGAATGATCTTTCTTTGCGGTGTAACAGGCTGATTTTTCAGCAATCCACCTCGAGAAATAGAGTTAAAAAGGAACTCTCGGGTATTTCTGCCCTGTCCGATCGGCGCGGAAACAGCCGGCCACAGGCGTGACATCCCCTAGCGCGTCCACTTAGCTTGATCAAGGGAAGGGGGCCGATCTCCACCGGCTTCCACAGCCACCAGTCAGCCCCGCCCCGCAAAGTAGAGATCATCCCAAACGACCTCATGGCACCCCAAAACCCACAAAAAGCCAGCCCGCCATGCTGGAGGCCGACAGGATCCACTTTGAAAAGACATCTATTTTCCCGCTTGCTATCCGCTGCAGGCCTGCTCTGCGGGTTGCCGCTCGGCCTCCCCGCCGGCGCCGAACCGCTACAGTTCGCGCTGATCGCCAAACGGGTCGACCACCCCTTCTTCATCCAGGCCGGCGAAGGCTGCGCCGAAGCCGCCCAAGCCCAGAACGATACCTGCCTGTTGCTGGGCGCCGCGGGGCTAGAGCATTTTCGCCTGCAAAACCAGGTACTGGAACAGGCTCTCGACAGAGATCTGGACGGTCTTGCCCTGTCCGTGACCCATTCGCAATGGCTGGCCGAGCATGCCCTGCAGCGGGCAGGCAAGACGCCGCTGATCACCTTCGAGGCGGACTTGAAACCGGCAGAGCAGCATCTGCGCAGAGGCTATGTCGGGCTCGACAACCTGGCTTTCGGCCAACAGCTGGGCGCACTCGCCCAGCGCTTCAGGCCACAAGGCGGAAAGCTGTGCGTCTTGAACGGCAGCTCGCGGGAAACCAACTACCAGGAACGCCTCCAGGGCATCCGCCAGCAGCTGCGTGGTAGCCAAGCCCAAACCGAGGGTGGGGAGGCTAACCGGCTGAGTGGAGAGAATGGCTGGAGCGAGCCGAACCGCTGCCCGCTCTATCGCGCCGAAAACCCAGAGAAGGCGCTGCTCCAGCTTGCCGCCTTGCTGAATACCAGCGAGGTCGACGTCATCATCAGCACCGGCAGTTGGCCGATTTACCACGCCGACGTATTTCGTCAGCAGCTCGGCCCGTTGCTCGCCGAACTCGATAAAAAGAGTGTGCGCCCGGCCATCATCGTCGCCGCGAATGAGCCCGACGCAGCACAGCGCGCACTGCTCGACGACGGCCTGGTACAGGCCTATCTGAGCCTGGAAGGCCGCGAGATCGGTCGCCAGAGCTACCGGATGCTCAAGCGTCTGGCCCAAGGAGAGCCTGTCCCCGAGAAGGTTTTCGTCGACAGCCATCTCTACCTGCCTAAAGCGTCAACGGACAAGTCTTCGAATCCTTAAGGCAGGGTGTTCCCGACACCCGAGAACAGGCCAAAATCGGCATCCGCCAACCGGGTTTGAGGGATGCTTAAGGCGTATCATCGCGAAGGAAGCCCAGTAATCGGCGGGAATCTGCTTTGGAAAGGTCGTTGTCCTCTTGCTCTCTTTCTGCTGCTGGCCTGCTTTTCGGATTACTGCTGGTTCCTTTCAGCAATGCCGAATCATTGCAGTTCGCCTTGGTCGCCAAGCGGGTCGACCAGCACTTCTTCATCCAGGTCGGTAAGGGCTGTGCCGAGGCCGCCCAGGCCGAGGGCGATACCTGTCTGTTGCTGGGACCCTCGGGGCCCGCGCATTTTCGCCGGCAAAATGAGGCGTTGGAACAGGCCCTCGACAAGGACCTGGACGGCATCGCCCTGTCCGTGACCCATTCGAAGTGGCTGGCCGAGCACGCCCTGAAACGGGCAAGCAAGCCGCCGCTGATCACCTTCGATTCGGACCTGGGGCCTGCCGAGCAGCATCTACGCCGCAGCTACGTCGGGCTCGACAACCTGGCCTTCGGCCGGCAACTCGGCCGGCTCGTCCAGCGCTTCAGGCCGCAGGGCGGAAGGCTGTGCATCCTGAGCGGCAGCCCACAGGACACCAATCTCCAGGAGCGTATCCAGGGTATCCGCCAACAGCTACTACGCAGTGGTCGTGGCGCAGATGGAACAGTCGATCCGCTGAACGGGGAGAATGGCTGGAGCGAGTCGCAGCGCTGCCCGCTGTATAGCGCCGACGACCAAGAAAAAGCGCTAATCCAGCTGGCCACGCTGCTGAGCACCAGCCAGGTCGACGCCATCGTCACTACCGGCAGCTGGCCGATTTACCAAGCCGACGCGTTCCGCCGCCAGCTTGGCCCGCTGCTTGCCGAACGAGGGACAAGAGGTACAGGTCCCGTCATTATCATGACCGCCGACGAGCCCGACGAGGCGCAACTCGAACTGCTCGACGAGGGGCTTGTGCAGGCTTACCTGGGCGCACAAAGCCGGGAACTCGGCCGCCAGAGCTACCGGATACTCAAGCATCTGGCGCGGGACGAACCCATTCCCGAGAAGGTTCTTGTCGGCAGCCATATCTACCTGCCCAAAGCATCGCCGGAGCTCCCCGCGGAGTACTGAGACGTGTGCCTCGGTGCCTCCAACTACCCGCGGCCAGTGCACGGAGTGGAAATATGGGCTGCCAGCAATTCCAACCGACATTCTGTGCGACTGGTGCGAGCTGTTCGCAGCCGTAACAGTTGCAGACCCGCCGCTTCATTACCTCGGGAGATCGTCAGCGGGCGCTCGGGCTCGAGGATCGCCCGCCCGCTTGCCATGCACCCAGCAAGGCTCGATTCGGCTCAACCAAAGGCTTTTGCTCGGTAAACGGCAGGCAACGCCGAACTTCGGCCCTGGACCAGCGATTGCGCGCCCCGCCCCAGACCCGCACGCGATGGCTGATATGCCAGTTGGCATTGGCTCGAAATCGGCAGTCGGCGCGCAGTAGACCAAGCAACCCAGCGCCTTGGGTTCGGCATCCTGCAGATCCGCCAACAAAGGGGGCATACACGGGCAAACCGGGGAACATGCGGGCACAAAAAAACCGGCTCTAAAGGCCGGTTTCTCTTGGTTTCAACTACATGCGGGAGCATGTGGAAACAAGTATGTGGAGCGGGCGAAGGGAATCGAACCCTCGTCATGAGCTTGGGAAGCTCAGGTAATGCCATTATACGACGCCCGCGAGCGGCGCTCTTTTTACCAGAATCTGGCCGGTAGGTGAAGCGCAATTTCCACCTGCCGAGGCTTTCTCTCCGGCAACGGGGGCATTCATCCTCGGCCCGCATGCCCACGGGCGATAACCGCACGCTTTATGGCATCTTCGCCGCATCCCCCAACAACCCGCCAAACGCCCGCGCCATCGACGTTGCGAGCCGTCCCCGAGCACGGCGTCGGCCGCCCACCGCCCTATGCCCCGCGCTTGGGCGATCTCCGGCGATTGACCAAATTAACCATCTGGTACATTTTTACATGCGTACCTCCACCAACCTAATAACAATGGAGAATCGCGTGACACATACTGTCCTCGTGCTCAACGGTCCCAACCTCAATCTGCTCGGCACGCGCGAGCCGGCTACCTACGGGCGGGAAACCCTGGCCGACATCGCCGAACTCTGCGCGCGTACCGCCGAGGAATGCAGCCTGAGCGTGGAATTCCGCCAGACCAACCATGAAGGCGAGCTGATCGAGTGGATTCATCTGGCTCGCGGCCGCTGTGCCGGCATCCTGATCAATCCCGCCGCCTGGACTCACACCTCGGTCGCCATCCGCGACGCCCTGCTCGCCAGCGAACTGCCGGTCATCGAGGTACATCTTTCCAACGTGCACAAGCGCGAGCCCTTCCGCCACCACTCATTCGTGTCGGACATCGCCGTCGGTGTGATCTGCGGCCTCGGCAGCCATGGCTACCGCATGGCACTGCAGCATTTCAGTCAACTTCTGAAGAAGGATTGAGCCCATGACCGCCCAATCGCACAGCATCCTCGCCGGCCTGATCGGCGCCGGCATCCAGGCTTCGCGTACTCCGGCCATGCACGAACACGAGGGCGATGCCCAGGGCATGCGCTATCTGTACCGCTTGATCGACCTGGACAAGCTCGGCCTCGACACCCAAGCCTTGCCGGAGCTGCTGACCGCCGCCCAGCGCATGGGCTTCACCGGCCTGAACATCACCTTCCCGTGCAAGCAGGCGATCATCCCGCTGCTCGACGAGCTGTCGGCGGAAGCCCGCGGCATTGGCGCGGTGAACACCGTGGTATTCAAGGACGGCAAGCGCATCGGTCACAACACCGACTGCCTGGGCTTCGCCGAGGGCTTCCGCCGCGGCCTGCCGGAGGTGGCACGCGAGCGCGTGGTGCAGATGGGTGCCGGCGGAGCCGGGGCTGCGGTGGCCCATGCTCTGCTGCAGGCGGGTGTGCGCCAACTGACCGTTTTCGACGTCGAACCGAGCCGTGCCGCCGATCTGGCCGCGAACCTCAACGGCAGCTTCGGTGCCGGCCGGGCGGTTGCCGGCAGCGATCTGCCGGCCGCCATGGCCGAGGCCCAGGGTCTGGTCAACACCACGCCGGTCGGGATGGCCAAGCTGCCGGGCATGCCGCTGCCGGCCGAACTGCTGCACGCCGGCCTGTGGGTGGCTGAGATCATCTACTTCCCACTGGAAACCGAGCTGCTGCGCACTGCTCGCGCCCTCGGCTGCCAGACCCTCGACGGCAGCAACATGGCGGTGTTCCAGGCAGTCAAGGCATTCGAGCTGTTCAGCGGCGTCCAGGCCGATGCCGGACGGATGATGGCGCATTTCGCCAGCCTCGGTTGAGGCCCGACTGAAAAATGGCCGCTGCCCCGGCAGCGGCCAGTCCAGCCCACGCCCATCAAGCGTCTGCGCGCGGCATCCCCCTACGGACCTTGGTACAAAACAGCCCGCCAGCGCTCTGTCGAAGCGTTCATCGCCCCCAGCGTCGTCTCCGGGGATCGCGACTTCAGGCCGGTGGCCCGGCCCGCACACAGCGCGGCGGCCTCAGCCCCCACACGACACCGGCCGAGTTCCTTCAGGTCCTGATATAGCGAATCACCGCCTCGCAGATCATCTCCCGGTGACGCGCCTTGGCCTCCGGCTCGCCGAGATCGACCTGATGGATGGTCGAGAAGGTGTAGCGGTTGGACACCCGGAAGAAGCAGAACGAGCTGATCAGCAGGTGCAGGTCGAGCGGATCGATGTCGGCACGAAACACGCCGGCAGCGACGCCACGGGCGAGGATTGCGGCGATTTCGCTGACGATCGACTTACTCAGCGAGCGGATCAGCTGCGACCTGGCAATATGCTCGCCGTGATGGATATTCTCGATGCTCGCCACCCGGATGAAGTCGACATTGACGTCGTGGTGATCGAAGGTGAATTCGATCAGCAGACGAATCGCCGCCTCCGGGTCCAGCTCGTCGAGCCTGAGCCCGGCCTCGGTTCTGCGGATGTCTCCGTAGAGCTTCTCCAACACCGCCAGGTAGAGCTGCTCCTTGCTGCCGAAGTAGTAGTAGATCATCCGCTTGGACGTGCTGGTGCGCTCGGCGATGGCATCCACCCGCGCGCCACTCAGGCCCTGTTCGGCGAACTCATGGACGGCCGCGAGGAGAATCTCCTGGCGGGTCTTTTCCGGATTGTTCTTGCGTGGCTGACGGGGACGCGCAACGGGGTCGACGGCAGGCTTGGTGTCCGGCATGGAGGGCGCATCTCGCAAAGAAGGGATGACGGCCATTATTCATTGCCATCCTGGCGGAGAAAAGCCACGGAAGGGAAACCCCGTGGCTTTTGCCCTCGCTCTCAGAGCTTGGGCGCGGCTTTTCCGCTGCGGGCCTGGGCCATCGCCGCCAGACGCACGGCGACGTTGGCCGCCCCGTAGCCGACGTAGTCCTTGCGCTGCAGGATCTCGAAGAAGAAACGCTCGGCGAACGGCTCGGTATAGACGTGGAACAGCTCGCCGCCCTGGGCGTCGCGGTCGTAAAGGATGTTGAAGTAGGCCAACCGGCTGAGGAAATCGTCGTCGAAATCGAAGCGCGCGGCGAGATCGTCGTAGTAGTTCAGCGGGATATCCAGCAGACGCACGCCGGCCTCCTTGGCCCGCTCGACGGCGGCGAAGATGTCGTCGCAGACGAAGGCGATATGGTGCACGCCGGAGCCGCGATAGGTGGACAGCGAACGGGAGATGGCCGTGTTGCGGTTCTCCGAGATGTTCAGCGGCAGGCGCACCGAGCCGCAGCGGCTGCGCACGGCACGGCTCTTGACCAGCCCGTAGGGGTCGGGCAGCACCACCTCGTCGTCGGCCTCGAAGTCGAGCAGGCTCTTGTAGAACAGCACCCAGGAATCCATGGATTCGGCCGGCAGGGCCATGGCCACGTGATCGATGCGCTGCAGCAGGCCGCCGTCGCGACTGCCCGTCAGCTCGAAGTCGGTCTCGTAGATGCTGTGGCCTTCGGCATCGCGGTCGACCAGATAGATCAGGCTGCTATCCGGTGCGCGTACCGCAGGAACCTCGCGTTCGTTGGGGCCGACCAGGCCTCGATAGGGCTGGCCGCCGAAGCCGCAGGCGCGCTCCAGCGCCTGGTGACTGTCGCCAACGCGCAGTGCGGTGGCGCAGAGCGACGGGCCGTGGGCCTCGAAGAAGCTATGGGCGAAGGAATAGGGTTCGGCGTTGAGCACCAGGTTGATGTCGCCCTGGCGCAGCAGACTGACGTTCTTCGAGCGATGACGGCCGGCCTCGACAAAGCCGAGGTGGGTCAGCCACTGGGTCAGTTGGGCGGCATGGGTGTCGTCGACGGCGAACTCGAGGAACTCGATGCCCTCGTAGCGACTGGCCGGCGGCGGCGCGAACAGCACCCCGGGCTCCACCGGTTGCCCCTGCTGCTCCAGCAGCAGGCGGGTCTTCTCTTCCAGGTAGAGCAGCGAGCGGTAGCCATCCAGCGCGTTGCTGCGGGTCGGCGCGGCGCGGAAGCCGTCGTTGAAGATCTCCAGCGACAGCGGCCCGCGGTAGCCGCTCTTGAGGATCGGCGCGAGGAAACCCGGCAGGTCGAACTCGCCCTGCCCCGGGAAGCAGCGGAAATGCCGGCTCCACTCCAGCACGTCCATGGCCAGGATCGGCGCATCGGCCATCTGCACGAAGAAGATCTTCTCCCCCGGCACTTCGGCGATGGCGCTCGGATCGCCCTTCAGCGACAGGGTGTGGAAGCTGTCGAGGATCATCCCCAGGTTGGGGTGGTCGCCTGCCTTGACGATCTCCCAGACCTGCTGCCAGGTGTTGACGTGGCGGCCCCAGGCCAGCGCCTCGTAGCCGATGCGCAGGTTGCGCGCGCCAGCACGTTCGGCGAGCAGGCGCAGGTCGTCGACGAGGATCTGCCGGTCGCCGAGGGAGTCGCCGGCGACGTTGCTGCACACCAGCACCAGGTCGGTACCCAGCTCCTGCATCAGGTCGAACTTGCGCTCGGCGCGGTCGAGGTTGCGCTGCAGACGGTCGCGACGACAGCCCTCGAAGTCGCGGAACGGCTGGAACAGGGTAATGGCCAGGCCCAGGTCGGCCGCCAGTTTGCGCACCTCGCGCGGGCTGGCGCCGTAGTAGAGCAGGTCGTTCTCGAAAATCTCCACGCCGTCGAAGCCGGCGGCGGCGATCGCCTCGAGCTTTTCCGGCAGGGTTCCGCTGAGCGAGACGGTGGCGATGGAACGGTGCATGAGTCCTCCGCACTGGAGCAGTCGGCCGCCAGCGGCTGCCGGGGCCACAGTGGCGGGCAGGTCGGGCTGGCGAAGGGGGAATCTGCATCAATTATTGGACGGGACTTCGAGTCGATCAATAAAAATGTACCAACCAGTTAACTATTCGTGCGATCACCGCACACAAGTCCCCCACCCCGATTGACCCCGCAGGGACAGCCGGCAACCATAATCCCCCACTTGGGAACCACTCCCAGGGCTTCTCGATTCCAACAATAATTTCAAAAGGAATTTTCCGATGCCGCGCATTTCCGCTTCGCCACCTTCCCGTTGCATCCGCTTCCCGGCGCATCCCCGCTGAACGGTCTCACCGCCGACGGTCGAGACCACTCTGCCGGCCAATAAACGCCACCTCACTCCCCCACCGCCCCGTACCTGGCCGGAGGGGAGGGTCATGCCTTACGAAAACAACGGAGAACATCAATGATTTCACGCGACCTGCTGTCGATGGCGCGCAGTGGCGCAAGCCTGACCCTCGGTACACTCCTGGCCCTGCCCCTCGCCGCAGACGCCGCAGGGTTCTTCGAAGACTCCAAGGGCACCCTGACCTTCCGGAACTTCTTCATCAACCGCGACTTCAAGCGCGACAACGCCACCCGCAGCAAGGCCGAGGAATGGACCCAGAACTTCATCCTCGACCTCAAATCGGGCTACACCCCGGGCCCGCTCGGCTTCGGCGTCGACGTGCTCGGCCTCTACGCGCAGAAGCTCGACGGCGGCCGGGGCACCGGCGGCACCCAGCTGCTACCGCTCGACCACGACGGCAAGCCCGCCGACCACTTCGGACGGATCGCCGTCGCGGGCAAGATGAAGTTCTCCGAAACCGAACTGCGGGTCGGCGAATGGTACCTGGTGCTGCCGATCCTGCGTGCCGACGACGGCCGCTCGCTGCCGCAGACCTTCGAAGGCACCATGCTCACCTCGAAGGAGATCAAGAACCTGACCCTCTACGCCGGCCACATCACCGGCAACAGCCCGCGCGACGACGGCAGCATGGAGGACATGACGCTGTTCGGCACCAACCCCTACACCAGCAACCGCACCTCGGACGACTTCGACTTCGGCGGCGCGGAGTACACCTTCAACGACAAGCGCACCACCGTCGGCG
>NZ_FOFJ01000077.1 GCF_900110885.1 Azotobacter beijerinckii | reverse complement strand
CGCCTCTCGAGCTCTGGAAGGAGCTGGTCGGACTGACGACCCCGCCCGACCTGTCGGTTGTTCCGCAGGTGAGGCGTGGCCAGAAGTTCGAGCCGCTGGCCCTGCAGATGTTCGAGGAGAAATACGGCCAGCTGGGCTTGCCGATCTGCGCCGAGTCGCAGGAGCACCCGTTCATTCGGGCCTCCTTCGATGGCCTGCTGGGTGAGGGTGCCCCCGTCGAGATCAAGAATCTCGCGGAGGACAATCATCTGCAGGTGCTGGCGCTGCGGGACAAGAGTCCGGCCTTCCAGCTCTATCGCTGGCAGGTCATGCACCAACTGATCGTCTGCGGCGCGCGGCGCGGGTACCTGTGGTTCTGGTCGCCCAAGCACGAGGCGTGCTGCCTGGTGGTCGAGCGGGATGACCTGCTCATCCAGCGCATCGTCGAGGCAGAAAAAATCTTCTGGAACACGGTGGAAACCGGGACGCCCCCGGCAGCCGATCCCCTGCGGGATGTGCTGCCGATGGAGCAGACCGACGAAGCCGCCTGGAAGGCATTGGCGGAAAAGCGTCGCGAGCAGGAGGCCAGGGTGGTCGCCCTCAAGGCGCAGCTGAACGCGCTGCAGAAGGAGGCCGGCGAGCTGGACACCCAGCTCAAGCTCCTCGTGAGAGCGGCCGGGTTCCGCCGGGCCGATGCCTACGGGGTGAAGATCACCGTCTACGAGGTGGCAGGCTCTGTCGACTGGAAGGCGATTGCCGAGGAGCTGGCCCAAGGGAAGGACATTCCGGTGGACCTGATCCAGAAGCACCAGGGCGACAGTGGCTGCCGGACGCGCATGACGGTAGATCCCCACTTCGACCCGAACCAGCCGGCACCGGTGCTTCGCATCCGCAAGCCGGCACAACCCGAACCGGAGGAGCAGCCGCCCTTTGCGGCCGGTTTCTGGTTCTGATGCACAACCTCTTCAACCCGGCCTTCGCGCCGGGTTTTTTTTGCCCGCTGTTGGTCCCGTAGGATTAAAGGTTTATCCCATTGAATGGGAGTGGCCCGCTGAATCTTCCTGCATGAGGGACATGCCCCAAAGGCGTGGGTACATTGTAAAATAGCCTAAGGCGTATTACATTGTTGTCACGCCCAGCGAGTGGGCGGTAACCAACAATAACCACCCTGTAACTCAGTAGGAAAACTGCAATTTCCGAGGTCCGGCCTACATTAGGTGACCTTCCAACATCAGAGGCTCTTTGACCATGATCACCCAAATCCGAAAGGTGGGTAACAGCGCTGGCGTTGTGATCCCGTCCGTCTTGCTCAAGGAGGTGAAACTCACCGTTGGCGCAGAGATCGATCTGACCGTTGAAAACGGCGTTTTAAACATCAAACCCGTGAAGGCAAAACGGCAAGGCTCACGCGAAGTTTCTTTGAACTGGCTGCTCGCCGACTTTCAGGATGTCGAGGGCGAACTAATCCCAGGCACCGTGGGTGCAGAGGTGCTGGAAGACGATGACGCGAATTACCGAAGCTGTCCGTAAACAGCTCAAGCCGGGCGATCTGATCAGGATCGCCCTCGACCCGACGGTAGGGTCGGAAACTCAGAAGACCCGCCCATGCATCGTGCTGACGGAGCAGGCGCTCAACGCGGTGAGCCGGACCATCATCGTGGTGCCCCTGTCCACGGGGAGCGGGCCGATCATGCGGCTATTTCCCGTCCTTGATCAGACACAGAATGACTGCGGGATGCACGGATCTGCGGTGGTCACCCAGATGCGGGCGCTCGATCCTGTCGCCCGCCAGGGCCAATGGCTCGGCAGAGTCACCGCCCCGGCGTTCCTTGATGCGGTCAGACTGAACCTAGCTGCCACGCTCGGCATTACGCTGGATCTACTCGACCCACGGTAAGCCGTCGCAGAGCGCTTTGACCGCGCGCCTGGCTACGCCGACTACTGGCGCGGGCTCCTGGATGGAATTCACTGGTTCGAGTGAGGGTGGCCAAGAAGATGTGTATCGAAGCCATATCACTCCTGCTGGGGAGAGTGTGAGTGCGAAGGGCAATTGCTACGACAACGCCTGTGCCGAGAGCTTCCTCCACAGCTTCAAGGTCGAGTGCATCCGGGGAACGCTTCGGTATGCGCGCTCAGATGCGAGAAGCCGTGTTCGACAACCGGCAGCGGCCTCACAACACGCAGGGATACATCAGCCCGGAACCCTTCGAGCTCCGGGTGAGTGCCTGAAATCGTCTCCACGACTGCTGGGCAAGATCAGACGAGGGGAGGCGGCCTTTTCATTCAGGAATGCATGCGTACCACCGAGCTTACCGGACGCAAGGTGCAGCTCAGGTGCTTTCCCGCTCCACCAACTGGCATTCGAGCCGGTTCAGGCGCTGTACCGGCGCCTCCGTCGCTATCACGCCGAGACTTTCCAGCACCCGCAGCGCGGCCGTCTCGCCGATCCCCAGCGAGGGCGGCCGGATGGTGCTCAGGCTCGGCAGCAGCATTTCGGCGAAGGCGTAATCGCCGAACCCCATGACCGCGCAATCGCCGGGTATCCGCAGGCCCATGCGTTGGGCCGCGAGCAGGCCGCCGGCCGCCAGGTTGTCGTTGGCGAAGAGGATCGCATCGGGCCTGTGCGTCTCTTGCATCAGCCTTTCCATGGCCTCCCGGCCCGCCTCGAAGGGTGCGCTGCCGGCACTTGGCGCGAAACTCCAGAGTTCCAGCCCCGCGTCCCGCAGGGTGGCGGCGCAGCCGTCGCGTCGGTCTAGGGCGCTGAAGTCGCCGGCGGCGCTGTTCTGCACGAAGGCGATGCGCCGGTAGCCCCTCTCGAGCAGATGGCGCGCCGCCATGACCCCCGCGTCGTAGTGCAGGAAGCCCACCTGGATGGGCGCGCGCTCGGGTTGGTAATCCCAGATCTCCACCACCGGGATGTCCGTCTCGGCGAGGAGCTTTTCCGTGCCCTCGCTGTGGAAATGGCTGGTCACCACCAGCGCCGCCGGTGACCAGCCGAGGAAGGCGCGCACGGCGCTTTCCTCCTGTTCCGGTGAGAAGTAGCTGGAGGCCAGCAGCAACTGGTGGCCATGCCGGGCCAGGGTGTCGCTGAAGCCCTGGATGGTGCTGGCGAAGATCGGCCCCGAGATGTTCGGGATGACCATGCCGACGATGCGGCTGCGCGCCGAGGCGAGGCTGCCGGCGACCAGGTTGGGTACGTAGCCGAGGGCCGAGACGGCTTCGCCGATGCGGTGGCGCAGCTCTTCCGAAACCCGCTCCGGGTGATTGAAGAAGCGCGAGACGGTCAGCGCCGAAACCCCCACCTGGCGGGCGACGTCGTTGAGCGTGATGCGCCCGGCAGTGCGCCGTTTGCGGGGAGGCGATGGATCGCTCACGGGATTTCCTCTTAAAAAATGAATATAAAAGTAATTTTTAATTATTTGACGATCTATTTTGGAGACTTCGATACTAGCGATGTTAGCGCTGACATTGGAGGTTGTCTCTTGTCATCTGCCACTCGCACAACGGGACCAGAACAGGCGCTTCGTTCAGACCCAGTAGCCGAGCAGACCGCCGCCGGTCTCGCCAGGGCAGAGCAAGAGCATGAAAGAAATCGATCATCACAACGCTGCCACGCAGGGCAGCAAACAACGTTTCGCCGGTTATCGCGATCCCCTGGCATGGGCGATCCTGCTGGCCTCCCTGGGGGGCTCCGCCTGGGCGGAACAGGACGCCGCCACGACCGCGCAGACGCCGGCGGACGCCCAGAGCGGGCCGGTTCTCAAGGCCGTCACCGTCACCGCCACCCGTCGTGAAGAGTCGCTGCAGAAGATTCCCGTGGCGGTTTCGGTCGTCGACGGCGAGCAACTGGAGCGCGATAACCGCAACAACGTGTCGAGCATCGTGCAGCAGGTACCGACCCTGAATTTCCGCACCAGTGCCTCGAACAAGGACACGACGCTGTTCATCCGCGGCGTCGGTACCATCTCCACTTCGCCGGGTATCGAGCCGACCGTGGCCACGGTGATCGATGGGGTGGTGTTCGGTCGCGCGGGCCAGTCAACCCTCGATCTGCTTGATCTGGAGCGTATCGAGGTGCTGCGCGGGCCGCAGGGCACGCTGTTTGGCAAGAACGCCTCGGCGGGCGTGCTGAATGTCGTTACCCGGGCCGCACCGGAAGAATTCCGGGGCTATCTGGATTACTCGCACTTCGGCAACGGCAACGAGAACCGCTACCGCTTCGGCGTTGGCGGACGCCTGACCGACACCCTCAAGGGTTCGGTCAGCGGTCTGCTCGGCAAGTACGACGGCAACGTGAAAAACGTCAAGAACGGTGACGACGTCAATGGCTACGACCGCACCGGCGTGCGCGGCAGGCTGGAATTCGAACCGAACACGGACATCAAACTCACGTTGATCGGCGATTATGCGCGCAGCGACGACGACATCCCCAACGGGGTAGTCGTCTCGACCCGCAGCGCGGCCTTCGCCAACGCGCTCAAGCCAGTGTCGCCGAGCAGCCACAATCAGCACATCCAGAGCGACTACAAAAGCCGCACCGAGGACACTAGCGCCGGTATTTCCGGGCAGCTCGACTGGCAACTGGGCAACTACACCCTGACCTCCATCACCGCCTGGCGCCGCTGGCTCAACCACCAGTATCAGGACGGCGACCGCCTTGCCGCCCTGCCACTGACCGCCTCCCACGACAACGGCAAGGTGAACTACAACCAGTACACTCAGGAGATTCGCCTGGCTTCGCCCAAGGGCGAGTTCCTCGAATACGTGGTGGGCGTCTACTACATGCATGGCCATACCGGCGAAACCTACCGGCGCCTCTCGGTCAACGACGGGATCGCCAACGACGGGCAAGCCAATTACAGCGTGACCAGCAACAGCTTCGCCCTGTTCGGCGAGAACACCTTCAACTTCACCGACGATTTCCGCGGCATCGTCGGCCTGCGCTGGACTCGGGACGGCCTGGGATACAAGCATCGCCGGGTTTCCACCTCGCCCGTCGCGGTCACCGGCATCCAGCCTTCGACGTCCAGCCACGGCTCGGTGGACGAAGAGGACTGGAGCGGTCGCTTCGGCCTGCAGTACGACTTCACCGACAATCTGATGGGCTATGCGACCTACTCGCGCGGCTACAAGGGCCCGGCTTACAACGTGTTCTTCAACATGCAGCCGCGCGATACCGAACACCTCAAGCCGGAAACCTCCGACGCCTACGAACTCGGCCTGAAGGCCACCGCGCTGAACAACCGGCTGACCGCTAACCTGGCGGTCTTCCACACCGACTACGACAACTACCAGGCGAACTTCTACGACAGCGTCGCCGGCCAGGTGGTGACCCGCCTGGTCAATGCCGGCAAGGTCTATACCAAGGGTGTCGAGCTGGATACCAGCTTCCAGGTTACCCCCCAGCTCAAGCTGTCCGGCGCCCTGGCCTACACCGAGGCGCGCATCGACAGCTTCAAATGCCCGGCGGGAGCCGCGTCCAACTGCAACGTGAACGGCAAGCCACTGCCCTTCAGTCCGGACTGGAAGACCTATGTGCGCGCCGATTACAGCATTCCGCTGGACAACGGCCTGGACGTCGAGCTGACCACCGACTACAGCTGGCAGGACGAAGTGCAATTCACCCTCGACCAGAACCCGGATACCAAGCAGGGTGCCTACGGCATCTGGAACGCCAGCGTCGCCCTGGCCGACTACAACCGTGGCTGGCGTGTGTCGTTCCTCGGCAAGAACCTCAACGACAAGTCCTACGCCACGGCCATGGCCGCCGGCAGCAACTATATCTACCGCTTCGTACCGCGTGACGACGAGCGTTACTTCGGTGTGCAGGCACACCTCGATTTCTGATTTTTCATCAACCACCATGCCGCCCGGTCGGGATACCACGACCGGATGGCCGCTCCGACAGCAAGGATATCCCTATGGCAGATTCCGCCCGACAACTGCGCCTCGGCGCTTTCCTCATGGCCACCGGACACCATGTGGCCGCCTGGCGGCATCCGGAGGTACCGGTCGACCCGCTGGACTTCTCCGTCTACCGGCGCGTCGCGCAGGTCGCCGAAGCGGCCTGCTTCGACGCGCTGTTCGTCGCCGACAGCGCGGCCGTGTTCGACGGCCCGTTCGCCAGTCATACCGCGCGCTCGGTGTATTTCGAGCCACTCACCCTGCACGCGGCACTGAGCGCGATCACCGAACGGATCGGCTTGGTTGCCACCGTCACCACCAGCTACAACGAGCCCTACCACGTAGCGCGCCAGTTCGCCTCGCTGGACCACCTCTCGGGCGGCCGCAGCGGCTGGAACCTGGTGACCTCCGATCTCGCGGCCGAAGCACAGAACTTCGGCCGCGACGAACACCTGGGGCACGCCGAGCGCTACGCCCGCGCCCGCGAGTTCCACCGCGTGGTCACCGGCCTGTGGGACAGCTGGGCGGACGATGCCTTCCTGCGCGACAAGGCCAGCGGGCGTTTCTACGATCCTGACCGGCTGCATGTGCTCGATCACCGGGGCGAGCATTTCAAGGTGCGCGGCCCACTCAATGTGGCGCGCTCGCCGCAGGGCCGGCCGGTGGTGGTGCAGGCCGGCTCCTCCGAAACCGGCCGCGAGCTGGCCGCCGAAACCGCCGAGGTGGTGTTCACCGCGCAGACCTCGCTGGCCAAGGCCCAGGCCTTCTACGCCGACCTCAAGGGGCGGCTGGGCCAGTACGGCCGCGGCGAAGACGCGCTGAAGATCATGCCAGGCGTCTTCGTGGTGCCCGGGCAGAGCGAGAGCGAGGCCAAGGAGAAGTTCGAGGCCTTCCAGGAACTGGTCGAGCCGCAGGTGGGCGTCGCCCTGCTCGGGCGCATGCTGGGTAACTTCGACCTCTCCGAATACCCGCTGGACGGCCCGCTGCCGGAGCTGCCGCTGACCGACAGCGGCCAGCGCAGCCGCCAGCAGCTCCTGACCGAGCTGGCCGGCGCGGAAAACCTGACTCTGGCCCAGCTCGGCCGCCGGATCGCCGGCGGGCGCGGCCACCACAGCCTGATCGGCACGCCTCGGCAGATCGCCGACGAGCTGCAGGCGTGGTTCGAGGAGCGCGCGGCCGACGGCTTCAACGTGCTGGTGCCGCACCTGCCGGGCGGCCTGGAGGACTTCGCCGCGCTGGTGGTACCGGAGCTGCAGCGGCGCGGTCTGTTCCGGCGCGAATACCAGGGCCGCACCCTGCGCGAGCACCTTGGCCTGGCGCGGCCGAACAACCCCTTCTTCGCGTGATCGAACCCGTTCGCGGGCAGCCGGCCATGCGCTGCTGCCCACTCACCCTTCCGGAGAAACGCCCATGACCTATCTTGCCGACTCGAAGCGCTACGAGCGCATCCCCTACCGCCGCGTCGGGCGCAGCGGCTTGGTGCTGCCGGCCCTGTCCCTGGGGCTGTGGCACAACTTCGGGGACGCCACGCCGTTCGACACCCAACGCGCCCTGCTGCGTACCGCCTTCGACCTGGGGATCAACCACTTCGACCTGGCCAACAACTATGGGCCGCCCTACGGCAGCGCGGAAATCAACTGTGGCCGCCTGTTGCGCGAGGATTTCCGCGCCTACCGCGACGAGCTGATCCTCTCCACCAAGGCCGGCTGGGACATGTGGCCGGGGCCGTACGGGCAGGGCGGCAGCTCGCGCAAGTACCTGATCTCCAGCCTCGACCAGAGCCTCAGGCGCCTGGGCGTCGATTATGTGGACATCTTCTACTCGCACCGCTTCGACGCCGACACGCCGCTGGAGGAGACCGCCAGCGCGCTGGCCGACATCGTCCGCCAAGGCAAGGCGCTGTACGTCGGCATCTCCTCCTATTCGGCGGGCAAGACCCGGGAGATCGCCGCGTTGCTGCGCGAGCACAGGGTGCCGCTGCTGATCCACCAGCCGGCCTACAACCTGTTCAACCGCTGGATCGAGAAGAACCTGCTGGATGCCACCGAGGCAGAGGGCGCGGGAGTGATCGCCTTCACCCCCCTGGCCCAAGGGCTGCTCACCGACAAGTACCTGAACGGCGTGCCCGCCGATGCGCGGGTCAACCGGCCCGGCGGCGCCTCGCTGCGCCCGGAACATCTGGCCGAGGCGAACATCGAGCGCGCCCGGGCGCTCGCCGGAATCGCCCGCCGGCGCGGCCAGAGCCTGGCCCAACTGGCCCTGGCCTGGACCCTGCGCGATGCGCGGGTGACCTCGGCGCTGATCGGCGCCAGCCGCCCGGAGCAGATCGTCGAGAACGTCGCCGCGCTGGACAACCTGGCGTTCAGCGCCAAGGAGCTGGCGGAGATCGACCGCCACGCGGTCGAGGGCGGCATCAATCTCTGGGAGAAACCTTCCACGGACTGGCAGGAATGACGATGAAGACCTTCCGATTCGGCTCGTTCCTGCTGGGACTGCTGGCCTTCGCCCAAGTGTCGCTTGCAGATCCGGCGGTCTTGCGCATTGGCTACCAGAAAGCGTCAAGCAGTCTGGTGCTGGCCAAGCAGCACGGCCTGCTCGAGCGGCGCTTCCCGCAGACCCGCATCGACTGGATCGAATTCCCGGCCGGTCCGCAGATGCTCGAGGCGCTGAATATCGGCAGTTTGGATATTGGCTCTACAGGCGACATTCCACCACTGTTCGCCCAAGCGGCCGGTGCCGACCTGCTGTATATCGGCGCCGAACCGGCCAAGCCGCAAGCCGAGGTGATCCTGGTCGCACCGGACAGCCCGATCCACAGTATCGCCGAACTCAAGGGGCGCAAGGTGGCCCTGCAGAAGGGCTCCAGCGCGCACAATCTGCTGCTGCGCGCGCTGGCCCGGGCCGGCCTGTCCTTCAGAGACATCCAGCCGGTCTACCTGTCGCCGGCCGATGCCCGCGCCGCCTTCGAAAGCGGCCGCGTGGACGCCTGGGCAATCTGGGATCCGTTCTATTCGGCCGTCGAGCTGGAGGGACGCGCGCGCCTGCTGGCCAACGGCGAAGGTCTGGAACTGCTCGGTCCGTTCTATCTGGCGGCGCGCCCCTATGCCGAGTCCGACCCGGACTTCGTGAAAGCCGTACTGGATGAGCTGGGGCAGGCGGAAAGGCGGCTCCAGAGCGACAGGGCCGGCAGCATCCGGCTGCTCGCCACGTTCACCGGGTTGCCGGAAGCGGTGATCGAGCGGACGTTCAGCCATCGCCCGGCATCGTCCGTCCTGCCCATGAGTGCGGAAATCGTCGCCGCCCAACAGCGCACTGCCGACCTCTTCCTGGAAAGTCGCTTGTTGCCGAAACGGATAGATATCGCCGCGGCCGTCTGGCGGCCATGACCGGAAATGCACGACTGCGACCAATCGACCGGGCGGCCGGAAACCTCCCGGATCGTACGCGCGTTATCTTGAACTCATGGAGCTCAACGATGGGAAACGTCCTTGGCGCCGGCAGGGCGCCTTATGTGCCGAGGCATGAAGAGCGCCATGCGGAAAAGGCGCCGACATTCGACACAGCGCAACCTCAGGCGTTGGAGACATCACGTTTCAGCATCGCCAACCGATCTCCAGGGAATCGGAGCGAAGTTCTGATTCTGGGCATACTGGCGGCCCTGCTGCTGCACGCCGGAGCCCTGCACTGGCTCGCCCGGCACAGCACGCCGCCCCTGCCGGAGGTCCCCGTGCAGGTCCCGCCCATGACCATCGAATTCAGCAGCCCGGCACCGCCGGCCGAGCCCGTCGCTTCACCTCCACCACCGATCGCCGCCGCCGAACCGCCGCCTTCCCCGGCTCCGGTGGTCGAGGAGCTGGCCCCCAAAAAGGCGCCGCCCAAGCCGCTTCCCAAACCCAAGCCGCAGCCGCCCAAGCAGAAGGCCGAACCCCGGCCGGCCCAGCCGACCCCGGCGAAGGCCGAGGCGCCCACCGCTCCGGCGGCGCCAACGGCTGCACCGGCACCGGCCGTCCCAGCGGCAGTGCCCTCGCCCGTCCAGGCTCAGCTCACCCCGCCCTCGGCCAGCGCCGGCTACCTGCGCAACCCGGCGCCCGAATACCCGGCCCTGGCCCTGCGCCGCAACTGGCAGGGCACCGTGCTGCTGCGCGTGCACGTGCTGGCCAGCGGCAGGCCGAGCGAGATCCAGGTCCAGAAGTCCAGTGGACGCGACCTGCTCGACGAGGCTGCGGTCGCCGCCGTCAAGCGCTGGAGCTTCGTGCCCGCCAAACGCGGCGACACAGCCCAGGACGGCTGGGTCAGCGTACCCATCGATTTCAAATTGAATTAACCCATCGCACCGCTCTTCAGGAGGAACCCCACCATGGATCTGCTCAGTAATCCCTTCGCTTCGGTGGAACATGTCGTCATCTGGGTCTTGATCGGCTTTTCCGTCGTCACCTGGGGCCTGGCCCTGATCAAGGCCATCCAGTTCGCCCGCCTCAAGTACCAGGACCGCCGGCTGCAGAAACTCTTCTGGCAGGCGCCCAGCCTGGACAGCGCCGCCGGCCTGGTGCAGCACCATGCCGGCGCCGTGGCCCATCTCGCCCAAGCCGGCTTCGCCGCCATCCAGGAGGAGCCCGGCCAGCACGACCTGGCCCACGCGATCAACCTCCAGGATCGCCTCGAGCGGGCCCTGCGCCAGCAGATCCAGCGCGAACGCCGCTCCCTGGAATCCGGCCTGGCGGTGCTCGCCTCGATCGGCTCCACCTCCCCCTTCATCGGCCTGCTCGGCACCGTCTGGGGGATCATGGAGGCGCTCAAGGGCATCAGCGCCGCCGGTTCGGCCAGCCTGGAAACCGTGGCCGGCCCGATCGGCGCCGCTCTGGTTGCCACCGGCGTTGGGATCGCCGTCGCGGTGCCCGCGGTGCTGGTCTACAACTACTTCCTGCGTCGCCTGAAGCTGGCCGCCGCGGATCTGGACGACTTCGCCCACGACTTCTACAGCCTGGCGCAGAAGAGCGCCTTCAAGGTGATCCCGCATCCGCGCGCCGGCCGGAGCCAGGGTGCCCAACACGTGAAGGAGGCGATCTGAGATGGCCTTCTCCACCCAGGAAAGCGACGAAGTCCTCAGCGAGATGAACGTCACGCCACTGGTTGACGTGATGCTGGTGCTGCTGGTGGTGTTCATCGTCACCGCGCCGATGCTGACCAACAGCATCCCCATCAACCTGCCCAGGACCGAGGCGGTCGCTCCGCCGGACACCCAGGACCCGCTGGTGGTGAGCATCGACGGCACCGGCAAGGTGTTCGTCGGCAAGGACGAGATCCAGGCCGAGTTGCTGGAAAGCCACCTGCAGGCGGCCAAAGCCGCGGACGCCGAACTGCGCGTGCAGTTGCAGGCGGACGACCAGGTGGATTACGGCGTGGTGGCCAGGGCCATGGCCGCCATCGAGCGGGCGGGTATCACCAAGCTCGCCGTCATTACGGCGCGTTAGAGGTACGGGGCTTTCCGAGACTTCTGGTAAGAAATTTCTCGGAAGGAACTCGACGATCGGAGCGGCTATCTTGGAGAGCTGCTGCAGGCCCGCGGTTAGCCACCGCAAGGTAACCGCATGGGGTCTGCAGAAGACGTCTCCCCGGAGCCGCTGTTGCTCTTTGCGGCCGGCTTCTGATTCTGATGCACAACCTCTTCGACCCGGCCTCGCGCCGGGTTTGTTTTGTCGACGAAGATCTAAATTTAGTCTATAAATGGACCTCTTAAACGCAGGACATTGCCGACATGAAAATCGAGACGATCAGCTTCTTGAAGAAGCACGCCGCATCGTTGGATCTAACCGAGCCCATGGTGATCACCCAGAACGGTCTGCCCGCCTATGTCATCGAGTCCTATGCCGAACGCAAGCAGCGCGATGAGACGATTGCGCTCGTCAAGCTCCTGGCATTGGGTTCCCGCGACAAAGAGCAAGGCAAGCTGGTGTCGGGCGACACGCTCCTGGATCGCTTGGCACAACGATGCCAGCAACCCAAAGGAACCCCATGAGCTTCGACGTTCAGTTTGCTACTACTGCTGAAACCAGCCTGTTTTCCCAGATCGCCCACCTGGAGCCGTACCACGGCTATGACGGGGCCTATGAAAAGCTCTCCACCTTGGTGGCAGAAGTTATACGCCGCCTGGCCGATCACCCGTTGGGCTACCCCATCAGCGCACAAGCCAGCGAGCTTGGGATCACTCATTACCGGGAGCTCAATCTCGACGGCTACCGCGTCTTCTATGAGTGCGATGAGGAAAAGCGCCTCGTGGTGGTCCTGCTCATCCTGGGGCAGCGACAGAGCATCGAGCAGCAACTGATCCATTACTGCCTGATGTTCGATCGTTAAGGGGCCAAGAGCATGGAAAAACTATCCGCTAGCCGGCCGATACCGGCATCGGTATTCACAACAAGCTAAAAAGAGAAACGGGCAATGAGCAATAAATACACCCTCGACCAGACCGAACTAGACGAACTCGCCGCCAATTGCCGCGCCCTCTCGGAGTTCATCAAGGATGAAGAAGACGATGGCCGCGCTGCTGAGCTGAGAGAGATTTATGGGACATTCGTGGACATTTTGACCGGCGTGCACAGTGGCGCCCCCGACATGGCCGACACCCTCAAGGCCATCAATGTGCGCGGACAGGACAACCAGGCGTTGAACGATCTGCACGGTGCCGCTTCTGCCTTGGTGGTAGCCATTGAGGGCGAGTGGGATCGGCGCAAGGTGTGACCCGCCGTCTGCACCACAAAGGCCTCGCATACCACCGGGACTACTGGCGCGGGCGCCTGGAGGAAATTCACTGGCCCGAGTGAGCAGATCAATATCCCACCCCCCGTGCAGTCCTGCTGTCGGGGGTTTTTCGTTTCGATCCGGTAATTTCAAGCCAAAAAGTGGCGTGAAATGGCCACACAGACGCGATTTGATTTCCGATCATGGGGGCTCGACCCACTGCTACGAGAGTCCTCATGTTCCCGTCCTTCCTCAAACGCTGGTTGTTCGGCGACAACTACGCCTCGCTCTTCGCCGAGGCGCCCCATCCGGCCGAGCGGCTGATTCCCCCGGAGCTTCGCCCCTACCTGGAAAACCATAACTGGCGGAACCTGCGCTATCCCCCCTATCAGGAAGGCTATCCCGGCAAGGTGACGGGCGAGTGGTTAATGCGCCACTACCAGCGCAAGCTGATCGACCGCATCGCAGGCTCCATCGGCCTGCCGAAGGACGAGTACCAGCGCTACGTCGAACCGATCCTGATCAACTTCGCGGAGCTGGCGCACCTGCTGCCGGCCTCGGAGAACCATCACCACGCCGGTCCCGGCGGGCTGCTGCGGCACAGCCTCGAAGTCGCCAACCTCACCCTGGATGGGTGCCTGACCACCGCCTTCGACACCGCCGAGACGCCGGCCCGGCGCAGCACTCGCCGCTGGCGCTGGAATGTGGCGGGCGTCGCGGCAGGCCTGCTGCACGATGCCGGCAAGGCTCTCACCGACCTGCGCGCCACCGACTTCGAGGGCAAGCTCGAGTGGAGCCCCGAGCAGGAAACCCTCCACCAGTGGGCGGTGCGCCACAAGCTCGACCGCTACTTCCTGCACTGGAATGCCCAGCGCCACGAAAAGCACATCCAGGCCTCGGTGGCCCTGGTGTCGACCCTCATACCCGCCGAAGCCCGCGCCTGGATTCAGGGAGGCGGACGGGACATCTACGATGCCCTGCTCGATGCGATTGCGGGCAACGCGAACCGTGCGCCCCTGACCGAGCTGGTACGCAGGTCGGACTCGGCCTCGGTCAGGCGCGACCTGCTCAAGGGGCCGAGCCATGCCGGAGGCGGGGATACCGGCGTGCCGGTCATCCGCCTGGTCAGCGACGCCATGCTGCGCCTGCTCGGCACGGGACGCTGGACGGTCAACGTGCCGGGCAGCCGGGTATGGGTGGCCACCGATGGCGTCTATATCGCCTGGCACAGCGCCGCCGAGGAGATCGTCAGCCTGCTGGTGAAGGACGGGATCGTGGCCATCCCGCGCTCGCCGGAAACCCTCCTGGCCATCCTGGCGGATCATGGCCTGGCCGAGCGCCGGGACGATGGCGACCTCTACTGGCTCGTCACTCCGCAGGCCCTGTGCAGGAACGGCAAGGGGCCGGCTCTGCGCTGCCTGAAACTCAGCTCTCCGGACGTGCTGTTTCCGCATGTGCCGGTCCCGCCGCCGACCTCCATTCTCCTCGGCAAGGAGGGCGAGCAGGTCGAGCTGATCGCGCCCAACGAAAAAAGTCCGTTCGATCGCGAGAGGCCGGTTTCCGCGCCGACCGCGGTGGCCGCCCAGGGACCCGCGGCGGCGAAACCGCAGCCGCCGCGCCAGCCCGAGCCGGCTCCCGAGGCCGAGCAGAGCGGCATTTCCGTTCCCCGGATGCCGACCGAGC
>NZ_FOFJ01000036.1 GCF_900110885.1 Azotobacter beijerinckii | reverse complement strand
GCCAGGGCGCATACGCCGGTTCTGGTGGCGGTTGCGCAGCTGGCTCGGTCAGTCATCCAAGAAAGCGAAAGGTTAGCTATGCGCCAGGCCATCCATGAAGACGCCCTGGCCCTGATGATCGCCCAGGGCGCAGCGCGCGAGTTCCTCGCCAGGCGAACCACCGACGGCAAGGCCTGGGCCTTCCATGTACGGATCGGGGTCAACTGGTTGCCGGTGCGTTCGCGTCGCGAGCCGCTGCGCCGCTGGGCCAGCCTGACCGCCGTCGAGCGCTTTGCCGCCGGCCTGGGCGTGCGCTCCTTCCTCGTCGAGCTGTGACCTGTCACGAATGAAAAGCCCCGCGCGAGGAGGCGGGGCTGTTGTGACCGATGGAGTCCTGGTTCAGTTACCAGGAGCCCACCCCTTCGACTGCATGTCTTTCTCGATCACTTCCATCATGTATTGAACGCCCTTAAGCCCGTGTGTGGCGCAGAAGGTGCGGAAGTCCTTCTTGAATTCAGCCGGTACCTTGAAGTTGAAGTCGACAAGGTCCTTGCTGGCCGGCTTGCTTGTGTGGTTACCAACAGCAGCGGTGTCGCTGGACGAGGCCGGCGGTTCACCCTTACCGGAGCGGCGCGCGGATGGTCGCGGGGCGCTGACCAGCGACTTGGTGGATGCGGTGGTGTTCTTCGCTGGCATGAGCATGGTTCCTGTGTGGCTGTTCAAGGCAGGGTAATCGCTAATTAGCGATATCGCTAATTATTTGGCGGCCAGGGCTTCGTAGCGGGCTATTGCCGCGCGGATAACTTGGGTGGCCTGGTCGCGAGGCCCTTTGTACTGAGCCTCTATCATTGACAGGCCGATATCATGGGCGCGGGAAAATGCTGGCTTCTTTGGGATCGCGCCATCGAGCACGTCGAAACGTGTCTTTCTCAGGTAGTCGCGGGCCTCGTCGATTTCCAATGTGCTGCTACCGGTCTGATTGATGACGAAGACGATGCGCTCGGCTTGGATTCCTTCACGGTCGTGCAGGGCATTAGCTAGGGTGACGGCGGGCTCAAGGTCATCAAGGGCAAGGCCGGTTGGGATGACTACTAGATTGGCGGCTGCGGCCATAGCTGCGGTTGCCTTAGTTGCATGGGGGGCGCCGTCGAAGATCAGCATGTCGCAGCCGTCTGCTTTGCTGAGCGCTTGGCCTACGTTGCCGAACTGCCGCACAGTGATGACTGGCTCGAAGCCTCCGCGCAGGCGCCGTTGCTGCCAGGCAGTGGCAGTGCCTTGGTCGATGTCCATGTCGGCGATTTCAGTTTGCCAGCCGGCGCCGGCGAAAGCGACGGCCAGGGCGCGAGCAATGCTGGTTTTCCCTGGGCCGCCTTTCTGTGACAGTACCGCGATCTTATCGCCCATTCCTTCCTCTCCATTGCTAATTAGCGAAATAGCTAATTAGCATAAAGTATAGGAGTGGGTTAAGTTTGTGCAAGCAGAAACGCTATTTAGCTATTTAGCTAAATGTAGAAAGGAAGGCCACCGCCGCTGTCGCGCTGATATAGCTGAACAGCTGGCTGGAGGACCCACTGCTGTCCTTCTTGACAAGGCGGCTTTGACTTGCGATCCGGATGCGCTTCGGTGCTCGTTGCCGCATGCCGTCGACGTCAAGAGATTCCAGTGCGCCGAGCAGTGCCAGCAGAATGCACAGAGCACGAGGGATAAGCACACCGAGCGTGAAGCCTCGGGCGATCATGTGGGGATGGGTTTTTGCGCCGAGCTTTGCCTTGACGCTGGCTTCAAGGTGACGCACGGAAATAGTGTCGGCCTTGAGATCAGATCCGATTTTGCTGGGGGGTTCGCCGTTGGCTAGGCCAACGAGAACGCGCAGTTCCTGCTGGGTTAGGTTCTGCCCTGGGATGCCGATCACGTCCTCGCCGAGGATTTCTTCTGCTGCTGTGTGCATGTGTCGCTGTCCATGCCGAGGGGATTGGATCAGTGCTCCAGTGCAGCCTTGTGCTGCTGGACGGTGGCCGCGAGTTGGTCGAGTTCAGCCGTCAGCGCAGTTGCCAGGTCGGCGATCCGCTCCAGACTGACCGTATCGCCCGTTTCCATGATGCGCAGTGCCAGCGCTTCGATCCCGGCTGCCATGGCGGCTTTCTTGGTAAGTTCCCGGAACAGGGCTGTTTGAGAGACTTCGGTGAAGTGGGTGGCAGCACCGGAAAGGACGGTGGCGAGCGGTTTGTTCTGTTCGGGCATGGGGACTACCTACGGTCTATGCTGTGTTTGAATTACACTTAAAGTGTATTGATTGGCAGTAGAAAAGGCCCTGCATTGGGGCCTTTTTTGGTATTAGCGTATTTGCGTGATGATCACGGCACGGCCAAGGATCGTCAGGTTCGAGAGTTCCGAGGCCGATAGTGACTGGTCTGGGTAATTGTTGCGGTCCTCGGCTTGAACAAGGTAGCCGCCAGTTACAGGTTGGCGTATCCAGCGCAGCTGGATACGGTCGCCAACCAAGATCGCAAAGAGGTCGTCACGGGTGACGCTGCTAACGCTCAGGTCGATCAGGACACGGTCACCGCGCTCGATGAGTCCGGTCATGCTGGAGTCGATTGCCCGGATCAGGAGGACTTTGTTGCGGTCGAGCCCGAGGCTGGCGAGTAGTTCCAGGCTGATGGCCAGGGAGTCGTCGGCCTGGGCGAGGTCCAGTTGACCGAGCCGGGTGCTGATGGTGGTGGGCTTGGGAATGATGTAGTTGCCGGCTTCGGGGGCGTTGCCGTCATTGTTGGTCAGGCCGGCGATATAGGCGGGGGGCTTGCCGAATAAGGTTCCAAGCTCGACGAATTGTTCGAGCTTCGGCGTCCGGATGCCTTGTTCCCAGTTTCCGTATCGCGAGGGGGTAATGGTTTCGCTGGAGATGTTCGACAGGCTGCGGGCGCATTCTTCGAGGGTCCATTCCTTTGCTTGCCGAAGCATGCGAAGGCGCTTGGCTATTTGCTTGCGAAGGTCCGACATTGTTTTCCCTGTGCACGCATGAGGCTGTTTTGATTAGGGCTGTGGGTGTATGAGCGGCGTTTAATATACACCTTGAGTGTAATTTACTCCAAAAAACCATTGAAAAACGGGAGGTCTGCGACCAATCTATACACGAATAGTGTTTTGAGGATCGCTTTGTGGATCTCAATCCATGGATTGACAGCCTTTCAAAGACGGACCCGCTCAGCCAAGCAGCTGAGCTGCTGGGGGAGAAGAGGCGCACGGTCTATTCCTGGGTGCGCTTTGAGCGCGCTCCGTCTTTCAAGGCTGCGATGAACATCGTGAAGGTGTCGGGCGGACTGGTTGACTTCAACGGAATTTATTACCCGTTCGTACGTGAGGTTGAGGCAGGCAATGCGAAGTTCTAGGTCTGCGGCAGGAGTTGCTATCGATCTGCAGCGATCAGCATTTGATGGGGAGCAATATGGTGGGTTTGAAGGGTGGTGGTGGTTATAAAATCATATGCCCGCACTGCGGTAACCGCATGCGAATTCGGACTAGCGAAGGGGTGCATATTTTCCTGCGCATCATCTATCTACAATGCGGCTGGGAAAGCTGTGGCTGGGGGGTCCGGGTAGAGTTCACCATGACGCATCAAATGTCCGCGTCAGGCGATCCTAAACCGGGTGTAGTGTTGCCACTGGGCACTGCGGAGATGCGTCGAGCATCGTTGCTCAGTTACCAGAAGCCGACGGATCAGCTTGATATTTTTGACCAGATGGAGTCTCAGTGATGAGCTGCGATCTCTATCAGGACGTACTACCAGGGCCGGATCTAGGTCACGGCCAGCGCTTCCCCGTCCGCCATGTTCGCAGCTTGGTAGAGCGGAGAGAGTGCCTATGACGGCCAAGAGCGCTGCTGAACGAAAGCGCGACCAGCGTAAGCGAGAGGCCGAGCGTCTGAAGCGCCTCGGTCGTCGCGTCATGCCGCTGGAGCTTTACCAGGGTACGGCCGACGCTCTCGAGCGACTCTGCCTGATCGGCGGATTCGAGCAGCCAGCTGAGGTCATCACTCTGATGATTCATGCCGCCGATCATATCGCCCAGCGTGACCCGTCACGGTTTGCGGAGTTTGTGAGTGTGACAGGTCACGCGCAGGAGCAGGTAGAGCCGCTAGGTTCCACCGACTGATGGAAGCCTGCATCCGTTGTGGTACCGCTCCTGAGCGCCGACATGACCAGGCGACCGGGCGCTACATGGTTGTCTGTCCTGAGTGCAAATCCAGGGGCGAGGCCAGCCTGTCTGAGCGCCGCGCCCTAGCCAGTTGGAGCCTGGTGAACGACGATACATTACCCGCGCACGCTTGTCGGGATGGAGGGCTGCCACGCTTCGTTCAACAGGACGGCGCGTGGGGGACGGTCTGCCCTGGCTGCGGTGTCCTCGATGTCGGATACCAGACGCTTGAGGGCGCTATTGCTGGCTGGATGCGGGAGATTCGCGCACAGCCTGTCAGATACCGACGGTGAAGGGATCTGAAGGTTTTTTCCGCCCATGGAGCCCCCCGCGCAGCGCACAGCCTGCCTCGCTCTGCACCGCTCCGAAGGTGTGAAGAAAAAGCGACCGGTTTAGCCCGCAGGTGCCGTGGGGGGATAACTGCGCGCGCCGGCTCCAGGCAGCCCCGGCGAGCGGGCAAAGAAAAGCCGCCCGTAGGCGGCTGGAGTTGCAGGGGCGGCGATCTACGCCATATAGGCCAGTACCGGTAGCACGTCCTGCGGTGCTCGACCGGTCATGACCAGGAACGCTCGCCAGACGCCATAGGGCACCTTTCTGGAGCCCTCCTTGAACTCCCGCACGCGCCGGTCACCGCTGAGGCCAAGCAGGGCAGCCAGCTTCTTGTCGGTGTTGTATTCGGGGAAGTGCTTCTGGAAGTGCCTGAAATAGGCTGCCACGATGTCCTGGTGCGGCGCCTCCCAGCCCTCGCGCTCGCGGAGCAGGTGGGCACGGGAATAGGCGCTCTCGTCCAGTTCGGTCTGCGGAGCGATCCGCGGCGCCTGCAGGTTGGTCTTGAGCTGGGTAATGGCCTCCTTGGTAGCCTCCTCGAATATCCAGGCTTGCTGTTCGGCGATGCTCGGCAAATCGATCTTCATGTGCTTCCCCTGTTCAGTTGCTGAGATCTGGGGGCCTTGCGGCCCCCCGACTCACCGTGGTGACAGCTCGATGCGTCGAACGTCTGAAACACGGATGTTGACCAGGCTCAGCGTCCCGGTTGCCAGCCTCTGCCAGTGGCCGCTTTGATGTATGTGCATCATCGCGTAGTAGAGGTAGTCAGGGAGGAGGATGTCGGTTCGGTTTACCCGGATGCCGATGTGTTCGCTGTTGAACACTCGGACCGGCTCGCCGCATCGCTCCGCTGAGCCCCGCCGGACTAGCCAGAAGTGAGCCTCTGGGAAGTTCGTGCGGATGGTCGCAACATCTGAAAGCTTCATCTCGTTCCCCGCGGTGGCAACGACTAGCCCCCTCAGGTCGAGTGGCTCTCTGCGTGCCACCAACGGAGTTCAATATAGGCGCAATGCGCCTATATGGCAAGGATTATTTAGGCGCTAAGCGCCTAAATTGTGGGTCAGCCTTGGCCCGGAAGCTCATAGGGCTTGAAGCGGATCACCTCCTCCCCGAGCCACTCATTGACGGCCAGCATGCGCGCCTGGATCGGTTCCAGCTCGTTGGCCGCGTAGACCAACGCCGCCTCCTTTACCGAGCCGAAGCCGCCGGCGTTCTGCGGCACCACCCCCATCAGCTGCGGCGGAATGCGCAGCCCGGCCAGCATGTCGTCGCGGGTGATGTTCTTGATGTTGCCGAACTCGTCCTTGGCCGCCACCTCGCTGACCGGGATCACCTGGACGCCGTCCTTCTTGCCGTTCGGCGAGTAGAGGAACAGGTTGCGGAAGTTGCCCGGCCCCTTGGCGCTGCGCAGCGCCTGGCGAAGGTCGTCGATGTCCTTCTCGTTCTGGCTGGCGTCGCTCATGTAGAGGATGAAGCCGGCATGGCTACCGTTCAGGTAGTAGCGTCGCCGGAACAGCGTGGCCGACTCGTTGAGTAGCGCCGACTGCAGCGCCGCCAGCCACTCCGGCAGCCCGTAAACCTCCTGGTTGATGTCCGCCTCGCGGATGTGGCAGATGCTCCCCGCCTCGAATTCGTGCTCGTCCTGCCAGCCGCGGATCATGAAGTAGCGGTCCAGGTCCTGGCCGCGGCGCATGTACTTGGCCAGCACCGGCTGCAGGCTCAGCGTGGTGCCCAGCATCGAGCGCCGCCGCTCCAGGTAGGCATTGCCGCACCACAGCCAGTCCAGGGCGAACTGCTCGAAGGCCTCCCGGCTCAGCAGTCGGTGGGGGACGAAGGTGCGGCTGAGCATGTTGCGCTTGAAGGTCAGCCCTGACTGCAGGTAGACGCTCGCCCGGGTCGAGCGGGCCAGGCCGTCCAGGTTGATCGGCGGCTCGTACCAGCGGCCGTTGAACCAGCATTCCAGGTAGTCGAGGACTTCCCGGCCATCGAGGACCGGCGTCGGATCGCCGAAGGTGAAGGCCTCGACCCCGCCGGCCAGGGCGGCCGGCTTGCTGGTGGTGGGCGAGCGAAAAACCTGGGCCAGACGGCTGAGTGCGTTCATCAAAAAATCTCCATGCGGCTGGTGTTGGCGGCGGTCTGCCCCTCCAGCGGTTCGTTGTGCAGGGCATGCATGAGCGCCCAGGCGAGGTCGGCGTGGCCGGTTTCCTCGTTGCGCCCGGCGGTGTAGGTGAACTGCCGCCCCGAGGCGGTCATGGTCTTGCGGATCGCCATCATCGAGCTGGCGAGGTCGGTCCAGCCGGCGTCGAACTCCAGCCGGCCGTTGTGGATCACGTCCCAGGCCTTCATCACCAGACGGGTCTTGACCTCCGGCGAGTAGCTGAAGGTGGTCAGGTTCGGGAAGAAGCTGCGCACCAGCTGGGCCACGCCCGTGCCCATGCCGGTGGTATCGATGCCGATATAGGTCACCCAATAGCGCTGTGTGACCTTGCGGATGAATTCGGCTTGCGCGGCGAAGTCCATGCCGCGGAACTGATGCCGCTCTAACACGCGAAACTTGCCGCCCGGGACCAGCGGTGGGGCGACCACCACCAGGCCGGCGCTGTCGCCGGTTTCGGCCGGGTCGTAGCCCACCCACACCTGGCGGTCGCCGAACGGGCGCAGGGCGAACGGCTTGTAGTCCTCGATCCAGGCCTCCCAGCTATCGACCATGCACGGCTGCAGCATCGCCAGCGGGAAGATGCTCGCTCCGTCGTCGACGAACTCGCACATCAGCAGGTTGGCGAACTGCTCGGCGTTGTACTCGAAGCGCAGCTCCTCGAGGTCGAACAGGTCGCAGCCGCGCTGCTCGGCGTCGAGGATGGTGACGATCTGCCGCCAGATCTTGTCCTCGCACCGCCGGCCCTGGGCCAGGGCGTCGTGGGACACGTCGATCGAGATCCGGTCCGCTGCCGGCTTGCCCTCGTTCAGGCGTTCGCCGGTCCACCAGCGATAGGCCGGGTGCCCCTTGCTCGACGGGGTCGAGAAATAGGTCTTGCGCCACTTCTTGTGCAGGGCCATGCCCGAGGCGACCTTGTTCAGCTCGTCGAAGCCGTGGACCCAGAAGAACTCGTCGAAGTAGAAGTTGCCGGAGCGGCCCTGTGCGGTGCGGTAGTTGGTGCCGAGGAAATGCAGCTCGGCGCCGTTCCACAGCACGATGGGGTCGCCGCTCAGTTGCCGGCCGAGCACCTCCTGGATGAAGGCCTGCATGTAGTTCTTGAACTGGTGGGCCTGCGCCTTGCTGGCCGAGAGGAAGATCTGGTTGCGCCCGGTGGTGATGGCGTCGATCAGCGCCTCGCGGGCGAAGTAGTGGGTCGCGCCGATCTGGCGCGACTTCAGCAGCATGCGCGTGCGCTGGTTGCCGGCCCGGTACCAGTCGAGCTGGTAGTCGAAGCAGCCCTCGACGAACGCCTCGGTGAGCTGCTCGATTTCCTCCTCGCCGAACTCGTTGCGTTTGGGCGGCTTTTTCGGCGCCTCGTTGCGCTTAGCCAGGTTCGGGTTGAGGTCGGTTTCGCTGCCGCCGCCCTGGTAGCGCCGGATGCGCGCCTGCCGCTCGAGCTGGCGGTGCAGCAGGTCGATTTCCTTGAAGTCGCCGCCGGTCTTGTTGTCCTTGAGGATCAACTGGACCAGCCGCGCCTCCAGAGCGCCGCCGATGCGCTCGACGTTGTCCGCGCGGTCCCACTCGTCGCGGTTCTTCCAGGTGTGCAGGGTCTTTTCGTTCTCGCCGGTGGCTTCGGCGATTTCGCAGATGCGCCACCCCATCCAGTAGAGGAATTTGGCCTGGCGGCGGGTGTCGAGGGGCAGGAGTTCGATGGCAGTCATGGCGGCGATGCTGCCCGCCCGCGCGCGCCGCCGTTACCGGCCGCCCCTGTAGCGCCGCCCGCTACAACCCCGCGTCGTTGCCGCTGCGGCGGTGCCTCCCGACTATGCCCTCACTGCATCGCCACTCTCCCGGCCCCGCTTTGAGGACTTCCCCGCATGAAGAAATTCCGTTCCAACTGGTTCCGTGTCGCCGTCGAGGGCGCGACCACCGATGGCCGCCAGATCGAGCGCAGCTGGATCGAGGACATGGCCGCCACCTATGACCGCGCCAAGTACGGCGCGCGGATCTGGATGGAGCATTACCGCAGCGCCCTGCCGGACAGTCCGTTCCGCGCCTACGGCGACGTCCTGGCGGCCAAGGCCGAGGAGGTCGAGATCGACGGCCAGAAGCGCCTGGCCCTGTTCGCCCAGATCGAGCCGACCGACGACCTGGTCAATATGGTCAACAAGCTCAAGCAGAAGATCTTCACCAGCATCGAGATCACCCCGAAGTTCGCCGACAGCGGCCGCGCCTACTTGTCCGGCCTGGCCGTCACCGACTCCCCGGCCAGCATCGGCACCGAGATGCTGGCCTTCGCCCAACAGCACCCGGACGCCTCTCCGCTCAAGGGCCGCAAGCAGCACGCGGACGCCCTGTTCAGCGTGGCCACCGAGACGCTGCTGGAGTTCGAGGAAATCGAGGACAAGCCGGGAATCGGCGCGGCGCTGTTCGCCCGGGTGCAGGAACTGCTCAAGGGCGGCAAGGAGAAGACCGACGGCGAGTTCGCCCAAGTCGGCCAGGCCGTCGAGGCTATCGCCGAGCACGTCAAGCAGCAGGCCGAGGCTTTCGCCGTCGAGCAACAGACCACCGCCGCCCTGCGGGCCGAGCTGAACCAGGTCAAGGCCGACTTCACCGAGCTGAAGGCCCGCCTCGGCACCACCCAGGACCACAAGCAGACGCAACGCCCGACGGCCACCGGCGGCACCGACCGCATCGAAACCGACTGCTGATCCCCGCATTCACCGGAGCACCCCATGCGCAACGATACCCGCGAACTCTTCGACGCCTACCTGGACAAGATCGCCAAACTGAACGGCGTGGCCGACGTCGGCCGCAAATTCACCGCGACTCCCGCCGTGGAGCAGCGGCTGGAAAACCGCATCCAGGAAACCAGCCAGTTCCTGACCATGATCAACATGATCGGCGTGCGTGAGCAGAAGGGCGAGAAGATCGGCCTCGGCATCTCCGGGCCGGTCGCCAGCACCACCAACACCGCCACCACCGACCGCGCCACCACCGACCTCAGCTCGCTCGACCCGCGCGGCTACGAGTGCGAGCAGACCAACTTCGACACCCACCTGACCTATGCGCGCCTCGACGCCTGGGCCAAGTTTCCCGATTTCCAGGCCCGCGTGCGCGACGCCATCGTCAAGCGCCAGGCCCTGGATCGCATCATGATCGGCTGGAACGGCACCTCCCACGCGGCTACTTCCAACCCGGCCACCAACCCACTGCGCCAGGACGTCAACATCGGCTGGCTGCAGAAGATGCGTACCGAGAACGCCGCCCGCGTGCTCGACGAGGTGGTCGCTGCCAGTGGCCAGGTCAAGATCGGCGCGACCGGCAACTACAAGAACCTCGATGCCCTGGTCTTCGACCTGGTCGGCGACATGCTCGAACCCTGGTACCAGGACGACACCGAACTGGTGGTCATCTGTGGTCGCCAGCTGCTGGCCGACAAGTACTTCCCGATCATCAACCAGGACCAGGCGCCCTCCGAGCAACTGGCCGCCGACGTGGTCACCAGCCAGAAGCGCATCGGCGGCCTGCCGGCCGTGCGCGTGCCGTACTTCCCGGCCGACGCCCTGCTGGTCACCCGCCTGGACAACCTGTCGATCTACTGGCAGGAGGCTACCCGCCGCCGGACCATCGTCGAAAACGCCAAGCGCGACCGCATCGAGAACTTCGAATCGGTCAACGACGCCTACGTCATCGAGGACCTCGGCTGCGCGGCGATGGCCGAAAACATCGTGCTGGTCTGAGGTGCGCCATGACCAGTCCTTGCCGTCGCCACTTCGAGAAGGTCCGGGCCGCCCAGGAGACCGCCGCCACCGCTCCCGGCCAGTCCATGGCCGGCGCGACCGCCTACGAGCTGCAGCTGCTGCAGCTCGCCCAGGACCGCGCCCGGCTCAAGCAGATCCAGTCCGAGCAGGGCAAGGCCGAACTCAAGCGTCAGCTGCTGCCGGCCTACGCGCCCTACGTCGAGGGCGTGCTGTCCGCCGGGCAGGGCGCCCAGGACGAGGTGCTGACCACTGTCATGGTCTGGCGGATGGATGCCGGCGACTACCCCGGCGCTCTGGACATCGCCGAGTACGTGCTGCGCCACGGGCTGCTCATGCCCGACCGCTTTGCCCGCACCACCGGCTGTTTGGTCGCCGAGGAAATCGCCAACGCCGCCCTCAAGGCGCAGAAGACCGGCGGCACCTTCGACCTGGCGGTGCTGGAGCGCACTCAAAAACTCACCGCCGCGCAGGACATGCCCGACGAGGCGCGCGCCAAGCTGCTGCTGGCCACCGGGCGCGCCACCCTCGACGGCGAGGCGCCTGGGCTGCCGCGCCTGCTGATCGGCATCGACCTGCTCAAGCGGGCCATCGATCTGCATAGCAGCTGCGGCGGCAAGAAGGACCTGGAGCGCGCCGAGCGCCTCCTGAAGAACATCGCGGCCCCGGAGGCTCCCGAGGCCTCCGCCGCCGCGGACTGAGCGTCCCCACGCGAACCCGGCGGCGCGGGGCCGATCCAGGCAGGTTTCTGCCCCGGTGACGTCCCGCCCACCGCCGAACCTGGAGCACAGCATGAGCGGATTCATCGCCAACGGCGGCAGCGCCGCGCCCTTCGTCCTGGTCAACGACGGCTGGTTCCCGGACATCGACGCCGACCACCTGCGCGCGGCCCTGCGCCTGGACAGCAGCATCACCGATGCCCGCCTCGAGGTCGCCGCGGTCAACGCCATCATCAGCGTCAACCGCGAACTCGCCACCTACAAGTCCGGCGAGCAGGCCAACGGCCACGCGGCCCTGGTCGACGTGCCGGCGGTGACCATCAAGGGCGAAAGCGAACTCGTCCACCTCTACCGCCGCGCCGTCTACTGCACCGCCGGCGCCGAGCTGGCCGAGCGCTACCGCAGCTACGACGCCACCGCCGCCGGCAACCAGCGCGCCGACGACCTCACCCCCAGCATCGACGAATACCGCCGCGACGCCCGCTGGGCGATCCGCGATGTGCTCGGCAACGCGCATACCACCGTGGAGCTGATCTGATGGCCGCCGTCATCGCCCACCAGGGCGACACCCTCGACGCCCTCTGCTGGCGGCACTACGGCCGCACCGCCGGGGTGGTCGAGGCGGTGCTCGAGGCCAACCCGGGTCTGGCCGACCTCGGCCCGATCCTGCCCCACGGCCAGCGCGTGACCCTGCCCGAGCAGGCGCCGCAGCCACAAACCCAGACTGTCCAGCTATGGGACTGACCGCAACCAAGGAGCGCGGCATGGCCGACCAAAACCTGTTTCAAGCTGCCGCCATCGAAGCAGCAAAATCCGCCCCCCCTGTGGCTGTCACCAGCGCAGTGATCGCCGGCATGAGCATCAGCGATTGGGTCGCGATCCTGACCGGCATCTATGTGCTGCTGCAGATCGTGGTCCTGGTGCGCAAGCTGTTGCGCGAGCGCAAGGCCGAGCGCGCAGGAGTGGAACGGCAATGACCATGCAACGACGGTTGGCCATCGCCGCCGCCGGGGCGACCCTGAGCATTGCTTCGGTCGTCGTCGCCAATTTCGAGGGGCTGCGTACCAAGGCTTACCGCGACCCGGTAGGCATCCCGACGATCTGCTACGGCCACACGGCTACGGCGCGCATAGGGCAGACCAGAAGTCAGGCCGAGTGCGACGCCTTGTTGCGTGGCGACCTTGGCGACGCCCTGGAGCAGGTCGACCGGCTGGTGACGGTGCCGCTGCCGGTGGAACGCCGGGCGGCCCTGGCATCCTTCGCCTACAACGTGGGCTCCGGGAGGCTTTCCGGCTCGACACTGCTGCGCAAGCTCAATGCCGGTGATGCGGCCGGTGCCTGCGCGGAGCTGTCCCGCTGGGTCTATGCCGGCGAGGAGAAACTGCCTGGCCTGGTCCAGCGCAGAGCCACAGAGCGAGAGCTGTGCGAGGTGGGGCTGTGATCCGCCTGATGCTGTTGCTCGCCATGCTGGCCAGTCTCGCCCTCTATGCCTGGGGCGTCGCTCAGCAACGCGACCGTGCCGAGGCTGCCGCGCAGCAGGCCATCGAGCAGCGCGACCAGCTTGCCCGCCAGACCACCACCCTGGCCGCCGACCTGGTCAAGGAGCGTGCCGCCCAGGCCGGGCTGCGCGCCACCCAGGACGACCTGCGCGCCGCGCTGGCCCGCCGGCAATCCCAGCTCGAGGACCTCAAACATGAAAACCAGGAACTGCGCGACTGGGCTGCTCGGCCTCTGCCTGACGCTGCCCGCCGGCTGCTCGAGCGTCCCGCCCTCACCGGCGCCGACGCTTACCGTGAGCGCCTGCCCGATAGTCGTGCCGTGCCGGCTGTCGCCGAGCAGTCCGCGCAGTAACGGCGACCTGCTCGAGGCGCTCGAGCGCACCGAAGCCGCCTGGGCCGAATGTGCTGCCCAGGTGGACATGGTCTATCGCCACCAACAGAACACCCGATGAGACGCCCCCATGGACGAGATTGCCGAACAGATTGACCGCCTCGACGACCTGGTCGCCGACCTGCACACGCCGCTGCCGCTGCGCCTCCACGTCCGCAGCCTCAAGGAATCGCTGCCGGCGGTGATCGAGGGCTTGAAGGCCGGCTACCTCGCCGCCGGCGGGGAGAATTACTGGGCGCCCTGCGCTGAATTGAGGTAACACCATGGCCCTACTGGGAAACTACACCGGAAAAAGCAACTTCCAGGCACCGGAGATTTCCATCAGTGCCGATGGTGTCGTGCAAGCTTTCATCATTGGCACGATCGGCAAGGGAGAAGTGCGTGTCGCTCTGGATATCGACGGGGCCGGTTTCCATGAATACCCCGAACTGATCTTTTCCAAGAGGACGACATTCGAGCTGAATGTGAAGGCGGGGGACAAGCTGAAGTTCAGCTTCATCAACTGCACCGATGCCGGCGCCAAGGTGCGGATGTGATGCGCACGCCGATCGTCGCTAGCTTGGTGCATCCGATGGTCAGGACGATCGGGGAGGCCGGTGCACAGCGCTACTTCGGGCCGTCCCTGTCGCTGGACTTCATCAACCAGCAGTACAGCATGGGGGCTGTCTGGCAGAAGCCGACCGCCAAGTCGTTCTCCGCCCTCGTCACGCTCACCCGCTCGACCGGCGGCGGGCGATTCAACGCCGCGGGGGTCTACGAGTGGGTCGCCGCCAACCAGCCTCGGTTCGACTACGACCCTCTGACCCTTACGCCCCTGGGCCTGCTGATCGAGGAGCAGCGCACCAACCTGTGCCTACAGTCTGACTCGATCCTCACGCTACCATGGATCGGACAGACCGGTTCAATCGAGTCGACCATCCCATCGCCAGACGGGACATTCAACTCCACCCGGCTCAACTACGGTACGGTCGCGCAGACCTACCAGCTTCTTACGGTCACGCCGGGCCAGCAGTACACGTTCAGCTACTTCGTCCGGTTGGGCACGAAACCGTCCAACTCGTATGCGGTGTACGACCACACCAACAGCGCGTTCCTGGTCGCGGCTACCGTCAACGCCAGTGCCACGACGGCGCGATGGACCCGGTTGACGGTGACGTTTACTACCCCGGCGAACTGCACGCAGGTTCGCATCTACCCCGACCGCAACGACAGCGCAGGTGTGACTGGGACGATCTACCTGTGGCGCGTGCAGCTCGAGGCGGGCGCATTCGCCACCAGTCCTATCCCGACGGCAACGGCACAGGTGACGCGGGCTGCCGACGTGGTATCAGTGAACGTCATGGCCCCGTGGTATCGCCAGAGCGAGGGGACCATCGTAGTCAAGGGCGATCTGCTCAACCGAAACGCCAGCACCAAGGTATCCGTAGACATTGGCGCGGGTGGCGCACTCGGCACAACCCTGTTCATCAAGCACATCACGTCGTTCGATATCGCCAACCCGGATACGGCACCGATCAGCGTGGCGTCCATAGCCAACAACGCCACGCTCGGCTTCCGGTGCGCGCTGGCCATGCGGCGCAACGACATGCTTCTGGCGAGCAACGGTGCGCTCGGGTCTGCAGATACCGCCTGCGAGATACCGGTATCGCCAACGAGACTGACGCTCGGCGCGGGTGGATGGACGGCCGCCGGGGGTTATCTGAACGGGCACTTGCGCTCCGTTGCCTATTACCCTCGGCGCCTGCCGAACACTGACCTGCAGGCTCTCACCGCCGCATAAGGAGTCCCCATGACCGACTACTACCTGCGGGCGCCCGATGCCGACACGCTCCAGTCCGCGCTGATCGAGGTCGGCGCCGCCCAACTCGTCGATGGTGCCCTGGTCCCGCTGGAAGGCGAGGATGCCATCGACATTATTGGCGTCTGGTACGAGCGCACCGGCGGGACCGACGAAGACCCGGTGTACACGGCAGTGCCCGGCTACCACGGAAACGTTCGGTCGGTTGCCCCGATCACCTGGCCGGAGACGGTCGAGGCGATGGAGCCGACCACACCGTGGAGGGTCTGGGGATGAACAAACCCGAATCCCTGCGCGCCCACCTGCTCACCGCGGTGCCCGAGCTGCGCCACAACCCCGACCGCCTGCTGGTCTTCATCGACAAGGGGCGGCTGCGTAGCACCGCTGCGGGCGGCCTGTCCTTCGAGTACGGCTACACCCTCAACCTGCTGTTCACCGACTACGCCGGGCACCCGGACGCCATCGCCATCCCGCTGCTGGCCTGGCTGCTGGTCAACCAGTCCGAGCTGCTGGTCAACCTGGAGAAGGGCAAGGACGCCATCCAGTTCGAGGCCGACGTGCTGGCCAACGACAAGGTCGACCTGTCGATCACCCTGCCGCTCACCGAGCGGGTCATCGTCAGGAAGCAGGCCGACGGCACCCTGCAGGTCACCCACGCCGAGGAGCCACCGTACACCGAGCACCTGGAGAGCACCCATCTGCAGGTCTTCGCCGACGGCGAGCTGCTCGCCGAATGGGACACGCCGGCCCCGACCGGCGTCGCCCTGGAAACTCCGCACCCGGGGCCGACCCGCCATGGCTGATGATCTGCGCGCCCTCGAGGACTGGGCCGGCGTCCTGCTCGCCAAACTCGGCGCCGGCGAGCGCCGCCAGCTCAACCAGACCATCGCCCGCGACCTGCGCCGCAACCAGCAGCAGCGCATCGCCGCGCAGAAGAACCCGGACGGCACCCCCTACGCCCCGCGCAAGCCCAGGAGGGACCTGCGCGGCAAGGTCGGCCGCGTGCGCCGGCAGATGTTCGCCAAGCTGCGCCAGGCCAAGCACCTCAAGCTGCAGAGCACGGCGGGCAGCATCGCCCTCGGCTTCGTCGGCCGCACCGCGCGCCTCGCCCGCGTCCACCAGTACGGCCTGCGCGACCGGGCCGAGCGGGGCGCCCCCGACGTCCAGTACGACCGGCGGCAACTGCTCGGCCTCACCGATGCCGACCTGGAGCTGATCCGCGACCGCCTGCTCGAGCACCTGGCCGGCTGACCTCGGCCTGTAGCGCCCGCCGCTACAAGCCCGGCCACGCGACACCCGCACCTGCTGCGGGCCAGCATGGTTGCCATGAATACCGCCGACCTTATCCGCCGCCTCGAAAACCTGATCCGCTTCGGCACCGTCGCCGAAGTCGATCCGGAAAAACCGCGCTGCCGCGTGAAGACCGGCGGCCTGCTCACCGGCTGGCTGCCCTTCTTCGCAGCGCGCGCCGGCGAGGACCGCGAGTGGGACCCGCCGAGCCGCGGCGAGCAGTGCATCCTGTTCTCGCCCTCCGGCGATCCGGCCACCGGCGCCGTGCTCGTCGGCCTGTACAGCGACGCCTTCCCCGCACCGGACAACGACCCGAAACGCCACCGGCGCACCTACCGCGACGGCGCGGTGATCGAGTACGACACCGAGAACAGCCAGTACCTGATCGACATTCCGGCCGATGGCAAATACGTCCTGCGCTGTGGTCCGGTGGTCCTCGAGCTGTCGGCCGAGGGCGTGAACATCACCGGCCTGGTCACCGTGAGCGAGGACGTGATCGCGGCCCTTATCAGCCTGATCGGGCACGTCCACGGCGGCGTGCAGAGCGGCTCCGGCACCTCGGATGAACCGCAATGACCGGCATGTCCCGCACCACCGGCCTGGCCATCGCCGACCTCGAGCACCTGCGCCAGTCGATCGCCGACATCCTCACCACCCCGCTGGGCTCGCGCCTGATGCGCCGCGACTATGGCAGCCTGCTGCCCGAGCTGATCGACCAGCCGCTCCACGGCGTGACCGTCACGCGCCTCTATGCCGCCAGCGCCGCCGCGCTGATGCGCTGGGAGCCGCGTCTGCGCCTGTCCCGTGTGCAGCTCACCCTCGGCAGCGCGCCGGGCAGTGCCTTTCTCGACATCGAGGGCAGCGAGGTCGACGGCAATGCGCCGCTCAGCCTGCGTGTGCCGCTCAAGATGGGAGCCACCGCATGAGCACCGCCATCGACCTCAGCCTGTTGCCGGCTCCCACCGTCATCGAGCCGCTGGACTTCGAGACGATTCTCGCCGAGCGCAAGGCCCGGCTGATCGGCCTCCACCCGGCAGCCGAACAGGCCGACCTCGCCGCGCGCCTTGCGCTGGAGTCCGACCCGCTCAACAAGCTGCTGCAGGAAAACGCCTACCGCGAGCTGCTCCTGCGCCAACGCATCAACGACGCGGCCCGCGCCGTCATGCTCGCCTATGCCGTTGGCCCCGACCTCGACCAGCTGGGCGCCCGCGACGACGTCGAGCGCCTGCTGGTCGATCCGGGCGACAGCACGGCCATCCCGCCCCGGGCGCCGGTCTACGAAGACGACACCGCCTTCCGCCGGCGCATCCAGCTCTCGCCGGAGGGCTACACCACCGCCGGCAGCCAGATGAGCTACGTCTACCACGGGCTGAGCGCCGACCCCGACGTCGCCGACATCGAGGCCGTCAGCCCGGTACCCGGCGTGGTCACCGTCTACGTCCTGTCGCGCAGCGGCGACGGCAGTGCTTCCGAGGAGCTGCTCGCGGCTGTCAGTCGCGCGCTGAACGCCGAGGAAGTGCGACCGATGACCGACCAGGTCGGCGTGCAGTCGGCCAGCATCGTTACCTATGCCATCGTCGCCGAGCTGGTCCTCTATCCAGGGCCGGATGCCGCCGTGGTACGCGCCGCCGCCCTGGCCGCGGCCGAGGCCTATGCCGCCGCTCAGCATGCTCTGCGCCGCGACGTGACTCTCTCCGGGCTCTATGCCGCGCTGCACCAGCCCGGCGTGCAGCGGGTCGACCTGAGTGCGCCGGTCGCCAACCTGGTGATCGGCAGCGGCGAGGCCAGCTACTGCACCGGCATCACCCTCACCGTGGCGGGGGAGACCGATGTCTGACCTGCTGCCTCCCAACAGCACCGCCCTGGAGCGGGCCCTGGCCGAGGTCGGGGCGACTGCCACCGACCTGTCGGTGCCGATCCGCGACCTATGGGACCCGGACACCTGCCCCCTCGCGCTGCTGCCCTGGCTCGCCTGGGCTTGGTCGGTGGACGAGTGGAGCGACGCCTGGAGCGAGCAGCAGAAGCGCGACACCGTCCGCCAGGCCCTGCCGGTGCAGCGCATCAAGGGAACCATCGGCGCGGTGCGTCGGGCTGTTTCAACGCTGGGCGTCGAGGTGCGCGTGCAGGAGTGGTTCAACCAGAGCCCGCCCGGTCAGCCCTACACCTACCGCCTGCTGGTCGATGTCGACCAGGGGCAACTGATGCAGACCGACATGGCCGGCATCCTGCGGATTGTCGAGAACGCCAAGAACCTGCGCTCGCACCTCGAGCAGGTGCAATTCGCCGTCCGCAGCCCTTGCACGGTCTATGCAGCCGCCGTGGCCTGTGTCGGCAACGAAATCCAGCTGGGTTTCAAGGGAAACCCCGTCGTGATCAATGCACTGGCCATCTGCCTCGGATAGTCGTACATGGACATCAAGAGCTTCTTTGCCCAAGACACCACCGGCGCCATCCTGCCAGGGGCTACCTGTTATCTGTACCGCGAGGACGGTGTCACCCTGGTCGAGGGCCTGCAGGGGGCCGGCGGTACGCCGCAGGGCAACCCCTTCCACGCCACCGACTACGGCCTGATCCAGTTCTCCGCGCCGGATGGCAGCTATATCCTGCGCGTCACCGCTGGCCCGCGGGATTACCGCATCCCGGTGCAGTGCCTCGATGTCACCGCACTGCTCGCCACCCTGGCCAGCCTGCGCGAGCAGATCGACAATCATATCGGCGCCGGCGGCGAGGCCCATGCCGTGGCCACCGAAAGCGCTGCCGGATTCCTGGCCGCCGAGGACAAGGCCCGCCTCGATGCGCTGCTGGCAGGCGGTTCGATTCTGCCCAGCCTCTCGATCGGCGACGCCACGCTGACTGGCGACAGTCTGCCTGCGCTGTCCGTGGGCGATGCCTCCCTCGAGGGCGACGCCGAACCGGAAGATCCGGAAACGCCGACCGATCCTGTACCGCTGGGCGCCCTGATGACCGCCGGCGCACAGATCCTCGATGTCGCCACCGGTACGCCGGTGCAGCTCAGCTCCGTAAACTGGTTCGGTGCCGAGGGTACCAACCACACGCCGCACGGCACCTGGCTACGCAGCTACACCGCCATCGTCGACCAGATCGCCGAGCTGGGCTTCAACTGCATCCGCCTGCCATTCTCCGGCGACATCGTCGGCGCCACGCCGCCACCCTCGGCCATCGACTTCGCGCTCAATCCGGCCTTCACCGGCAAGACCGCGCTCGAAATCCTCGACCTGATCATCGACTACGCCGCCGACAAGGGGTTGTACGTCGTGCTCGATCACCACCGCCGAGCGGCCGGCGCCGGCGCCGATGGGGCTCCGACCGATGCCGGCTACAGCGAAACGGACTGGCACAACAGCTGGATCGCCATGGCTCAGCGCTATGGCAGCAAACCCAACGTGGTCGGCGCCGACCTACACAACGAACCGCATGACCTGACCTGGAATGACTGGGCGACGCTGGCCGAGGCCTGTGGCAATGCCCTTCATGCAGTCGCGCCGCACTGGTTGGTCATGGTCGAAGGGGTGGGTCAGTACAACGACGACAGCTACTGGTGGGGCGGCCAGCTGATGGGCGTGGCGACCCGGCCGGTGGTACTGACGCAGGCCGATCGCGTCGTCTACTCGCCACATGAATACGGCCAATCCGTCGGCACGCAGTCCTGGCTGGCCTACGACGGCCAGACGCCGCCCGCCAACTGGCCGATGAACCTGTACGCCGTCTGGCGCAGCCACTGGGGCTTCATTGCCGAGCAAGGTATCGCGCCGATCTGGATCGGCGAGTTCGGCGGCAAATACGGGGTGGATGGAACGGGCACGGTGGGTGCGGCGCCCCATGGGGCCTACGAGATCCAGTGGACGCAGGAACTGGTGAAGTATCTCAACGGCGATTTCGACGGCGATGGCCAGCGCGATCTGCCCAGCAGCCAGACCGGCCTGTCCTTCGCCTACTGGTCGCTCAACCCCAATTCGGGCGACACCGGCGGCCTGCTCCAAGACGACTGGAGCACTCCGCAGCCGAGCAAACTCGACCTGCTCGCCCCCCTGTTCACCGCCCCGGCACCGACACCCGCCGAAACCCTGGTCGACGACGACGACATCCCGCTCGTCGACGATGACGATACCCTCCTGGAGGATGATTGATGACTCGCAAAACCAGTGCGTTTGCGGCAGCCGAGGCTCTGGATGCCGGCACGGAATTTCTGGTGCGCCAGAGCGGCAACAAACGCCTGCCGCGAGCGGCGCTGCAGGCCTATATCGAAACATTGCTGCCAGAGTCTCCCGGCAGTAGCAGTGGCACGCTCACCGCTCTGCGAAGCGATGACCTGGGCGTGACCGAGACCACCCTGGTCGATGCCCTGACATTCAACGTACAGGCCAATACCGTCTACCGGCTCTCGGCATCGTTGCTGTACCGCACGACCGCCGTCGGCAAGGGAATCCGCGTTGGCATCGGTGGTACGGCGGGGGTGCAGTCGGTGGCCATCCGCGCGGCCACGTTCGATTCGAGCGGTGCTCCGGTAGCCCAGTTCGCCCATGCGAAGGGTGCCCCTCTGATCTTCCCGAGTTCCGCCAACGGCGGCGATGACAACCTGCTCGAAATCACCGGGCAGGTCTACACCACGGCTGCCGGGACGCTGACGATCCAGATCGGCGCCGCCGTCCAGTACGACTACACCGCCGCCCAGAAAGGCTCTGGCGGCTTCCTCGAAGCCCTTGGCACCATTGCCGCTGCGTAACAGGATCGACCATGGCCCGTACCGCTGTTTTCGTCGTCACCCTCTCGGCGCCCTCCGCACAGCCGGTCGCCGTCAATTACGCCACCGTGCCCGGCACAGCCACGCCGCCGGAAGACTTCACTGCGACCACCGGCACGCTGACCTTCGCGCCGGGAGAAACCAGCAAGACCCTGACGATCCCGGTGCGCCAGAGCGACGCCGGCCAGCCGGCCGAGACCTTCAGCCTCCAGCTGTCCTCGCCCGTGAATGCCGTGCTGGCTGACGCCACGGGCCTCTGCCAACTGCCGAGCGCTGTGGTGGTCGATGTCTACCTCGACCGCTTCAATGTCCTCTATGCCGCGCTGCATGAGCCGAGCAACGGCTACTTCGGGCCGCAAAGCGGCGCGAACGCCCGCACGATCCCCTATCACTGCCCGGAAACCCTGATCAACGAGGCCCCGGACCACGGGCACGAGTCCGTCTCGGAGACCGCTTCGTTCTGGGCCGGAGTGGAGGCTTGGAAAGGGGCGCTGTCGAACAACTGGAGCGGTTACACGGCCTGCTGGGCCTCTATCGAGAGTAACTACATCCCCAGTGCGGCCAACCAGCCGGCGGGCACCTACACGCCTGGCAGCCCGGCCACCTACCAGCCCGAAGGCGATCTGCCCAACGCCTACCCGACGCTGCCGAATACCGGCGTGCCCGTGGGTGTCGATCCGCTCTATGCCGAATTGCAGACTACCTACGGCAACGGCCGCATGTTCCTCATGCACTGGCTGATCGATGTCGATGGGGTCTACGGCTATCACAACGGCGACAACAGCGAGACCGGCGTGTTCATCAACAACTACTCGCGAGGCCTGCAGGAATCCTCGTTCGAGACCGTGACCCATCCGTCCTGGGAGGATTTCGAATTCGGCAGCGCCTACGGCTACCTGCCGCTGTTTAATAAAAACCAGCCGGTCTATCCCGACGCTCCGTTCGAGTATGGCAAGCAGTGGCGCTACACCTGTGCTCCCGATGCCGAGGCGCGGGTTATCCAGCATGCCTATTTGGCGCATAAGTTCGCCGCCGCGAACGGGGTGGCATCAAGCGTGGCCGCCCAGGACACCAAGGCGAAGAAAATGGGCGACTACCTGCGCTATGCCCTGTTCGACAAGTACTATCGGAAAATCGGGAATTACACCCAAGCCGCCACTTCGGCAGCGCCCTACGAATCGTGCCACAAGCTGATTAGCTGGTACGCCTCGTGGGGTGGTGAGATTCCGGCGTCCGGGCAACAGCCATCCTGGGGATTTCGGATCGGCTCATCCGAGTGCCACCAGGGCTATCAGGCGCCCGATATCGCCTATTTCATGGCGACCGGCGGGGGCGGCTATACCCCGCAATCGCCGTCGGCCGGGGATATCTGGCTCGGCTCGCTGTACCGCCAGATCGAGATGCTGCGCTGGCTGCAATCTCCGGAAGGCCCCATCGCTGGCGGTGTGTCCAATAGCTGGCACGGCCGCTACGAGACGCCGACCGATGGACGGCAGAACGCCAAGTTCTACGGCATGTTCTATACCTACGCGCCGGTCTGGCACGACCCACCGTCGAACAACTGGTTTGGCTTCCAGTGCTGGGGACTGCAACGCTGCACCGATCTGCTGCTCGAGGTGTCGGACAAGACCAGCAGCCTGGCGGTCGAGATCCGCCCGAACCTGGAAATCATCCTCGACCGGTTCATCAACTTTGTGCTGGGTCATGTGACCCTCAGCAGCGATGGCAGCTACTCGCTGCCCTCGACGCTGTCCTGGGTATCGACCACGGCCGTGGCCGGGCAGACCGCCACGTCCGCCAACCTGGAGGGCGTCTACGAGTACCTGCCCAGCCTCGACTGGGACGGCACAGGTAACTACGGGGCGTTCTGGACCGCCAGCAACGTGCCGAACCCGAATCTGCACTGCACGGTGGTTGAGTCCAGCGTGGACATCGGCGTCGCAGCCTCGCTCTCACGCCTGTTGATCGAGTATGCCGAGGCCAAGCGGCGGATGAACAAGTTCGCCAGCGCCATCCCTGGCAGTAGCCATACCGCGCAGGATTGCTACACCCTGGCCCGCGAGCTACTGGACCGCACCTGGACGCTGTTCAAGGGCAGCAAGGGGCTCACCCGTGAGGAGGCGCGTGCCGATTACACCCGCTATGCCGACCCCGTCTACGTTCCTGCGAGCTTTACCGGCCAGATGCCCAACGGCGACAGCGTTGCTTCCGGCGCCACCTTCATCTCGATCAGATCGTTCATGGAGGATGACCCGGACTGGCCGAAGATCCAGGCCTATATCGCCGACCCAACGCCGGAAAACGTGCCGACCTTCACGTATCACCGGTTCTGGGCGCAGGCCGAGTACGCTATGGCCTGCGCGGCTATGCATCACTATTTCGGCGATCTGGTGGGGACCGACGCATGACGTACCGGAGCTTGTTCACGACCTACGGCATGCAGCGTCTGGCCGAGGCCAGTGCGCTCGGGACGGCGCTCACCCTCACGGCCATGGCTGTGGGCGACGGCAACGGTAACCCGACCACGCCCGGCGAGCTGCAGACGCACCTGGTGCGCGAGCGCTACCGGGCCGCGATCAATCGCATTTACCAAGATGCCAATGACCCGCAGCAGTTCTTCGCCGAGCTGGTGATCCCTGCGCAAACCGGGGGATTTGTGCTGCGCGAGATCGGCGTGTTCGATGCCGACGGCAGCCTGATCGTTGTCGGCAACCTGCCGGACGTCTACAAACCCACGGCCGACGAGGGGGCGTTCTCGGACACGGTCGTGCGCGTGGTGTTCCGGGTGGATAACGCCGATAACATCACGCTGATGCTCGACCCCAACGTGAGCGTCGCTACGCATACCTGGGTGATCAACAACATCACCGCCGCCACCCTCATCCCCGGCGGCACCGTCGGCCAGCTGCTGGGCAAGGCCAGCAACGCCGATGGCGACTACGAGTGGCAGAACCCGGACGCGATCAGCGTCACCGTCGACACCGTCGCCGAGAAGCAGTTGCTCGCCGCCGAGCAGACCGTCGTCGACCTGGCCCTCACCACCACCTACGGCCTGGCCGTGTACGTCGACGGCCTGCGCCTCGACCTGGGCAGCGGCGCCGGCGAGTGGCAGCCGGACGAGAGCCTGGAAACCCGCCTGCACCTGGGCCAGAGCTACCCGGCCGGCACGCGCATCACCCTGGTGCAGAACGAGCCGGCCGGCAGCGCCGGGGCGCCGCTCGAGCGCAGCCAGAACCTCGCCGACGTCCTGGACAAGGCGGCCTCCCGCGAGAACCTCAAGGTCTATAGCCGGGACGAGGTCAACCAGCGGGTCCGCCAGCCGGGCGACATCTATCACACCGCCGCCGCCACGCCGGGCCCCTTCGGGCTCAAGGCCAACGGCGCGGCGGTCAGCCGCACGGTCTACGCGGCGCTGTTCGCCCGGCTCGGCACGCGCTTTGGGTCCGGCGACGGCTTCACCACCTTCAACCTGCCCGACTTGAGAGGGGAGTTCGTCCGCGGCTGGGACGACGGCCGCGGGGTGGATAGTGGCCGCGAGCTGGGCAGCTCCCAGAGCGGGGCCACCCAGAGCCACACCCACAGCGGCAGTGTGGCGACGGCCGGCAAGCACACCCATACCGGCAAGACGACCAACAACGGGCGTCATAGCCACAGCGTGACCTTCAAGCGGGACCGCTCCCCGGTCGACCCGGGCAATGCGGTGCTCGGCGACGAGGACTACTACGGCGAGCAGACGCACACGACCACCGAGAACGGCGACCACTTCCACGGCCTGAGCATCAACGAGGCGGGCGAGCACAGCCATGGCCTGACCATCGGCACCACCGGCGGCAGCGAAACCCGCCCGCGCAACGTCGCCCTGCTGGCCTGTATCGCCTTCTGAGGAGAGAGACCATGATCGTCTACCAGTACAGCCCCGCCGGCCTCTACCAGGGCGAAACCGTGGCCGACGAGTCGCCGCTCGAGCCCGGCGTCTGGCTGATGCCGGCGCGCACCACCACCGTTCCGCCGCCGGCAGAATGGCCCGAGGACCGCTGGCCGCGCTGGAACGGCGTGGCCTGGGCGCTGGTCAACAGGCCCCAGGCGCCGGCTGCCCCCGATCCGGTCGCCAAGCTCGCCGCTTTCCTCAACGAAAACCCCGACGTCGCCGCGCTGCTGCAGCAACCCGCCTGACCGCGCCCTGTAGCGCCGCCCGCTACAACCCCCGGCGCTACCCGATCCACCGCCCCCACGCCACCCTGCGCAGGACATACCCCTGCGCAGGAACCCCTCATGCCAGTCGATTACCATCACGGCATACGCGTCGTCGAAGCCAGCGACGGCACGCGCCCGATCCGCACTGTTTCCACCGCCGTCGTCGGCGTCGTCTGCACCGGCAGCGATGCCGACGCCGTGGCCTTTCCGCTCGATACTCCGGTTCTGGTGACCAATCCCCAGGCCTCGGCCGGCAAGGCCGGCGAGCTGGGTACCCTGGCGAGTACGCTGGACGCCATCGCCGACCAGACCAACGCCCTGACCGTCGTGGTGCGCGTGGCCGACGGCGCCGGCGCAGATGCCGAGGCCATCGCGGCCGACCAGGCCAGCAAGATCATCGGCACCACCACCGCCGGCGGCCAGATGACCGGCCTCAAGGCCCTGCTGGCCGCCCAGGCCCGGCTCGGCGTCAAGCCGCGCATCCTCGGCGTGCCGGGGCTCGACAGCCTGGCCGTGGCCACCGAACTGGCGGCTATCGCCCAGAAGCTGCGCGGCTTCGCCTATGCCTCGGCCTGGGAGTGCGCCACCAAGGAGGAGGCCGTCGCCTACCGGGAAAACTTCGGGCAGCGCGAGCTGATGACTATCTGGCCGGACTTCATCAGCTGGGACACCGCCAGCAGCGCCGACCAGGCGGCCCCGGCCGTCGCCCGCGCCCTCGGCCTGCGCGCCAAGATCGACCAGGAGGTAGGCTGGCACAAGACGCTCTCCAACGTTCCGGTCAACGGCGTCACCGGCATCGGCGCCGACGTGTTCTGGGACCTGCAGGACCCGGCCACCGACGCCGGCTACCTCAACGCCGCCGACGTCACCACCCTGATCCGCCGCGACGGCTTCCGCTTCTGGGGCTCGCGCACCTGCAGCGCCGACCCGCTGTTCGCCTTCGAGTCCGCCACCCGCACCGCCCAGGTGCTGAGCGACACCATCGCCGAGGGGCATCTGTGGGCGGCCGACAAGCCCCTGCACCCGAGCCTGGTGCGCGACATCCTCGAGGGGGTCAACGCCAAGTTCCGCGAACTCAAGCGCCTGGGCTACATCATCGACGCCGAGGCCTGGTACGACCCCACCCTCAACGAGGCGGCCACCCTCTCGGCCGGCAAGCTCTACATCGACTACGCCTACACCCCGGTCCCGCCGCTCGAGAACCTGACCTTCAACCAGCGGATCACCGATCGCTTCCTGGTCGACTTCGCCAGCCGGATCAACGCCTGATAGGAGCCCGCCAGCATGGCACTGCCCCGCAAACTCAAGAACCTGAACCTGTTCAACGACGGCAACAGCTACCTCGGCGAGAGCAAGACCGCCACCCTGCCGCCCCTGGCCCGCAAGATGGAGAGCTACCGCGGCGGCGGCATGAACGGCCCGGTGAAGATCGACCACGGCATGAGCGACGACGGCCTGCAGTTCGAGTGGACCCTCGGCGGCCTCGACCTGACCGTGCTGCGCCAGTTCGGCATCACGACCGCCGACGGCGTGCTGCTGCGCTTCGCCGGCGCCTACCAGCGCGACGACACCGGCGAGGTCACCGCCGTGGAGATCGTCGTGCGTGGCCGGCACGAGGAAATCAACCTGGGCGACGCCGAGCCCGGCGAGGACACCGAGGTCAGCATCGTGACCACCTGCAGCTACTACAAGCTGATCGTCAACGGCGTCACCGAGATCGAAATCGACCTGCTCAACATGATCGAGACGGTCGGCAGCGTCGACCGCCTGGCCGAGCAGCGCCGCGCCATCGGCCTGTAAGGCATGCCAGGCCACCTGCCGCCGGCGCGCTCGCCGGCCCCACCCCGCACAACCAGGAACACCACCATGACCAGCACCACCAAGACCGTCACCCTCGACACCCCGATCCAGCGCGGCGAGCAGACCATCACCGCCATCGAGCTGCGCAAGCCGCACGCCGGCGAGCTGCGCGGCGTCTCGCTGCTCGAGCTGATGCAGATGGACGTGATCGCCCTGCGCAAGGTCCTGCCGCGCCTCACCACCCCGGCACTCACCGACCATGAAATCGGCTTCCTCGACCCGGCCGACCTGTTCCAGCTGGGCAGCGAGGTCACCGGTTTTTTGCTGCCGAAGTCGGCGAAGGCGGAAGCATCCCTCGCCATGTAGAGGACGCCATGGCCGACCTGGCCATGGTCTTTCACTGGGGGCCGGCGGACATGGAGCCGCTGAGTCTCACCGAACTGATGGAGTGGCGCGAGCGCGCCCGGCAGCGTGTGGAGAGCCCGCATGGCACGCGATCTAAGGCTTGAAGTCATCCTGCAGGCAGTCGACCGCGCCACGCGCCCGATCCGCGCCGTCAGCCAGGGCGGCAGCGAGCTGGCCCAGACGCTCAAGCAGACCCGCGAGGCGCTCAGGGGCCTGCAGGGCCAGCAGAAGGACGTGGAGAGCTTTCGCGCGGTGCAGGCCGCCTCGAAGCAGACCAGCGAGGCGATCCGGGCCAACCGGGAACGGATCAAGGCGCTGTCCGAGCAGATGGCGGCGGCGGCCCGGCCTACCCGGCAAATGACCACCGAATTCCAGCGCGCCATGCGCGAGGGCCACAAGCTCAAGGCCAGTTACAGCGAGCAGCAACGCCAGTTGCAGAGCCTACAGACCCGCCTGAACTCGGCCGGCATCCAGACCAACCGCCTGGGCGCCGAAGAGCTGCGGCTCAGGCGACGAGTCGAGCAAAGCACCCGCAGCATCGCCGAACAGCAGGACGGCATGCGGCGCTTGGCCCAGCAGCAGGAGCGGCTGGCCAAGGCCAAGGCGGCCTACGAGAAATCCAAGGAGGTCGCCGGCAAGGTCGCCACCGCCGGATCGGTGGCCCTCGCTGCCGGCGGCGGTGCCATGGCCTCGATGGGCTCGCAGGCCTTCGCCAACCAGCAGCTCGGCGCGAAGACCGCCGCCCAGTTCGGCCAGGGGGCCGCCGAGGCCAAGCAGTACCGGGCGATCATCAACAGCGTCTACAGCGGCGGGACCGGCGATAGCCTGGAGCAGGTCGCCGAGGCGCTGTCGGCGGTCGGCGGGGGCTTCGGCTCGCTGGGCAAGCTCGGCGCCGGCCAGCTCGAAGCGCTGACCAAGCGCGCCACCACCCTGGCCAACACCTTCGACCTGGACGTGGCCGAGTCCGTGCAGATGGCCAGCATCATGATCCAGAACGGCCTGGCCAGGGATGCCACCGAGGCCTTCGACCTGATGGCCGGCGGGATGCAGAACGTCTCGGTCAGCCTGCGCCAGGAGCTGCCGGAGATCGTCCACGAGTACGCCACCAACTTTCGTGCCCTGGGCTTCAACGGCAAGGAGGCGATGAACCTGCTGGTGTCCGCCGCCGGCCAGGGCAAGTTCGCCCTGGACAAGACCGGCGACGCCCTCAAGGAGTTCACCCTGCGCGGCTCGGACATGTCCAAGGGCAGCCAGGAGGCCTACAAGGAAATCGGCCTCAACGCGCAGAAGATGTCGACTGCGATCGCCAAGGGCGGCCCCGAAGCCCGCGGCGCCCTGATGAAAACGGTCAAGGGCCTGCTGGCGATCAAGGACCCGGCCACCCGGGCCAACACCGCCATCGCGCTGTTCGGCACGCCGCTCGAGGACCTCTCGGTCGACCAGATCCCCCAGTTTCTCAAGGGGCTGGCCAGCGTCGAGGATCGCCTCGGCGAGGTCACCGGGGCGACCGACCGGATGGGCGACACCCTCGGCGACAACGCCGGCAGTGCGCTGATCAGGCTGCAGCGGATGCTGTCGGGCGAGCTGATGACAGTGCTGGACGCCTTCGAGGGGGACATCCTCGCCGCGACCAAGGCAGTGACCGGCTGGTTCAAGGCCAATCCCGAGCTGGCCAACACCCTGGTCAAGGTCGCCGTCGCTGTCGCCGCGCTGGCGGCAGTCGGGGGTGGCCTGACGATCATCCTGGCCGGCCTGGTTGGCCCCTTGGCGATGGTCAAGCTCGGCCTGGCCACTCTCGGCATCAGCGCCGGGGTCGCCATGGGGCCGGTGCTGCTGATCATCGCCGCCATTGCCGCACTGGCTGCAGGCGCCTATCTGGTCTGGCAGAACTGGGGCACCCTGGGGCCGAAGTTCGCCGCGTTGTGGGAAGGCATCAAGAGCCAGTTCGCCAGCCTGATGACCTGGTTCGCCAGCCTGCCGGAGCGCTTCCGCCAGTTCGGCGCCGACATCCTCCAGGGCCTGGCCAACGGCATCACCGGCGCGCTCGGCAGCGTCAAGGAGGCCATCACCGGGGCGGGCGACAAGGCCATCGGCTGGTTCAAGGCAAAACTCGGCATCCACTCGCCCAGCCGTGTCTTCGCCCAGCTCGGCGGCTTCACCATGCAGGGCCTCGAGCAGGGGCTGGTGGCGGGGCAAGGCGGACCGCTGCAGCAGGTCACCGACCTAGCCAAGCGCCTCACGGCTGCCGGCACGGTGGCCCTGGGTGTCACTGCCGGTGCGTCGCCAGCCGCTGCCGCACTACCGCAGCTGCAAGAGGTGCCCATGGCCACCCTGCCCGAGCAGATGCAGCAGATCCGCTACCGGAGCGGAGATCTGCCACGGCCGGATCTGCCGGCACTGACGCAACAGCTGCAGGTCACCTTCGCCGACCTGCCGCGTCTCGAGGCGCTGCTGCTCGACGGCCCGCGGATCGACAGCCGCCCGCCGCTGGCTGCCTCCACGGCCACGCCGATCACCGTCCAGGGCGACACCATCCAGATCACCATCCAGGCAGCGCCCGGCGGCAACCCGGCCGACCTAGCGCAGCAGATCAATCGCATCCTCGACGAGCGCGAGCGCACCAAGGCGTCCCGCGTCCGCTCTCGCCTGCACGACCAGGAGTGACCCGCCATGATGATGGCTCTCGGACAGTTCGTTTTCAGCCTGCAGACCCTGGCCTACCAGGAGTTCCAGCGGCAGACCGACTGGCGGCACGGCTCCACCAGCCGCATCGGCACCCGCCCGGCGCGGCAGTACCTGGGGCCGGGAGACGACGCGATCACCCTGCCGGGCGTGCTGCTGCCCGAGCTGGCCGGCAGCCAGGTCAGCCTCGACAAAGTCCGCGAGATGGCCGACACCGGCAAGGCCTGGCCGGTGGTCGACGGCACCGGGCGGGTCTATGGCCTGTGGGTCATCGAGAGCCTGAGCGAGACGCACACCCTGTTCTTCCAGGACGGCGCTGCCCGGCGCATCGAGTTCAACATCGCCCTGAAGAGGATCGACGACGACCGCGTCGACCTACTCGGCAGCTTCCCCAGCACGGTGGGCGAGCTGCTCCAGGTGCTGCTGTGATGGACGCTGCCGCCTACGCCTATCCGACCTGCCGCGTGGTGGTGGACGGCCGGGACATCACCGCCGCCATCACCCAACGCCTGATCGCCATCGGCCTCACAGACAACCGCGGCCTCGAGGCCGACACCCTCGACATCCAGCTCAGCGACCACGACGGGCGGCTGGCCATCCCGCCGCGCGGCGCCACGGTGCAGCTTTGGCTGGGCTGGAGCGATACCGGCCTGACCTACAAGGGCAGCTACACGGTAGACGAAACCGAGCACAGCGGTTCGCCGGACGTGCTCTCCATCCGCGCCCGCTCGGCCGACCTGCGCGAGGGACTGAAGACCAAGCGGGAGCGCAGCTGGGACCAGCAAACCCTGGGCGACGTCATCAAGGCCATCGCCAGCAGCAACGGCCTTCAGCCTGTCATTGCGCCAAGCTTCGCGCAGATCCCGATGGCCCACCTCGACCAGGCCAACGAAAGCGATGCCAACCTGCTGGCCCGCCTGGGCGAGCAGCACGACGCCATCGCCACCGTGAAGGCCGGCCGGCTGCTGTTCATGCCGGCGGGTAAATCCACCACCGCGAGCGGCCTGCCGCTGCCGCACATCACCCTGACCCGCACAGATGGCGACCAGCACCGCTTCCTGCAGGCCGACCGCGACAGCTATAGCGGCGTGCGCGCCTACTACTACGACACGAACAGCGCCGAGAAGAAGGAGGCCATCGCCGGGGGTGGGGACAACCTCAAGGATCTGCGCCACGTCCACACCGACCAGGCCAGCGCCCTCAACGCCGCCCGCGCCGAATGGAGCCGCCTGCAGCGTGGCACCGCGACCCTCAGCTACAGCCTGGCCAGAGGCCGCCCCGACCTGATCCCCGAGCTGACCTACTCGCTGACCGGCATCAAGGACGAAATCGCCGCCATCACCTGGCTGGGCTCTCACGTCGCGCACAGCTTCACCGCCGATGCCTACACCACCAGCCTGGAGCTGGAGTCGAAGCTGCCGGATGGCGAGGAAATCCTCGACCTGGCCGAGGAGGCGACCGACTACACCGGCGTCCTGGCCTGGTACCGGGACGAGAAGACGGGCAAGGAGAGCAAGGTCACCGCTGGCGACCAGACCCGGCCCCAGCGGCTGACGGCGCTCTATACGGGTAAGACGGCGGCGGAGAAAGCAGTGGAGAAGGCGTGGAAGAAGATGCAGGCCAGCGAGACAACCTAACGGAGAGCCAGGCGTTACGCATCACACAGGGGATATGTCGTTACGCCACACTGTTTTTATATCCAGTGTTTTGGCAGAAAGGTAGAATGCGCGGCCCTTCGCGGAGTACTTTAGCAAGGAGCTGCATGACAATGTCATCAAATGGAAATCCTTTGATCGCCGATAGCAACGGCGATACTATCGACCGAATCTATAACCATGTCGAATGGCTGTGCCTGATCTCAGATAGCGATGGGATGACGCATCCGGGGATGACGACATCGCTACAGTTGGTTCTGAGCGCGATCGATAGCCTCGAAAGTCGAGAAGAAAGACGACAGCGAGAGAAAAACAAAACACGAATAGTGTAAAATTCTTTTTGGTAGTGTTAGACTTTCTTCAGCTGACCGATAGGTCAAAAGAATTTTAGAAAAATCAAGGGATTAGAAAAAAGAAAACCCCAGGCCGGCAAGCTTGGGGTTTTCGGAGATCGACCAAAGAATAAACTCTGAACGACCCACGCAAGGTCGGAGTTTATCGGTCGGTACCCTTCTAAGCAAGCCCGTTGCTAGGGGAAGCGACATGCTGAACACGGCCGCCCGTGCGGGCCGTCCTGCTTTTTTGCAGGTTCCGACAGTTGCCAGCGCACCCTTCGTGCGCCCTGACCGTTTCGAGCAGCTCCCCATCCTGTGGGGACAGTCTTGAAGCCGGTCAAATCCTATCTCCCCGGCTCTCCTGAGTCCGGCGTCTATGCCGAGCTGACCGATCATCGCCCAGCCCCGCCCTTCAAGCCCGTTGCAGGCCATGAAGCCGGGCGCCGCCCGCGGTCCCTGTCCGATAAGCAGCGCGCCACCTTTCTCGGCACCGCCGTCGAGCGGGTGATTGAGGAGGCCCGCACCCGTGCTGGCCGCTGGATTCGCCGCCTCGACACCATTCACAAATCCGGCTGCCGCACAAAGCAGCAGCGTTGGAACGCCCTGGCCGCACTGGCCGAGCCGATCCTCGCTCGTGTCGACCTGGCCACGCTCTGCCTGGGCTGGCTCGATGAGTCGGGCGCCTTCAGATTGAACCGGCAGCGCGGCCTGGCTCAGGATGGCGACCTGACCGAATGCCGCGTGTCACGCACGCTCACTGACCTGGAGCGGGCCGGCTACGTCCGCCGCCGGGTGCGGCGGATCTACAAGCACGGGATGCACTGGATCAGCCGCGTGACCCTCCATCTACGGCCGCGCTTCTTCATCGACCTGGGCCTGTCCCATCAGTTGGCCGAGGCACGCACGAAGAAGAAGGTCGCCCGCGAGCGCAAGCTGCGCGAAATCTCCGCTCGCCAGCAGAAGGACGCCCTGCAGGAGCTGGCCGACCAGCAGCAGCGCCGCGAGAGCCATCGTCGCGCGGAGGGCGCCCGCCGCGCCCAGGCCGAACAGCAGGCTAACGTCCAGCACATCGAGTACGCCCGAGAGCGTGCTGCCGAGTTGCACCGCCTGGCCTTGGCCTATCCCGACAAGTCCCGCGCCGAGCTGGTCGCCATCCTCGACCGCACCCACCCGCCGGCCTGATTCCTTCCTCCCACGCACCGTCATCGACGGTGCCCCCTCATGCCTGGATGCCGGTCAAGCCATCCAGGTCGCCCGTCCGACCGTCTTTTGGCCGTCGCCGGTACCGACGCCCCCCGTTTTTCCACCTGTTCCGCCCGGATGCCACGAGTAGGCGCTTGCCCGCTTTTATAGTTCTGCAAATTTTACCGTCCACTGGTACCCCCTACGGGAAAGAGCAGAGCCTTTCCCCCCGTGCAAACCATACCTCCTGCGCATGACCAACCACCAAGCAATAAGCGATCCCCCATTTCGCGCCGTAGGCGCGGGGGGTCCCCAGTCGAGGTCAGCCAGAGCGCCGCCGTCATCCTGACCCCGGCCCGTTCCAGTCGCTGTGCGCCGATCAACACAGCATGCAACCGCAACCACTGTGCAACGGCACTTCGCTCCTTCACGGACCAGCCTTCGGCAGTGTCGCTGCGCTCCAAGTAATCAGCCGAGGGGTAAGGTCTTGGCTCTTTCGCCGTGCCTGCAGCCTCCGAGGGGCCTGCAGCACGAAAGGCGAGCAAACGCAGGATCGGGCCACAGCGAAGCGGCAGCGTTGCATGGCGGGCCGCTGGAGGGTTTTGGCTGTGGTGTGGCGGGCAGCAAGCGCTGCGCTCGGTGGCGGAAGCCAGGCGGGCATGGTGAGGGCGGCGGACGAGGTGGTTTCGCCGAGCGGCCCGGCGGGTATCTTGGGCGATCTGCCGCGGTCGGCGCCGGCGGCCCGAGGTGCGTCTCGAGGGTTCCGCCCGCGAGCTGGAAGGGGTTGTAAGCCGGAACCCCAGATTTTTCCGTCAACCTCGTAAAGCCAGCACTGGCGCGGGTTGTCGCCAAACAGTTGTTTCCCGGTGACGGCATAGTCAGGCCGAAAACAGCCCGCTTGAGCCAGCAAAAAAGGCTCGAAAAACCATATCGGATAGCAGAAATAGCCGGAAACCTCGCTGCCAATGTTTTCCGACGGAATTTTCGGCGGTTCCGGCTTACACCCCCTGGAAGGAGTCCGTCAGGAGGTGCGCGAGGCGCGCGAGGAAGCCAAGCGGGAGGCCGGCAGCGCCGCCGAGCTACGTGGCGAGCTTCGGGCGCAGCAGCAGGAGTTGGCTAGATTGTTGATGACGCAGGGGAGGCAGGCCGATGAGCCGTCGGCGTGACGGATAACGCTATTCGTCGGGATCGGTATAGACGACGCGGCCCTGTATCCAGGGCTCGACAATGTCGTGCGCGACGGTGCGCAGGAATGCGCCCCATTCCGGCCGGCTGTGAGCATTGGGGCCGAGGATGGTCAGCAGCAGGTACTCGTCGCGCAGGTCGTCATAGGCATAGACTAGCCAATAGTCGTTGGCCGGGTCTTTGGGGTCTGTGGTGCGGTCGAACTGGCGGCGCTTGATTTTCCATCTGGCTACGAGTTTGGCAGTCATTGCCAGATGGATATGGTGCAGGTAGTCGAGATCAAGCCCTTCATCCCGGCCGAAGTCGTCCGGGAGGTCACCAAAAAGCTTGTTGTTGTAGAAGTCGGCGTAGTACCTGTACCAGCCTTCCGATTCCTTGAAGAGGTCAGAGACCTTGACCGATGGCAATCGCTACTACTTGGAAACAGGCAGCTTGCCGTGTTTGACGAAATACTCGAACGCGGCTTCGCCGCCGCGTGCAGCGATGCGGGTATCGTCAAACGTCCGTGGCCGGTCTGGCGTTTTGCGCTTGGCAACGGGCTTTCCGGCAGCGGTGGCTTTGACAGCCAAGGTTTCTTCGCGCGTCTCTTCGATCAAGAACATAACTCATCCCCTCTGATGCTTTGGCCAAGCATTTTGGTTTTGGTTTGTGCTTTGGGTCGCTCAAATTTAACACATCCATCGGGCGTGTAGCGCCCGACTTTTCAGGACATCGAGGAGCGGAAGAAACAGCGGCAGGAACTGGCCAAGCTCCGAAAGGCCACCCGGCGGAAGATTGCCGCGGTCTGGGGGCAAGGCTAATTCGCTAATTCGCTAATTTTGTGCGTGGCTGCGGCTGTTGGTGGTTATCGCTTGGATCGGGACAGGGAACTGCCGATCACCCATTCCGGGGTGGCGTCATCCGGCGAGATGCGGACCCAGTCGGACTCGGTTTCGTAGGCGTAAACGACGGCTCCCTTCTTCAACGTCCTGAGCACTTGGCCAGCGGCGGAGCTTTCGCTGCGAACGTTCAGGCTGGCGACGGAAACGTAGCGCCGGCCCGAGGCGAAGCTGGTTCCTGCCGTGCCAAGAGCCGCCGCGCCGGTGGCAGTCGCAGCGGCGGGCGCGACGTAGCTGCGGCTCGAGGAGTAGGACTTCGAGCCGCCGCCCGATCGGCGCCGGGCTTCGGCGTCCATGGCCAGCGAGGTGGCGGCGACGAGCATGAGGATGACGGGAATTCGCATGGGGTGGTGTCCTTTCCGGGAAAAATGGAGGGCGAATTGTAGCAAGTAGCCATCATTGATGGCATTGCCTGGGCCCGGAAGGTGGCTTGGAAAGAGCGTGCTGCTGTCCACTAATTCGCTTTTTAGCTAATTCGCTTTTTAGCTAATTATTCTTTTAGCTAATTAGCTAAAGGAGTAGGATTAGCCAAAGCCCGCTGACGACGAAGGACACGCCGATGATCGATCCACATGACACCCAGACTCTAGACTTGGTGCAGGCCGCACGCCGGCCGCTGACCTCCGCTGAGCGGCAGCGGCGGCACCGGGAGAAGAAGAAGCGCGAGCGGGAGGAGGGCAGGCGCGTCGACATGGAGTTCACCAGCGACGAGCTGACGCTCCTCCGGTATCTGGCGGGCAAGGAGAGCCAGTATTGCAACGAGTGGCATCCTGGCAGCCAGAATGAGCGGGCCTATACCAGCCTGTGGCGGCGCCTGTCCGTCGCCAGTGTGGGGCACGACTATCCGGGCGACGTGCGCTGGTCGCGCGAGGCGCTGGAGCAGGACGCGGCCGAGGTGCGGTGTTTTCTGGAGCGGCAGCGGCTGGAGGTTAAGGGACTGCGGGCGCGAGTCGAGCAGCTGGAGCAGGAGAATTCCAAACTGGTGGCCGAGCGCGGCAGTCCTCTCGGCGGCGGTGGCGATCTGCAGGATGCCGAAGGCCTGCGCGAGTTTCGGCTGAGCGATAGCGACCTGGCGTTTCTGCTGTGGTGCATCGACGATCACATGACGATCCGCAACGACCTGGAGCACCTGTATGTCCCGAGCGTGCGCGATCTGATCGACAGGCTGTTCAAGGACTCCCGCTTTAGTGTCTGCATCGAAACGATGGGCAACGACCAGGGTATCCAGAACATCCTCAAGCGCCACAAGGATGAGGCCAGCCGCGCGCATCGGAACTATCAGGAGGAGTTCAAGGCGAGGAGCAGGGATGGGGAGCGCTACACGCAGAGCCTTCGCAGCCTGGAGCGGGAGAACTCCATGGTGGTGGCCGAGCGGACCCAGGCCTTCGAGGCGGTCGCGGTGCTGCAGCAGCGACTGCGGGAGGCGGGGCTGAGTGACGATTATCGGGCGTGACAGTAACGACAACATCGAGATGAACGGTGTTCGAGTTACACTGTCCTTCCTCAACATCCCAAGGAGAGGCCATTATGCAACTGCATGAAGCACATGAAGTAAAAGAGGTCTATAGCCCCCAAGAAGCCAACAAAGCCATTCAGGGGGGTGAGGGGTGGAAGCTTATAGCAGTGACCTCGGTAACCAATCCGAAGATGGGGTTTGGGGAGCAATGGAACCAAAAACCAACGTAAGGCCGAATTAGAGTTCATCGCTGCCGAAAACATGGGCGGTTATCCAGACTTTGTTTCAGCGAACGGCTTTTCCATACCGTTTTTCATGCATTGGACTGCCCCGGCGCCAGGGTCTGTAAAAGTCCGACAAAATGATGGTTTTCCCGAAAACCCCAGACACAGCAAGGGCTTGCAAGGCAGGCGCAGAGCTTAAGTGCAGTTTCGGTTCCATTGCTCCCCAAACCCCAAGATCGATAATCGAATTTCCGTCTGTTATGTCCTGGGCAAGCCTAAGCCTGCCGACTTGCCAAAGGGCAAGTACGTCAATGGCAACTGGGTGCCAGACGAGGCATAACGCCCCGAGTGCGCGCAACGGGCGCTATGTTCAATCGCCCCCCACACAAAGGCCCGCTCCGGCGGGCTTTTTCAGGCCCCGTGGCCGCCAGAGGGTAGGGCGCTGGCGTACCATCGACCGGGGCGCTGGTTTCACGCAGCGCCCGCCCTCATGTCGAAAGGAGTCTGCCCTCATGAGTTTTTTGCCCGAGTGGATCGCGAGTTTTTTGAAGGATGCCGACTGGTGGGCCAGAGGCCCGGCGTGGGGCGGGTTTGTGCTTGCGGCGTGGAATGCCTGGAGAGGCCGTACAAGTCTGTGCCTGGCCTTGGATGGCAGCCAACTGGAGGTTGCCAATACCAGTGCGCATGCCGTCGAGGTTCACCGGGTCGGTATGGTCGACGCCAATGGAAGGCTGTCCGATGCTTTTGTGGGGGATGCTGTGGACTCTCCCAAGTTGCCCTGCAAGATCGATCCCCGGTCGACGGTGCATTTTGAGTTGGCCCTGGCATTTACCCTGTTCAGCGAAATGGAGCGTATTAACCATGGGCGTTATGGCTGGTATGTGCGTCTGTCCGGCGGGCGCTTGTTCAGCAAGCCAGGGCGCATACGCCGGTTCTGGTGGCGGTTGCGCAGCTGGC